>NC_014259.1:1384181-2076271 GCF_000196795.1 Acinetobacter oleivorans DR1
CAAGGCTCAGCAGTTATTGCTTGCTAGCGATAAAAATGCACAAACAGAATCGTTACAACACTGGCTCCAAGTCAGTGAGTTTTCTCAACGTGTGAATAACGCAATTGCTCGCTATAAATATTTAAATCGGGAAGGCATGTCCGATAGTGAAGGCTTTGCTGAACTTGATGCTGTGTTGAAGCAAGGCGAGCAAATGCAGCCTTTGATTCAACCGTCAGATCCTAATTATTTAAGATTCCATTATGACTATATATATGCGTTAGATTTCCGTGGACGTGCTCGTACGGTCCTGGATCAATTTACTAAATTAAATGTACCTTTAGAAAAACTACCTGCCTATATTCGTCATGCGATCGCTGATAGTTATTTGGCTGAAAGACAGCCGCAACAAGCTGAACTTGCTTTTAAAACCTTGCTTACTGAAAAAAACTATTCAGATATGACGGTATATACTGGACTGTATTACTCATATATTGAACAAGAAAAATATAAACAAGCTGAACAACTTTTAAGTGATGTTGATCGGCTAATTCCTACGTATAAATATAGTCAAGCCAAAGGGGTAGATAAATCAAGCCATCCTGATCGTGATGATTATATTGCTTTACAAGGTATGCATTTAGCTTATGCAAATCATTTGGATCAATCTGAAAAACACTTCCAGAAACAAGTAGATCTTGCACCTGCCAACGAAGGTTTAATTAATAATTTGGCTCGTGTTGAGCGCTGGAGAGATAAACCTTTACAGTCTAAACAAACAATTGCTCGTTTAAATGGTTTAACACCAGTTGCCAAAGATACTCGAATTAACCAGATGCAAAATGCTCAGGCTTTAGGGGATATTCCTGAGTGGCGCAAAAGCACAGAAACTCTTTTGCAATATTATCCTGAAGATAGCGGCGTAGTTAAAAGTCGAAAAGAGTTGGATGATCGTGATAGAGCAACCATCTCGCACTCAACGACTTGGGGGCAGAGTAAAGCAGAGAATAGCGATTCTGTGAGTGGGCAAAATGGTTTAAAAGACCGCGAAATGGAAACTCGTCTTAATAGCCCGTGGATTAAAGATAATTATCGTCTATTTGCTTGGCATCAAGACCGTTTCGGAGAATATCGTTTTGGTGATGTGCATGACCAACGTTATGGCGTCGGTGCTGAGTGGCAAGCGAACCGTAAGGCATTGTCGGCAATTTTTTCGCAAAGTACGGATGGTGGACAAGCAGGAGTTCGTCTTGATTGGTCGCAATGGTTAAACGATCACTGGCAATATCAATTGCAATATGACAGTCAAGCTAATATTCCATTGCAGGCAATTGACGCTGGTGAGGATGGGCAGGCTTACCGTGCCGCTTTGACATGGCAAAAAGATGAGTCGCGTCAAATTGGGGCGAGTTATGGCTTAACCGATATAAGTGATGGTAATAAACAACAAGAATTTTCTACTTTTTGGCGCGAGCGATTATTTGATGCGCCTCACCATATTACCTACGGAACCGTTCGTGGGTTTTATGGTAGCAATAGCCAAGATCAGACAGCTTACTTTAGCCCAAGCAATCACTACAGTGCTGAGTTGAATTTAAGTCATGACTGGGTCACTTGGCGAGAATACGAACGCTCATTTAAACAGCATTTTGAAGCTGGTGTCGGGCTTTATAAACAAGCAGATTACTCAGCTCGACCAACATATTCTTTGCAATATCAACATCAATGGCAGCTCTCACGGACTTGGCAACTTAATTATGGAATTGGTTGGCAATACCATCCATACGATGGTCATGATGAACAACATACCTACGGTATTTTCGGATTTGAAGGGCGTTTTTAATGAATAATATGAAGTCAAAAATGTTGAGCTGTGTGTTTGCTTCAACATTATTACCCGTACAATTTTCTCATGCCCGCATTGAAACTGAACTACCAAAAAATCATACGGTTTCTTTAACTTTTCATGATGTGCGAGATGACGTACTAAAGGAAGGCGACCGTGATGTTTATGCGATTCAGACCAATAATCTGGCGCAATTTCTTGATTGGCTCAGTCAGTCTGATTGGAAACCGATTCGTCTGAAAGATATTGAAGAGGCTCGTAAGCAAGCTAAAGAATTACCTCATAACTCTATTCTACTTACCTTCGATGATGGTGCTTTGAGTAGTTATAGCCGAGTATTTCCTTTACTTAAGCAATATAAAATTCCAGCAGTTTTTGCTCTTCCAACCAGTTGGTTAAATGGCAATACTCAGGCAGGTTATGAAGCTTATGGGCAGGGTAACTTGGTGAACTGGGCTCAAGTTCGTGAAATGCAAGTATCGGGCTTAGCCGAGTTTGCAAGCCATAGTGATGATTTACATCATGGTGTATTGGCAAATCCTCAAGGTAATGAGCAACCGGCTGCAACTTCTTATTCTTATTTAAAATCGCAATCACGTTATGAAACCGATGCGGAATATCAACAACGTATTTTGCAGGATTTGAAAAAATCCTACGCCGTTTTGAAAAAAGAAGTCGGTGTTAATCCGAAAGCAATTATTTGGCCTTATGGCGCTGTGAATGAGCAACTGGAAAAACTAGCACAGCAAGCAGGCTTTGAGTTTTCTTTCAGTTTGGGTCGTGATGGTATGAATCGTGTGAATGATTCAACTTTTAAGCGTAGCTTGGTTATAGGTAACCCTACAGCTGAACAGCTCACCGAAGGTATGTTAAATATTCTGAATTTCGAAGAGTCAGATTTATTTAAGCAACCTCGTCATTTTGTGAGTATGGATTTAAAGCAATTAGCAGCTCAACAAAATGCTCAGACCGATGAAAAACTAGGGCAGTTGTTATCAAAACTATATAGCCTAAAAAACAATGCTCTAATCTTAAAGCCTTTGGAAGATAAAAACGGAGATGGGCAATATGATGTTGCTTATTTCCCTACAAATAAAATGCCAGTTCAACAAGATATTTTAAACCGTAGTTTATGGCAGGCTCAAACTCGGGCAGGTCAATCGGTAATATTAGAGTTGCCAGCTTATCCTCAAAAAGATAAGCCATTTTTAACAGTAGATTTGGCTAAAGATATAGCACGCTTTAACAGTAATTTAAGCGGTGTTCAGCTCAATGCAGGAACAGCTTTAAACTGTGCAATGCAAAAAATAACAGTGCAAGAAAACAGTTGTATTGAGCAATCAAAACAGCTCGAACAACTGACCCAATTGAATAAAAAAGCGGTCAAACCTTATTTAAATATGAGTAATCAGGCGCAGTTTAGTTTATTGCTTACACCTGATTTAGATCATGTGGAAAATCTACCTGAGCTGATAAAAACGCTTTTATTACAACATGATTTAGTCAATTTGAAGTTCGATGTGATTGGCAAGAAAAAGCAATTTAATGAGTTGTTAATGCTTTTAAATACACTTGATGAAAATGATAAGCAAAGAATAATGCTGACTTTAGAATTACCAGAAAACTCGCAAAAAACGGCTTGGGAAGAAGTACAGCAAGGACTTTTTTCGATTCAGCGAGTCGGAATCCAGAAATTCGGTATCGATGGCTATGACTTTGAAAAATCAAAAGATGTTCATCAATATTTATATAATCCGATTAGTCTGAATGCTAGTCCTGTGATGTATCAGCCTTTTGCTGAATTGGTAGAGGGGAAAAAGTAATGAGAGTATTACTTGATATTCTATTTGCTTTTGCCTTTTTATATCCCTTACTGATGGCTTGGACATGGATGGTAGGAGGACTTTGGTTCTTCTTTAAAAGAGAATACCGTGAACAAGCACTTCCTGAACCGACCAGCGAAGGATGCAGTATCATTATTCCGTGTTTTAACGAAGAAGCTCAAGTACGCCAAACAATTCGTTATGCACTGCAAACCAAATATCCTAATTTTGAAGTGATCGCCGTTAATGATGGAAGTAGTGACAGGACAGCTGAAATTCTAGATGAATTGTCAGCGCAAGACTCACGACTTCGGGTTGTGCACTTAGCAGAAAATCAGGGTAAGGCCGTAGCTTTAAGATCGGGCGTATTGGTTAGTAAATACGAATATCTTGTTTGTATCGATGGTGATGCATTGTTACATCCGCATGCGGTACTTTGGTTAATGCAGCCATTTATTAACTTCCCGCGAATTGGTGCTGTAACGGGGAACCCACGAATTTTAAACCGATCTAGTATTTTAGGAAAATTACAGGTTGGTGAGTTTTCTTCGATTATTGGTTTGATCAAGCGTGCACAGCGTACATATGGTCGTATTTTTACAGTATCGGGTGTGATTGCAGCATTTCGTAAAACAGCACTCGTTCGAGTCGGTTTTTGGTCAGACGATAAAATTACCGAAGATATTGATATTTCATGGAAACTACAGCTTGACCATTGGGATATTCAGTATATTCCACAAGCGCTTTGTTATATCTATATGCCTGAGACATTTAAAGGGTTATGGAAGCAACGCCTTCGTTGGGCTCAAGGTGGGGTAGAGGTTCTTATAGAATATATTCCACAAATGTTCAAACTGCGTGTCCGCAGAATGTGGCCTGTCATGATCGAGGCGCTAGTCAGTATTATCTGGTCTTATGTGATGATTCTGATTTTTACGCTATTTTTTGTCGGATTATTTATTGAGTTGCCTCAGCAATGGCAGATCAAAACGCTTATGCCACAGTGGTATGGTGTAATACTCGGTGGCACATGTTTAATCCAGTTTTTGGTTAGTCTGTGGATTGATCAACGCTATGATCGTAGCCGCTTCTTTAGAAATTATTTTTGGGTCATTTGGTATCCGTTATTTTTCTGGCTACTGACTTTGTTTACAAGTGTTGTTGCAGTACCAAAGACTTTATTTAACACTAAAAAACGTGCCCGCTGGGTAAGTCCAGACCGAGGCTTCCGTGGAGATAACCCATGAAACCAGAGGAAAATAAAGATATCGAAACCTTAGATATCCCTGAATATATTGACCAGCCAGAATACGTCAAGAATAAAACGGCAAACTACACATTACAAACCATTGGTTGGTTTTGTTTGATGTGGTTATTGTTTCCACTGGTTTCTCTGTTTTTATGGGTTTTTGAAGGACATTTAATTTATGATTATGTCTGGGTTGACCATATATCAGAAGTTAAGACCTTATTACATTTAGCATTACTCATTGGAATTAGCGCGCTCATTTTAATTTTATGGGCGAGTTATAACTGGATCAGGTTTAGTGGTGAGGACCGAAGAGCTAAGGCTCCTAATAGTTCTGTTGAACTGTTAGCTGCTCAATTTTCGGTTAGTTCCGAGATTTTAAGTGAATTGCAAAAGAAACAACGTGTCATTTTGCATTACGATGATCATGGGAATTTGCAAAAGTATGAGTAAATAAAAAAGCATGGCTTAAAAACCATGCTTTTTTATTTTTATGCGGTTGCTCTAATAATGATATCAACAGGTTGTTCTATGCCGTCCATACTATGAATTGACTTATGGTTGACTTTAACAATGGGCCAAGTTTGTAATTTACAGTTGGATTTTTGGAGTGCTGCATAATAACTATCAGATTTAAAAAATACCTTTTTAGCCGTTGCCATATTGGGGGTTAAAAGGCGCTTAAGCCATGTTTCACTCACCTGAGTATCAAGAAAACGTAAGGCCAAAAGACTTTTTACTCGATTGTTAAATAATCTCCGGTTTTTGATAATGAGAGGATGGGTAATTAACTTATTTGTGCCCATTTGACTATGAGGCAAAATAAAGTGAGGTGTGATTTGAAATACGGTCACAAATTTTGCTTGTTGACAGATTTTTTCAAGATGGGTCACGGTATCTTGATTTGTACCAATAATCGCGACAGATGAATGTGAAAAATCAAATTCTTTAATTGAGGTTGATGAAATCACTTGACCAGTAAAGTCTTCAAAATCTTGAGAGGTATTTTGAAAAATTGCTGATTTTGAAGTGTTATTTTTAATATTAATACTCATTTTTCCAAAAGTCCTTTTGGTTTTTAAATCATGATGTTTTTATCGTTTTAATATAAATAACCAAGCAGGAAGTCGGGGTAAAGTCTTTTCAGATAGATGGTCATCCCATACTCGAAATCAATTCAAGTATGGGAATGTGAAGGGAGTTTAAAGTTCTGTTTTTACGTTCATTAGTTGTGCAAAGCTTTCTAAACGTTTAGCGGTATCGTATACATCGCATGTGAAAATAAATTCATCAACATCGTATGTCGCTAAAAGTTTTTGTAAACCAGAGCGAACTGTATCTACAGAACCAATTTGTGCCATTGCATAGAAGTTCTCAACAGAAAGCTGTTCTGCTGTATTCCATAATCCCTGCATTGATTCAACCGGTGGTTTAAGCTTTAAACTTTCGCCACGAATTAAACCTAATACACGTTGGTACGCACTCGTTGCTAAGAACTGGGCTTCCTCATCTGTATCTGCCACAACTACAGGCACACCCATTGAAACATAAGGTTTATCTAAGTACTCAGAAGGCTCAAAGTTCTCTCGATAGAGCTGAATTGCTTGACCTAACATACGTGGGGCAAAGTGAGAGGCAAATGAGTAGGGAAGTCCAAGTTTTGCCGCCAGTTGTGCACTAAAAAGGCTAGACCCAAGTAACCAAACAGGAACATGAGTATTTTGCCCTGGCGTTGCAATAATCTTTTGTCCCGCCTGAGGGGCGTCAAAATACTTTAAGATTTCGACAACATCTCTTGGAAACTGATCTTCTGTTTCTTGATGACCACGACGTAAAGCTCGCATGGTAAGTTGATCTGTACCAGGAGCACGTCCTAACCCAAGTTCAATACGGTTTGGATATAACGTAGCAAGTGTTCCAAATTGTTCTGCGACAACTAAAGGAGCATGGTTCGGAAGCATAATGCCACCGGAACCTAAACGAATATGCTGTGTATGTGCTGCAATAAAACCGAGTAAGACCGCTGTAGCAGAACTCGCAATTCCATCCATGTTGTGATGTTCTGCAAGCCAGAAACGTTCATAACCTAATGTCTCTGCATGTTGTGCTAACTCTAATGCATGACGTAACGAAAATTCGATGGTTTTATCATTACGAATGGGGGCAAGTTCCAAAATTGAAAACTTGGTATCTTGAAGTGATCGCATGCGATATTCTCGAATAGGGGTATATCGAAATACTACGATATATGAGGGTTAATGTATATCGTTTTTTTTCGATATTAACTTTTACCTCTTAATAAAAAAGCACCCGAAGGTGCTCTTTTGATTCATATGTGTATTAGCGGTTTTTGTACCAGCCGCGGTGTAAACCATTGTCATGACGGCGATGATGGCCACCTTTACTATAGTAACGACGGTCACCATCGTCATATCTACGATCATCTCGATCATAGCGGCTACCACGATCATATCGATCATCGTAGTTACGATCTTCAGAAACTTTACGACCTAGCGCTGAACCACCCGCAGCACCTACCGCAGCA
Source organism: Acinetobacter oleivorans DR1 (assembly GCF_000196795.1). Taxonomy (NCBI): domain Bacteria; kingdom Pseudomonadati; phylum Pseudomonadota; class Gammaproteobacteria; order Moraxellales; family Moraxellaceae; genus Acinetobacter; species Acinetobacter oleivorans. Next base: position 1,391,624 of record NC_014259.1, read on the forward strand.
CCGATGTAACCACCGTTGGTACCGCCCATATTTTTACCGACGGTATAACCAGCACCACCACCTAAAGCACCACCAATGGCAGCTTCGGTACGATTTCGACGGTCACTCGCTGCCGCTGCACCACCAGCACCACCTAAAGCAGCGCCAATTGTTGCGCCTGTTGTGCCACCCATGCTTTTACCAATTGCTGTACCAACAACACTACCTAACGCAGAGGTTGCAGCAACACGAGTACCATTATCTGCATGTGCAACTGTCACCATAGACGATGTTGCAATTAATGCGCTAGCTAACCAAATATTCATTTTCATCTTGCAGCTCCATGTCCTTTTACTGAGAAGGACAGTATTTTTATCTTGAGATAAATGTAATAAAAAATTTCGTGATAATTATGGAGAACCCCAAAGGAGATACGTTAGTTTTGTGTCTGTTTGTATGGTTTCTATTAATTTATGGATAAATGCTGAGCAAGTAAGAGGTTATGAATATTTATTGATCCTAATAAAAAAGCACCCGAAGGTGCTTAGAGTCGTTTCATCAAATTTGATTAGTGATGACGACGGTGTTTTTTCTTCCAATGTTTAGAAGATCGATCATAATCGCGGTCTTTAGAAATTTTATTACCTAAAGCAGAACCACCCGCAGCACCTAAAGCAGCACCGATGTATCCACCGTTTGTACCACCCATGCTTTTACCAACAGTATAGCCAGCACCACCACCTAAACCACCGCCAATTGCAGATTCTGTACGGTGACGACGGTCACTTGCAACTGCTGCACCACCAGCACCACCTAAAGCAGCACCAATTGTTGCGCCAGATGTACCACCCATGCTTTTACCAATTGCAGTACCAGCAACACTACCTAAAGCAGAAGCAGCTGCTACATGTGTTGTGTTGTCAGCATGCGCTACAGTAACCATAGAAGTTGCTAAAACAGCACTACATAACCAAGCATTTAATTTCATTTTCTACTCCGTGTCCTTAGCAGCAGGACGCTATATCTTTTGTTACGGCAAATGTAACAAAACACGTTTCTCAAAATATGGAGAACCATCAATTCATTATTGTAGTTTAGTGTCTGGTTTGTATGTTTTCTATTAAAATAGAATATTTAATACCCATATAAATAAATATGAGTCTCATTTAATTTTAATGAGTTAATTACTCGCGATCTGAACAGAGAAAATTGATCAAAGCTCTTGTCGCAGAAGACTTATGTTTATGCTGTGCATACAATAAAGAGAAGGGGCGTGATTGACCTGCAAATCTCATCTGAAATCATTACATTGATAAGTCGCTATTTACAGTGAAAGTTGATGAATTGGCTGATTATATATGTCATTTAAGCGGCATAATCTGTAAACTATGCGCTATTTTTACGATTTTGCTTATCTTCTATTTATATAGCATTCGATAAGCTTTTTGGACTTTTGAGATATTTCCTCTTATGAAAGCGTCACTCCGTTTACGACTTGATCAACTCTGTGATCGACATGAAGAACTTACCGCATTGCTTGCAGATGTGGAAGTCATCTCCGATAACAAACGTTTCCGTAAATTGTCTCGCGAACATAGTGATTTATCTGAAATTACCGAAGTTTGGGGCAAATACCGTCAAGCAGAAGAAGACATTGAAACTGCTGAAATGATGAAGTCTGATCCTGACTTTAAAGATATGGCAGAAGAAGAAATTCAAGCAAATAAAGATTTGCTTGTAGAGTTAGAAAGCCAGCTCAATATTTTGATGATTCCAAAAGATCCAAATGACTCTAATGCAGCTTATTTAGAAATTCGCGCTGGAACGGGTGGTGACGAGGCTGCAATTTTCTCTGGTGACTTATTCCGCATGTACAGTAAATATGCTGAGACACAAAATTGGCGTATTGAAGTACTTTCTGAAAATGAAGGTGAGCATGGTGGCTTTAAAGAAGTCATTTGCCGTGTAGATGGCGATGGTGTGTATGGCCGCTTAAAGTTTGAAAGTGGGGCGCATCGTGTACAACGTGTTCCAGCGACTGAATCACAAGGCCGTGTTCATACTTCTGCTTGTACAGTTGCAATCTTGCCTGAAATTGATGTTGATACTAACGTTGAAATTAACCCGGCAGATTTGCGTATTGATACTTACCGTGCATCTGGTGCAGGTGGTCAGCACATTAACAAAACCGATTCGGCGGTACGGATTACCCACATTCCAACAGGTACAGTAGTTGAGTGCCAAGAAGAACGTTCACAGCATAAAAACAAAGCTAAAGCGATGGCTCTTTTGGTATCACGTTTAGAAAATGCAAAACGTGCGGCAGCCGATGCAGCGACTTCTGAAATGCGCCGTGATTTAGTTGGTTCTGGTGACCGTTCTGAGCGTATCCGTACTTATAACTATCCACAAGGTCGTATGACTGACCACCGTATTAACCTAACTTTATATAAATTAGATGCAATTATGGAAGGCGATTTAACTGAATTGCTCGATAGCTTACATCGTGAATATCAAGCAGATCAGCTTGCGATGCTTGCACAGGAAAATGGCGGCTAATGAATATTGCTCAAGCGCTTGCAATTCGTGGTGAGCCTGACAGTTATGAACGACAAGAAAATGCTTGGTTACTTGAGCATTTTCTAAAAATCAATTCGCTTGAATTAAAGTTTAGACTTGAGCAAGAGTTAACTGCCCAACAAGAGCAAGACTATTTAGCTGGTCTTGAACGTATCCAAAATGGTGAGCCTTTAGCTTATGTGACGGGTTCACAGCCATTTTGGACGCTCGATTTAAAAGTAACATCTGATACTTTAGTGCCACGACCTGATACTGAAATTTTAGTTGAAACCGTTTTAAATCTAACTTTGCCAAATACTGCAAATATTGTTGATTTAGGAACGGGGACAGGTGCAATTGCGCTTGCGTTAGCGAGTGAACGTCCGGATTGGTTCGTCACAGCAACTGATATTTATGCACCTACTTTAGAAGTCGCAAAAGAAAATGCACTAGCTCATAATTTGCAACGTGTAAAATTCGCTTGTGGCGCTTGGTTTGAAGCACTAGAGCCACAAAAATTTGATTTAATTGTTTCTAATCCGCCGTATATCGATCCTGAAGATGAACACATGCAAGCTTTGGCAACAGAACCACGCCGTGCATTGGTTGCAGATCATCAGGGACTGGCTGATATTGAAATTATTATTGCTCAAGGGAAAAACTGGTTAAAACCACAAGGCTGGATTGCACTAGAGCATGGTTATGATCAGGGGCAAGCTGTTCGAAATATATTTGCTGAGCATGGTTTTAGTGAGATTAAAACCATTCAAGACTATGGCCAAAATGATCGAGTCACTTTGGCATGCTGGATTTAAAATTACTTTTGTAGTGTATCCCGCCAACGTAATAACCAGTTTTCAATAAGTTTCATTAAGGTATCGGTTACTTTACCCAATAGGGCTAATAAAATAATTGCAATGATAACAATATCTGGGCGAGAGGTTTCTCGGCCATCACTGAGTAAATAGCCAATCCCTTGAGTAGCTGCAATCAGTTCAGCTGCAATCATAAACATCCAAGATAAGCTTAAACTGTTGCGTAAACCCGTTAAAATGCCCGGAGAGGCTGCCGGTAAAATAATAGATATAATCCGCTGAAAAGCATTAAGCCGATAAACTTTTCCAACTTCAATGAGCTTTCTATCTACATTATGAATTGCTGCAACTGTATTGGTATAGGTTGGAAAAAATGCTCCAATTGCAATCAATGTAATTTTTGAACCTTCGTCAATTCCTAACCAAAGTAATAGCAGGGGGATCCATGCAAGACTTGGGATCGACTTAATTGCTGAAAAAGTTGGTTCTAAATATGCTTCTGCCTCTTTACTTAATCCCACCCAAATCGCAAAAACTAAACCTAAACCGCTTCCTATAATAAAGCCCAACAGAACACGCCATGTACTAATATAAATGTGGGCAAATAGATCGCTATGAGCTAAATCTAAAAAAGATTGCCATAAACTAGACGGTGCAGGGAGTAGGTAAGCATCGATATAGCCATTTCTGACTAAAAATTCACAAGCCCCCAAAAAGATGAGTGGAATGAGTAGCGCTTTAAACCAACGTGTAAATTTATTGTTTAAATGCTTTTTCTGCAATTTTAAAGCCTGCTGAGCTAAGAAATGATTTAGCTCAGCTTTGTTAAGTGAATCACTCATATACTATTTCACGACTTTTTGAGCAAAACGTGGGTCTAACAACTGATCAACCACTTGATTGACATTAGTACCTTTTCTAACCAAGTCTTCTTCTGTCAAAATTTTCCCAGAACGTTTTAGCGCTTGTGCTTGAGTTGCCGATGGAGTGCTTTGATCAAAGTTGGTTCGACTCAGTTGTAGCTTAGCCACAGGTAGAGGGAGTTTTGATTCTTGAGCTAAAAGTGCTGCCACTTTATCTGGATTGGCTTTTGCCCATTTTCGGGCTTGTTCGTAGGCTTTAATAACGGCTTCAACCGCTTCAGGGCTTTGCTTTGCAAAGTCTTCTTTAACACTCAGTACGCTATAACTATTAAATGCTACATTACGATAAAGTAATTTCGCGCCCGATTGAATTTGAGCTGAAGCCATTAAAGGATCAAGTCCAGCCCAAGCATCTACTTGACCGCGTTCTAATGCAGTTTTTCCATCGGGGTGCTGTAAATGAACCAGCTGTACATCGCGTTTACTCAAGCCTACAGTGTCTAGCGCTTGTAGTGTAAATAAGAATGGATCGGTTCCTTTGGTGGCTGCAATTTTCTTACCTTTTAAGTCTTTTAGGCTTTTAATTGGTGAGTCTTTTGCAACAACAAGGGCGGTCCATTCTGGTTGGCTTTGTACATACACAGTTTTAATTGGGCTACCATTTGCTCGGCTTAATACAGCTGCTAATCCAGCGGTAGAAGCAAAATCGATGCTGTTACTATTGAGATATTCTAATGAACGATTGCTGCCTTGACTAAAAACCCATTTAATTTGAGTATTTGGGAGTGCTTTCTCAAGAAGTTTTTGATCTTTGACGACTAAACTGGTTGGTGCGTAGTAAGCATAATCAAGTTTAAGTGTAGTCGGAATTGCTGCAAAAGCAGATGAAGCAAATACAAACCCCAATGTTGATGCCAACAAAGTCTTTGATAAAGAAAATTTTGATTTTAAAGACATGATAAAAATAGAACCGAAATGAAATAAGAGATTATCCTTTCACGCGTTTGATGGCTTACAAACTTAGTTATTTTGATTTGTAAATCAGATTGAAAGATAAAAGTTTAGATAGAATTATAAATCACTGTTTCTATAGTGATTATTAAGTTTTAAGTAATACACTTATCTGAAATATTGAATTTAAAAGACATAAATATCATAAGCTTAAGGTTTTATGCCTCAAGCTTCATTGAGTGTGGATTTTATTGCTTGTGTGCAGTTAAATTATCTCGATAGGCCCCTGGACTGACGCCAGTCCATTTTTTAAAGGCACGGTGAAAGGCGCTAGGGTCTTGGAAGCTTAAATTTTCACTAATATCTTGAATTGAATCATTCGTTTTACTTAAACGTTCAACGGCAATATCACATCGGATTTCATTTTTAATTTGTTGATAACTGACTCCTTCATGTTTGAGGCGGCGCTGAATGGTGGCTTCTGAAATATTGAGTTGTTTTGCAACATCTTTGAGTTCGGGCCATTGGGCGGGGTGGAGTTTCAATAAATGACGACGAATAAGAACGCTTAAGGCGTTTTCATTTTTAAAGCGAACTAAAAGATTTTGTGGAGTTTGTTCTAAAAAATCATAAAGCGCTTTTTTATCTTTTTTAATTTTAATATCTAAATAGTGAGCATCGAATTCAACTCGATTTATCTCGGCATTAAATTGAATATCTTCACCAAAACGTACGAGATAATCCTGAATATCGTTCGGTTTAGGACAACGTACTCTAATACTATTTAAGCCAATTCGTTGGTCTACTAACCAACACATAAGTCCGTGTACTAATATTAAAAAGGTTGCATAGGTAAACATACGTTTAGGTTGTTCACGATCATGAATCACCAAATAAGCTTTTTCTTGATCTCGTATTAATTCTCCGCGCATGTCATCTAAAACAAAGTTAAAAAACTTCAAAATATCGTGGAGTGCCTTTTCTAAAGTTTCGGCTGTACTGACAAGTTTAGTCAATAATTTATAGCTGCCACGACGCATAGGATGCCTATCCATACCAAAAAACTCATCGTTCATGGTGTTAGCAAGCTCTATCCATAATTGGGCATATGTCGTAACAGGCACACGAGCCTTTGGGGACATCAGCAATTCAGCGGGAATGCCTGCTTTATTTAGAATTATTTGTGTATTTAGGCCTTTGGCATAAGCCGCACTCAGTGCTTCATGTACTAGTGCAATCGAAATTGTGCCTTTACTTAAAGAAGATTGGACAACCATGTCAAAGACTCATATTTTCTTCATATATTTCAAGTGAAATATTTCATATTTAAAATTTGGATTGATCAAAAGCTGCAAGCATTTTGAGGCTTTTTGAAATTGTATCGGAAAACAACAACTTTTACTCTCACAACTAAAGTTAAAGAACATTTCTATAGGATCGTAAATAATGAAAATTCAAGGGAAACATTTCGTGATTACAGGTGGTGGCTCTGGTTTAGGGGCTGCTACAGCTGAGTATTTAGTCCAGCAAGGTGCTTCAGTTACCTTGGTCGACATGAATGTAGATGCAGGCGAGCAGCAAGTAAAACAATTAGGGGGAAAAGCTGACTTCGTAAAACTAGATGTAACCGATGAAACTGCTGCTGAACAGTTCTTTAAAGATGTGTTAGTAAAACATGGCAGCTTGCATGGTTTAGTTAACTGTGCGGGTATTGGCCCTTCTGCAAAAGTGGTTGGACGTGAAGGTGTTCATGATTTAGCGTTATTTTCAAAAACACTGCAAATTAATGTCACAGGTACATTTAATATGCTGCGCTTTGCAGCAGATGCAATGAGTAAAAATACGGTTGAAGAAGGTGAAGAGGATCGTGGAGTGATTGTAAACACTGCTTCTGTTGCTGCATTTGATGGTCAAATTGGTCAGGCTGCGTATTCAGCATCTAAAGGCGCTATTGTGGCGATGACTTTGCCGATTGCTCGTGAGCTTGCGCGCCATGGCATTCGCATTATGACCATTGCACCGGGAATTATGGAAACGCCAATGCTTAAGGGCATGCCACAAAATGTGCAAGATGCTTTGGGACAAATGGTGCCATATCCATCTCGTTTAGGAAAACCCGAAGAATTTGCTCGTTTAGTTGGGCATATTGCTGAAAACTCTTACTTAAATGGTGAAGTCATCCGTCTAGATGGTGCAATTCGTATGGCAGCAAAATAATAAAAATAAGGATATTTAAATGATCTTAAATGCTGAACAAAGTATGGTTCAGGAGATGATGCGTAATTACTCGCAAAATCAGTTAAAATCAACAGCCGCACATCGCGATAAAACTCATGAATTTCCTGCTCAGGAATTAAAAGATTTAGGTGCACTAGGTGCTATGGGGATGACTGTTCCAAATGAATGGGGCGGTGCGGGAATGGACTATGTATCTTTGGTGCTTGCAATTGAAGAAATTGCCGCAGGTGATGGCGCTATTTCGACCATCGTAAGCGTACAAAACTCATTGGTTTGCGGTATTACGCTCGCGTACGGTTCAGAACAGCAAAAACAAACCTATTTGCCAAAATTTGCATCTGGTGAATGGCTAGGATGTTTTTGTTTAACTGAACCTCATGTCGGTTCTGATGCGAGCGCGATTTTATGTAAAGCCGAGCGAGATGGTGACCATTGGGTTTTAAATGGCGTAAAACAATTTATTACCAGCGGTAAAAACGCCCAAGTGGCTTTGGTATTTGCGGTCACAGATAAACAAGCTGGCAAAAAAGGCATTTCGTGTTTTCTTGTGCCGACCAATACACAAGGTTACTTGGTGACTCGAATTGAAGACAAAATGGGCCAACATGCTTCGGACACCGCAACCATTACTCTCGAAAACTGCCGGATTCCTTTAGAAAATTTGGTGGGTCAAGAAGGTGAAGGTTATAAAATTGCATTATCTAATTTGGCAGCTGGACGTATTGGAATTGCTGCTCAATCTGTTGGAATGGCAAGAGCGGCTTTTGATGCAGCGGTGCAATATGCAAATGAGCGTAAAGCTTTTGGAGTCGAATTAGTTCAGCATCAGGCGGTTGGTTTCCGTTTAGCCGATATGGCGACCCAGATTGAAGCTGCGCATCAGTTGGTTTTGCATGCTGCAACTTTAAAAGACGCGGGGCTGCCTTGTTTAAAAGAAGCCTCGATGGCAAAGCTATTTGCATCAACAATGGCTGAGCGAGTTTGTTCAGATGCGATCCAGATTCATGGTGGCTATGGCTATGTCAGTGACTTCCCAGTTGAGAGAATTTATCGTGATGTTCGTGTAAGCCAGATTTATGAAGGCGCTTCTGATATTCAACGTTTGGTGATTGCTCGTGAAGTTGCTCAAGTTTAAATATGAAATTTTAAAAAATAGTCACTGACTGCAAAAGACCGCAATTATTATGCGGTCTTTTGCCATTGAGCAGAGATTTTCTAGGTTGAATTCGATTCAATACACTTCAAAAATTTAAATGAAACTCGCTTTTTGATGATTAAAGCTGAGCTTTGACTTCTTCACCAATTAAATAAAAGATTCCTCCAGCAATATAATGCAGGCTTCGAAGTTCTTTCGGTGCATCTTGAAAATGCCAGTGCCCATCTCTAAAAACGCGGCTATCTGCCCATGCACCCACAACAGAACCAATGAATAAATCATGAGCTGACTGATTATGGGGTTCTGGAATAAGTTTACAGACAAGCCATGCAATGCAACCTGATACAAGCGGGCTAGTAAGACCTTCTTGATAAAATAGTTCAACACCACAATACTCAAGTTTTTGTGGATCATCCAACTTACTAATGGTTCCAAGTTGATGAGTCAGATCAAGCTGTGCATAGCAAGGAACTTGTAGTGTGAAATAGCCACTTTGCTCAACGAGCTGTCGGGTTTTAGTACTTTTATCAAGAACCACGGACACTTTGGCTGGTTTGAACTCTAAGGCACATGCCCAAGCGGCAGCCATCACATTGCGGTCATCACCATGTTGTGCAGAAACAAGCACAGTTGGACCATGATTTAATAAACGATAAGCTTTTTCTAACTCTACAGGTGCAATATATGATTGCGTCATATTTAGCCTAAGTAATAAAGAAAATAGATATTTCTATTGTTGCAGAAAGCTTGATAGATGCAATGTTGGTAAATAAGCTTTATTAGAATAAAAAAGTTGTTTCTATTTTATAGCTTTCATAATAACGAACTTAGTCATAAAATCATTTCGCTTCTAAGTGAAAGGATTAACGTGTGACCGAGCTTCAAGATATCGATTTTGTAGAGTTAAGTGATGAAGAAATGCATCTCTATAGCCGTCAGATTTTACTTGATGGATGGGATATTGAAGCTCAGGAAAAACTCAAACTTGCTAATGTGCTAATTGTAGGTGCTGGTGGAATAGGCTGTAGCAGTGCAGAGCTACTTGCGCGAGCAGGGGTTGGGAAAATTACACTGATTGATGCAGATATTATTGAGATAAGTAATTTACAGCGTCAAATTGCATTTGGTCATGAAGATATCGGACGTTATAAAGCAGAAATTTTGGCTAAACGTTTACAGAAAATTAACCCTTATATCTGTGTCGAATACTATAACGAACGTTTAGATGAACATAACATTGATAGACTGGTTGAACACCAAGATGTGGTTTTAGATGGATGTGATAATTTTACAACCCGCTATTTGGTAAATGCAGCTTGTAAGAAGCATCAGGTCGCACTAATTAGTGCTTCAGCAATTGGTTTTCAGGCACAAATGTTTATGGTTGAAGGAGATTCAGCTTGCTATGAATGTCTTTTTCCGAAAGAACAACATACTAATGAAGGCCTTCGCTGTGCAGAGTCAGGGGTGCTTGCGACTACTCCTGTAATGATAGCGTCATTACAAGCACATCACACATTGCTGTATTTAGGTTTAAATCGTACACCTTTAAAGCAGAAACTATTATTGTGGGATGGTTTAAATATGACACAACGTATTGTTAGTTTTGATAAAGATGTAAATTGTCCACTTTGTCAGGCAAGCTAATCAGTAAATGAAACAAAATTTGCTACACTCAACCTGAATGATTTGGTTTTGAAGAAATATGAAAAAAAATATTTTGTTTGATGGGTTACGTTCCGTCGCCCGCATTGGTGAAACAGCAGTGGTTGCGGCCAAAGCTGGAATTAAATACGCAACTGAAAAACCAAGTAATGCCAAACTCATGCGAGAGACTTTTGAGTCGCTTGGCTCAACTTATATTAAGCTTGGTCAGTTTATTGCGAGTACACCATCGCTTTTCCCGCGAGAATATGTAGAAGAATTTCAAGGTTGTTTAGACCAGACACCAACACTCCCATTTAGTTATATTCAAGGTGTGCTTGCATCTGAATTTGAAGGGCGTGATTTAAGCCAAATTTTTAGCTATATCGATGAAAAACCATTAGCTTCTGCTTCAATTGCTCAGGTTCATGCAGCTAAGCTGACCACAGGTGAAGATGTTGTTATTAAAGTACAAAAGCCTGGCGTTGAAACCATTTTATATACAGACTTAAGTGTGGTGCATTGGGCTGCCAAGCTACTTGAACGTGCAGTACCAAAAATCAAATTTGCTGCTCTTTCCGAAATTGTTGATGAAATTAAAACCCGTATGGTGCGTGAAGTCGATTTCATTGAAGAAGCCCAGAACTTAGATGACTTTATTGAATATCTGAATATTTCACAAAACAAAGCTGCGACTGCACCCAAAGTTTATCATCAGTTTTCTACACGTCGTGTATTAACTATGCAACGCCTATACGGTGTGTCTTTGACGGACTTTAGTGTTGTAAAGCAATATGCTAAAGATCCATCGCAAGTACTGATTACTGCCATGAATACATGGTTCGGTAGCCTCATGCTATGTAAGAGTTTCCATGCGGATTTACATGCTGGAAACCTAATGTTGCTTGAAGATGGTCGAATTGGTTTTATCGATTTTGGTATTGTGGGGCAGTTAAAGCCAGAAGTCTGGACAGCATGTATGGCCTTTATGGATGCATTGCAAAAAACTGATTATCAGGCAATGGCTGAAAACATGCTGAAAATGGGTATGACTCATAACAAAGTTGATGTTGATGTATTGGCACAAGATTTAGAGCGCTTATTTAATGGCGTATTAATGTCTGATCCTCAACAAATTCTCGCTTCAAATCCAGCCGATTTAAACGATATCATGATGGATATGGTAGGGGTTGGAGAGCGCCACGGGATTAAATTCCCACGTGATTTTGCTTTATTATTTAAGCAAATGCTTTATTTCGATCGTTTTATGCGCGTACTCGCACCATATACTGATATTTATGCAGACCAACGTTTGAAAATGGTTCAAAATATGGAACCTGCTTCGTTGTTAAAGCACTAAGGTCAGTTTAAATTTATGGATGCCATTATTATTGAAGGCTTGAAGGTTGAGACAGTGATTGGCTGTTTCAACTGGGAAAGACAAATTATTCAACCTTTAATGTTGGATTTAACCATCCATAATGATTTGAGCCGAGCAGCAGAGTCTGACAAACTTGAGGACACACTCAACTATGCCCAAATTTGTGAGTTATCGGCTCAAACCATTCAACAAGCTAAACCTGAATTAATTGAACATGCAGCACATCTTGTTTTGAAATGTTTATTTGAAACCTTTCCAACAATTGAAAAAATTACCATAACCATCCGTAAGCCCGCCATCATTGCAGAAGCTAATGCTGTAGGAATTCGTCTTGAACGCACCAGAAACAATTTTTGCGCTCGCCCTAGCGAGTAATTTAGACGCAGATCAGCACTTTACTTTTGCGTATACGCAATTAGCAACTTTGGGGAAAGTGCAGTTTTCATCTGTTTATCAAATTCCATGCCGAGATGGTATTGGAGATGATTATTGGAATTCAGCATGTATATTAAAAAGCACTTTATCGTGTGACCAAATTGAATCTTTTTTAAAGAAACTTGAGTTAGATTCGGGGCGAGTTCGTCCATCGCATCATATTTCTTTAGATGTAGATTTGATTGCATGGGGAAGTGATCTGGACCATATGCAATTTAATTCTAAAAAATTACCTTTAGCGCTTGATGTAAAAATTCCTTTAAATGAACTTTGGCCTTATGAAACATTAAAGGCTGATAGCACGCTTTATCCAGTCGTTAATTTTAAAGTTTAAAGGCTTTCAAACTAGATTTTACGCAAACTTTACGCGGTCTTTAATTTCCTCAATAGAGAATTTACGGGCATTTTATCCATACTGAAATTCACTAAATTAGTGTTATTTCAGGACAATAAAGATGCTTATAAATTCTCAAATGCGCATCTTGCATCAGTCTAGCATTGTCTTATGCGGACTTAAAACAAATGATATTTCTTCATCTCTCCTTATTTCCAGTTTGGCAAATCAAGCCAAGGGGTATAGAGGAGAATAACCATGTTAGAACTTATACTTGTTTTATTTATTGCTATTTTTCTAGCATGGTGCCTCGGAAAATATCTATCCAAAGTGATGACAAATCAGCCAATGTGGGGTGATGGATTATTTCGCTGGATTGAAAATCCTGTTTATCGCTTGTTAGGTATATCTCCACAACAACAAATGAACTGGAAACAATATTCTCTAGCATTTGTTGTTAGCTGTGTTGTTCTAGCTGTAGCCGTTTTTGCTATTTTTATGACGCAAGCATGGCTACCATTAAATCCAAATCATGCACCAAATATGAGTTGGGATTTAGCATTACACACGGTTATTTCATTTTTAACTAATACCAATCAACAGCATTATTCTGGTCAAGCTCAGTTATCTTATTTGTCGCAAATGACAGGTATTGTGGGCTTGCAAGTCATTACTCCAATGATGGGGCTGGCTTTGGTGGTCGCGACCTTAAGAGCTTTCTTTTATCAACGTCCTAACCATATTGCAGCAGATGTTGCCGAGCAGCCAGATCAAATTTTAATTGGTAATTATTGGGCAGATGTAATTCGCCCTACAGTCCGATTCTTACTTCCGCTCTGTTTTGTCTGGTCTTTATTGCTCAACAGCCAAGGCGTACCAGCGACTTTCCAAGGCGGGCCAGAAGTACAGCTGATTGATAAAGCCAATACAGTTCAAACCCAAAAAATTCCTTTAGGGCCAGTTGCACCAATGGTAGCGATTAAGCAATTGGGTAGTAATGGTGGTGGTTGGTATGGTCCAAATAGTAGTGTGCCTTTAGAAAATCCAACACCACTTTCTAATTTATTAGAAATGATTGCGATATTACTTATTCCACTTACCGTGATTTTTATGGTGGGACATTTTACCCAGCGTAAAAAGTTTGCTTACTTTGTGTTTGGTAGCATGCTTTTCATGTCGATTATTTCAGGTGCAGCGGCTGTCTGGTCTGAGAGTATGTCATCGACAGCATCTCAACTTGCCGTAATGGAAGGTAAAGAACAACGATTTGGACCAGCCGCATCAGCAGTTTGGGCAGCGATCACTACGCAGGTGAATAACGGTTCGGTCAATATGATGCATGATTCTTCTGCGCCGCTTACTGGGCTGGTTGAACTCATCAACATGTTGATTAATGCGATTTGGGGTGGTGTGGGCTGTGGTCTACAACAGTTTATGATTTATCTATTACTTGCAGTATTTATTGCAGGTTTAATGACAGGCCGTACCCCTGAATTGTTTGGGCGCAAGATTGAAGCAGCAGAAATTAAATTGCTCGCGATTATTATCTTGATTCAACCTTTAGTCATTCTTGCATTCACCGCATTAAGCCTCAGCGTTCCAGGCATATCTGGAATTAGTAATCCGGGACTACATGGTATTAGCCAAGTGTTCTACGAATATGTTTCTGCATTTGCCAACAATGGTTCAGGTTTTGAAGGTCTTGGAGACAACACTGTATGGTGGAATGTCACTTGTAGTATCGCTCTACTGTTAGGACGTTTTCCGACCTTAATTTTGCCATTAATGATTGCGACACGTTTAGCAGCAAAAAGAAAAGCACCCGAAACAGCAGGTAGTCTTCAAGTTGAAACTCCAACCTTTGCTTTAACGCTGATTACGATTGTTGTGTTGCTTACCTTATTACAATTTATGCCAGTTCTTGTCCTTGGGCCAATTGCCGATCAACTTTTGTTGGTTAAAGGCTAAGGAGGCGAGTGAAAATGAATACACAAACTCATGTAAATAGCCATAAACAAACCATGGCAGTGCCAAATTTTGAAGTTTGGAAAAATGCATTTGTGAAACTGCTACCGCAGCATGCAATTAAAAATCCTGTGATGGCAATTGTATGGCTTGGAACAGTAGTTACAGGCATTAGTACAATCTTGGGTTACACCACGCTGTTATTTGGTTTAGTGGTTACAGCAATTCTGTTTATTACCATTTTATTTGCTAACTATGCTGAAGCAGTTGCAGAGGCCAGAGGTCGTGGACAGGCATCTTCATTACGTGCAGCAAGAGAAAATTTAACGGCTCGAAGACTCAACTCTTTGACAGACCGTCAAACCACTCAAATTGCAGCTACTGAACTTCATTTAAATGATTTCATTGAAGTACATGCAGGTGAGCTTGTTCCTGCCGACGGTGAGATTGTAGAAGGCTTTGCCACTATTAATGAATCAGCTGTTACAGGTGAGTCAGCACCCGTGCTACGTGAAGCTGGAACAGACCGTTCAGGTGTTATTGGCGGAACCAAAGTTCTTACAGATCGTATTGTTGTGCAAGTGACTGCTGAATCTGGTCAAAGTTTCTTAGACCGTATGATTGCTTTGGTTGAAGGCTCAAATCGCCAAAAAACACCGAATGAGATTGCACTTGGCTTCTTGTTAATGGTGATGACAATCACGTTTTTAATTGTCGTGATTAGCTTGCCATTTATTGCCAAGTATTTGCATATTGAACTTGATCCAGTCGTGCTCGTAGCGCTGTTGGTCTGCTTGATTCCAACAACCATTGGTGGCTTGTTACCTGCGATTGGTATTGCGGGGATGAACCGTGCACTCAAAGCCAATGTTTTGGCGAAATCGGGGAAAGCGGTCGAAGTTGCGGGTGACATTGATGTGCTTTTACTCGATAAAACAGGAACCATTACCTATGGTGACCGTCAAGCGACTTCTTTTTATCCTTTAACTTCGGTAACCGAGTCTGAGTTGAGAGCTGCTGCTTGGGTAAGTTCACTTGCCGACCCAACACCAGAAGGGAAATCTATTGTTAAGTTAGCAAAAGAGCAAGGCTTAAAACAGCAAGAACCTGAGCAAGCCGAATTTATTTCTTTTAGTGCTTCGACTCGAATTTCCGGTGTGAATTTACCGAATGGTGAGCAAATTCGTAAAGGAGCTTTAGATGCGATCTTGAAGTTTGTAGATGAAGATTATTTGCAAGATTTAGAGTTGAAAGCACGTGTTGAGCAAGTTGCTAAAAAAGGGGCAACACCATTGGTTGTCGCAAATCAACATCATGTATTGGGCGTAATTGAACTCTCAGATGTAATTAAACACGGCATTAAAGAGCGTTTTGCTCGTTTAAGAGAAATGGGTATTAAAACCGTTATGGTCACAGGTGATAACCCATTAACTGCCGCCGCGATCGCTGCTGAAGCTGGTGTAGATGATTATATTGCCGAAGCAAAACCAGAAGATAAATTGACTTGTATTCGTACTGAACAACAACAAGGTCGTTTAGTTGCGATGGTCGGTGACGGAACCAACGATGCACCAGCACTAGCACAAGCCGATATTGGCTTAGCCATGAACTCAGGTACACAAGCTGCAAAAGAAGCTGGCAATATGGTCGATTTAGACTCTGACCCAACCAAACTACTCGCTGTGGTTGAGATTGGGAAACAGCAGCTGATTACCCGTGGTGCTTTAACAACATTTTCGTTAGCAAACGACGTCTCTAAATACTTTGCCATCTTGCCTGCATTGTTCGCTGCTGCGATTCCACAAATGCAAGTATTGAATGTAATGCACTTAGCAAGTCCAAGTAGTGCGATTTTATCTGCATTAATTTTTAACGCGATTATTATCCCGTTATTAATTCCAATTGCACTCCGAGGCGTGAAATTTAAACCTTCAACTGCAACTCAGTTACTACGTCGAAATATGTTGATTTATGGGGTGGGCGGTGTGGTTCTACCATTCATTGCCATTAAAGCGATTGATGTAGTGATTGTTCAATTATTTGGTTTGTAATCTGGAGTTTGAAATGAAAACTTATGCACAAAATTCAGAAGCAAATTTGGGTCAGACCTTAAGAGCATCTTTGGGATTATTAATTTTTACTCTGGTGGGTTGTGGCGCTGTTTATAGTGCGATTGCTACAGGCGCGGGACAGGTTTTATTCAACAATCAAGCCAATGGCAGTTTGATTGAAATAGATCATAAGGTTTTAGGGTCAAAATTAGTCGCTCAGCCATTTGTTGGAGAGGCTTATTTTCATCCACGTCCTTCGGCAGTCGCTTATGATCCGATGGCTATGGCAGGTACAAATTTAGCTCGTACTAATCCTGAACTACAGCAACAAATTGATGCTCAGATTCTTGCGGTGAAAAAACAAGATCACATAGGTAATGCACCGATTCCAAGTGATTTGGTGACTAAATCAGGGAGCGGTATCGATCCGCATATTAGTCCTGAATCTGCTCAGTTACAGGTTGCTCGAGTGGCTCAAGCTCGTCATTTAGACCCTAAGATTGTGGAAGAGCTTTTGCAAAAGCATATTGAACCGAAGCAGTTTGGTGTATTGGGGCAAGCTCGTGTTAATGTATTAGAACTCAATATTGCTTTAGATCAATTACAATCTACACATTAACTTAAAAATAAAGTTGTTAGTTTACCGGATGATATCAAGTGCAAAGCAATCGCGAAAATCAGGCTGAGGCCTTATTAAATCATGTCAACAGATATCAAGCCGGTCGACTAACGGTCTTTTTAGGTGCGGCACCGGGTGTTGGAAAAACCTATGCCATGCTTGCCCGCGCCAAAGAGTTATTTCAACAGGGCACAGATGTTGTTGTGGGGATAGTTGAAACCCATGGAAGAATAGAAACTCTAAAAATTTTGGAAGGCTTACCTGAAATTGCTAGAAAGGAAATGCAATATCAGGGTCATACATTAGAAGAAATGGACTTGGATGCTATTCTGCTTCGGCATCCAGAAATTGTTTTAGTCGATGAGTTGGCTCATCGCAACGTCCCAAATAGTCGTCATGAACGACGTTGGCAAGATGTCAATGAATTGCTAGACGCAGGTATTGATGTATTTACGACCATTAATATTCAGCATTTAGAAAGCCTAAATGATGTGGTCTACCAGATTACGGGGATTCGAGTAAATGAAACGGTACCAGATCGGGTATTTGATCGTATTCGAGACATTCGCTTAATTGATTTACCCGTCAGTGAGCTCATTGAAAGGCTCCACCAAGGAAAAGTCTATGTGCCAGAGCAAGCAAATCTGGCATTGCAAGGCTTTTTTAGCATTTCAAATTTAACAGCATTACGTGAACTTGCAATGCAATGCGTTGCTGAGCATGTCGATTCAGATTTAAAAGAGAGCTATGCCTCTAAGGGTTTGAAGTCTATCTCGCTGCAAAATGAACTGATGATTGCGATAGACGGACAAGGTTCTTCTGAATATTTAGTCCGAGCAGGTTGTCGATTAGCAGAGCGTAATGGTGCTACATGGACGGTAGTGAATGTTGCTAAAAGTCTGGACTTTGGTCAGAGTTCAGCAAATTCATATAAAAAAGAATATATTGAGATCGATCGTGCGTTTGAATTGGCTCGGCAACTCGGTGGTCGCACAGAGGTTTTATATGGCCATCGAGTTGCGTCAGTATTAATGGATGCCGCCGTTGATCGAGGTATTTCCAATCTAGTCATTGGTAAAAGTATTTCGCCGTGGTGGTTAAAGTTATTTAAGAAAAATTTAGCACAGCAATTATTAAATCAAGAAAACTCGATTGCTTTAACCATTTTGCACCCAGAACAGGGTACCAAAAAAATCAATCAGATTGAAAAGCCATCATTTTTATCATTAAAAGAAAGTATTTTTGTTCTAGCGGTTACATGTGCAAGTATTTTTATAGCTCACTTTGCCGAAGTTCTCTTAGGTATTGAAGATTTTTCTGTCATTTTTATTATTTCAGTTTTAATTGTAGCAACGAAAACTAGAATGCTTGCTGCGGTAGTAGCCGCTCTTATTTGTTTCTTGGCCTATAATTTTTTCTTTATTGCCCCACGTTTTACCTTACAAATTTCAGCACACCAAGGTGTAGTTACCGTTGTAGCTTTTTTTGCGGCAGCTTTAATCGCTGGGCGTTTGGCCTCTCAATTACGTCAGCAGGTTTTATCTTTAAAAGCTGCAAATGCTTACACTACGGTAATGCAAGACTTAGCACGTAAACTTTCTAGTGCAGTAAATCTTGAAGAAGTTATGCAAACAGGTCGTATGACTTTAGAAACCCAACTTCAAACGAAGGTGTGGATTTCTATTCAAGAGAGAGTCATTTCATCTGATATAGAGCTAAGCGATAAAGAAAAAGTTGCGGCAGATTGGTGCTTAAAACATCAACAACCGTGCGGACGTTTTACCGATACACTCAGCCAGTCGAATTGGTGGTTTTTACCACTTTTAGAGCAAAAAAATAGCCTAGGTATAGTGGGAATTTATTTTAAGGATGATGTGGTTTCTCTAAATTTTGAGCAAAAGAAACTGACGGAAAGTGTAATTGAGTATATTGCACAAGCAGCACTGAGAACTCAATTGGTCAATGAACTTGAACAAGCAAAAGTCACCAGTGAAACAGAGCGATTACGTTCTGCTTTATTATCTTCGGTATCGCATGATTTACGTTCACCGCTTGCTTCTATTATTGGTGCAGCAGACACACTCGCCCATTTTAAAGCTGATATGTCAGAACAAGACCAACAGGATTTACTCGAAACCATTCATTTAGAAGGCGAACGCTTAGATCGTTATATTCAAAACCTACTTGATATGACACGTTTGGGGCATGAAGGTCTATCTTTAAAAAGAGACTGGATTGGTGTGGATGAATTAATTGGTTCTGCAACCCGCCGTTTAAAGCGCTATAAACCAGATACTCAAGTGTCGGTTGAATTACCTGAACAAGCGATTAGTTTATATGTACACCCAGCACTGGTAGAGCAAGCCATTTTTAATGTTTTAGAAAATGCCGCAAACTTTTCACCTCCAGATGAACCAGTCATGATTCGTGCTCAACTTTCATCAGAAGATGAAGTA
This sequence comes from Acinetobacter oleivorans DR1, assembly GCF_000196795.1. Taxonomy (NCBI): domain Bacteria; kingdom Pseudomonadati; phylum Pseudomonadota; class Gammaproteobacteria; order Moraxellales; family Moraxellaceae; genus Acinetobacter; species Acinetobacter oleivorans. The sequence goes on from NC_014259.1 coordinate 1,411,070, forward strand.
AAAATAGAAATTGAAGATAAAGGTGCTGGAATCCCTGAAGACGAAAGAAACCGCATTTTTGATATGTTTTACACCATGGAGCGCGGAGACCGTGGAAAATTTGGTACAGGTTTAGGGCTTACAATTGTAAAAGCGATTATTGGTGCTCATATGGGTACAATAGAAGCATTTTCAGGGCGCCAAAATAAAGGTACTTTAATTCAAATCAGATTACCCATTCATCCAGTAAAAGAATAAGTTGTAAAGTCATGATAACTTCAGAAACATCTCCTGTAGAAACACGTATTGTGATTATTGATGATGAGCCGCAAATCCGTAAATTTTTAGACATCGCCTTAAGAACACAAAAATACAAAACCACGCTCTGTGAGACCGGTTACAAAGGCCTAGAAACTTTGGCGACCCAAGGTGCTGACTTGGTTATTCTTGACCTAGGCTTACCCGATTTAGACGGGAAAGAAGTACTCCAAGAATTACGTAGCTGGTCGAATGTGCCTGTTATTGTGTTATCTGTACGTGCCGATGAATATGAAAAAGTTGCTCTGCTCGATGCTGGCGCAAATGATTACATGACCAAGCCTTTTAGTGTGCAAGAGCTTTTGGCGCGCATACGTGTCATTTTAAGAAACCAACCGATTCAGCAAGAAGCACATATTTATGACGATGGCTACCTTAAAGTCGATGTCACGCAACGTTTAGTTTGGGTTGAGCAACAGCCAATTACTTTAACTCGAAAAGAATTTCAACTTTTGACACTATTAATGCGCTATCAAGGACAGCTTTTAACACAGCCACAGCTTTTAAAAGAACTTTGGGGGCCAACTCATCAGGAAGATACTCACTATTTACGTATTTTGGTGGGTAAGTTACGTAGTAAACTGGGGGATAACGCGATTCAACCACGCTATATTGCTACTGAACCTGGTGTTGGATTGCGTTTTTTAGCTCAACAGAAAAATCATTAATGAGATATAAAAAAACCTTAGGGTATTTCTCCCTAAGGGTTTGCAAAGTGATTTATAGTTTTTTAGCTTTTTTTATTTATATATCCCAATGTTGTTCTGCCTCAGTCATTTGGCTGTAAATATTTTGATATTCAGCTTGTTTCACTGTGTACCAATGCTCGACAAAGTCAGCGCCTAAATATCCTTTTAAAATAAGACTTCCTTTAAATATTTTTAAGGCTTCTGGTTGGTTGTTGGCTAATAAAATATGCTCGTCTTGAAATTTTAAAAGATGTGCAGGTTTTGGCAGTGGTAACTTGTGAGATAAGCCATAAGACACACCAGCTAAAATAGTCGCTGCAACCAGATAGGGGTTACAGTCGGCTCCAGAAACACGATATTCTAAACGTTGATTTTGTACATCTGAGCATGGAATGCGAATTGCGACATTACGGTTATTGGTATCCCAATTGGCTTCTAATGGCACATGATGACCAATTTTAAAACGTCTATAAGAATTAATATTAGGCGCTAAAATCGCCATGGATGCAGGCATTAACTCAATGAGTCCACTAATCGCGTTTAGTAATTTGACGGAAAGCTTATCTTTTTCTTCTTCTGAGCTAAATATATTTTCATGGTATTGATTAAGCAGACTCATATGAAAATGCATGCCACTGCCAGCCTTTGCTAAGTTAGGCTTTGCCATGAAACAGGCAGTTAAGTCATGCTTTCTTGCGACTTGCTTTACAATTCTTTTTAAAGCATTAATTTGATCGCAGAGCTTTAAAATATCATGGCTATGTTGGAGGTTTAATTCATATTGTCCAGGTGATGACTCCGCAACAATAGCGGTAATTTCAATAGATTGAAGTAGGGCTGCTTTCTCAACTTCATCTAGAACTTGTTGATAGTTATTCGGTGCATCTATATCAAAACATTGGTTTTCTAAATATGCTTCAGACTGATGCTGAGGTGAGAAAAGATAAAACTCTAGTTCGGCAGCCATAACAGGAAAATAATTGGTAGCATGTAACTGATTTAATAATTTTTTTAATATATTACGTGGTTCATAATGACAATCTGAACCATCTTCTTCTTGCATTGATAGGAAAAGTTGAGCATTCAATTCAGGAGATAATGCACTTGGTTGCAAGCTGCCTAAAATGGGCAAGCAAAGTCTGTCTGGTTCACCAATATATTTTCCTAAACCTGTCTCTTCAATCACTTTTCCATCAAGGCTCATAGCATACACAGAAAGTGGAAAATAACATCCATTAGAGAGATTCTTTAAACTTTTAACATCAATCCGTTTCCCTCGAATATGTCCGTTTAAGTCGTGCAGACAAATATCAATGTGTTGGGTATGAGGATATAAATTTAAATAATCATCAACCTCTTTTAAAAAAAGCTCGGAATTGAAAATATGAGGTTGTGTTGGAGGAATAAAATCATCTGATATTTTAAATGCCTTAAAGTGAGGATTTTGTAAGTTTAAACTTGGGTAAATATGCGTACTCATTATAAAAAAACCTTGGTGGTTATTTAGCTAAAATCCTACCTTAGCCTTGGAAGTTAATCGCGTAAAAAAAGAGTAAAATGATTAAACAGTAATTTATGAATGGTTTTAGTTTTTATTTTAATAATCATAAACTTGTAATTAAATTTTGAGGTAATTATTTTAAGTAAAATTAGTGTATAAAGGTCGTTTAAGAGCGAGTAAATTTCTGCGAATTTGATTTTTTTAATTAAATAATATTAAGAATTATGACCTTTCAATTTGGTGAGAGGGTCAAACTGATTTAAACTTAAGGCTTATCCAGTGAGGCACTTATTTTTGAAGTCTTGAATAGAGCAGGACCTTTTAGGGTGTTTACTGGAATTTTATTTTTGCGTTTTTTTTAATTTATTTTTTGAGTTCTCTTAATATGAAAAATATCGGTTTAGCCATTCTAGCAATCAGCCTTTCAGGTTGTGCTGCAATGAGCGTAGAAGAATGTAAGACTGCGAATTGGTCATTAGTGGGTGAGAAAGATGGTTCAAAAGGTTCGTCGCCACGTTTAGATCAATATTACAAAGCATGTGGAAAAGCCAATATTGTTCCAGATCAAAAGTCATATGAACGTGGGTATAAAGAAGGTTTAGGGTATTATTGTCAGCCAACAAATATTTTTTATAGTGCTTTAGAAGGTAGTGGCAATATCAATGTGTGCCCAGTCGAGCAGCGTAATCGTTTAAGACCGTATTATCAGGCAGCTTCCGACTACTATAATGCAAAAAATGAATATGATCGTTATGACGAAAAGTTTAAGCAATATTCTGACAGTGCTTATAACGAAAAATTAAAGCCAGAAGAGCGTGAACGTTATCGTAAGCTTTTAAGAGAATTACAAAATGATCGTGACCGTATTAATCGAAACTATTGGAACTCAATTCGAGATATCGAGCGTTTTAAATACGATCACGGCTTAAAATAATATTTTAAAAAGGATTGATCCAATTCGGATCAATCCTTTGTTTTTTAAAGGTAATAACTAGTTTTTGTCATTAGCTTTGAAATCGCAGTCATCGTAATTTTTACTGCATATGGTAATTCAACACCACCTGCTTCAAGCGCTGTATGGCGATGATGTAATTCATCTTCATTCATTTGCTCTAAAATTTTACGAGAACGATCATCTTGAGCAGGTAACTGGTTTAAATGATCTTGTAAATGAAGGCTCACTTGGCGTTCGGTTTCGGCCACAAAACCTAAGCTATATTTGTCACCCGCAATACCAGCAAGTGCGCCCATGCCATACGAAAGCCCATACCAAATTGGGTTTAATAAACTGGTATGACTATTTAGCTCTTTTAAACGAACTTCACACCACGCTAAATGATCTTGTTCTTCAATTGCTGCTTGTTGCATTTCTTTGCGTACATTTGGCAATTTCGCCGTTAATGCTTGTCCATGATAAAGGGCTTGTGCGCATACTTCACCACTATGGTTAACACGCATTAAACCTGCGACATGGCGAGCATCTTCTACTCCTAGTTTTGCTTCAACCGATTCGGCCGGATTTTGGCGCTGTGCTGCGGTTGCACCCGGAACAAGACTACGTAATGCTTGATCAAAAGAGTTAATGAGCTGATCAATTCCAGTATAGTGGCGCATAAATTAGTCCTCCAAAGAAAGATGTGCTGTGGCAAGCATTGGTTTTAGACGGGCTAGAAGCCAAATACTAAAGATTGCACTAAGTACAGCTGTAATAATAAATAGTATTTTAATATCAATTTTTAAAACACTTAAGATTAAGATTGAAAAAATTGCAGATGAAACCATAAAAACGGCATTTAAAATATTGTTTGCTGCTACAACACGAGCACGATGTGAACGTGGTGAATAAGCCTGCATCATGGCATATAAAGGAACAATATAAAAACCACCGCTAATCCCAAGTAAAGTCACCGCTAACATGACGTGATAGTAAACCCAACCTTGGGTAAAAATATCTTTTAACGTGAGTAATGCGCCAGTTCTTTCGGGTACAAAAGCTAAACTGGCAGCAAGGTAAAGCGCAAAAAGGGTAAGGCCAATCGCACCAATTGGTACCATTTTAATATTAATTTCTGAACCACCAATTTTACGGCAAAGAAGAGACCCGACGCCAATACCGACTGAAAAGAAAGTCAGCAGAAGGCTAACGACATTTTCTGATGCATGCAGATTTTGTTGGGTAAGCTGTGGAATTTGCGTTAAATAAGTAGCGCCATAAAACCAATACCATGAGTTACCTAACAAAATGGTGAACACTAAAGGTAAGCTTTTAGCATATTTAATCGTTTGAAAACTTGTGCGAAGAAAATTCCAATCAATCTTTAAATCGGGAGCAGCAACTTTCTGTGGCAAGATGAAGCGACTACATAAATAGCCAATACAAGCAATAATTACAACAGTAAGACTAATCCACAATAAGTTCCCATGCGATGATGCAATTACAGCACCACCTAAAATCATCCCGAATAAAATTGCCATTGAAGTGCCTGACTGAAACAGAGCATTACCAGACATTAATTCTTGCGGTTTTAAAATTTCAGGCAAAATTGCGTACTTGATAGGACCAAAGAATGTTGAATGTGTCCCCATCAAAAATAAGGCAAAAAGAAGCAACCATAAGTGTCCCAACAGGAAACCAGCAGTACCAATGAGCATAATAATAATTTCTAAAACTTTTATGCCACGGACGAGCTGTGAGCGCTCATATTTATCTGCAATTTGTCCAGCAGTTGCCGAAAAAAAGAAATAGGGCAAAATAAACAAGAGAGCTGCTAAATTATTGAGAGTACTTACAGGGGCAGATTGCTGCTGAATCAAGCCATAAGTAATCACTAATAATAAAGCCTGCTTAAAAACGTTATCATTTAATGCGCCAAAAAACTGGGTAAAAAACATCGGTACGAACCGACGTGATGTCATCAGGTGCTCATCTTGTTTCATCATGTGCAAACTTCATTGTGTTTTATAAAAAAATGTGACCGATTGTTAATTTGCATCGAAAACCATGTATGATATTTTTAACGCTTGATTAAATGAAAAATCAATGGTTTTGAGTGAGTTTTACACTTACCTTGGTGCGTTTTATTAAAAAATAAGTCTAGAGTTTTCTATGCCTTCTAAAATTAAGTTTAAACAGTCAACTCTCTCTCATTCTATGCATTTAATTTTAAAAATGCAGGGGATTCCTAAACTTATTTGTAGCAGCTTGTTGTTCACAGTTTGTGTAACACAAAGTTTTGCTCAAACTTCAGTTGATAGTGACACTTCAACTTTAAATCAAACGGTGTCTGATGCGTCAACTGAACAATCAGTTCCAGTGAGTCAGCAAACAACTGCTCCAATAACAGACATTGCTACACTTGTGACTCAAGCGCAGCAACAACAAGATAGCTTGGCTATATTGCAACAACAAGAACAATTTCCAAATCAAATTGACGAATTTAAGCCAATTACGCTTGATAATCTTGATGATTTACCGGACATGCCTGTTGATCAAAACATGGCAAACGAGATTTATAAAGTCGCTGAAGAAGCTAAAAGTGAGGCGCAAAACTTCCAAAATGGTACTCAGAAGCTACCCGAAGTTACAGTCAGTGATGCAACTCAATCTGAATTAAATGAGATTAATCAAGCGCCTGTAAATATTGATCAGCTTATGCAAGAGATTAAATCTGATAGTCAGATTGTAGTCGAAGCCAATGAAACTGGAAAAACTTTACCTGAGTTAACTCCGGAGGCTGAGCAGCCACCTGAGCAAGCTGGTTTCTTTAAACGTATTTTAAATAAAGTGCGCCCACCACGTGCAATTCCGATGGAGCAAGTGCCGCGTATTAGTGCAGATGTGGAGGGTGCTTCAGATGCACTGGCTAAAAATATTAAAGGGAAATTATCAACCTTCACCCAAGAATCATTCGAAGATTTTAATGCGGCTTTACCTCAGCTCAGAACATTAAGTAATCAGGCAGCTCAAGCGGTTGGTTATTATAATGCTGAGTTTAAATTTGAAAAATTAAGTCCGAGCCGAGTTCGCGTTAAGGTTACCCCAAATGAACCAGTGCGAATTAATGAGCAAAATATCGAATTTACTGGTGCTGGTGAAAAACGCCCCCAGTTTCAGGTTATTCGCTTAATTCCTGATCAGGATGTTGGGGATATATTTAACCATGGTTTATATGAAACCACGAAAACCAGAATTGTTAACGCAGCCACTGATAACGGTTATTTTGATGCTTATTGGCGGTTGCATGATGTGAAAGTGAGTCAGCCCGAAAACAAGGCTGATATCAATTTGCGCTACGAAACAGGTGAGCGCTATAAATTAGATAAGGTTGAGTTTCGCATGAGCGATCCATCGAAACCGTTGCCTTTGAATCAAAATATTTTAGAAAGTATGGCCCCTTGGAAAGAGGGTGATGACTATGCATTTTGGCGTGTAAATACTTTAGCAAATAACCTAACTAACTCTCGTTATTTTAACTACACCTTAGTTGATAGCATCAAGCCCGATCCAATTGAAAAACCACTTGAACTACCACCAGATTTGCAAGCTTTAGTCGATGAGCAAAATATCGATGTTGATGAATCTAATTTACTTTCACCTGAAGAAAGGCAACTTGCTAAAGCACGTCAATTAGCCACATCTAATAAAGAAGTTACACAAAACGTAGTAGATGAAAAACAGTTTGCTGGAACACAAAAAGTAAAAGAGGGAGAACCTCAAACAGCAATGTTGCAAAGTGCTCCAAGTCAGCAAGATGATAAAGAAACTGAACAAGATCGTTTACAAGCTCAAGCACGTGAAACGAAAAGAATTCCAGTTATTGTGACTTTAAATGCAGATAAGCTAAATAGTTTAGAAACGGGTATTGGTTATGGGACCGATACAGGTGCACGTTTACGTAGTCAGTATCGCCGCTCTATTGTGAACAAATATGGTCATTCTTTTGATGCCAACTTAGAAGTCTCACAAATTCGTCAATCTATTGATGGCCGATATAGTATTCCCTATAAGCATCCGTTAAATGACTATTTTAACATCGTGGGCGGTTATGAGCGTGAAACTCGTGATGACATTGGTCCAGATGTAAGTTTGCTTACTGAATCCGCTGTTGTTGGTGGCGAGCGAATAATTAAGCGTCCACTAGGGAACTGGCAACATACTTTTGGTGTCCGCTACCGTTTAGACCGTTTAACCCAACAGGGTAATGTTGATATTTCTGAGCTACCAGACGCATTTAAAACTGCGGCATCAGAGCAAGAAGCGTTATTATTTAGTTATGAAACCTCTAAAACTTCAAGTAATACAAGGTTAAACCCAACGAAAGCTTTTAAACAAACTTATAAATTAGAATTAGGTAGTGAGAGTTTACTGTCCGATGCCAATATGGCTATTGCAAGTGCAGGTTGGAGGTTTATTTATTCTCTTGGTGAAAATGATGATCATCAATTCGTTGGAAGATCTGACCTTAGCTACATTTTTACCGACGATTTTGACAAAGTTCCGTACAATCTTCGATTCTTTACTGGTGGTGACCAGACAATTCGTGGTTTTGACTATAAGAGTCTTTCTCCAGAAGTAGATGGATATAAAATTGGGGGGCAAGCTTTGGCTGTAGGTTCTTTAGAATATAACTATCAGTTTAAAGACGGTTGGCGAGCCGCTGTTTTCTCAGACTTTGGTAATGCCTATGATAAAGACTTTAATAATCCAGCAGCTTATAGCGTTGGGGTTGGAATTCGCTGGAAGTCTCCAATCGGACCAATCCGTTTAGATGTCGCATCGGGTATTTCAGATGAAAACCATCCGATTCGTTTACATTTCTTTATAGGCCCACAACTTTAAAAATAAAATTTTATTAGGTTTATTTTATGGCGGATGTAGAACAGCAGCCAACTTCGGCACCTCGCTCACCTAAGAAGCGGCGCATTTTGCGTAGTTTCCTGCTGACGATATTGATCATATTTTTATTATTAGCGTCTTCGTTAGTCATCATGATGTCAACAGATCGTGGAAGTCGTTTTTTATTAGATCGGGTTTTAGAAGCTCAGAAAATAATTAAATATGAATACGAAGGCGGAAACTTACTGCGCGGAATTATTCTTAAGAATGTTTTGGTGCAATTAACGGAAGTTGATGTTTCATTAGACAGAGCTGACGTAGGCTTAGGTTGGCGCTCTTTATTATTAGAAAAAGAAGTACATTTAAGCCATGCAGATGTGCGTAATTTACGTATTATTAATAAAACACCGCCGTCTGGTAAGGCATTCGAATTTAAGCCAATTAAATTACCATTTGTTCTACGCGTCGATGAAGCTGATGTTGATCATTTAGAAATTAAGCTAGCAACCTCAGATGTAAATTTCCATGATGTTCACTTGCAAGATGCACTTTGGTCAGAGACTAAACTGGAATTTGAAAAATCCAGTATGGATATGGGGTATCTTTCAGTCCACAATGCCACAGGAAAAATGGATTTCAGTGGTAAATATCCATTAGATGCTACAGCAGATTTAAGAATCCCATCTTTAAAAAGTTTAAATATTCAAAATATTAAAGTCGTAGCACGTGGAAGTTTAGATACTTTAAAAGCTGGGGTTGCAACAACAACTCCCGATTTATTAACGGGTTGGGTGGTATTGCATCCTGTTCGTGATGAAGTTCCAATGCAAGGTGAGTTACTACTAAAAAATTATCACTTACCTTTATTGGTTGAACAAAAATTATTTGCCAAAAATGGTGTGATCAAGTTTCAAGGTGATATTAAACAACTTAATTTGGCTGTTGATACAGATTTAAAAGGTGAGAATTTACCTGAAGGCCAATATAACGCTTTAATGAATACTGATTTGGTTCATCAGTTGAATATCACTGATTTTAATGGCCAAGTCATGAAAGGCGCTGTTAACCTGAAAGGTTTAGTCAGCTGGAAAGATCATGTTACTTGGGATATCAAAGGCCGTTTAGACCATATTAATCCGAAGGACAAAGCCATTCCTCAGGTTGTACAAGACTTTTTACCGCCAAGTTTAGACGCAGCTGTTGCTTCAACTGGTTCCTTGGAAAAAGGTACTGAAGTATTTGCTAACGTTGACTTTGACCGTTATGAGTCTTGGAAGCTTAAGTTTAATCAGGCTCCTGAAAAAAATAATAAACCTCAACCAATGCTCATGAATGTAGCTTGGACGAAAATAGATCGTGCAATGCCTTATATTGGGTGGTTAAGTAGTGACAGTGGTCAGGTCGATTTAATGTTACGTGATGGCCAGCAAGATATTAAAGTTGCGACAAAAGTATATCAGCATGAAAAAACTTTATTGCCAGCAGGACAATATCTAGCCAATCTGAATGTTAAAGATAATATTTTAAATGTTCCTAATTTTAGTTTTGCTGCTGAAAAAGGTAGCTTAACTGGTCAGGCTAAAGTGTTTCTTCCGACTGAAAAACGTCAATTGGTTTGGAATGCATTATTAAATGCAAAAGATTTTAATCCACAAAGTATTCATGCGGCAGCACCTGTTAATCTTTTAAATGGTTCGATTAAAGCAAATGGTTTTGCTAAACCAAATCAGCAAATCATTCAATTTGAGAAAATTGATTTAACTGGTCGACTGGCTCAAGCAGGTCAAGAGACTGTTAGTTTGGGTGGGAAAAGTACCGCAGCATTATTATTCCATGATGTAAAAGCTGGTGGTGGCTTTAAAGGTTTTGCGGTTAATTATGATGGATCTTTAAAAGCCCTAAAACAGGCAAATGGTTTATTGAAGTTTTCTATAGCGGGCACACCAGATTTTATTCGAATTAACCAGCTACAGCATGATGGTGTCGCTGGGAAAATCTATGCAACAGGTTCTGTAAATTTGAAAGATCGCATTGCATGGGATATTAATAGTTCATTGGTGCGCTTTAAACCTCAATATTTTACCTCAGCTGTAAAAGGTGAAATTTCAGGTAATCTGAAAACTCAAGGGGTGTGGGCAGATCATTTAAAACGAATTAATATTCAACAACTGAATCTTGCTGGCTTTATAAATAATAAGCCTGTTAGAGGTAAGGGTAATCTATCTTTATTGATGGACTCTAACCAAAACGGCTTTTTACCTCAGCAATTTGAAGCAAATAATTTATTTTTAGTCTATGGGCAGAATCAGCTACAAGCGACAGGTAATGCTCAAAATCTAAAAATCAAGCTCAATGCACCAGCACTTTACGAGTTATACCCAGGATTACGCGGTCGAGCTTATGGTGATCTGAATGTACAATCACAGCCACGTTTAAAAGCAACAGCAAATATTGCCGTAGATGATTTTGCTTTTAATACTTTAGTGAGCGTGAAGAGATTGAGTATTCAGGGTGAACTTCCAACATCGGAAACAACGCCAACTCAATTAACCGCAAAATTAGATAATTTACGTAGTGGAAATAGACAAATTCAGTCCGCTGAAGTGAATCTGACAGGAACAAGAAAAGCGCATTTATTGAAAGTACTTGGCAATAATAGTATTTCTAAGTTCTATGTTCAGTTAGCAGGTGGGTTTAACCAGAACAATGATTGGTTAGGTCAAATCCAAAAAGGTAGTTTTGATTCAAGACGTATTCGTCTTGCACAAAATCAAAATGCTCCGGTGATTTATTCTTCTGCAAGATCTGAGCTATATGTAGGTCAACATTGTTGGCAAAGTGCGAATAGCCAGCTCTGCTTTGATCAGCCAGTACGAGTAAGTAAGGCTCGCGGTAATATTTCGTTTGTAACCCAAAACATGGATTTAAGTGACTTCGCGGCATTTATGCCAGAAGGCTTGGCGATGACTGGGCAATTAAATGGTTATGCTAAGGCTGCGTGGGTAAATGGTGGACATCCAAAACTTGATGCACGTTTAATTACGCGTAAAGGTGAAATTGGTTTGGCTGCTGAAGATCCACAAGATCCTGCAACCACGCTGGCTTATGATGAGCTGGGTGTTATTGCAAAAAGTGTATCTGAAGGACTGTTATTCCGTGTTGATGTGAAAACACCTGATATTGGTACGGGTTATGCGAACGTCATTATCAATCCATTCCAGCCATCAATGCCAATGCATGGTGAAGTCGCATTTAATGATGTTCAATTAAAAGTCTTAAAACCATTTATTCAAGATGTCCGAAAGCTGAGTGGTACCTTAGCTTTAGCAGGTAAAGTCAACGGTACATTAACTCAGCCACAATTTACTGGTGAAATGCGTTTGAAAAATGGCGCAATCAGTATGATTTCGCTTCCAGTTAATTTAACGAATGTTCAGGTTTACTCATCAATTCGTCAGGACATGGCAACAATTGATGGTGCGTTTAACAGCGGTCAAGGTGTAGGGCTTTTAAAAGGTAGTTTTGAATGGAAAGATTCGCCACGTCTTCAATTAAACCTCAAAGGTGATAATTTACTTGTACGTCAGGCTCCGTTAATTACTGCAATTGCTAATCCAAACCTTACACTTGATATGTATCCTTTCGATAAGCGTTTAAGCTTAAAAGGATCGGTAGATGTTCCTCGTGCACGTATTTCAATGCCAGAAACAACTGCTCCAGTCATTAACACCTCATCAGATGTTCGCATAGTTCGACAAGGCCAAGATCCGCTTGCAATTTTACGAGCTGCTAAACCTTGGGATATTCGAGCTGATATTGCTGTTAATATTGGAAACCAAGTGATATTCCAAGGCTTCAATAGTAATATTCCATTAGTTGGTCGTTTAAATTTAAGCCAACGTGGCTACGAGACTGCAATGCGAGCGAATGGAGCAATTGGTGTCAGCCAAAAAGTGAAAATCGAAGCCTATGGACAAAGTCTAGATTTGAATCGAGCAATTGCGCGTTTTAATGGTCCATTGGCAAATCCGACTTTAGATATCGATGCAAACAAAAATGTTCAGGGTAGTATGGTTGGGGTACGTGTTACAGGTACTGCAACATCGCCGAACATTCAGGTTTACAATGATGCCGGACTATCTGAGCAAGAAGCATTGAATGCACTCGTTACGGGACGTATTAATGAAGGTTCAAGTGGTTTAAGTAATGCAGAAGGATTTAAGTCCGATGTAAATAACACCATTGCTGCCGCAGGGATTAGTATGGGCTTGGGTGGTACACGTGCTTTAACGAATCAGATTGGACGTACTTTCGGTTTGAGTGGCTTAGCTCTAGATGCACAAGGTACGGGTGAAGATACGCAGGTGAGCTTAACGGGTTATATCACACCTGATCTATTTATTCGTTATGGTGTTGGCGTATTCACTCCAGTGAACAAACTGACTTTACGTTATCAAATGAATCGACGTTTATACTTAGAAGCAAGTCAGTCTTTAGAAAGAGCGATCGATCTTTTCTATAACTGGCGTTTCTAGTAGATGGAAATTAAACATTAGAAAGTACCTTTGTACCTATAATGATTTGATTAGTCTCAAGTAATAACGAAATAAAAGCTCACTTCTTAGTGGGCTTTTATTTTAAGCGCTTCTATAGAATTTAAAAAATTGAATATTTATCGATATAGAGTATCGATTCTCTTAAAAAGAACTAAAGCTTGCAGGGGCTTTTAATTAAAGAAAACTCACTTGAAAATTACTATTTTATAAATTAGTTTTCAGAATCATTAAATGAAACTAAATTGATAATACCTTGTTGATAAGTGCAAATAAGGTGGTTTTTTCCAAGGATATAGCAGTGAAAATAGATACTTCTGTTGAAATTAAATATGACAAGGAAAACGATACAAATACTAAATATCGTGGGCTAATTCAAAAACTAACAGCAACATTGTCGATGACACTTTTGTCATTTGGATGGGGTTCTAGCGTAAATGCTGCACAACAACAAATTGCTTTAGTAGGGACATGGACATCGATCCCTAATGCACCACTTGCGCAAAAACCAAAACAAGCCAGTGAAGGTTTGTACCAGTTTAAAGTGAACAGCGATGGCACATTAACTCATGTTAATGTCTTGAAAATGAAAAGCCCTTCTTGGATTGTGAAATCGAAAGATAGCCGCTTTGCCTATACCACTAATGAAGAAAATGAAGGAGCGGTGACTGCATTATCAATTCAAAATGGAAAGGTGAATGTGTTGAACACAGTGGATAGCCATGGTGGACATCCAACACACGCATCAATTAGTTTAGATGGCAAATTCCTATTTGTGTCGAACTATTCCGCATTTGATAAAGGTCGTGGTGGGGTAGCTGTTTTTCCAATTTTGCCAAACGGTCATTTAGGTGAAAAAGTACAAAATATTGTTTTTAGCGAAGGTTCTGGTCACGTCAAAGGTCGTCAGGACAGTGGTCATGCGCATTCGACCACATTTAGTCCAGATGGTAAGTATCTATATGCAAGCGATCTTGGAAATGACAAAGTCTATACTTTTCACTATAACCCAAATAAATCTCAACCACTCCAAGCAGACAATAGCCGAGATGTGACTTTTAGGCATGGTTCTGGCCCACGTCATATGGTCTTTTCACCAAATGGCAAACATGCATACGTTACCGCAGAAATGCGAAGCGAAATTGTGACATTTAATGTGCAAGATGGTCATTTGAAAAAAGTGGCTGAGTTAAAACTAATTCATGAAGACAAAACACCTGAATTTAAGAGCGCGAGTGGAATTATTCTTAGTCCAAATGGCAAATATGTGATTGCTGCTAACCGAGGGGCAGACAACAAACTTTTGGTATTTAAAATTCAGCAGAATGGATTGCTAGCTAAACCAGAAGTTTATAAAGCTAATGGTATTGAACCACGTGCTTTCTCATTCGATGCATCGGGTAAATATCTATATGTAACCAATGTTTATAGTAATAACATTAGCTTGTTCCGTTTTGATGCCAACAAAGGCACCTTAAAACCCGTTGGCGATGCAGCAAAAATATCAACACCGACTGATATCAAATTTTTTAATTAACTCAAACTAGCATTTCTAATGCTTGATATAAAAAAGGCCGAGGGGAAATCATCTCGGTTTTTTTGACTGTTTTTGCAAAAATGATGATTTTCCGTATGATATGGGCAGCAATAATTAGTGTAGTGAAATGATGAAAAAGATTTTATTGATTGCAGTGAGTTTATTTTTTGTTGGTTGTTCAGAGAAGAAGCCATTAACACCTGAAGAGCAATGGCATGGCTTTTGTACTAGCGTAGGAAATGCGGCTAGAAGCATTGTTTTTGACCGTCAGCAAGCAATTGAAAAAACTCAGGCCGTTGAGCATGCAAATAAAATTGAAGATGATATTACCAAAAAGTTCATTCTTAATATTATTGACAAAGTCTATGCGATTCCAAAAGAAGAATTAACTCAAGATTCTCAAGCACTCCAAGAAAAAGTTAGAAAGCAAGCGATGGATGAATGTTTGATAACGCCTCATGACAAAATGCCAAAATATAAATCGTTCTAATTGTGTAAGGTTATTGAATTTCCTCTCTTGAGGGGTGTTTTTGCTCAAAAACAATCCAAATTTAGCTAATTTGTTCGTTATTTATACATGGGTATTTAGATACAAAATAATGGGCATCACGGAGAAACACCCCGTTTTCATTAACTTTTACCTTGAACTCTAGTAAACTTTTGTAGTCCATATTACTTGTGAAGCTTTTTAAGAAAGCTGGAATTTGCAAGTAATTTTTCAAAAAAAGAGGAATGAACACCGTGCTAGAAGCTTACCGCCAACACGTTGAAGAACGTGCCGCACTCGGAGTCCCACCGAAGCCACTTGATGATGCTCAAACAGCTCAGCTTGTTGAACTATTAAAAAATCCACCAGCAGGCGAAGAAGCGTTCTTGGTTGATTTGCTTGAAAACCGTGTTCCTGCAGGTGTTGACCAAGCAGCTTACGTAAAGGCAGCGTTCTTGGCAGCGATTGCAAAAGGCGAAGCAACTTCACCACTCGTTTCTAAAGAACGTGCAGTTTACTTACTTGGCACAATGCTTGGTGGTTATAACGTAGCGCCACTTGTTGAGCTTCTTGACGATGCTGAACTTGCAAACCTAGCTGCTGAAGCATTAAAGAAAACACTTCTTGTATTTGATGCATTCCATGACGTAGCAGATAAAGCAAAAGCTGGTAACGCTGCAGCTAAAGCTGTT
Organism: Acinetobacter oleivorans DR1; assembly: GCF_000196795.1. Classification (NCBI taxonomy): domain Bacteria; kingdom Pseudomonadati; phylum Pseudomonadota; class Gammaproteobacteria; order Moraxellales; family Moraxellaceae; genus Acinetobacter; species Acinetobacter oleivorans. The sequence continues at coordinate 1,426,662 of NC_014259.1, forward strand.
TTACAATCTTGGGCAGAAGCAGAATGGTTCACTAGCCGTCCTGATGTTCCAGAAGAAATCAAAATCACTGTGTTCAAAGTAACTGGTGAAACAAATACTGATGACTTGTCTCCAGCTCAAGATGCTTGGAGCCGTCCAGATATCCCATTACATGCAAATGCAATGTTGAAAAACGAGCGTGATGGTATCAACCCTGAAAAACCAGGTGAAGTTGGTCCATTAAGCCAAATCAAAGAACTCATCGCGAAAGGCAACCAAGTTGCTTATGTTGGTGACGTTGTTGGTACAGGTTCTTCTCGTAAATCTGCAACTAACTCTGTACTTTGGTTCTTCGGTGACGAACTTCCACACATTCCAAACAAAAAAGACGGTGGTGTGTGCTTAGGTTCTAAAATCGCTCCAATTTTCTTTAATACAATGGAAGATGCAGGTGCATTACCTGTTGAAATCGACGTTGCTAACATGAACATGGGCGACGAAGTTGTATTGAAAATTGACCACGCTGCTGCAAAAGTTACTGCTTTTAAAGATGGCGTACAAATTTCAGAAGCAGAACTTAAAACTCCAGTACTTTTAGACGAAGTACGTGCTGGTGGTCGTATTAACTTGATCATTGGTCGTGGTTTAACTGCTAAAGCACGTGAAGAATTAGGTCTTGCACCTTCTACATTGTTCCGTACACCTGTACAACCTGCTGACACTGGTAAAGGCTTCACGCAAGCTCAGAAAATGGTTGGTCGTGCATGTGGTTTAGCTGAAGGTCAAGGTATCCGTCCGGGTACTTACTGTGAACCTAAGATGACTACAGTTGGTTCTCAAGATACAACTGGTCCTATGACTCGTGACGAGTTAAAAGACTTAGCTTGCTTGGGCTTCTCTGCGGACTTGGTAATGCAGTCTTTCTGTCACACTGCTGCGTATCCAAAACCAGTTGACGTAACAACTCACCATACATTACCTGACTTCATCATGAACCGTGGTGGTGTATCTTTACGTCCAGGTGACGGTATTATCCACTCTTGGTTAAACCGTATGTTACTTCCAGATACAGTAGGTACTGGTGGTGACTCACATACTCGTTTCCCAATCGGTATTTCATTCCCAGCGGGTTCTGGTCTGGTTGCGTTCGCAGCTGCAACTGGTGTTATGCCACTTGACATGCCAGAGTCTGTACTTGTTAAGTTCAAAGGTAAAATGCAACCTGGTATCACTTTACGTGACCTTGTACATGCAATTCCTTACTACGCAATTCAAGCGGGTGACTTAACTGTAGAGAAGAAAGGTAAGAAAAACATCTTCTCTGGTCGTATCCTTGAGATTGATTTGTCAGAAATGGAAAATGACTTGACTGTTGAGCAAGCATTCGAACTTTCTGATGCTTCTGCTGAACGTTCTGCTGCTGGCTGTTCAATCACACTTTCTGAAGAGAAAGTTGCTGAATACTTGCGTTCTAACATCACCATGTTGAAGTGGATGATCGCAGAAGGTTATGGCGATGCTCGTACAATGGCGCGCCGTGCTGAAAACATGCAGAAGTGGTTAGACAACCCAAGCTTGTTAAAAGCTGATGCTGATGCAGAATACTTAAAAGTTTACGAAATCGATCTTGCTGACATCAAAGAACCAATTCTTTGCTGCCCGAACGATCCAGACGACGCGAAACTTCTTTCTGACGTTCAAGGCGACAAAATTGATGAAGTATTCATCGGTTCTTGTATGACGAACATCGGTCACTTCCGTGCAGCGGGTCAGTTACTTGATAAAGTACCTGGTGGTTCATTGTCTACTCGTTTATGGTTGGCTCCACCAACTCGTATGGACGAGCACCAATTAATGGAAGAAGGCTTGTATAACATCTATGGTCGTGCTGGTGCGCGTACAGAGATGCCAGGCTGTTCATTATGTATGGGTAACCAAGCACGTGTAGCACCGAACACAACATGTGTATCGACTTCTACTCGTAACTTCCCGAACCGTTTAGGTCAAGGTGCAAACGTTTACTTAGCTTCTGCTGAGCTTGCATCTGTAGCTGCGGTTCTTGGTAAATTACCAAGCCCAGAAGAATATCAACAGTACGCGTCGCAAATCGATAGCGCTTCTGCTGACATCTACAAATACTTAAACTTCGACAAGATGAGCGAATATACTAAAGAAGCTGATCAAGTTGATACTAAGAAAATCCAAGCTGCTCAATTGACTTAATTTGTTGATTTAGCTAAAAATAAGGGCTGATTAATCAGCCCTTATTTTTTTATAATGAAAAGCATTTTAAATATAGAAAAAAATATTTTTGAATTAGAAAATATTTTGAATAAAAAACAAAAAATTGAAGAGTTGGAAAGCTCAATTCAGCAATTATTCTCCCTAATATTAAAAGATTATCCTTATCTAAAATTACCGACGTTTTCAATAATTCCAACAAGGGCTCTAGAGTTTATTGTTTGGTATCAAGACCCAAATGCCATTACTGAAACCTTATTAATTAAGCAAAATAGTTTTACTGCCTATCTATGGAGATGTGATGATGAAAAATGGTATTTAGATGATTTATATTCTGAACCGCGCGAAATCGCCTCTAAATTAATCAAACATATACCTGTCTTTTATTCAATTCCTGAGAATCCTAAAGAGGTGAAGCATTTACTTGAAATTGGAATAATGCATTTTAACGAGATTTTATTCCCCATTTTTTCAAACAGAACGTTAGAGGACAGTAGAGAAGTATTGACATGGGATGATCACTTTTTATTAGTCGGTACTCAATTGACCAATCTTAAACTTTATAGTCATGAAGAGTGGAATGCCTTGATCGATAGAGAGAATTCTTATTTAAATTAAAATTAGGCAAAAGATTTTTAAGATTAAGAGATATCTATACTGATGGTAATATTATTTATACATTGGCATTTAAATTTAGAGAAACATTCCTATTAATATAAGAATGTTCCTCCATATTTATAAAATCACCAATAACCCAACACTTTCCACCAAAGTCCGCCAATCACTACAAAAATAATGATATTAACCACGCTCATGACAAAGCCAGCTTTCCACCATTCACCAAGTGTGGTGTAGCCTGAACCAAACACAACAGGGGAAGTGCCAGTCGCATAATGGGTTAAGGTCATCATAATGCTAGAAGCTGCTGCCATCATTAAAGCAAAGAGCATTGGCGGTGCACCAAGTGCAAGTCCTGCCGTATAAAAGGCTGCAAACATGGCGGTAATATGCGCCGTGGTGCTAGCAAACATATAATGTGCATAGAGATAAGCAAGCATTAATAATAAACAAGCAGGCATCCAGCTTAGACCTAAATGACCAATACTGGTTTCTAACATACTCGAGAACCACGTGATTAAACCAAGCTTATTTAAATAAGTTGCCATCATGACTAATGCAGCGAACCAAGTAATTGTATCCCATGCGTTCTTTTGCGTCAGAATATCATCCCAAGTGAGCACACCTGTAAGTAGCAATAATCCTAAACCAATAAAAGCAGTCGTCGTTGGGTCAACAGCCCAAGCAGAGCCCAAAAGCATGGCGGGAATTCCTGCCCATAACATCAATAAAATACCGAATACACCAAGCATGATGATTTCATTTTTACTGACTGGGCCCATTTCTTTTAATTTACTTTTAGCAAACTGAGCTGCATTAGGTGTTTCTTTGACTTCGGGTGGATACATCAAATACATAATCAAAGGCATAATAATTAAAGCAATCAAACCAGGCAGTAACATTGCCAGTGCCCAAGTACTCCAACTCAATGAAATTTCACTATTGGTCGCCTTTGCCACTAAATCAACGACTAATGGGTTAGGGGCAGTTGCCGTAATGAACATTGCAGAGGTAATCGGGTTGGCTTGGTAGTTAACTAATGATAGATATTTTCCCATCCGACCTTCGGTACCTTTAGCAGGATCAGAATCATAACTAGTAGAAATTGCCAGTACAATCGGATGAATTATTCCACCACCACGAGCCGTATTACTTGGCGTTACAGGGGCGAGAATGAGTTCTGAAAGTACCATGCTATAGCCAATCCCAATGGTTTTCTTGCCCCAAACTGCGATAAATAAATAGCCTAACCTTGCACCCAATCCAGTTTTTTGCAAACCTTTAGAGATCATAATGGAGATACCAATCAACCAGATGAGTGGGTTAGCAAAGCTACTAAGGGCATCTTGAATTGCACCGCTTGGGCTCGTGTTAGTCACACCAGTAATAGCGACTAAAGTTATTGCAATAATGGCAATGGCACCAATTGGCATCGCTTTACCGATGATTGCGGCAATTACACCGACAAACATCGCTAACAAATGCCAAGCATCAGGATCAACACCATTTGGTACAGGAATCACGAACCAGATTAACAATGTAATAAATAAAGAAATAAGTGTAGGGAGGGCTTTAAATCCCATGTAATTTCCCCTTGTTTTCATATGATTAAGAATTAAAGTTCTTTATGAGTAAATCGCTAAAGACATAAGTATTAAAGTTCTATTATCGATTAAATGATTCAAGAATTCAAAAAATCACAAGCAATAAGTACTAGCTTTCATTTCTATGAAAACGTCATTCTTTTAAGTTAAATATTTCTTAATTTAAACTTAAATTATTAATTTTTTCTGAACTTTTAACTCTGAAATGGATGTCAGAATGATAAATTCTTTGTATAGATATCAGTCTAATAAATAGTACTTAGTATGGTTAATTTTAAAAAAAGCTATAAAGATATCTAATTAAATTAATATATTCTAATACTAATTTTTAGAAAATATTAAAGATCAAAAAATAAATTATATATCTAGATTAAGGTATAACGGGTGTAAAAAATTATTAAATAAAATAACTTAGATATAATATTGGATAAAAATTGGTCTTTCTGAGTTGTTGGTTTTATTGAAAGCGTGAAATGAGTCATGAGTTTATTTAAAAACGTTAAATATATCATTTTAAAATTTGATATATATAAAATTGAATATAGTAGTAGTAATTAACTGGTTTTTTGTTTTAAAATAATTAAACGAACTTAAAAATAATTAAAAAAAATATGGGTATTTTATATAGGGAATTTGAGAATGCTAAAGACAATAGTTGAATTTAAATTTGATGATTATCAACTATATGAACAAAAAATAAACTCCAGCGAAGGAGGAATTTTAGTTCAAAAAACTGAAGACATCGCGCAATATATTTTTAGTATATTGAGAAATAGATATCATTTAAATGTTGAACTATATAGTGAAAATTGGGGATGGCAAATTGAAATTCCATTGCCTGAAATAACGATGTATCTGGGAATAAGTGTCTATGAAGAATATAGAAATGGATTCGCAATTTTTATTTCACCCAATACACCTATTTTAAGAAAGTTTTTATTTCGAAAAATTGATATTACCCATCATATTATGGTGCTGCAAAATTATATAAATATTATCTTAAAATCACATCCAGGAATCTATGATGTGATGTGGTGGAAAGAAAATGAATTCCGATGTGTAGCGGCGAGCTGAAGTAGAAAAATATAAAATTTTAATTATCGAAGCGTGTTAAGGAAAATTTATTAAAGACCGTATTGGTGAATAGGCAGTGAGAGCTTACTATATCTACAATATCAAGTGGTCAGATCAATATGCAAAATTCAGCGTTGAAGGGATTGCGTAAGTTTTTCTATAATAATCTTCATAATCATGACTATGAAACTACCGTAAGTAGATGTATTAATTATTTTTTAGTTGTTTTAATTGTTGGTAATGTCGCTGCCGTTTTATTAGAAACAGTAAATGATTTGTACACAAGCTATCGTGTTTGGTTCGACTATTTTGAAGCTATTTCAATTGCAATTTTTAGTATTGAATATTTATTAAGATTGTGGAGTGTTGCAGATCGAGATACGACACAATCTGCATGGAAAATTCGCTTGAACTGGATGAAAAGCGGGGAAGCAATTATTGATTTGATGGCAATTTTGCCTGCCTATCTCAATTTCTTTGTACGAATTGATCTTCGTATGCTCAGAATCTTACGTTTGCTTCGTTTATTAAAATTAACACGCTATTTCATCTCACTACAGATATTGTTATGCGTGATCAAACGGGAGAAAGGTTCTTTTCAGGCAGTTATTTTTATTTTAATCATTATGATTATTATGACCGCTTCTGGAATTTATGTGGTTGAAAACAAGGCTCAGCCAGAAGCTTTTAGTTCAATACCTAAATCTATGTGGTGGGCTGTAGTGACTTTAACCACAGTGGGTTATGGCGATGTAACACCAGTGACAAGTTTAGGAAAGTTATTGGGGGCACTCATTACAATTTTGGGTGTTGGTATTGCGGCTTTACCAGCTGGTATTTTGGCATCGGGGCTTGCAAATGAACTTAACCAGCGTAATCAAAGGCTAGAGCAAGAATTTCGTGAATTACTTCAAGTACGAGGCATTGATATTTTACATGATGAAGTTGAAATAGAACGAATCCGTCAAAAAGTAGGTTTACCCAAAGAGCAGGCGCATAACCTGATTGTTCAAATTATGCGAGAAAAAGTATTAGAACAAGAAGAGTCCGTCAGAGAGAAAAAATGTTATTGTCCACACTGTGGTGGAAAGCTAACTGATTAGAAATAATAAGTTAGCATCTGCTTTGATTAAATTTACTTACTGGCTTTTTCAACAGCAAATGCAATAAGTAAAATGATAAGACCACCGAGACTCAAAACAAAACCTACCCAGATTGGCGCGATCCAACCCATTTGGTGGCTGAGTACCCATCCACCTAAAAATGCACCTAATGCATTGGCCATATTAAAGGCAGAGTGGTTAAGTGAGGCTGCTAATGTTTGGGCATCGCCTGCAACATCCATTAGACGGGTTTGCAAAGCTCCGCCTAATCCCATTACGGTGAGACCAATCAAAAATAATGAAGCAATAGCACTATAGATATTACTCATTAAGAAACTGGCAACAACAAAAGCGATTGCTGAACTAATTAATACACCTACAATCGTTTTGTTTAGGTTTTTATCAGCAAGCCATCCCGCTGCTAAACCACCAATAACCATACCGATACCCCAGATAGCTAAAGCGATAGGGACAATTTGGATATTAACTTGAGTATATTCAGTCAAAATTGGTGAGACATAACTATAAACAGAAAACATGCCTCCAAAACCGATAGCACCTACCGCTAGTGTTAGCCACATATTGATATTTTTAAGGCCAGCTAACTCTGTTTTTATACTCGCAGTAGCTTGGACTGGAATATTGGGTACAAAGAAGCCAACAGCAATTAAAGTAACGAATGCAATGGTTGCTGAAAATTCAAAACCTGCTCTCCAGCCAAAATTTTGACCTAACCACGTTGCGAGAGGAACACCAATTACAGTTGCCACTGTAAGACCCATCATCATTTGGGCAACCGCAGAAGCTCTTCTTGATGGACCCGCTAGTTCTGCTGCAACTAAGGCACCCACTCCAAAATATGCTCCGTGTGGTAAACCTGCAATGAAACGTGAGATTAAAACAGTTTCAGGTGTATGAGCTAAAGCAGTACAGGCATTAGCTACACCATAAAAAAGCATTAAGCCAAGCAACAACGTTTTTCTCGGAACTTTGGCTCCGAGAATAGCAATGATAGGAGCACCAATAACTACACCTAATGCATAGGCACTAATAAAGTGGCCAGCTTCAGGTACTGTAATATGTAAATTATTTGCAATTTCTTGAATCAGTCCCATTGCGACGAATTCGGTAGTTCCAATACAAAAACCACCTACAGCGAGAGAGAAAATTGCTAAAAAGAGAGAATAGTGTTGATGTGTAGAAAGAGGGGATTGCGGGGACGCCATAATAAGTTAAGGGAAGACACAAAAAAAGAGAAGTATAAGGGAAAAGAGAACAGAATAATAAAAAACTAAAATATTGAGAAAATGATTACGTATTTAAATGAGGTAAATTTAAATTTTTATATGAAATAATTCATCGAAAAACTTTTAAAAATTATATATGATTAGCGCGTAATACTTTAAGCATTACAACAAGTTGTATAAATATCTAAAAAAAGAGATGCTAAAACGTGAGAAAATTATTTATTACCTGCCTTATGGGTATGGCTATGTTATCTATGTCTGGTTGCGCAGTATTTATGGCGGGTAATCAACCAAGTAAAAAAAATTTAAATGTTCTAAATCCAGGCAGTTCTCGTAATTATGTGATTGCTGAGTTTGGTGCGCCTGTACTTTCAGAATACCGTGATGGAACACGCGTTGAGATCTATACTTTTCAGCAAGGTTATTCAAAGTGGGTGAAAGTCGGCAGAGCTTTTGGTCATGGTGTGGCAGATGTGGCTTCAATCGGCCTTTGGGAAGTATTTGGGACTCCGACAGAAGCATATTTTAATGGTAAAGAAACTTCATACGAAGTATCTTACGGACCAGATGATTTAGTGAAAAGCTATAAGCTAATTGATTTCGATCAGACATTTCCAAAGATAAAGCAGCAATAAAATCAAATTAAATAAGAAAAGACCTTCGGGTCTTTTTGTATGTAAAATTAAATCTATTAATGATAATAAGAATTATTTTTATTTGTGTATACTATATTCGCTTATATTTTGTCTGATTTTTCAACTTTGCATACAACAGGATTTTGTAATAATGAATAGATTTCTAATGACGTCACTTGCATTGATATGTACAACGGGCTTTGCTCATGAACCTTATGTAGCGCCTGTAGCTTATAAAACTGAACAGACTCAAGTACCTGTAATTGCTGGTTATGCTGAAGAAGCATTAAATAGTGAATATGCCTTAAAGGATGCCAAGCTTACTGTAATTACACCTAAAAATGAGCTTAAAACCGTCAACTCAGAAGTTATGCATAAGTCTGTAACTGTTTTTGATGTAGATCTACCTGAAGAGGGCACATACATTGTTCAAACTCAGGCGAGTTATCCTTTGAAATATGTATATGACCAAAAAGAATGGCATCTATTTGTTGATATGCCAGCTGATAAAGCACCATCGAAAGCAGAACGTGAATATTTGATTCCGACTGACCTTAAAACAAAAACAATTAAAACAGAACAAGTAACACGTGAGTGGATATTGCAGAGTTATCTTTCTAAGGGAAAAATTTCAGATATTCAGCTTCCTAATACACCGATTAAAGTTAGTTTCTCTGTGCATCCAAACCAGATTAAAGCTGCTCAACCAGTTAAATTAGCTATAACTGAAAAGGGCCAGCCTTTAGCTTATGCTGAAGTTAATGTAAGAGAAAAGGGTGTGACTGACAAACAAGTGCAGCAGTTTAAGGTAGAAAAGAATGGTCAGGTCGAGCTTAGCTTTCCAAAAGCTGGAGAGTACTTAGTAGAAGTAACAGCTCCTCTAAATTTGAAATTAAAACCTAAAGATCAGAGTTATACGATTATTAGTTTAAATGTATTAGCACAGTAGTTTTTAGTTTTTTATAAAAATAGACCTAATAAAGGTCTATTTTTGTCTTATGCTTTTTAACCACTTTTAAAATTTTTATAAAATCGTTTTAATTTTCCTTTATTTTTGAAGATACCTACATTCATCCCATGTAAAAATAGTGAAATAAAATTCATGTTGAGACAAACTAACTAATTTTGTGTTAAAGTGAATGAAATTCATTAATGAAGATTTGTCGAAAATTTTATGGAAAAGCAAACATGAGCTTTACCCATTTATAGATAAATCTCTTTTTGTAGGCTTGTGCTCATGTTAGAAATACGACACCTTAAAACTCTAGTTGCTTTACGCGAGCATGGTTCATTAGTTTCGGCAGCAAATGACCTTTGTTTAACGCCATCTGCCATTTCCCATCAATTAAAAGAATTAGATCATTGGTATGGGGTAGAGGTTGTTAATCGTCGAAGCAGACCTGTTAGTTTTTCTAATGTTGGACAGCGCTTATTAAAGTTAGCAGATGATGTTTTGCCACAAATTCAGATTACCCACAGTGATATCACGCGTATTGTGCATGGGCAGACTGGCAGAATTATTTTTTCATCGGAATGTCATAGTTGTTTTGACTGGTTAATGCCTTTATTAAATCAATATCGCCAGCAATACCCAGATGTCGATTTAGACTTCGCTTCAGGTTTTGAAGCCAATCCGCATGAACTCTTGCAAAATGCAGAATTTGATTTACTGATTACAGCTGATCCAATTGCGTTAAAAGGAATTGAGTATTTTCCGATTTTTGAATATGAATCACGGTTAGTCTTATCAAATACGCATCCTTTGGTACGAGCTGAAAATATTACAGTTCAAGAGTTGGCCGAAGAAGTTTTAATTACTTATCCTGTTGATAAGCACCGTTTAGATATCATGTCTAAACTTTTCATTCCTGCGAATATTCAGCCTAGGCAAATACGAACAACTGATTTAACACAAATGCTTATTCAGCTTGTTGCAAGTGGACGAGGTATTGCTGCTTTACCTGATTGGGTAGTAAATGAATATGAACAAAAAGGTTGGGTCACAAGCCGCCGTTTAGATTGTGTTTCTCCTACAGGTTTAAGACGAACTTTATATGCGGGTTATCGAACTGAAGAAAAAGAAAAAAGTTATTTTGAAGGATTTTTAAAGCAGTTAGAAAAGTTCTCTTTGAAACGGAATGCATATTATTCTGGCTAAAAATAAAAATTTAGCCTAAGTGTTAAAAAGGTGCTTAATTGCACCTTTTTTATATCGACTTCTTATTTACCAATAAATAAAGAGAGTAAGCCTGCCGCAATCAGAGGACCGACTGGTACACCACGGAGTAAAGCAACACCAGCAACTGTACCAATCAGTAAGCCTGCAACCACGTCAGGTTGGCTTGACATTAGTTTTACTCCACGACCACCCAACCAAGCGACTAATAAGCCAATTGCAATAGCCAGAAGTGATTTAAAACTAACAAATGACTTTAAAATACTCTCCCCACTGAGCTTCCCACTGGCAATGGGAGTAAGTACACCAATCGTTAAAATAAGAATTCCTAAATTAAGACCGTGAGCTTGAATATAGGGGAAAAACTCATTTAATGGCGTAATTTTAACGACAATGAGCACACCGGCTGCAATCGTTACAGCTGCATTTTGACTTAATAAGCCGCAGATCAACAGAACGAGTAGAACAACTAAATTAACATCAAATTGGGCAAGCATGGGGAGTGCGGAGGAAGTAAATAAATGGAATTGTATAATATTTAAGACACGTAATGTGAATGCTTTAAAAGATATAGCCGATTTTAAATCTTATTTTTAAGAATAAATGATTGTATATCTCTCAATCCTAAAGAGTTTTAATTTCTGGTTACGCTTGGAAACAATGTTATATAAATTAACAAGTTAAAAATTTTAGTTTTTAAAAATTGTGATATAAAAATAGTCATTACTCATGAGTACAGGACAGATTTATGGACATTATAGATATCAAAATCAAAGATCAGTTTGATCAGATTCATGATGCAAAAGCGCAACTAAAGAAAAATTTAGTTGAACATGAGAATGAATCGTTAAAGCTGAGCCAACGTATTGAACATATTATTGTTGATAATGAAATTATTTTGCCTACTACCGAATTATTATTTGAAAGTGAACAGAACGAAAATATTTATCGAGTAGTCGAAGAATAGTGTGCGAGTTACATGAAGTAAATGTAAAGAGCTGCTCGTAGCGTTTAGTAAAAAGTGGAAACTACGTTAAAATAACAGCTTAGTTCTAATGAGAAAACTTCATGCTGCTGGAAAAAATTTTACAATCACAAGGGTTTGGTTCACGTAAATATTGTCAGCAGTTAATAAAAAACGGATCTGTAAGTATTGATGGGGAGGTTGCAGATGATCTCAAAAAGCAATTCTCTCCAGAAAATTTAGAGTTTTCTCTCTTTGGAGAAACTTATCAATATCGAGAAAAAGTTTACCTTGCTCTAAAAAAACCAAAAGGTTTTGAGTGTTCACACCAGCCCCATCATCATCAAAGCGTATTTAGCCTTTTACCAGAAATCCTGATTCAACGTGGTGTGCAAGCCATTGGTCGTTTAGATCAAGATACGACGGGCTTACTTTTACTTACCGATGACGGTAAATATCTTCAAGCTTTAACTCATCCCCGTAAACATGTACCAAAGGTTTATCATGTTACGACTATAGATCCGGTTACACCTGAGCAAATTGAGATGTTGAGCCAAGGTGTGAGCTTGCATCAAGAAAAAGGTGTTTTTGCTGCAACAGATGTGAAGATATTAGAAACGCATCAATTAACTATGACGATTCATCAAGGTGTTTATCATCAAGTAAAAAGAATGATTGCAGCTGTAGGAAATAAGGTAGAAGCATTACATCGCCATCAAGTAGGGCAATTGGTTTTGCCTGAACTTGAAGATGGTGAGTGGGTTTATTTATCTGAACAACAAAAACAGCTCGCTCAAAATATCATTTGAGAAAACAATGGAAGGTTTGGAACTCACTATCTCGAATAAATCCCATTTGTTCATATAAACGATGAGATTCATGGTTGTTACTTTGAGTTTCCAAACTAATCCGCAAAGCATTTTCTTGTTTTGCAAATAAGATTGCTGTATCGATTAGCTGTTTAGCAGAACCTTGACGGCGGAAAACGGGCGTAACATATACATCATCTAAGATATAGTAAGTTGAACAAGCAACTGAAGAAAAACCTAAATAGAGTAAAATAAAACCCGTAATTTTATCGTCTTTAATATGAATGAAAAACACACTTTCTCTATTCTCAAAACGTTGTTTAAGGAAGTGAAGTGATTCATTAAAATTAGAAGAGGCCCCATAAAATTGGCGGTATTCATCAAATAAAACGGCGAGTTGCTCTAAATCTTCAAAAGTCGCTCGTCTAACGATCATTTGGCACTCCTTGTAACTTATCATTATGTTTTTACAAAGAGAGCATAACGAAAAAAACAGCTTTTTGACGTTAAAACTTGTTTATAAATGCAACAGTGTTAAGTTTTGTCGCTTTCACCAAGAAGTGCATTAAGTTCTTCAAATAAATCTTCATGGTCATCATCTTCAGCTAAAGTTGATGGATTTTGGCTTAATGAAGATGCTTTTGCTTTTCTCAGCTTTAATAATTGTTCCATATTAATATTCTGATTTTCGATAGCAAAAGGAATAGATTTAGTTAATACGACCTGTTTAAAAAAAAGTCGTACTGCTTGGGCAGGGGTAATTCCCAGTTGTTTAAAAACAGCAAAAGCCTGCTTTTTTTCTTGGGAGTCAAGTCGAACCTGATAAACTTCTGTTTTTCGCATGAATAACAAAACCAAATGATTTTTAATTTTTAGGAATTTATTTTAAACCATCGCAATGTAATTTCAATGCTTTTTGGCATAAAAAATAATCTTTTTGTCATTACGGTTACATTACAATGTCAATTCAAACTCAGAATTAAAAGACATTCCCTCTTTTGTGAGGGGATCTATAAATGAAATGTGCTTAGCTAGTAGTTGTAATGGTTCCGAGAAATCATCTTCAGCCTTGTGTTGAACTACTGGATAAAATGGATCATTTTTAATCGGAATTCCCAAATGGCTTAAATGCACGCGAAGTTGGTGCTGTTTGCCTGTTGTCGGTGTTAAGCGATATTTGGCCCAAATCTGGTTATGCTCGATGAGTTCAATATAGGTCTCGGTATTTGTTTTTGCATTTTCTATAACCCGCATGGTGTAAAAAGGATGACCTTTATCTAAATGCAAATGTAGTGTCTGAGGAAAATTTAAATCTTTTTTATAAGGTGCAATAGCGTGATAAATTTTATTGACTTGGCGCTCTGCAAATAATTGTTGATAAATACCACGCGACTCAACCCGTTTGCAAAATAGAACAACACCAGCAGTTTCACGGTCTAGACGATGAATAGGAGTTAAAAATTCATTGCCTGTTTGTTTTTTTAGTCGGACTAAAAGCGTTTCTTGAACATATTGTCCAGTCGGGCTGATCGTTAGAAAATGGGGTTTATCGACCACCAGTAAATCATCATTCTCAAATAAAATCCGATGTTCAAATGGAACATGTGATTCATATGCAAGAAAGCGATAATAAAAAATATGAGTATTACTTTGATATAGACTGTCTAATGTTAGTTTTTGTCCATTCGCCCCATAAATAAGTCCATCTTGAAATCGTTGTTGCCACTCTTGCGTTTTAATATGTTGGAAATGTTGGCATAGATACTCATAAATAGTTTGAGTATTCGTGTGTGCAGGAAGATAGACTTGGCTTGCGCTTACACCATCAATCATAGGTGGCAAAAAATCGTTCGGACTAGTCATAAAAAAGTGTAAATATGTAAGAAAATTGATATAAAAAAAGCCAACTTCTAGGGCTTAAGTAGGCTTTTAAGGCAGGGCAATGTTATCATATCGATTATTTCGAATCATGTTATGTGTGCTATGTCGTATTCATTGAAATTGGTCTTAAATCATGAAGAAGATACTGAGCGTTTAGCTCAAGCTTTGGCGCAGCATGTTCAGTCGGGTGTAATTTATTTAATTGGGGATCTAGGTGCGGGTAAAACCACACTTACGCGCTATTTCTTACAGGCTTTGGGCCACAAAGGCTCTGTTAAAAGTCCAACTTATACACTCGTTGAGCCATATAAAATTAATGATAAAGAAATTTTTCATTTTGACTTATATCGTTTGAATGATCCGTACGAACTTGAATTAATGGGAATCCGTGATTATTTAGATATCGCAGACGCATTATTTTTATTTGAATGGCCATCAAAAGGTGGTGATGAAATTCCAGAGGCCGATATCATTATTGATATTCAAAAGTCAGATGATGAGTTGAGCCGTTTAGTAACCCTAACTTTACCTACAGAACATTTGTATCAGACTTTGCAGGAACAGCTTCATGACTGATGAAAAGCTAACACAACGTCGTATCCATACATTAGACGCAGCGTTAGCCAACCAGATTGCTGCTGGTGAGGTGATTGAGCGTCCTTCATCTGTTGTTAAAGAATTATTAGAAAACTCTATCGATGCCGGTGCAACTGAACTCATCGTGCGAATTGCTCAAGGTGGTTCGACCCTAATAGAAATTATTGATAATGGGCATGGTATTCATTCTGAAGATTTAGCACTAGCTGTTATGCGTCATGCCACAAGTAAAATTAAAACGGCAGAAGATTTACACGCTATTGTAAGTTTAGGATTTCGAGGGGAGGCACTTGCTTCGATTGCTGCTGTTTCAAGATTGACATTGACCAGTAGCCAAGATGAAAGCGGGATCGGCCATCAAGTTGAAGTAAACGGCACAGCATTTGATCATCAAGAAGTACAAGCTGTTGCTGCTCAAAAGGGAACCCATATACGTGTTCAGGACTTATTTTTTAATGTTCCTGCACGCCGTAAATTCCTAAAAAAACCAACCACTGAATTTGGCCATATCGAAGAGATTGTTCGCCGTTTGGCTCTAACACATTTCGATATACGTTTTGTGCTTGAGCATAATGATAATATTAGAATTAATTTACCTATAGCGGATAGCGGCGAGCTGCGTTTTCAGCGAGTACAGCAATTATTAGGTTCGCAATTCGTACAAAATGCATATTGGATGGATGCTGAAAGTATTAGCATGCGTTTATCGGGTTGGCTAGGCCATCCTTCTGATGCACGTGCGCAGGCTGATATGCAATATGTCTATGTAAATGGGCGTATTGTCAAAGATAAAACAATTTCGCATGCTTTACGCATGGCATATGATGGTATTTTACATGGTCATCAACATTCATCTTATCTACTTTTCTTAGAAGTCGATCCTGAAAATATTGATGTCAATGTTCATCCTACAAAACATGAAATTCGCTTTTTAAATCAAAGAGAAGTGCATGAATTTGTAAGGCATTATGCAAAAGAAACTCTATCGCAATTTCAGACAGCGAGTGCTGATTTAGCTCAAGCGATGAAAGTAGATGAACAATCAGATTATTCAGTACAGCCGCAGCCGAAATATCAAGAACAATTTTCATTGCACCGAGCAAATGAAACTTTAAATGCAGATAGTGAGCCACAGACTCAGCACGCACCAACAGAGTTATTAACCGATTTTAATGCTAGTCGTCCGCAAGCTGTTCACTATGCAGATCAAACACCAAAATATAATGGTTCTGCTCAATTAAATAATGCGTTAAAGACATACTTAGCGCCTCTACGTGACCAACCTGCTACTTTTTCATTAAATGAAAATATTGAACCAGTAACTAAATTTGATGAATTTCCTTTAGGTATCGCAATTGCTCAACTTCATGGAATTTATATTCTAGCGCAGAATACCGAAGGGCTTATTATTGTTGATATGCATGCGGCACATGAGCGTATTTTATTACAACAAATGAAAAATGCTTGGGATAAACCTGAATTTTGGACATCTCAGCAGTTACTTATACCTAAAGTCATTTCTATTAGCCGTATGCAGGCTGTTAGGGTAGAGGAGTTAAAACCTCAACTTGAGCGCTTAGGTTTGGAAATTGATTTATATGGCGATGAGCAAGTTATTGTTCGTGGTGTGCCTGCCATATTACAAAAAGCAGATTTTGAAAATCTTATTCCAGAACTTTTAAATGATTTAGATCCAAATGATGAAGCCCAAGGGTTACTTCAAAAAAGAGACGAGTTATTAGCTGGAATGGCATGTCATGGGGCAGTGCGTGCACATCGACAACTCAGCCTTTCTGAAATGAATGCTTTACTTCGTCAAATGGAACAAACTGAATTTGCGAGCCAATGTAACCATGGGCGGCCAACTTGGCGTGCATTTCCATTATCTCAATTAGATAAATTATTTGCTCGAGGAGAGTAGTTTTACATGTCAAATCAATTGCCCGTCATCAATTTAATGGGACCAACTGCGAGCGGAAAAACCGCTTTGGCATGTGAATTATACGAGCGGGGAAATTTTGAGCTAATTTCTGTTGATTCTGCACTCGTCTATAAAGATATGGATATCGGCACGGCTAAACCAACGCGTGAAGAGCAAGCGCTCTATCCTCATCATCTGATTGATATTATTACGCCTCTTGAAGTTTATTCAGCTGCTCAGTTTGTTGAGGATGCATGTAAGTTAATTGATGATATGCATTCACGCGGTAAGACTCCTATTTTGGTAGGAGGGACTATGTTGTACTTTAAGGCATTGTTAGAAGGGTTGTCTGGTAATTTGCCGAGTGCTGATGCTCAAGTTCGCGCAGCAATTGAAGAAAAAGCTTTAAATGAAGGGTGGCAGGCCGTTTATGATGAATTGGTTTCTGTAGATCCTGCTGCGGCTGTAAAATTTAATGTGACTGATAAGCAAAGGATTATTCGAGCATTAGAAGTTTATAAGATTACGGGTGAACCAATTACGAAATTGCAGGCAGAACAACCCAAAAACGTACCATATCGATACATATTTCATAATTATGCTTTACTTCCAGATCGGGTAGAATTACATCAACGCATTGAGCAAAGATTAAGCAAAATGTGGGATATCGGTTTTTTGAGTGAAGTTGAAGCTCTAATTGAAAAATACGATTTAGATGAAAATTTACCCTCAATGCGTTCAGTGGGTTATCGACAAGCACTAGAATTTCTATTAAAAAGTGACTTAAGTCTCAAAAGTAAACGTGAAATGGAGGATAAAGCTTTATTTGCAACACGACAACTTGCCAAACGTCAATATACGTGGTTACGTTCTTTGCAAGAAATACACGATTTTAAAACTTACTTGACGATAAAGCAGGCGAAAGAAGACTTGCGAAACTCTTATGGATAAAGCAAAATTTGCACACTGTCTTTTTATAATTTTTAGTTGAAAAATAAAGATAGTTTTTTTGCGCTGATTTAAAAATTTTTTTTTGGAGTTAAAAATGTCTAAAGGTCAAACTTTACAAGATCCGTTCTTAAATTCTCTCCGTAAAGAACGTATCCCTGTTTCTATTTTCCTTGTGAACGGTATTAAATTACAGGGTCATATTGAATCTTTTGACCAATATGTTGTTTTATTAAAAAATACAGTAAGTCAAATGGTTTACAAACACGCTATTTCAACTGTTGTTCCAGCTCGTAACCCACGCCCAGCAGGCGCGCAAGGTACAGGCTTCCCAGCACAAGGTGGCACACAAGGCGGCTTCGGTGGTCAACCTACTGGTGGTTTCGGTGGCGGTCAAGGCGGTGGCTTTGGTGGCGGTCAAGGCGGTGGCTTTGGTGGTAGTCAAGGCGGCTTCGGCGGTCAAGGCGGCTTCGGTGGTCAAGGCGGCGGCTTCGGTGGTCAAGGTGGCTTCGGTGGTCAAGGCGGTTTCGGTGGTCAAGGCGGTTTCGGTGGTCATCAAGGTGGTTTTGACAACGATACTAAATTTGAAGATGGTCAAGAAGACGAAAATAATCGTTAATTGAAATCTAAAAAAAAGCCAGTCAAATAATGACTGGCTTTTTTTATGTTTATTTATAAATTAATTTAAAATATTTAATTCAACAGCAGTCGTAATTTGATCATTATGGCTGATATATCTAAATAAATAGAGTTTTAATCGATGCTATTAATATTAGCTGCTGCTTTAAGCAGTGTTTTGGTGTCCATCCTATTAAAAAACTTAAAGAAAAAAGGTTACCAGCCGCTACAAATGATTGCATGGAATTATGCGAGTGCAAGTCTTCTTTGCTTTTGGTGGTTTCAGCCAGATATTCAACATATTTCAATAGAAAAGACGCCTTGGTGGTTAATTGTTGCATTAGGAATGATTTTACCTAGTATTTTTCTATGTTTAGCTAAATCATTAGAATATGCAGGAATTGTTAAAACTGAGGTTGCACAACGACTTTCCGTGGTACTTTCTTTACTCGCAGCTTATTTCATTTTTAATGAACAATTTAATGCATTAAAGCTGTGGGGAATAGGTCTAGGAGTTTTTGCAGTCTTACTCGTCTTATTTGGACAAATGAATACTTCTTCGAATCATCAATCTCGAAAAGCAATTGTTGCTTTATTAAGTGTTTGGTGTGGATATGCTGCGGTAGACATTCTCTTAAAATATACGAGTAGTTTAGGTCTTCAATTTACACTGACGTTGAATCTTATTTTTATTACATCTTTTATATTATCAATTTCATATTTATTGGTGCAGAAAACCCAAAAATGGCAGCTTAAAAGTGCTATAGCTGGATTAGTATTAGGTGTGCTTAATTTTTCAAATATTGCTTTATATGTGAAGGCTCATATCCTTTTAAAGGATTCACCTGCAATTGTTTTTGCAAGTATGAATATTCTCGTAGTGTTATTAGGAATTGCAAGTGGCGTTATTTTATATAAAGAAAAATTAAAATGGCCTACCACTTTGGGTATTTTATTAGGGATCAGTGGCGTACTTTGTTTAGCTAGGGCAATGAGTTTATAGTTCAAGAGAGTTGAATCTCTTGAACTATTTTCATTTTATAAATAGGTAAAAATAACTTCATCTGGTAGACGCGATTTAGGAAGTTTGGCATTGAAATCATTTTCATTGCGATAACCTAGAGAAACAATAACTGAACTACGCAGGCCTTTTTCAGTTAACCCAAGCTCAGCATTTAAAATATCTTCATCAAAGCCGCCCATTGGCGTTGCATCAATTCCTTCTAAACCCGCAGCAAAAAGTAGTTGTCCTAAAGCAATGAATGTTTGATTTTCCATCCACCCAAATAAATTTTTCTGCTCATTTCGATAGAATTCAACATAGCCATGGCGAGTATCTTTTTGGCCGAGCTTTGCTTTTTCATCTTTAAAACGACCGCTTAAATCATCTTGTTCAAGTAATTGATTTAAGTATTCAGCTGAAATATCTGTTCTTGTGCAAAAGATAAGTGTGTGTGATGAATCGAGTACTTTTGGAGCGTTGTAGGCATATTTACCTGTTAAGGCTTTTGCAATTCGTTCTTTAGCTGCCTCATTATCTGCAACTACGAAATGCCAAGGCTGAATATTTACTGAAGAAGGGGTAAAACGTAAAATTTCTAATAATTTATTAAACTTTTCTTGAGGAATTTTCTTTTCAGAATCATACGCTTTTGTTGTATAGCGACTTTTAACAGAATTCAATAGATCCATAGGTGTGCTCCATATCAATCTTATGGCAATTGAGAGAATTTAATCTTTGCCATCATACGCTATTTTATTCAAAAACATTTCCTATGTAATTCGATAAAGAAATATAATGTTTATATAAAATTTTAGTAATTTATTGAAAATGATTGATTTACTGCCAACAGATGCAAAGAGTAAGCTGCGAGAAATTAGAATTGTTAAAGCCTTTATCATTCTTATATTTGTATTGAGTCTTCTTATTTTATACATTGATTATCACAATCATGCACATATAAACTGGAAATTTATATTTATTGCCAGCATGTGTGTGATTTACGATTCTGATTTAAATAAAAAAATTAAAGAATTGAAAGTTGAAATAAAAAGTGAATAATTTCTAGTTAATAATTCCAGACAATCAATTCGAGCTGTTGCGTATTTGAGGATGGATCAATTTCCAAAATATAAGCCTGATCTTCACGCCAATCGCCAAGAACAATTCGTTGTTTCGCTTGTACCTGATGAATTGAAGGGCGGTGAGTATGCCCATGAATCAGTATATCTACATCTTCTAAAGCAGAAATAACAGCTTGTTCATTTACATCCATAATTTCATAGCTTTTTTGCTGTTTATCAGCGGAACTTCTTTTGCGAAAGCCATTCACTAGTTTAGTGCGAAAACTGAGAGGAGTTCGGCGTAAAAGAGCAACTAAGAGCGGATTTCGAATAATCCTTTTAAATCTTTGATAAGAAATATCATCTGTACATAATGCATCGCCGTGTTCTAGACGATATTGATGTCCTGAGATATTGAGGGAATAAATGTCAGGGAGTAAGACGCCATTAAATTTATTGAGGAAAACCTGATTAAGCGCAAAATCACGATTACCGACTTGAAAGTAAACCCGATTCCCTTTTTGATTAAAGTTTTTTAAGGCCTCAACAATTTCATCAAGCCATGGTGCTGAATAGTCATCTCCAATCCAGGCATTAAACCAGTCGCCTAAGATGTAGAGTTGAGTATTTTTATCTTGGTAATGCACCAATAAATCTAAAAACCCTCGAACGAGTCGAGGGTGTTCAGGTGACAAATGTAAATCTGAGATAAACAGATAAGTCACAGCTTTATCCTAAAATTATTCAGAAATAATTTTAGCAGATTCGATTACTACATTTTCTAATGGAACGTCAGCGTGATAACCGCGGTTGCCAGTACGAACACCTTTGATCGCTTCAACAACATCTAAACCTTCAACAACTTTACCAAATACAGCATAACCCCAACCTTGAGCAGTTTTAGAAGTATGGTTCAAGAAAGAGTTATTTTTTACATTGATGAAGAATTGAGCAGATGCTGAGTGAGGAGCTTGAGTACGCGCCATTGCAATCGTACCTTCGTCATTGCTTAAACCGTTATCAGCTTCGTTTTCAATTGAATCGCGTGTCGCTTTTTCTTTGAAGTTTTCATCCATACCGCCACCTTGGATCATGAAACCATCAATGACGCGGTGGAAAATAACGCCGTCATAAAAACCGTCACGTACATATTCTAAAAAGTTTGCTACTGTTTTAGGTGCTTTTTCAGCATTCAGTTCAAGAACAATACGACCTTTATTGGTGTTTAATTCGACTTGAGGAAAACTCATTACATTAATCTCCTAAACATGGGCTTATGACCATGGGTTTTTGGTTGAGAGAAGCATAAGCAAACTGTAAACTACAAGGCAAGTAAAAAACGTTAAAATCTTTGTGAAAAATGAAGATAGCGTTTAAATTTTTCGAAATTTTATCTACAAAGAAGTGATTGATACACTATGAAGCCTAATGATGTTGTCTCGAGCCTGCCAAATAACCCGACACCGAATACTCATGCCTCTGTCGATTCTGCGCAGCAAGAACAACAGGCTGGCTTAGATTTCGTTCGCCAAGTCATTACTGAAGACTTGGCTGCTGGGCGTGCAAAGCAGATCGTAACGCGTTTTCCACCAGAACCAAATGGCTATTTACATATTGGTCATGTAAAAGCAATTTGCCTAAACTTTGGTGTGGCTGAAGAATTTGATGGGTTATGTAATTTACGTTTTGACGATACAAACCCTGATGCTGAAGAACAAGAGTATGTTGACGGTATTGCTAATGATGTGAAATGGCTTGGTTTTAACTGGAATGGTGAGCCGCGCTATGCATCGGGTTATTTTGATCAATTATATGCATGGGCTGTTCAACTCATTGAACAAGGCGATGCTTATGTTGATTTACAATCACCAGAAGAAATTAAGTTAAACCGCGGTAGTTTTGTTGAACCGGGTAAAAACTCACCATACCGTGATGCATCTGTTGAAGAGAACCTTGCGCGTTTTGAAAAAATGCGTAGTGGCGAATTTAAAGAGGGTGAAGCTGTTTTACGTGCCAAAATTGATATGGCAAGTCCAAACGTACACATGCGTGATCCAATTTTATACCGTGTATTGCATTCAGAACATCACCAAACAGGTGATAAATGGAAAATCTATCCAATGTATGACTATGCTCATCCATTGTCTGATGCGATCGAGGGGATTACTCATTCACTTTGTACATTAGAGTTCCAAGATCACCGTCCGTTTTATGACTGGATTGTAGAAAAGGTAAAATCTCAAGCAGTTCCACACCAATATGAATCTTCACGCTTAAATGTGGACTACACCATTACATCAAAACGTAAATTACGTAAATTGGTGGAAGGTGGTCATGTGAATGGTTGGGATGACCCGCGTATGCCGACTGTAGTGGGTATGCGTCGTCGCGGTTTCACACCAGAAGGCTTACGTGAGTTTTGTAAGCGTGTAGGCGTGTCAAAAACTGACGGTATTGTAGATGTTGCAATGCTTGAGTTCTGTATTCGTCAATCTTTGGAAAATACAGCTGCGCGTGGAATGGCTGTTTTAAGTCCACTTAAAGTGACTTTAACCAATTTACCAGAAGATATGGATCTTACACATGCTCGCCATCCAAACGTAGATATGGGTGACCGTGTGATTCCTTTAACTAAGGAAATCTATATTGATCGTAAAGACTTTGAAGAAGTACCACCAAAAGGCTTCAAGCGTTTAGTTCCTGATGGTGAAGTGCGTTTACGCCATGCTTATGTCATTAAATGTGATGAAGTTATTAAGGATGCTAATGGTGAAGTCATTGAACTTAAATGTTCAATTGACCCAGAAACCTTAGGTAAAAACCCTGAAGGCCGTAAAGTTAAAGGTGTAATTCACTGGGTATCTGCAACAAAAGGTATTCCTGCTGAAGTACGTATTTATGATCGTTTGTTCACAGAAGCAGATCCTGAAACAGGTGATGATTTCTTGGCAAACTTAAATCCGGATTCATTGCAAGTGTTAGAAGCTGTAATTGAACCTGCTTTGGCACAAGCGAGTCCAGAAGATCGTTTCCAGTTTGAACGCGAAGGTTATTTTGTTGCTGATCAACAGGATCACTCACCTGAAAAACCAGTGTTTAACCGTATTCTCGATTTAAAAGATAGCTTTAAGCCTGAGAAAAAGTAAGACGCGTAAAATGTTTTTGAGCAAATAGCAGATATAAAAAAAGCCCAACTCAGTTGGGCTTTTTTTATATCTATTTTCTTACATATATTATGCTTTATAGTGCTTTGGCAAATAAGCTAAGCTGGATTAACCACGTAGAAATAAAGAACAATGATGATAAGAAGAATAGATGCTAGCGTTAAATAAGTATTCACTGTATTAAAGCTTTTAAGAAATTTCAGGATTTCCATAGTAAATCAGCGTTTATTTTATGTTACAAAGTTAATAAATTAATAATACACGGAAATTAATTATAAAGGTTCCCAAAGACGGATTAATAATCCATCTCTGGGTAAAAAATGAGCATTTGGCTTTCTAAGTATAATTTAACTAATATATTGAATTAAATATTAACCACTATATCCAATTCGTTTAAGAAATTTTTGAATAACATCAAAAGCAGCATGTTCGAGATTTTGAGCATATTGCTGATTCTCTTCACGAAGTTTTGGAATTGAAATATTTGCATGACGAAGTTCACATGTATGACCAATGAGCCATTTTTCAAAATGTTCTTCAGTCGTTTCAATGTGAAACTGCAAGGCAAGAATATTATTACCGACTTCAAATGCCTGATTGGTATAAACATCGGAACTTGCTAATAGCACCGCATTTTCAGGAAGATCGAAAGTGTCGCCGTGCCAATGTAGAACATGAACATTGTTAAGCAAACCAGATAAAACCTGATTAGCGCGTAAGCTTAAGCTGAGTGGACCCCAGCCAATTTCTTTTTGATGTCCTGCATATACTTTTGCGCCAAGTGCATGAGCAATAAGCTGTGCGCCTAGGCAAATACCAAGTGTAGGCTTGTCAGCTGCTAAACGTTGTTTGAGTAAAGCGATTTCATCTTTTAAGAATGGATAATCGTCAGTTTCATAAACTCCGATTGGACCGCCTAAAATAATAGTTAAACCTTGATGTGAAAAAGCAGGGGTTAAATCATCAACACCTGCCTCAAAATAACGGACGCGAAATCCGAGTTGATAAAAGACATCTTCTAATGAACCTAAGTCTTCGAAAGCAAGATGCTGAATGGCATAAATAGTTTTTGGGAAGGCGTTTGTTGTGCTCATACAAATGATTCATAGAAGATCAATAGGTGGAGTATAGCGATAAATATAAAGAAGAAAATATCTGTATAAATCGTCAATACCTGAAAATTGATATTTTTCGTTAAAATGATGTTGTTATGCAAAGGATTATCTATTTATGAATAAATCCCTAAACATATTCTACTGTTTAAAATAATAGCTTTTGAGTTCCCTCAAGACCTATATCTGAAAGTTGATGTTCATCTTTTAAATTAACTCCTGAAAAGCCGAGCTGTTTTGATTTTTTCATTAATGTGATTAAACGTTGTACCGCAACTGGAATACTTAAGCCAGCAGAGCGGACATTAGAAATACAATTACGTTTAGCATCAAGACAGCCTGAATATGCATTCCACGTGTAGTAAATTCCCATACTGTCAGGAGAGCTTAAACCCGGGCGCTCTCCAATGAGCATCACTAGCATGGGTGCCTTAAAGATCTCAGCAACTTCATCACCTAAAGCAACTCGACTGCCTGTTGCCAGTGCAATGGGTGCAAGAGTCCAGTTTTCTTGCTGAACTTGTTCAATTAGCGTGGTAATGAATGGAATAGCATTCGCTTCAATTGCTCTTGCTGAGAGTCCATCACCCACCACAATACAAACATCGTATTGTTGAATGTCTTCTGCATACTTCTTAATTAAGGCATCTTTTGATTGATCTGAAAGCTGACGTCCTAAATCAGGACGTTTAAGATAAATTTCCTTATTAGGTGCGTTGCTTTGGACATGAAGACTTTGCAGCTGTCTTTGCGCTAATTGTTCAGATAAATAGGTAACATCCATGTCTTGATAAACTGCATCTTTTGCTTGTGCATGCGACAACTGAAATTCAAGCAAGGCTTGTGTTGGGATGCTACAACCTGCACGGCCCAGAGCAATGCGGGCATCGGTAAACTGTTTAAGTTTTTCCCATTGATCTTGATGGGTAGAAGATGGATATTGAATATCACGGTTCAGTTTCATTGCGTTCTCCCTAGTTCATGAGCAGACGAGAGAATTGGTCAGGCATATGGTCTGCCCAACAGATTTGAGAGTTTTGCTGTTTAAAAATACCTTGCTGTTCAAGCCAAGCTGAAAACTCAGGAGCAGGTTTTAAACCGAGGAGTTGTCTTAAATAGAGGGCATCATGGAACGAGGTCGTTTGATAGTTGAGCATGACATCATCTGAACCCGGAATTCCCATAATGAAGTTAATGCCCGCGGCACCAAATAGAGTAAGGAGAACATCCATATCATTTTGGTCAGCATCGGCATGGTTGGTATAGCAAATGTCGCAGCCCATTGGTACTCCGAGTAACTTGCCGCAGAAGTGGTCTTCTAGTCCTGCACGTATAATTTGTTTACCGTTAAAAAGATATTCGGGACCAATAAAGCCAACGACAGTATTCACTAAAAGCGGATTGTATTTACGAGCTACTGCATAAGCACGCGTTTCTAATGTTTGCTGATCAACGCCGTGATGTGCATTGCTCGATAAGGCACTGCCTTGACCCGTTTCAAAGTACATAACATTTTGCCCAATGGTTCCGCGTTTAAGTGCGAGTGTGGCTTCATATCCTTCTTGTAGTAAATCGAGTGAAATTCCAAAACCTTCATTAGCCAGTTGGGTGCCAGCGATTGATTGAAACATTAAATCAATGGGCACATTTTTTTCTGCCAGTTGAATGCCTGAGCTGATATGGGTAAGTACACAAGATTGTGTTGGAATTTGATATTCCTGAATGACATGGTCAAGTAGTTTTAGTAGCTCTGACAAATTATGTAGGTTATCCGTCGCTGGATTGATACCAATCACGGCATCCCCATTACCATACATCAAACCATCTAAAATACTGGCAGAAATACCAAGCACATCATCCGTAGGATGATTGGGTTGTAAACGGGTAGAAAGATGACCCTTTAAACCAATCGTGTTGCGAAATTGGGTGATTACTTCACATTTACTGGCGATATAAATTAAATCTTGATTGCGCATAATTTTGCTGACAGCAGCCACCATTTCTGGAGTTAAACCTGATGCTAATGCTTTTAAGTTTTGGGCAGTGGCTTCTTCTCCAAGTAACCAATTTCGAAAATCACCTACTGTAAAGTGTGAAATAGGGGCAAAGGCTGCCAGATCATGTTCATCAATAATTAGTCGTGTAATTTCATCAGTTTCGTAATCGACTAGAACCTCATTTAAAAAGGTTTTAAGTGGTACATCGGCCAAAGTCATTTGTGCCGCAACATGTTCGGTTGCATCTCTGGCCGCTACACCTGCTAATTCATCGCCAGAACGTAACGGCGTTGCTTTTGCCATCAAGGTCTTCAAGTCAGCAAAGTGATACTGTTGATTGGCGACAATATTGCGATAACTCATAGTTGCATCCTTTTTTATAGTTCTTGTTCTGCGGCTTTAATATTTGCAAACTCTTCTTCTGGTGTACCTTTAACTAAATGATAACGGCTATAGAATAAAAAGTAAGCAATAAATACGACATAAATAGCGGCAGCAATAAACCAAACTTTTGGATTAACAACAAAGCCTGCAACTACAGCAGCGACTGCTAGAACTAAGGCAATACTTGAAGTAACGATTCCTCCAGGAGTTTTATAAGGACGAGGCATGTCGGGTTTAGATAGGCGTAGTTTGATGTGGGATAAAAGAATCAACACATAAGAAATGGTTGCACCAAAAACCGCGATTAAAATCAGTGAATCACCTTCTTTGGTCAGTGAAAGCAAGAACCCAATAATGCCCGGAATAATAATTGCGAGATAAGGGGCTTTATTTTTATTGGTTAAAGAGAGTGAAGTAGGTAAGTAACCAGCACGAGAGAGTGCAAAAATTTGACGGGAATAGGCATAGATAATTGAAAAGAAACTCGCGATTAAACCTGCTAAACCAACAAAGTTAACAAAAGTCGCAAGCCAAGTGTTGGCGCCATAAACTTTAACCAGAGCATCGACGAGGGGAGCACCTGAGTTTTGTAAAGTACTTGCACCTGCTGCGCCCGCACCCAAGAATAAAATGAGCATGGCAAACGCCGTTAAGATGAGCATTGCACCGATTAAACCGCGTGGGAGAGATTTCGCTGGATCTTTTGCTTCTTCGGCGGCTAATGGCACACCTTCAACTGCAAGGAAAAACCAGATTGCAAAGGGAACTGCGGCCCAGATGCCTAAATAGCCATGAGGTAGAAAACGACTTGCACCAGCTGCTGTGCCAACAGGAATATCTAACAGGTTTTGTGTATTAAAATGTGGAATCATTGCGACAATAAACACAACCAGAGCAACAGCTGCGACAAGTGTAATTGCGAACATAATTTTTAAGGCTTCGCCAGCACCTTTCAGATGTATGCCCATAAAAATGGCGTAGCAGGCGAGATAAATCATCCAGCCATTAATACCAAATAGAGATTCGCAATAACCACCAATAAATACGGCAATCGCCGCAGGAGCAATTGCGTATTCAATTAAAATAGCTGTGCCTGTTAAATAGCCCCCAAAAGGGCCAAAGGCAGCACGTGCAAAACTATAACCACCACCTGCTGTCGGCATCATGGTGGACATTTCTGACATAGAAAGACATAGACATAAGTACATAAGCGCAGCGAGTGCAGTGGCAATAAACATACCCCCCCAGCCACCTTGAGCAATACCAAAGTTCCAGCCAGCAAAATCACCCGATATCACATAAGCTACGCCTAAACCAATCAGGAGTAACCAACCAACCGTACCTTGTTTGAGTTGACGCTGAGCAAAATATTCTGCTGATGAGACTTCTGTGCTTGAAGAAATGACGGAAGCTGTTTCTGGTTGATTCATACAATACTCCTGCGAGTGGGTTTGTATGAATCAATGCAAAAGCAATGCCTAAATGAAGCACTTTAGAGAGTAGATGGAATTTTTTATTTTAAAAATAAAAATTCAAGCTTAACAATCGTAAATAAAGAAGCCAGCAATCTAAATTACTGGCTTCTTATATAATTAGTCATCTTACTTCTTTCTAGTGTTGATAGTTTGGTATCAACTTGGTGCGAAACTTAGAAGAAGCCCATTGGTTTAGTTGAATAACTCACCAACAAGTTTTTAGTTTGTTGATAATGATCTAGCATCATCTTATGGTTTTCACGGCCAATACCAGACTTCTTGTAGCCACCAAATGCAGCATGTGCAGGGTAGATGTTGTAGCAGTTTGTCCAAACACGGCCAGCTTCAATAGCACGACCAGCACGATAAGAAATATGAGCTGAACGTGACCATACACCTGCACCTAAACCATACATGGTGTCATTGGCAATTTTAATTGCATCGTCAAAGTCTTTGAACGTTGTTACAGCAAGTACAGGTCCAAAAATTTCTTCTTGGAAAACTTGCATGCCATTGTGACCTTTAAAAATAGTCGGATCGACATAGTAACCATCGCCTACTTCTTTACGGCCGCTACCACCAAGTAAGAGTTCTGCACCTTCTTCACGACCCGTGTTAATACAACGTAAGATTTTCTCTTGTTGTTGTAGAGATGCTTGAGCACCAATCATCGTTTCAGTATCAAGTGGATGACCAGTTTTAATACGTTTTACACGCTCGACAGCCATTTCTAAGAACTGATCAGCAATACTTTCTTGTACTAAAGCACGAGAAGGGCAAGTACATACTTCACCTTGGTTTAAGGCAAACATCGCAAAACCTTCAAGCGTTTTTTCTAAGAAGTCATCTTCTTTGTCCAAGATATCTTCAAAGAAAAGGTTTGGTGACTTACCGCCAAGTTCTAAGGTCACTGGAATAATATTTTCAGTCGCATATTGCATCACCATTTGTCCAGTTTGAGTTGAACCTGTGAATGCGATTTTTGCAATACGTGGGTTTGTTGCTAATGGACGGCCGACTTCTGAACCGAAACCATTGACAATATTAAGGACACCCGGTGGTAAAATATCTTGGATCAGTTCAGCCACCAACAAAATACCCACTGGAGTTTGCTCAGCTGGTTTAATCACGACACAGTTACCAGCTGCTAAAGCAGGTGCAAGTTTCCATGCTGCCATCAAAATCGGGAAGTTCCATGGAATGATTTGACCAACGACACCTAGTGGTTCGTGGAAATGATACGCAATGGTATCTTCATCAATTTCAGAGATGCCACCTTCTTGAGCACGAATACATCCAGCGAAATAACGGAAATGGTCAATCGCAAGTGGAAGGTCAGCTGCTAAAGTTTCACGCACTGCTTTACCGTTATCCCAAGTTTCTGCAACAGCAAGCATTTCAAGATTTGCTTCTAAACGATCAGCAATTTTTAAAAGGATATTCGAGCGTACTGTTGGTGATGCTTTATTCCATGTTGCTTTCGCTTTGTGTGCTGCATCTAGAGCGAGCTCAATATCTTCGGCACTAGAGCGTGGAATACGTGTAAAAGCTTTTCCGTCAACAGGAGATACATTGTCAAAATACGCACCCTTTACAGGTGCAACCCATTCACCGCCAATAAAATTTTCGTATTGTGATTTAAATTGAACTTTTGAGCCTGGTTGATTTGGATCGATATAGCGCATATAAATATTCCTTTGCTTTTTAGGACTAAAGACTAACAAGAACCCTGTCAGTAGGTACTTTCGTACTTTGTATAATTAGGATATAAAGAAGAAGGTTGGAGAAAGGTTGGAATAGAAATGTGGATATATAAGGAATTTACAAATGTTCACAAAAAAGGATTTATTGCAGCAACGGACGTTGATTGATCAACTGCGCACGCAAAATAGTCTCTCTCCTCAGAATGCTGCCAAACTCGGCCAAAGTATTGCAAGCTCGTGGGAACGGTCAGCTTCTGCTGCGATTCCTAAAGAGCGTTTTGCGGCTCCTTTAGTCGAAAAAAAATCTGCTTCACAAAATGCTTTAGATATGGCTTTAAGTCAGTGTGCTGACGATTTACGTCATATTGCAGAGCAATCTTCAATGGTGATTGCTGTCGGTGATATCGGTAGTACCATTATCTGGACGGCACCAAGTCCTCAAATGCAAAGTGCTGCTGAACGTGTACATTTTGTGCAGGGTGGTCAGTGGCGTGAAGAATTTGTGGGCACCAATGCCTTAGCTTTATCTTTAAAAACTCAACAATCAAGCTGTGTTTTTTCAAATGAACATTATATGGAATCGATTCATGAGTGGGTGTGCTATGCCGCACCGATTATCGACCCATACTCAAAACAAACCCTAGGAGTTGTTGATTTATCAACCATTTGGAAGAACCATAATAGTTTAGGAATATTGGCTGCTGAACGTTGTGCATCCATTATTCAGTCTGCTTTGTTAGAGCAGCAGCGCCAGCAATTACATATTCGTGCTTTTTCGACACCACAAGTTAAATTTAATGGCAAAAGTTTATTATTAACACCGCGTCAAATTGAAATTTTAACCATATTGGCGTTATGTCCACATGGCTTAACTTTAGAGCATCTTTATCAGGCGCTCTATGGTGAACGTAAAGTCAGTATGGGGACGCTTAAAGCTGAAATGTCTCAACTACGAGATATTTTGGGTGGTTTACTTGGTTCACGTCCATATCGTTTACTGGTGCATGTTGAAGCTGATTTTTTACAAGCGGAACAAGCACTGGATGCAGGATATGCAGCCTCGGCTTTGCAGCTTTACACAGGTGTATTTCTAGCAAAAACGGAAAGTCCGTTTTTATGTGCATGGCGTGACTGCCTTGAATCACGCTTGAGTGATGCAATTTTTAAAACACAAGAAACAGATTTATTACTTAAGCATTTAGCTCATTTTCCTGAAGCAATCGATGCGGTAGAACGTCTTATGGAGTTAGTACCGAGCGAACATCCTGCGCATCAATTGCTGATGAAATACCTTGACTCACCTAAGCTCAGTTAAGTGATTTTTTGATCCAGCCACTGAAACAATTGTTGATAGACTTGTTCTCGTACTGGCTGGGCCGAAAGGACTAAATCATGCAACCCATTGTGAATAGAGACAACAGAGACATCGCCTTTGATTTTTTTACCAAATTTTTCAATGTCTTTAACATCTAAAATTACATCGCTTTGAGTCGCATCTGTTCCCCATTTTTTAGGGTTTTTAGTCTGGTGAGAATGCATAATCAGTGCGGGAACATTCAGTTTAACCCCGCGATGTATTTCTTTTTGTGCCGTATGAATCGCATGTAGAAAGCTGAGTTGAACCGTAGGGGCAGAGGTAGGTTTCCAGTCCAGATTAAAGTCCCATTCGCCCTTGAGCTGTTTGTGAAGGCTCGCGGTGTACCATTTGTTTAATTGACTTGGGAATTTAACTTTTGGCAGATATTTTCCTACTCGACTGAGTACTGGAATACCAAATTTTTTCTCGACCAAGCTTAAATTAAAATCGTAAAACGGACTATTTGCCCATAGCGCTTTAATCAGAGGGTGGTTTGGGTTATGGGCAGCATAAAGCGTTGCTGTTAAACCGCCAGTCGAATGCCCTGCAAGCAAGACTTGGGTGTGCTGTTCTTTACCAATAATCTCTAATGCTTGTGTAATTTCGGCATCGTATTCATTTAAATCAAGCACATTATAGAAAATTTGATGAGGTAGCTTTGAACGGCCATATTTTCTTAAATCCAAGGCATAGAAGTCATAACCATGCGCATTGAATTGTTCAGCCATTTCGGTTTGAAAGAAATAATCTAAAAAACCATGAATATACAGCACGGCTTTTTGAGTCGATTGAGCGGCCTTTTTACGCACTAGGGTAGCTACAACTTTTCCTTCGTAATCATTAGGAAAGTTGAGTGTAAGCTGTTCGTAGCCAGTACCTAAAATATCTGGAACATAATTTTGATTAGCTGAAGATGTATTCATTTTTATCGAGCTATTGTAATTAAGACATGCTGAGTATCCTTCAATGAAATGGGCGAATTGTCAATCAGGTTTAGAGAGGGTTGGAATATGGTTTCTAAAAAAAGGGAATACCGCTGGAGCTAAGTATTCCCCAAAAAAGTAAGTCAACGGTCGGAGGGATTTGACTTACTAGAGGGATATGCCATTACATCAGTATTAAAGTGCTGCTTTAAAAATCTCCACAACTTGTGCATGGTTTGCTTTACGAGGGTTGGTCAACATACACGCATCTTTTTGAGCATTATCTGCCATGACTGCAAGGTCTTCATTTTTCACACCTAGTTCTGTTAAACCAGATGGAATACC
This sequence comes from Acinetobacter oleivorans DR1, assembly GCF_000196795.1. Classification (NCBI taxonomy): domain Bacteria; kingdom Pseudomonadati; phylum Pseudomonadota; class Gammaproteobacteria; order Moraxellales; family Moraxellaceae; genus Acinetobacter; species Acinetobacter oleivorans. The sequence continues at coordinate 1,459,601 of NC_014259.1, forward strand.
AATTGATGAAGACAGTTTACGAATGGCATCAATAGCAGCATAGGCAGCTTCCATCACTGTTAACCCGTGAGTTTTTATACCCATTAACTCAGCGATTTTTGCGTAACGATCTGGGCAAGCAATTAAGTTAAACTCACACACGTGTGGTAACAAGATTGCATTACATACGCCGTGAGGTAGGTTGTAAAAACCGCCCAACTGATGAGCCATTGCGTGGACATAACCTAAAGATGCGTTGTTAAATGCCATGCCCGCTAAGTACTGTGCATAGCTCATCGCATCACGTGCTTCGATGTTTTCACCATTTGCGACAGCAGGTTGGAGCCACTGGCTAATCATCGTAATCGCTTTTTCTGCACACGCATCGGTAATTGGGTTGGCCGCCGTAGAAACATAAGCTTCAACCGCATGAGTTAACGCATCCATACCTGTTGCCGCTGTTAAACCAGCCGGTTTTGCGATCATGAGTTTCGGGTCATCAATGGCAATGAGTGGGGTACAACGCCAGTCGACAATCGCCATTTTTACATGAGTGTCTGTATTGGTAATAATACAGAAACGGGTCATTTCAGATGCAGTACCGGCTGTTGTGTTCACTGCAATCAGTGGTGTCATTGGCACTTTGCTTTTATCAATACCTTCGTAGTCACGAATATGACCACCACCAGCAGTGACTAAACCAATCCCTTTTGCACAGTCATGAGATGAACCGCCACCTAGAGAGACAATAAAGTCACAGCCATTTTCGTTATAGGCATTTACACCGTTATGAACATTAATATCGGTTGGGTTAGGTTCTGCACCCGGAAAAATATGGCTCGCAACGCCTGCTTCAGTTAAATAGTTTGCGATAAGATCTGCGACACCAAATTTAAATAAGCCTTCATCGGTCACAATTAATGCTTTTTTTGCGCCGAGGTTTTGTGCCTTTGTACCAATTTCTTTGGCACATCCTGGTCCAAAGAGCGATACACAAGGAATATAAAAACCGTTTGTTTGATCTGCAATATTTTTAAAAGCCATGGAGTGATTCCTTCTTCCATAAATCCATTGTTTGTTATTACAGGTGAGCCTCACCATGGGGCTAGTATTGTGATGTGAAGATTATTTTCCTACCTACCAAAAACCTACCAAATATTATTTTATTATTAGTTATTGATTTATAATGATTTTACAGAAATTCTGGCGCATTCATTTAATTTTTTCGGGAAAGTCGTTAAGCTATGGGCTGTTGAAGATGTACTTATGAGATTATGAAACAGGAAACTGCGCTTAAACTGCTTAAAGCAGGTGAAAATGTCTTTTTAACCGGTTCGGCTGGTGCAGGGAAAACCTATACACTTAATCAGTACATCCAATACCTAAAAGCACGTAAAGTGCCTGTGGCAATTACGGCATCTACAGGTATTGCTGCAACACATATGAATGGCATGACCATTCATACATGGGCGGGCATAGGTATTAAAGATCAGTTGACTGACGATGACCTAAAGCGTATGAAAGAGCGTAAATATCTCAAGGAGCACCTTGAAAATGCGCAAGTTCTCGTCATCGATGAAATCTCGATGTTGCATGCTAAGCAGCTTAATCTGGTCAATCAAGTTTTAAAATATTTTAAAGAAAGTGATGAAGCTTTTGGTGGTATTCAAGTCATTGTGGCTGGAGATTTCTTTCAGTTGCCACCAGTTGGGCGTAATAGTGAAGCCAACCGTGACAAGTTCTGTTTTATGTCTGATGCATGGGTCGAAGCCAAATTTCGCGTATGTTATTTAACAGAACAACACCGTCAAGATGATGAAATTCTTAATCAGATTTTAAATGCCATTCGTGCGCAGAATATTCAATCAGATCATTTACACGCATTACGTCAATCACGCTCGCATGATATTGGTGAGACTTTTACTCGTCTTTATACGCACAATATGGATGTCGACAATATCAATTATCAGCACTTAAATGAAATTGATAATGAAGGGCATCAATTCAATGCCGTTTTAGATGGTAATGAAAAGTTATTAGAAACTTTAAAATCTTCGGTACGCGCACCAGAAGAACTCACACTGAAAAAACATGCCAAAGTTATGTTTGTCAAAAACAACTTTGATATGGGATATATCAACGGGAGTTTAGGCGAAGTTATTGGCTTTGAAGAAGATGATGAAAATGGCTTATTACCAAAGGTAAAACTAACCGATGGTACGACTTTGCTGGTTGCTCCTGAAACTTGGTCAGTTGAAAACGAAGCGGGCAAAGTGATTGCAAGTTTTCAACAAATTCCACTTCGTTTGGCATGGGCGATTACCATTCATAAAAGCCAAGGCATGACTTTAGAAGCTGCTGAAATTAACCTCACGAATACCTTTGAAAAAGGTCAGGGTTATGTAGCATTGTCGCGTTTAAAATCTTTAACTGGTCTTAAGTTATTAGGGATTAACGAGCAAGCTTTAGAGTTAGATAGTTTAGCTGTCAAAGCTGATCGTCGTTTCCAAGAACTTTCTAAAGAAGCTGAAGACAACTTTGCAGATGTAGATTTAACCGCTCAGCACAAAGCCTTTATTCGTCACTGTGGCGGCACCTTAAATGAAACTGAGATTTCTCGTAATGAGAAAAAACTCGCAAAAGGTGGAAAGCAAAATTACGCTACGGCAACGCTAGACGAGACACGTGCGTTGTTTGAAGAAGGCTATGAAATTGAAGACATCGCGCATGAGCGTGGTCTGACACCAGCAACCATCATTAATCATTTGGCTCGACTTCATAAAGAACAAAAGCTGGATATTTCAGTTGCCCATCCGGGTGAAGAAGTGGTCGAAGAAATTCGTAAAATTTATAAGAAGCTGAAAAAACGTCAAAATCCAGATCATTTTTCTGATGATGGTTCGATCAAACTAAGACCAATTGTTGAAGCAACCAGTCCTCGAATGGGATATGATCAGGTTCGATTAGCTTTATTATTTATTGAGTAAAGTTTAATTAGCTTAATTACTTATTACATAAATTGAGGTGGCTATGCCGCACGTTGTAGTTGATTATTCAGAAAACTTAACTGGATTAAACGCAAAACAATTACTTGAAGAAATTAATACCACACTGATTGAGACAGAGCTATTTAGTCCAGAAGACATTAAAAGCCGTGCACGTAAAGACGAGGTTTTCCTCATTGGCTTAGGTGCTGATCAAGCTTATATTCATGTAAAAGTTTATATTTTGTCTGGAAGAACTGACGAACAAAAACAGCTAATGGGTGATCAGCTATTAACGGCGCTCAGCAATAAAAATTATCTACAACAAGAGTTTAATAAAGAAATTCAATTGTGCGTTGAGCTTGTTGATATGCCAAGAGAAGATTATTTCAAGCAAGTTGTATAACACAAAAAAGCGCAATTTCGATCAAGAATAGAGATCAGCACTATGTAAAAGTAGTGCTATCGAATGAACAGACATAAATGTATGGCTGTATATATACAAAAGCTGCAACTGGTTTGCGATTATATTCAAAGACATTTAGATGAAGATTTAGATGTTGACCGATTGAGCCAGATTGCGGCCTTATCTAAGTTTCATTTTCATCGTATTTTTGCCATTCATATTGGTTTAAATGTGATGAAGTTTATTCAACTTTCTCGTTTAAAGCGGGCCTCTTTTCAATTGGCTTTTGAACCTGATCTCAAAATTATTGAGATTGCATTGCAAGCAGGGTTTGACAGTCCAGAGGCATTTACTCGTGCATTTAAGCGTTCATTTGATCAAACTCCTCGGGCTTTTAGAGATAAACCGGACTGGGAATCTTGGCACCAGAAGTTTGTTTTTACACTTCCAAAAAGTGAGCTAAAAATGAATGTAAATATTGTTGAGCGTCCTGCTGAAAAGATTGCCTATCTGTCTCATTTAGGTAGTCCAGATAAAGTCTTTGAAACCGCTGCGCGTTTTATTGCTTGGCGCAAAGAAACAGGTTTATCGCCTGTGACCAAGTCTAGAACTTACGGTATTCCTTTTGCTGACCCTGATCAGACTCCGTCTGATGATTTTCGATTTGATATTGCTGGTTCAATTGAAAAGGCTGTACCCGAAAATAGTTACGGCGTGCAAACAGGGGAAATTCCTGCGGGTCGTTATGCGACTGTAAGACATTTGGGTAGCCACGACCAGATTAAAGATAGTGTTTATTACATCTTTAGAAACTGGTTACCTGAGCAAGCCGAAGAAGCAGGGGAATATCCAGTTTTCTTTCACTATCATAACTTTGTGCATGATGTGAAAGAGTGTGATCTTATTACAGATATCTACTTACTTTTAAAATAAGAGTAGTTGGATAAAGGCATAACTTGCGGTTATGCCTTTAAACCGAATAGCTTTATATTTGCATATTGCTCAATTAGGTTGGCATCTAACATATGGATATAGTCCATAAAAATGGTACTAAAACTTCCCATGGTTTGTGCCTGATTGGCAGCAAGTTTACCCGCAATTGCAAAATGCACATGGGCTGAAAGTGCTGCAATGGTTGGAGTCGTTACCGCACTATATGCAGCGATTAATGCACCTAAAGCACAACCAGTTGCTGTAATTTTGGGTTGTAAGGGACTGCCACCGTTAACTTGGATAACGACATCTAGCTCTTTAGATAAAATGTAATCTGACTCACCTGAAATTGCGATACAGTCGGTATGTACTAATAGCGCGTAAGCTTGTCGATAGGCATCATCACTACTTAGGGTACTATCAACACCTTTAGATTGAACTTGATTGCCTGCAAGCGTACTGATTTCTGATGCATTACCACGAATAACGCTAGGCTTAAACTGTAAAAGTTCATCTGTCATTTGACTGCGCCAAGCTAAAACTGGCCCATAGCCCACTGGATCAAGTACCCATGGAATGTTATTAAGCTGTGCTGTTTTTGCAGAGATTTGCATGGCCTGCATTTGCTCTGAAGTTGGGGTGCCTAAATTAATGCTTAAAGCCGATGAAATTTTAGTAAAACTTTCTGCTTCATAAGGATTATCAATCATCGCAGGTGAAGCACCAGAAGCGAGTAACACATTGGCTGTATAGTTAGCCGCAACGCTATTGGTAATACATTGCACTAGAGGCGTTTTTGCCTGCATGCTTTGCCAAGCTTCAATAACCTGTTCAATCAAACTAGATGTCGATGTCATATTATTATCCCTAGTAAGCTAAAGTGATATAGATTTAGTGGGTAAAATAGTGGTCTTGATGCTTACATTTTTGGCAAATCAAAGAAACATAATCTGCCGCATCATAATCAACAGTTAAATCATTTGAACCACAATGCATACAACGTTTGACAGAATAAAAGTTTAAACGTGGTTCAATTTTGCGCCATGCTTTCCATACAGGTTGTACAAATATCTGTTCGTCATAACCTAAGAAACGGTTAAGCAAAATATAACTCATTTTACTATAGGGAATGTTGTGCGGACGAGGCAGCATGGAGGTTTCCCACTTTTCAGTTAAGGCTCTCTCACGATATTGCTCTAATGTTTTCTTTAACAAATTGGTGTTAATAAATTTCTCATTGCGAGGCTGTAAAGCTTTTTGTTTATAAAGATATTCGAGTGCCGTCTGAATCAGATAATAGATCTGTCCAATCGCCAATGATTCCATTAAGCGGTAGCAAAAGCTTTGGAAATTTGAATTCCCAGCAATCTGGATGCCCCAAGTTCGACAATAAAATTGCATGAACTGAATAATTTCTTGATAGAGCACCTGAAAAAGTACATCTTTAACTTCATCTGCACTACGAAAGGGAACGCCGTAACTTAAATTTTCATAAAACCAGTTCCGCAGTTGTTGAGCCACACTAAATAAACTTGGATCGCTGTAGCCATCTAAACGAATATTTAAATAAAAACACTGTGGATCTTCAGTTTGATCATTTGCATTCAAAATGCCATCTTTATGTAGCTGTTTAATTAAATAGCTCTGAAACATCCAGTTAGGAGTGATGTGATGATATTTAATTTTGTCCCAATGAATATATTCATCATGAGTGATTTCTTCACGTGCATATTCATCTAAAAGACTCAGCAAGAAAAGTTTATGCAAAAAACTGAGCTGTTCCAGACTACGTTGTGGCTGTTCTTTTGATTTAAATTGACGTTGTTCTTGTAAGCGTGTTTGCTGTAAAAGCTTTTTCCGTTGTTTTGTGCATGTCTCACAGTGGCACGTCATTTTTTCATCTTTAAATATGCGGTGCTGACAATGACTGCATTCATGAAATTGAATGTCTTGTTCAAATTGCTCGGCATCTACCCAGTACATTGAAGCTTGGCAGAGAGGACAATGGCTACTTTCATCCAGTTGTTTCTGTAGAATTTGTAAGGCCATTTTGCTCCGAACATAAAATAAAAAATGATGGGGCTATTATACACAGCCGTACTGTATATGGCTGAGATTGCTAGTTGCGTTTGTTGTTAAAATAAAAAGACCTAAAATCTATGTGAGAATTTTAGGTCTTTATCGTGAGTTAAATTGTTGATTAAACAGGGCACGGCAAGTTCTCATCATTCTGTCCAAGTTTTTTGGCATTAATAAGTGCCTGTACTTTTTTACTTGGTAATTTTACTTTGCCTAGTGCATCGTAAGTATTCACAATGGAGCTAACCTCCTGAGTGGTCATAGAAATACCTTCCGCAGTTAAGAACACCGCAATCACATGGTGATCGAGTCCAGCTGCGTGTAAATCATGAATCGCTTTAATATTTTCTAAACGATGAAAATGTGCTTTTAATTCCATATTGACACCTCTTGCTCTTATTGAAATACCCATATTGGTCTATTTAAATAGGCAAGAACCATGCCCAAAATGTAAGCTGACTCTAAAAAATGTTAAAAGCTAAAGGTGTTTTATTTTTATTGTATAGATTGCTTATATAAACAACGATTATCGTAAATTTGGTCTAATCTGTGCTAATAAAACCCGATTCTAATTTGAAATGTATCAATGAAGTCCCATTAATTTTATAAAGGTAAGCAAATACAGTATGTATGACTTGGCGTATGATATTTCATGGCGACTCATACTGCCGTTTTAGACGAGTATATAAGGAATAAAGATGAATATTGCGGCGCAGCCTCCAGTTCAGGCAGATCAAACAGTTTATTTAAAAGATTATCAAAAACCTGCGTTTTTAGTTGAATCAATTAATCTTGATATTCAAGTATATGATGATAAAACGATTGTTGATTCAACGTTGGTGATGAAGCGCCAAACTGACGGCGATCTGGTTTTACTTGGTCGTGATCTTGAGTTGCAATCTGTTCAGTTAAATGGACAAATTCTTACTTCTGCACAATATTCACTCGATAGTGAGCAATTGGTGATCACTAACGCACCAGCTGAAGTCATTTTACAAACACAGGTCATTATTCATCCTGAAACCAATACTCAATTAGAAGGTTTATATAAAGCCGATGAGTTGTTTGTAACCCAAAACGAACCTGAAGGTTTCCGCAAAATTACGTTCTACCCAGACCGTCCAGACGTACTTTCAGTCTTTACTACGCGTGTAGAAGCAGACAAAAAATATCCAGTGTTACTTGCCAATGGTAATTTGCTAGAAACAGGTGAAGTTGGCGAAAACCGTCACTTTGCGATCTGGCAAGACCCGACTAAAAAACCAAGCTATTTGTTTGCCTGCGTTATTGGTGATTTAGCTGTACTTAAAGATCGTTATACGACCTCTGAAGGGCGCGATGTTGCTTTAGAAATCTATGCGATTGAGAAAGATATTCCAAAATGCCATATCGCGATGGAAGCATTAAAGCATTCAATGCGTTGGGATGAAGAACACTATGGCCGTGCTTATGACCTCGACAACTATATGATTGTTGCGGTAAGCCAATTCAACATGGGCGCAATGGAAAATAAAGGTTTAAATATCTTTAATACGTCATGTGTACTTGCCGATGAAGAGTACACAACTGACGCAGCGATTATGCGTGTCCAGTCTGTGATTGCCCATGAATATTTCCATAACTGGACAGGTAACCGTATTACTTGCCGTGACTGGTTCCAACTTTGCTTAAAAGAAGGTTTAACAGTATTCCGTGATCAATCTTTCTCTGAAGATTTACAATCTGCTGCGGTTCAACGTATTGATGATGTCGCTGTGCTTAAGTCTCATCAGTTCCCTGAAGATGCAGGTCCATTGTCGCACCCGCCACGTCCAGACCACTTCGTAGAAATTAATAACTTCTATACGGCAACTGTTTATGAAAAAGGTGCGGAAATTAACCGCATGATGTCGACCTTACTCGGTAAAGAAAAATACCGTCAAGGAACCGACGAATATTTCCGCCGTCATGATGGGCAAGCTGTAACTGTAGAAGATTGGGTTGCTGCTTTAACAGCGGGTTCTGGTGTAGATTTATCTGCATTCTTAACTTGGTATAACCAACCAGGTACACCAAAGCTTGAAGCAAAAGGTGAATATGATGCAGCAGCACAAACTTACCGTTTAAGCTTTAAACAAAGCCTGAAAGCACATCCTAAATACCCAAATTTAAAAGCTGTTCCAATTCCTGTAGCTTTAGCGCTATTTAATGCTAAAACAGGCGAGCAATACACATTGCACAGTGACAGCCTATTCGTAAATGATGTTAAAGATGGCGTGTACCTATTTGATCAAGGCGAGGCAAGCATTGAATTTACTGGCGTGACTGAGCAACCAGTGGTGTCGCTACTTCGTAATTTCTCTGCCCCTGTGAATCTTGTATTTGACTATACCGATGAAGAATTAGCTTTCTTAATTCAGCACGAAACGAATGGCTTTAACCAGTGGCAAGCAACCCAAACCTTGCTTGAACGTATCTTGCTAGAAGACCATTCAGCTGATGCTTATATTCAAGCTATTCAAAGCACTTTACCTGAGCTAGTTGGCCGTGACCCGCTTTTAGCATCGCGTTTGTTTGATGTACCAAGTGAAGGTTATTTAGGTAGTCGTATCGATCAGAACTATGCACCATCTGATATTCATGTAAAACGTGAAGCCTTGCTGAATCGTTTAGCACAAGAGTTAGGTTCATTCTGGAAAGATACTTACCTTACGCTTGACCCAGACTTGCAAAAAGAGTTTTCTTTGGCAATGGGTGTGCGTGCGTTAAAGAATATTATGTTGATGATGATGGCTCGTCAGGGTGACCAAACTGCATTTGAACTTGCACACGTGCAATATCAAAACACAGGTAATATGTCTGAACGCTTAGGGGCGTTACGTGTATTGGTTTGGCAAAATGCGCCTCAAGCTCAAGATGCACTTGCTGATTTCTATGACCGCTTTAAAGATGAAGCCTTGTCTTTAGATCAATGGTTCATGATTCAGGCAGCAAACCCAAATGCGACAGCAGAAACAATCGAGTACCTGACTCAACATCCTGACTATGATTTAACAACGCCAAACCGTATTCGTGCGGTGAGTGGAGGGTTGTCAAATAACCCTGAAAATACTTGGGGCTTTGGTGTAGCTCACTTTATTAACCTTGCACAATATCTAGATGAAAAGAACCCAATTTTAGGTTCACGTCTGTTACAGGTATTGTCGCGTTGGTACACACTTGCTGAACCGCAACGTACTCAAGTGCAACAGGCTTTACAAGCATTACAGCCTAAAGTGAAATCGAAAAACGTTTCTGAAACTTTAAATAGTATGTTAAGCGTTTAATTATTTAAAAATACTTAATAAAGGTCTCGTAAGAGGCCTTTACTTTTTTATATATGTAATAGTTATTCAACGTTTTAAATAAACAAAAATATCCTTGTTGTAGTTCATCTGTAGCTCTAAGTTTTATCATTTTATTGTTTTATAAATTATAAAACTTAATATTTTTTGAAGATGGATCTTTAAGAAATAATATAAAATGAAAATTAAAGAGATAAATAATATAAAAATAAATAAATTAAGAAATAATATCTAATTTTTTAAGGTGAGCTCGATTCTGTAATATTTATTTAAATTTAATTTAATATTTTCTCTAATAATTTTATTAAATTTAGTTAAATCATATATTTATGTTTTGTAATTATTGTTTTTTGTATCCATAGAATAAGTTTAGGTAAATTTGTTTTATAGATTGGAAATAAAAATAATAACGTGAACATGCATTTTAATTGTTTTTGTGTATTATATTTAAAATAGGATAAAAAAATAAGCTTTATAAGGAGCCCTTAAATAGAAATGATTGTAAGAATAAGTGGCAAATTTTTTATATCTATTACTTTTAACAATTTCATTTAAAAGGTTTTAACTATGAAGAAGACTTTTTTTCATTTATCACTCATTGCTGTAGGGTTATTTTCTCTTAATACAGCAAATGCAGCTACAGCAACAGGTACATTAACTGTTAAGGCAACCGTAACGAATAGTTGTGTCTTAAATACTTCTGCAACCGGAACGACAACAAATGCAGTTTTAGACTTTGGTACACTAAGTTCACTTACTAGCAATGTCGATGCAGATACCACAACAACAGGTGGTACCTCAATTAAAGTTCTTTGTAATAATACTGTGCCATGGACTTTGTCATTTGATGGTGGTCAGAATGTTTTATCAACTCAACGTCGTATGATTGGTGGTGCAACTAGCAACGAATATATCCCTTACAACCTTTTCTCTGACACAGGACGTGCCACAGCAATCGGTATTGCAACAACTGCCTATAGTGGAACTGCAACTGGTAATGTTCAAACAGTGAATGTTTATGGCCGTATTCCTGCCGGCACAACTTTACCAAGTGCTGGTAGCTATGTTGATAGTGTAACTGTAACGGTAACTTATTAATTTGTATAAATTAAAAATACATTAGCCCTTTTAAAAGGGCTAATACATTAAAAAAGTTATATTTGAGCAAATTATGAAAAAAATATTTTTATTATTACGGGATTATTCTTATCTTTATCTAGCTCTATTAACGCCGCGACAATCCGTCTTTCGCCTGTGAATGTAGAAATATTAAGTAATCAAAATGCTTCATCAATTAGTTTATTTAATCAGTCAAATGAAAGTACTGATTTGCAGATTCGCGTATTTGAATGGACTCAAAAAAATGGACAAGATCAGTTAACACCTACAGATGAGATTGCCATTAGTCCACCATTTTTAAAATTACAACCTAATGATTCTTATAACTTACGTGTAGTCAGAATTAATCCAACACCTATTTCTGGTGAAAAAACCTATCGTATTATTATTGATGAGCTACCAAAACCAATTGATAGCCGTAAAGCTGCTCAAGGCGTAAATGTATTACTTCGCTCATCATTACCCGTATTTGTAGTCAATAAAGATGCGATCACTAAACTGAATTGGAAAATTGATACAAATCAGGAAGTACCTTCCTTAAACATTAGTAATATTGGAAACCGGCATGCACTTTTAAATAATTTAATGCTTGTTGATACAACTGCGAATAAAAGTTACCCCATTAAAGTAAATACCGTGAATGGTTATATCCTTGCGGAGCAATCGCGAAGTTACTCTATTAATAATTTTACATATCAGCCAAATCATAAATACAGCGTATCTCTAACAGTTAATGGTAAGAAAACCACACTTTAAGAGGCTTATATGAAATACATTATAGGTGTCTTATGTGTTACGTATTTTCCTGCGTATTCTTTTGCCGAACAGTTACAAGATTATACGAATACTGCGGTTCCTAGTGTTCCTAAATCAGTTGGTAGCAATAATAAATATACACAATTAGAGACGAATGAGCAGGATCAAGATGTTAATTTCATTAAATTATTTTTAAATGTTTCTATTAATTCTAATGCATCTGAAGACTTAGTTGCTGCGAAGCAATCTAAGGATGGAAAGTTATTTATTCGTTCAGGTGTGTTAAAAACTTTAAGACTAAAAATAGATGAGCAGCTTCCTGATAGCCAATGGGTGTGTATTAACGAGCTAAAAGGAATCCAGTTCAAATATTTAGAGAATGAACAGGCTCTAAATTTACAAGTTCCGTCGAGCATGTTAACTGGTTACTCAGTTGATTTAAGCGGCCAGAAGGTCACCAGCCCTCATTTGCTGAAAATGAAGCCCTTAACCGCGGCTATTCTGAACTACAGCCTGTATAACACTATAACCAATGACGAGAATGTTTTCTCAGGTTCGGCAGAAGGGATTTTTAACAGCGCAATTGGTAACTTTTCTTCGGGCGTTTTATACAACGGTAGTAATGAAACGAGTTATAGCCATGAAAAATGGGTGCGCTTAGAAAGTAAGTGGCAATATGTAGATCCTGAAAAAGTCAGGATATATACCTTAGGGGATTTTATTTCCAATAGTTCTGATTGGGGGAATAGTGTACGTTTGGCGGGTTTCCAGTGGTCGAGTGCTTATACTCAACGAGGTGATATTGTCACGTCGGCATTCCCACAATTTTCGGGTTCGGCAGCACTTCCTTCAACACTAGATTTATATGTTAACCAGCAAAAGATTTATTCAGGGCTTGTGCCATCAGGCCCGTTTGATATTAAGCAGCTCCCGTTTATTTCAGGCAATGAAGTGACTCTTGTGACTACTGATGCAACGGGTCAGCAGAGCATTACTAAACAGGCTTACTATTTTTCATCAAAAATTCTGGCAAAAGGTATTAATGAATTTTCAGTAGATGTTGGTGTTCCACGCTATAACTATGGGCTGTTTTCAAACGATTATGATGATGCCACTTTTGCTTCGGGTGCGATTCGATATGGCTACAGCAACTCACTGACCTTAAGTGGTGGTGCAGAGGCTTCAACAGATGGTTTATCGAACCTCGGGACGGGGTTTGCCAAGAATCTGTTTGGCTTTGGGGTGATTAATGCTGACATTGCAGCGAGTCAGTACAAAGATGAAAACGGTTATTCTGCTCTAGTCGGTTTAGAAGGGCGTATTAGTAAAAATATTTCGTTTAATACCAGTTACCGTAAGGTATTTGATAACTACTTTGATCTTGCCCGTGTGTCTCAAATTCGATATTTAAAAGATAACCAAATGACTTCTGAGCCGCAGAACTACCTGAGCTACAGTGCGCTGGCAGATGAGATTTTTAGGGCAGGGATGAGCTATAACTTTTACGAAGGCTATAGCGCCTATCTGGGTTATAACCAGATTAAATATAGCGACAATGCTAATAAATTAGTATCTGCCAATTTAAGCGGAACTCTGAACAATAACTGGGGCTTTTATGCATCGGCTTATAAAGATTATGAAAATCAAAAAGACTATGGCATTTACTTTGCGCTGCGCTATACACCATCTACCCGAGTTAATGCGATTACGAGTGTTTCTAGTGACAACGGCAGTCTAAGGTATCGCCAAGAATTATTCGGTTTATCAGAACCTCAAATCGGTTCATTTGGATGGGGAGGCTATGTTGAACGTGATCAGGATGCGCAAGAGAATAATGCTTCAATTTATGGCTCTTACCGAGCTCGGGCAGCTTATCTGACAGGTCGATATAACCGAATTGGAGATAATGACCAAGTTGCAGTTTCAGCGACAGGATCATTGGTTGCGGCAGCAGGTCGGATTTTTGCGGCCAATGAAATTGGAGACGGCTACGCAGTTGTGACCAATGCTGGGCCACAAAGCCAAATTTTAAATGGTGGAGTAAATCTAGGAACAACAGATAAATCTGGAAGGTTTCTTATTCCAAGCCTCATGCCATATAGAGAGAACCATATTTATTTAGATCCATCGTATCTGCCTTTGAATTGGAGCGTGAAGTCTACAGACCAAAAAACAGTTGTAGGTTATCGCCAAGGTGGTCTTATTGACTTTGGTGCTCATCAGGTCATTTCTGGATTAGTGAAACTTGTTGACCAGAATAATTCACCTTTATTACCGGGCTATACGGTTCGAATTAATGGTCAGCAAGAGGGTGTAGTTGGCTACGACGGTGAAGTATTTATTCCAAACCTATTAAAGCAAAACCAGCTTGAAGTCGATCTTCTGGATCATGGTTCATGCCAAGTTGACTTCACATATAACAGTAATCAGTACTCAACTAAAAAATTGGGACCTTATGTATGTCATTAAATATTATGAATAAGGCTCAAATAGAGAGCTATAAGAAATTTTCATTGTCTTTAAAATACTTTATAGGTATTTGCTTATTTTATCTTGTTTATGCATTTTTTAGTCCAGCACATGCTGCTTGTACGGTAGCTGGAACCACAAATAATACGTTTACCTACACAGCAGCAAATATTAATAGTGATGCAACTGTAAACCTTTCAGGAACAATTACTTGTACGAATGGAGGAATAATACCTCAGATATCTCCATTTATGTGTATGAAGACAGTATTTACAGGAGCAACTACTGCGAATAATAGTGTGACTTTACCATATACGGTCACTGCAACTGTAGGTGGAGCAGGTTCTTCTACCACCAACCAAACCTCCAATGTTTGGTATGGTCCAGTGGTAACACTTGCTTCAAATAATATTCTTAGCTACTCAGTAAATGTGAAAGTACCAGCTCGAACGGGGTCACTCATTGCCTACCCTAAAGGAACCTATACAGCTACGGTTCAACTATTTTGGGATATGGATCTTTTAGCGGTGTTATGTTTAGGTGATTTACTCAGCTGGGACTCTGGAAATGTAACTTTAACAGCGAATTTTGTGGTACCAAGTATGTGCCAATTAAACTCAACCTCAACAGTAGATTTCAGCAATATTAATGATATTAGTACGACTAAGCGGGATTACACAGCGCAAGGAGCAGTAAATTCGACCTGTAATTATGGAACGCCATATAGCATTTATTTAGGAGATGGAAACAACCGTATTGCTGGGGGATTCAGGCGTATGACCAATGGTAATAATGAATATATTCCCTATCAGTTATATAAAGACTCTAACTATAGTACGGTGTGGGATGCCACAGGTGGCGTAACCAATGTTGGGGGAGCCGGTGGGGTATCGGGTACAGGAACAGGTAGCGCTCAAAGCACACCTGTCTATGGAAAAATTCCACAAGGTACTTCCATTGCAAGTACACCAGGAAATTATTCTGATAGTGTTGTTGTGACAGTAACTTATTAATTTATCAAATATACGCGGTTCTATGTTAGTCGCATAGTTCCGCGTAATTTCAATTATATTCATTAAAAATGGCTAAACATAAAATTATATAAATCAATTAATTTTGGCTTTTTAAAACTTATTCGTCATCAAAAACAGTTTGACTTAAAAATACATTCTGTATATTTATTGATTAGTTCTAAAAAAGAACTAGTGAGCTAAACACGCAATTAAAATAAAGGTGAATAAATGTCGGATATTATTTTGCATCAATGGGAAATTTCCCCATTTTGTCAGAAAGTTTCAAGAATTTTAAAATTTAAAGGAATCTCATTTGACACAGTTAACTATAATGGCATTTTGGGGGCTAAAGTTCCTTTGCTCAGTAAAGTGGGTAAAGTACCTGTAATTGACCATAATGGACAGCGAATTCAAGACAGTACCCGAATTGCTCGCTACCTAGAAGAAACTTATCCAGATACACCACGGCTTTATCCTGAAGATCCAAATCAAAAAGCACTTGCAGAACTGTGGGAAGACTGGGCAGATGAAGCTCTCTATTTTTATGAAGTCTATTTCCGCGTAAATGACCCAGATGCGCTAGAAGAAGCAATTCGCATTAGCAGTATTGGCCGCCCAGCGTATGAAAGACCAATGGTAAAAGGATTTATTTTAGCCGAGTTAAAAACACAGCTTTTCTTTCAAGGTCTAGGTCGAATGAAAGCTGAAAATGTTGAAGCAGAGTTTAGAAGACACCTTGACCGTATCGAACAAGTTTTATCGCAAAGTGAATGGCTAGTTGGAGACTCTCAGACAATTGCCGACATTGCGGTGGTCGCTCAACTTGGTGAAGTGGTTCGCACAAGCAAAAAATTTAGTAAAGAAATTTTGGATCGTCCGTTTATTGCTTTATGGTATAAAAAACAAACAGGGTGAAATGACCATGACATTAGCAACACCAGATAAAAAAATAGATTGTGCAGTTGTCATTGGCGTTGGTGCATTACAAGGTATTGGTGCAGCCGTGAGCCATCGTTTTGCAAAAGAAGGTTTAAAAGTTTATGTCGCTGGGCGTACTTTCCAGAAAATTGAAGCAGTGGCTGCCGAAATTCATTCGAAAGGTGGGGACGCTGTCGCATTTCGTCTAGATGCAGAAGATATAAAGCAAGTACAAGCTTTATTTGACACAATCACCAGTCAAAATGAGCGCATTACTGCTGTCATTCATAATGTGGGGGGAAATATTCCCTCAATCTTTTTACGCAGTCCGCTGTCGTTTTTTACGCAAATGTGGCAATCCACTTTTTTATCAGCTTATTTAGTTTCTCAAATCTGTCTGAAAATCTTTAAAGATCAAAACCACGGTACGCTTATTTTTACAGGTGCGAGCGCTTCTTTACGAGGGAAACCTTTTTTCGCAGCTTTTACCATGGGTAAATCTGCTTTGCGGGCTTATGCACTCAATCTAGTTCAAATCTATAAATCACAAGACATACATATTGCTCATGTGATTATTGATGGAATGGTCGATGGCGATAGGGTAAATAAAGCATTATTTGGTCTGGGGCGGTTAGCCCGACTTACACGTGGCACGGGTGGCCTCAATATTGATGCAATTGCAGAAAACTATTGGATGCTTTATCAACAAACACCGAAGCTTTGGACACATGAACTCGATTTACGCCCTTACCAAGAAAAATTTTGAGAGAGACTAAAATGCTAAAAAAAATATGTCAGAGATTTCAAAAAAAGCAGGGCTGTGTTGTCGTTGCTGGTCATGATTTACACTTAATCGAGCGTGATTTTGTAATTCTAGATAAAAACGCACAATTTCCATTACACCTTTATCAAGTTGTGCATGATTCAGCTGTGCAAAAAATCCAAGTTCAGTCAATCAATGATGGCGTAACAGCAGTTCATTTGAACTTAGTAAATGCAGATCATTTAAAAAGCTTGGTGCGTTATATTTCCACTCAAAGACATACAATTGAACTCTGTGTGTTTCAGCCGAATTTTTCATCTTCGCCAAATATTGAGGCTTTATCTTTAGAAGAGATTGAACACAATTGGCAGACCACAGGCTTAAGTGCAGTGAGTGTAGCGCAAGCTGTGATTAAGCCGATGTTAAAGGAGCAGCGGGGCACTCTTATTTTTCTTGGTGCACCATTTAACAACTCGACCCATTACGATGTGTTAAGCCAAAGCATGTTTGCGGGTATTCGTGCTTTAGCGCAGTCATTAGCAAGAGAGTTTCATCCTAAAGGCATTCATATTAGCTATTGCATGGTTGAAAAATGGGATGGGCAGGACCAACACTTTATTTCATCTGTTAAGCAAGTGTGCCAACACATCTATCAGCAGCCTGATTCGGCATGGAGCCAAGAACTCAGCCTATCTTGAAATTTTACTTTCGCATGTTGTTAAAATACAGTACTGATCTGGAATGACGACAGAACAATAATTTCGATAGGTATTTACATGGCAAAAATTAAGAGTACTCAGCCAGCTGTTAAAGTGGTTTGTACGTTGGCAGCTTTCATGTGTGTTTCTTCATTAGCACAAGCATATCAATATGATCAAACTGCTCGTTTAATTAACGAGCGTTTATCTTATATGAAAGATGTCGCGGGTTATAAAGCAGAACAGCATTTGCCGATTGAAGATTTAACTCAAGAAAAGAAAGTTCTCGATCAATCACTTTCTGAAGCCGATTCTTTTGGCCTAAATAGTGAAACAGTTAAGCCATTTATTGTGACTCAAATGAATGTTGCGAAGGTAATTCAGTACCGATATCGCGCAGACTGGTTGTCGAGTCCAGAAACTAATTGGAAACCGCAAGATTTAGCCGAAGTACGTTTAAAAATTAGTACGCTAAATACTGAGCTTTTAAAAAATATTGCCTATGAACTCAAGAAAAATAATAATAAAGCACCTCATAGCTGTAGCTACATGTGGTCTGTACAGCATCCTCAACTTAAAGAGGCCGATAAAAAAGCTTTATGTATGACATTAAATAAAATTAAGTTAAGAGAATGAAAAACAATAATTATTTAACCATTTTCTAGTCAATATCACATTGACACCCAAAACCTCTCCGATTATCCTTTGCCTGCTGGCCACATTGCCAGTCGGTTTTAGCAGACCGTTTTCATCTAGGACATCAAAAAAGTAATTTTTTGGTGTCGAACTCGTTCGTCTCCCTTCGTAGCGGTAGGACGGAGGAGGGACGCCCTCGGGCGTGCCGGTTCCTAGATGACTGGTCTGCTAACCCTTCTTCGTTCTGCCACCATAATCATTTAGCAGTGATTTGGCAGAACTTCTATTTCATCTAGGAGTTCGTTATGCGTACTATTTCATCTCTCTCATTGGTAGTCCTTGCCAAAGTCTTTACGCCTATACCTCACTGGCATTTAAAGCGGTTTAATCGACTATAGGTTTTAACCTTTAGATCATTACGACTAAAAAATCATATCAACAATAAAGCCTGAGATATGTAAGGCAGGATTTGCGCTGCCTTGATGTGCCTGTTTTTAGCACTCAATTTAAGAGTGACGGCATTTTTATCTCATTTATATACAACAAAAAATTATTTTAAACGGTATGTCTATGCCAACTTTAGAAGCATCATTTAAAGCACTGCGAGTGCTGCACGTGGCAAGAAATTTATTTAATCAATATGGCTTTAATAATGTCGGTGTAGACCGAATTGTTAAGGATGCCAAAATACCCAAAGCCACTTTTTATAACTGCTTTTCATGTAAAGAAAAACTTGTCGAGATGTGTCTGACTTTTCAAAAAGATGCGTTAAAAGACGAGGTGTTTTCGATTATCCATTCGTACCGTGAACTTATGGTTTTCGATAAATTAAAGAAAATCTTTTTTTTACATGCTGATTTAGAAGGGTTTTATCATTTGCAGTTTAAAGCCATTTTTGAAATTGAAAAGCTTTATCCCACAGCCTACAAAATCGTCAGTGACTATCGAAATTGGTTCATTAAAGAAATTTATAAGCTGATTTTAACCGTAAAAGTTACCGCTACACTTGAAGACGCTTACATGTTTTTGTTTGTGATTGATGGGGCAATGGTTCAGCTTTTAAGTGCGAATAAGATCGATGAAAGAGATAAGTTATTAGAATATTTTATGTCGATGCTTACTTAAATTGGCGAAGACTTTAATGTTTAAAGATAAGCCCTCAAGTGAGGGCTTCTAACTTATTTAAAAGAAGGTTGGCTTAAGATTTTGTAGACCTTTTCTTTATATACATCATTTGAAATCACGCCTTTATCGCGCTGTTGTTTTAGCGATTTAAACTGCTGACCATTAAATTCTCTTTGAATGCCAACATTATCATGATTTCTAATGTAGTAAAGACTACGCTCATGATCACTCATATTGACGGTTTCTTCAGTAGAGTAAGACGGCTTAGTTTCCTTTTCTTGATATTGTTTTGCAATTTCAAAAAAATCTACATTTTGATGATTGGTGCCAGAATTAGAAAACTCTTTTGGTTGCCCATTAAATTTATGTTCTTGAGAATTTGCGTTTACTGCAAGCATGCTCTTATGCTGATTAAAGTTAGGAGGGTTATATTCTTGTTTCATTTGAAATGTGTTTGTTTCAGAAAAAGCTACGGGAGAAAAAAGACTAATATTTAAAGATAAAAAAATTAATAACAATCTATTCATTTCTTTTGAAGTCCAATTGAAATTGAGTAAATCACTGTATTGTAACATTAAAGTTGATTTTTTGGAGATTAAATTTTGAGTGGATTTGATCATCTAGTAAATAATAAGATCTATAGGCGAGTGTAAAAGCCAACTTAAGAAGGCTTTTTACACTCATTTTTTAATGTTGTTTTGAGTATTCTTCTTTCAGTTTATCCAGAAAAATAAAGAGGTTTTGATTCATCTCTTGGTAATCGTGATTTCGTAATTCTTCACGACTATTCACGAATTTATAATGATGCGCCTGATTTAACTCAGCTTCTGAGTGTTGAATCAGCAATTCAACGACTTCTGTAGTTAATTCCATATGACATTGCAGTCCATACACTAATTTTGAATATTCAATAATTTGTCTTGGACAACCTGCACTAAAAGCGATGATTTTTGCGTTGGGAGTTAAACCCGGCATATCATTATGCCAATGCCCAACTTCGGTCATTTTTCCTAAGTGTGAAAACTTAGAGTTTGTTATGCCATATTCTGTAAGCATAATTGGAAATTTGCCAATTTCTCTTTCAGGGCTATGCTCAAATTTGGCCCCTAAAGCTTGACCTATCAATTGAGATCCTAAACATACCCCGATAACTACTTTATTTGCTTCAATCGCTTTTTTAATGATTGATTGTTCAGCTAATGAATTAAAGTAAGGGCACATCTCTAGTGTCGTATCTGGATCTTGTGGACCACCCATCACAATAAGGAAATCTATATCTTCAGCAGAAGATGGCAAAGCTTCATTTAAATATACTCTTGAATATGTAATTTTGAAGTCATTATTTTGAGCCCATATTTCATACGCACCGGGTGCTTCAAAATCTTCATGAACAATAAAATGTAGGCGCATGTTAGTCCTCAAAATCTAAGCGTTAATTAATAAATCATTCGTGATAAATCGAGGATAGATTAAGAGTGGTAGGCTTTATCTAATACATCCAGTTTTTAAAAGTTATATGGTCCAGATGTATGGGTTTTTATATGATTTAAATAGAGTTACTCATTTTATTAATGCGGGTCTTATTGATTTATTATTAAGTATTACTAAATAGTTGTGGTGTGACAATAGCTGTTCAATTTGTTAAGTTGTGTGGCTTTTATAACGGTAGTCAAAATTTATGAAGACATTTCTACTTGTATCTTTATTGGGTTTTGGGCTGATTGGCTGTGCTTCATCTCCATATAATTCTCAAGAAAATTATTTAAATAACGCTCCAGCTGTTCCAGTTAATAAGGCATTTAATAGTTTTAAAACACCTGAACACGGAATTTTTACTGATCAAGATGTCTATAATGTGCCGGAAAATTCAAATATGAATTTTCGTTACGAAGTCCCTTTTTAAAGAAAAATAAAAAATGAATTTAAACAAAGGTAGATCAGGATGGCCTACTACCTTTGCTGGCTAGGGATAATCAGTGATTAATATCGCCTTCGGGTGGTTTTTTAAAATTTAAACTGTTAAATTTTAATTATTGAAAAAAGGTATTTTAAATGAAAAACTTCACTATTATTGCTTCTTTATTTTTATTAGTTGGGTGTGCGACTGGCCATAAACAGGTTATACCTGTTCAAGTGACCGATAATAAAATTACTTCAGAAGCTGAAAAATATAAAAAGCAATATCAAAAGAAAATTTATAAAATATGGGATATTCCAGCATCTTCTACAGGGATGAGTGCAAGCGTTAAAGTATTTTTAACTGACAGTGGAGAAATTGAGCAAATCATCTTTTTAGATAAAGAAGAACAAAAATTTAAAACTAGTATTGAAAAGGCGATTTGGCGTGCAAGCCCATTTGCTTTGCCTTCAAATCCTGAAGTAAGAAAGCAAGCAAGAAAATTCAATATGAAATTTCAGGCTAAATAAGTAAGTTTTTCTTCAGCGTGGGGGCAAATTTAAAACTTTTAATGTATATAAATTTGCTCTCTTACCTTATGAAAAAGTGGAGGTAGTTAGTTTAATGGGGATATAGATTTCTTTGAAAAAAGTAAAATAAACATATCATTTTAAATTGAAAATAAGACAGTTGATGGAGAGGTAAACAAAATATAAAGATTACTTACATTGCTATCAAAACATAACATAAACAAAACTTTAAATAGGCATTAAATTAATATAAAAAAATGATATGAACTCTAAAATGTGACAAGAAAAAGTATGAGTCAAGCAAACAAACTCCATAGTGAAAGTAAGGCAACCACAGTTGTCGCGTGGGGCGTAATTTTATTTGGAATTGTTTTGGGAATAGCCTTTATTTTGTCATATGGGCAAGTTGAAACAAGAAATGATAATTTAGACATTATTCAAGTTTGGTCTAAAGAAATGGTTACAGTTGGTCTTTTCATTATATTTAATGGGCTACTGTTTGGTTACTTACTTTTAAAAATTAGTAGTATTTTGAACCATCTTGAAAATAACAAAAACTAAAACGTATCCGAAAATGTCAGTTACACAAATGATGATGGTTTGGTGTTGAATGTAGCCGTTAATTATTTAAGCATGGAGTGACACAAGTTAAGTAGAGGATGAATCTCATGATAGATGAAGAAAAACCCTTAAATTTTGACGATGATGAAGAGCCTCTCGATTTTGCCGATGAAGAATTTATCGATGATAAAAAAGAGGATGAGTTGTATAACAGCATTACCAAAGATGGCTCGAGTGTAGATCCGGCCGATGATGGTGAGCGTCACATTCGCCCTGAAGATGGTGATCCCATCGAAATTGAAGAATAATTTAAAGCCCAATTCAATATTGGGCATTTTTAATATTTTAGAATTTCTAGTTGAGCAGTACGGTACGTTCAAGGCTATTTAATCATTATCATTAATGACTCAAAAAATTGAGAACTAAGCAATGAGTGTAGAAGTGGGTACATATATATTTATTGAATGATTAATTCTCGAATTGAAGTAAAACTATGAGTAATTATATTTCTACATTTACCAACAAAATCAAAAATAAAGCTGTTCCACCGCTCAATGATGTTCTGCTCGCGTTTAAGACTTTGAAAAATGTACCAGGCGGATTAACGCTATTATCAAAAGTTGTTAGTCGAGTGGCTCCATATTTTCAGACTGTAAATCCAATGATTCAAAAATTAGATTTGAACCTGTGCGAAGCCTCAATCAAAAAAAATAAATCAATCGAAAATCATATCGGGACTGTACACGTTATTGCCATATGTAATGGGTTGGAATTTGTCATGGGTGTATTAGCTGAAGCATCAGTACCTCAACATTTAAGATGGTTACCTAAAGGTATGAGCGTAAATTATGTAGCTAAGGCCGATTCTGATATTAAGTTAGTAGCAACTATTGATGACGAGTGGAAAGTTGGAGATATGCAAGTAAAAGTTAATGCTTATAGAGCGGATGGGCAGCCTGTAGTTCAAGGGTATATTACGCTTTGGGTTACAGAGAAAAAGTAAATAACAGGGCATTAAATGCAAAAAATATTGGATTATCTCCGCAAATTTTTTACTGCTAAGCCTCAGCAAGATGCAGCAGTGGATCAGATTGCTACAGCAACTGATTATGGTGATGAATTGATAGGTGTCGCTGTTGATGAGATGTCTCTTAGTTTAGAAGGTGTAAACCTAATTTGTAATTTTGAAGGATTAAAACTTAGTGCTTATGACGATGGTACTGGGGTATGGACTATTGGATATGGCACGACGCGATATCCTAATGGCCAGCGTGTAAGTGAAAGAGACCGATGCACACTTGAACAGGCTAAAGCTTATATGCAGCATGATTTAAAGATATTTGAGCGCGCAGTAAATAGTGTTGTAAAAGTGCCTTTAAAACAGAATCAATTCGATGCATTAGTCTCTTTAGCTTATAACATTGGAGTTGGGGCTTTTAAAAATTCGACCTTACTCAAAAATTTAAATTTAGGTGATTATAAAGAGGCTGGAAACCAGTTTGATGTCTGGGTCAATGCTGGTGGTAAGCGGTTGCAGGGGCTAGTGAATCGCCGAGCAATCGAAAAGAAATTATTTTTATCGCCAAAATAGTGCTTTCAATTTTTATTAAACTTTGTCAAAAATTCATTAAAAGCCCCAAATAATTAGGGCTTTTTCATGTTAGGAAGAAAATAGATTAACTTTTATCACCTAAAGTGATTCTAAGCCGGTTTAAAGCCCCCATGAGCGAAATGCTGGTCGTTAACTCTACAATCTCTCTTTCACTAAAATATTCAGCTAAATGAGCTTTTACAGTTTCAATTTTGTCAGATAGAAAAGTGACTGCCTCCGCAAGTTCAAGAGCAAGGTGCTGCTTCTTTGAAAAGGCATTCGAATGTTTATAGCCCGGAATTTTATCAATCACTTCTTGGCTTACTCCCATATCTCTTAATTCCTGAGCATGAAAAGCGCAGCAGTAAGCACAGCCATTGATTTGTGACACATACAACTCAGCTAAAGCAATGATTTGAGGGTCGATGCCTGAGGTGCGAATAGATGCATGTGCTGAGTACAAATGATGAATCGTTTTTTTAGCAACTTCTTTATATTCCATAATCTAGGCCAGTCTTTTGGTGATAAAAAACTATTATTTACCACTAGGTATATATTGTAAATTAGGCACTATTTTGTTATATAGGTATATTTTTTATACCTAATTAAATAATGAAAGATAATATTTCTGGCTGTTCTGTAGAAGAGGCAATGACAGTATTGGGTGGCCGCTGGAGAATGTTAATTATTTCATTTCTCATCGAAAGACCTATGCGCTTTAATGAACTCAGACGCGCAATACCTAATATTTCTCAAAGAATGCTAACTTTAGAATTGCGTTTTCTTGAAGAAGAAGGGTTTATTAACAGAGAAGTTTTTGCGGAAGTTCCTGTTAAAGTTGAGTACTCACTAACCGAAGATGGCAAGAAATTAAACGGTTTAGTTGATGTGCTAAAAGAAGTAGGCACTTGGCTAAAAGTAAGATAAGGCTGGTTTATTTTATAGTTTGATTTACTTTGTTTCGGATCGTACCGAGATCATATGCCATCATTTGGACAGGATTATTTATACAAATTTTAGGCATAAAAAAAGCCTGATGCTACGAATCAGGCTTCAGTATTCATCGACAATAGGAGTTGATGAACAAGACCAATCTAACAGACCTGATCTATAAAGGCAAACCAATAGCCGACCAGACAGTTCATCTAAGTATAAGTTTTCTCAAATTTTAGGCATTAAAAAAGCCCTTGCTCGAAAGCGAAGGGCTTAGTCGTTCATTGATCTAGCAATGAACTATATAAGGCTCATCTCATACTAAGTTCAGTATATCTGAAATTAAAGCAACAAAGAAGAAAACATTCTAAATATCTTCATCAGTCTATTTAAACTCAATTTATTCATTCCTATAGCAACTTACATGTTTGATAAATCAATACACAAAATTTGCACTTTGCATTTTTGAAGGCAT
Organism: Acinetobacter oleivorans DR1; assembly: GCF_000196795.1. NCBI lineage: Bacteria > Pseudomonadati > Pseudomonadota > Gammaproteobacteria > Moraxellales > Moraxellaceae > Acinetobacter > Acinetobacter oleivorans. Next base: position 1,484,789 of record NC_014259.1, read on the forward strand.
GTTATTTGTGTGTAGCCCTAAGTGGATCGGTTTAGGGAATAAACAATAGCCGTCTATAGATTATTCAAAATAAAGTCTTATATGAATTAATTGAAGAGTGAGGGACGCTAGAGGGAAGTAGAGATGAATTTGATTAGATTAGAAGAGCTTTCATTGGTCAGTAATGCTGTGTTGACACCCCACTTAAACAATTGGCCGTGTGTACGATCTGAAAATATGCGTGATGCTTCCTATAACAAGCCTAAAGACAACTTTTCGGAACAATCTGATCAGAAATTTTGTAAAAAATGGCTTAAACAACAAAAGAAAATACTTAAAAGTATTCCGAGTAATGCTGTTTTACTCAATAGGAAAGATCCTATTTAGATTACGTTAAGGTACGTTTATAAAAAATGCATTACAAGGATGAGCATTTAGCTAAATAACTTTACGTAGGTGTGCTTGTTAGTCATAACTTGTTCTAGAGATACTGAAAATATAAATAGCAAAACAATAAAAAAGCACTTCTGTAGAGGTAAATTTTTATGGCTAATCTTCATCAAAAAACACTTTTTGATATTTTGACTCAACATCAGGCCTATCTATATCGAGCATCATCAAGATCGGTCAATGAACTTCTTAATTTATTTAATTCTGAAACGGTTACCATGCTTGATAAGTTGGCTAACTTATTAGATGAGCTAAATGAAAAGGAAAAAGCACTATTGGCTGGTGGAATTTATTCAACAGCCAATTTAAGAGAGATACGTGCGCTAATTTCTCAGTGGTTTAATTTGATTAATGAAGCTCTCACTGACACTTTTACAATATCTGCTGTGGCATTGGCTTTCTATGAAGCCAGATATATGTCAAAAATTTTTGGCGGCCAACATAAAGAGTTAAAAGGCGAGCAACTCTACAAAGCGGCTAAACGCGTTCCTTTAGCGGGCGGAGCATTAGTAGATGAACTACTCTCTAAAATTGCTGAGGTAGCTCGTCAAAGAGTTGAATATGCGATTCGAGATGGGCTTAATATTGGTGCTACAACCCTACAAATTATTCAGCGTATTCATGGAACTAAACGTGTTAAATATGAAGATGGGCTACTCAATAGTACTAAAACAGATATTGAACGAACTGTACGTACAATTCGAAGCCACATATCGAATCAGGCATATTTAAATAGTTATAAACAATTAAAGTTTGAATATGTCAGATTTGTAAGTGTTCTTGATGGGAGAACATCGAAAACATGCGCTTCACTTGATGGAACGGTATGGCAGCTTAACGATCCGGCAAAAAAAGTTCCGCCTTTGCATCCCCATTGTCGCAGCATTTTAGTTCCAACTCTTGAGGATGGTCAGCTCGTTGGCAGTCGAGCTTTCATTATGGATGAAAGAAAATTTAAAGATATTCCTAAAGATGAGCGCGAACAATTAACTGGCCAGCTAGATGCAAATACTTCTTTTAAAGAGTTTTTTAAACTGACAGATGATTTCTTTCAAAAAGAATGGTTAGGGCCTAAACGATATCAATTATATAAAGAAGGGCAATTCGATTTTGATAAATTTTTTGATCCAGAGGGACGGTTATATACGCTTGAGGAACTTAAAGAACTTGATGAGCTGGCTTTAAAATTTTTGGATTTGTGAGTGAGAACCGAAACATTTTAAATAGGATTTTTATCTTGAATAACTTTTTTAGTTTTAACCAAATATACACACTTAAACAATTAGTTAAAAAAGTTTCAGTAATCTAGCCCGATAGCATGTTAAGTTTTTCTCAATCATAAAAATTTAGAAAGGATTAAAACATGAAATTTTCCTACCAAGATCTTACTGGAAATAATGTTGAAGTAGAGTGTGAAAGTTATACTCATATACCTTCAGGAACAGCAACAAAATCTACAGAAGGGGGCAATTATCATCTTAATGAAAACTTCAGTTTCTTTAAGAAAACTGAAGCTGATTCTATGCCCATCTATCGATTTGCTATTGACCGTAATTCTAATGTTTTTAATAGTGATGAACTTCCAGCATTAGCTCAAATTGGTACAGACTGGAAAAATTTAGATTAAACTTTTACTCAAAATAAGACCCTCAGTTGAGGGTTCTATATTATTTCTATGAGTTATCTCTTTTTAAATACAAGCAATAAGCCTAGTAAAATTGCAATCATCCCAATTAAACCTGCCAGAGGTAACGTATTTTTTAAAATTAGAAAATCTAATAGCGCAGTAACAATGGGAACTAAATAGAACAAGCTTGTCACGTTGACAATATTGCCTTGACTTAAAAGTCGGTAAAGTAAAAGTTGTGCAACTACAGAAATTAAAATTCCAAGAAATAAGACAGAAATAATCAGTTGCGAATTCCACGTTATTTCAAAATGTTCAAAGGGAACTATAAATAGGCAAACTACAAGGCTAACTACATATTGTAGTGGTAGGACATCTGTCGGAGCCTGTTGAATGTTCTTTTGCATAATGGCCCCAAAGGTTATACAGATGAGGGCAGCCAAGGCAAAGAATATGCCGATTGGCGCAATAAACGACATTGTTAGGCTTTTCCAGACTAAAAGAATGAGTCCAGCTAAAGCAATCAGTAAACCGAAAAGTCTTTCTTTTTGTAAATTCTTTTCTAGAAGGCAAAGCGTTAAAATGGGTTGTATTCCCATGATTGTGGCCATCAAACCAGGCGTGACCCCATGAGCCATAGCTTTAAAATAGCAGATTGAATAACCTGCAATTATGAGTAGGCCCGTTAGTAAAACTTGCTTACGGGTTCCATACTTGGGTAAGAGCCGTTTTCTAAAAATAGCCAGTAGCGACAGAGCAATTAAAGCAGTAGAAAAGCGGAGAATTAATAAGGCTATGGGTGAGGCACTATCGAGTCCCCAACGAGTAAAAATTGCAGCACTTCCCCAAAGTAAAACGAAAATAGATGTTGCACTTTGTGATGCAAGCATCTGTTTATTTAGGCGCATAAAACCTCCTCCTAGTGCGTAATACCTAAGAAATACGAAGTGATGAAATTGTGAGTAGGTGTCGCTATTAACGTGTTATTCAGACATTAATCAATTCACGGATATCTTCTTTTAGAAAAATGAATTGTTTTAACTTCTTCTAATTTCAGTATGGGAGAGAGAATAGATAAAGAAAAGCGCATAATTCTTTTATATACTATTTGAAAATCGAATAGATAAATCGTAATGAATATAAAAAACTTACAGATTGATTGGTTAAAGTGTTTTGTCACAGTCGTTGATACAGGCTCATTGTCGAATGCAGCACCTGAGTTATATCGCTCACAGTCTGCGGTTAGCATGCAACTGAAAAAACTAGAAGAAGCGCTACATTGCCAACTTTTAATACGAACACATCGACAAATTGAATTAACGTCGCAAGGACAGCTACTCTTAGGTTATGCACGTCGTATTTTAGATTTGCATGCTGAAGCTCAAATGGCATTTCATGGAGATGAATTAAAGGGCCGTATACGTCTTGGTGTACCTGATGACTATGCTGCTAAATATTTAACGCCTGTACTTAAACGCTTTGCACCACGTTACGGAGGGGTTGAAATTGAATTGATTTGTGAACAATCGACTTCTTTAATTCCGCGAGTAGAAAGTGGTGATATAGATTTGGCATTAATTTCAAGAGATAACGCTCGTCAAGGAACACTGTTATTTCATGAACCAATGGTATGGGTTGGCTCTCCACAATTTGAACTCTGGCGAGAAGACCCGCTTCCAATTGCAGTTTACGAAAGTACCAGCCAAGCTAAGAAGAGTGCTATTCATTCTTTGGCATTACAAGGGCGCCGTTACCGTGTGGTGTACAACAGTTCAAGTTTGGCTGGTCAAATTGCAGCAGTTGAAAGCGGTTTAGCAATCGCTGTGTTCACACAATGCAGTGCACCTGAGCATTTAACCATATTAGGTGCAGATCATGGACTTGGGCCATTAGAGCCAATGGAGGCTGCTGTTTATCGGAGTAGATCTTCTTTAGAGTCAAAAGCTGTAGACCACCTATATGAATTACTCATTAAAACGCTCAGACACTCAGTTAATGTTTAATGTTCAAATCTTAAGTTGATATTTAGATGAAACTAAAGCGCTTTACATTTTTGCGTTAAATCTACAAAAAAGCCTAGAAACCTATGCTGATCGTAAAACTAATAAAAAGTATTTATTAACTCACTATCTAAATAATTCATGAGGTGAAATATGACAAAAATTATGGCTACCTTAGGTTTAGCTGCCATTATTTCTTTAAGTGTGAGTGCTTGCCAAGGTGAAAACGATACAAAGCAGCAAGATAAAACGACTACTCCTCATTCAATGGACAAAGATTCATAATCCAAATGAATTTTGAAACCCATCGTAAGATGGGTTTTTTATATCTTTTTATTTTAATCTTAAAGTGTGAATTGTAACTCGAAATATTTATTTTTAATGGCACTGTTCAAAATATGTTGACTAATATACTTGGTTTTAAATATATTTAATTGAACAGGAATCACTTTAAATATAACTCTATATTTAAAGTGAATTGGTTACACCATCAGATCAGAAATTTAACCTTTAAATTTGATTATAAAAATATTAATTAATCAAGGAGGTAGGTATGGACGCTAAATTTCATTCTGAAAATGAATATGGTTTTATTCTAGATATTTTGAACACTTATATGGTGATAAAGAAGACATTAAAAGATGATCATTATCCTTATGATTCATTTGGTTATCTTCTTGCTCTTTATCAACCGCTCAAAGTTTATATCCCTCAGCTTCCTCATCCAAAAATTTATATTGAGATTGGCGGAATTTCATATGACAGAATGATTGTTGGGCAAACAGAGGATGAGACAGAAGCCATAAATATTTTATTTAATTTAGGCCAACTTGTTGCTTAACAATTAAGTGATATTTTAATGCTGAGTTTAATTTACTTAAGAAACACGCTTTCTTAAGTAAATTCATGACAAAACTAAAGGCTATAAAATTGTTTTTTGGAAAAGAGAACCTAAAGAAATTCTTTGATGTTTCTACATGACATGATTAAAGAAACTCTCTTATAAGATACAAAAAACCACAAAAGCTAAATCTATAACTTTAAAAGAATTTGTTTATATAACTAAGAACATTAAAAATTAGGTCATGGTAATGAAAAAAATATTCTTAACAACTTTCACTGGGTTGGCTTTATTGGGTAGTAATGCAGTATTGGCTAAACCCGATGCTACATTAATAAAAGAAGCGACAAAAAATGTAGTCACAGTATCTAAAGCAAAAACTTTGGCTGATGAATCTGGAGTAACTTTGACGGGTACGATCGTAAAGCATATTGCTGGTGATCATTTTGAGTTTAAAGATGCTACGGGTTCGATTGTAATTGATATTGATGATGACTTGTGGAAGCCTCTACAACTAAAAGCTGGCGATAAAGTGCGTGTTGTAGGAGAGGTGGATACACATCGAGTTAAGCCTACCGATATTGAAATTTTTAAGATTGAGCGTATTAAATAAAACTAGATTATTTATATTGTTCAAAGCAAACAAAAAAGAAAACTCCTATTTTTAGGAGTTTTCTTTTGAAAGATAATAATTTTTATTATTGCGTTGCATTAAATGCCTCATGATAACTTACATAGCCTTTAGCAAAATGACCTGAGAAGCTTAAGGCTTGGAAATACTCACTCGGTACATCAGGTAAAATTAGCTTAGGATTGTTTTTAAAACCAAAGCGGCTGTAATAGTTGGGATCATCTAATAAAACGCATCCTTTTGCACCTAAGTTTTTTAATTTTTCTAGTGATTTATTCATCAAAAGGGAACCAATACCCAGCCCTTGTTTATCTGGATGAACTGAAATAGGGCCTAAACCATACCAACCTATTTCCCCTGAACTGATTTGAACTGGTGAAATAGCAACATGTCCAATAATAGAACCATCTTCAACTGCCACTAGAGAAATAGTCAGTTGTCCGTAGTTTCTTAAACTATTCACAATAAAATGTTCAGTATGACTCGTGTGCTCGGCATTTTGAAAAGCTACTTTAGTTAGGTTTTCGATGGCTTCTATATCTTCAACTTGTTCATCACGAATAATAATATTCATTAAAAATTCTTCCAGATTTATTGATTAGCTATACGATATAACTTTTTAGATAAGCTCCCTTCGTTGGTTTTTATTGAAATGTCTATGAACGAAAAATAAATGTCTAGTTAGATTCTAATTTAAATAGCTCAAGCATAACAGCTAGTCAAATAAGATTAATTCCATGTGGTTATTTTACCATTCGTTAAATTGTTTTTAATTTTTATTATGTCATTCGTCAGAAAAATTGGATAACTATTTCATGTAATTAATGAGATAAATTGATGGATTTATCTAAATCAATTTCGGTTAAAAATTATACCGATTGATAAAAAAGGCAACTTGGCTATATTCCATATCTATATTGCAAAATCAGCAATATATTTCTAGGATGGAATAAAAATGAAAAAAAGAGTAATAAAAATAGCAATATTGAGTTCATTATCTGTAATCACAAGCATGAGTTATGCGCAGGAATTTAAAAGATTCTCTGTCTCTGCTGGTTGGCTACATGTAATACCACAGGGTAAAGCTAATCCATTTAATATTAATACCGCTGTTAAAAATGGAACAGAAGCTAAAGTCGGCACTATTTCAACAACCAGTTTTTTAAATTCTATTGATCCCAATGCCACTATGACTGATATGGGGGGGGAGGTTTGGAATTTAAAAGAAACCCTTACAGAGTTTCTAGCCCAACCCGAAATCCAAGATCAACTTACCGATGGTAAGGGTAATATTCTAGCTGAAGTTGCTGGTACAGCACGAATTGAGGGATTGGAAAATTGGCAACAGCAAGATGCGGGACTAGAAGTCGATGATGTAGACACATTAGGTTTAACATTTAACTATTATCTGAATGACAATGTGTCTTTACAATTTATTGGCGGAATTCCGCCTAAAGTTGATGTTAAAGGAAAAGGAGAGATCCTAGCGCCATTAAGTGGAGTCGCAATGTCTCCTAATGACTTAGTGAAATACCTTTTCCCTGATGGCTTTACTTTAGGTCAGGCGATTCCGATTACTAACTTAGGCAATAAATCTAAAGCTGCATCTATTCGCGCATGGACGCCAACCATAGAAGCACAATATCAGTTTGGTAAAAGTGGGATAAATAAGTTTAGACCCTATGTTGGAGTGGGTTTAATGTATGCTCATTTTAATGATATTAAACTCAATGATGGAATTCGTTCTGATTTAGTGTCCGCAGGCCATATGATCCAAAATGTGTTAGATGGCAAAGCTGGAGCGGCTTTAGACCGAAAAGAATCGAGTGGAAAAATGGTCGTTGATGTCAATGCAGATGATGCTATAGCGCCTATTTTTACTGCTGGTTTTACCTATGATTTTAATGATTCATGGTATACGGTAGCTTCTGTGTCCTATGCAAAGTTAAGTAATAATGCCCAAATTGATGTCGTCAATCAAAATACGGGAACTCGCTTAATACATGCCACAACAAAAGTTGATATTGATCCACTGATTACCTATTTAGGGGTAGGTTATCGATTCTAATATTTTTTAAAAAGGGTATCTCGGAGTTAATCATATTTAAACTTTGAGATACCTTATTTGTTACTAATTATAAAAAACAACTATTACTTGTTAAACTCATACATAAAGTAAAATTTTATAAAAAATATTTTTAATATAATAATTTAAAAATATTTTTTGAGGATGGAAAATTGAAAAAAATCATTAAAACTTTATTATTATCTACTCTAATTTCAACTGCATCATTCACAGCTTTAGCTAAAAATGTTGAGCAAAAAGTTAATTTTTTACAAGGTTCTACTCATACCACATTAACTGGGAAATTTCAGGGTTATGATGATGTGAGATATAGACTTTATGCAAAGAATGGACAAATATTGAAATTCAATATTAATAGTCTTGGTAATTTAGCCTATGTTAATATTTTTGCCCCAGGTAAAAAGCCAGGTAAGGATAAGGCATTATTAATTGGTTCAACTATAGGATCTAAAGGAGAACTTACTTTACCAGTTGATGGTGATTATATTTTTCAGGTTTACCAAATGCGAAATAGTGCTCGTAAAAATAAAACTGTGAAATATAGTTTAGATATTGAAATATTAAATAAAGTAAAAAAATAATGGTTGCTAGAATTTACTAGCTCTCAAAAGAGAACTAGTAAATTTGAAAAAGATATCAATAAAGATTAATCGGCTAAAGAAAAAGACTCATGAATAGCACAACTTTCAACAAAAGTTTGATCATGTGAAATGAGCAATACAGCGCCTTCATAACTTTGAATAGCGGTAGCTAATAGTTCTCTAGATTCAATATCTAAATGATTTTCTGGTTCATCTAATAACAAGAGTTCAGGGGTAGGATGTATTTGGCTAAGCGCCAATAAGGCTACTTTGAGTCTTTCGCCACCACTGAGCTGAGATAAAAGTTGTGTACCTTTATCACCTCGAATTCGAAGTTGACCTAATAGATTTCGCCATTCTAGTTCTGAAAGCTCACTATTCATGTGGGTTAGATTTTCAATCACCGTCATTTCATCACATAAAAAGCTAAAGTTTTGGTCCAGATAAAAGCACTCTACAAATAAGTGAATGCTGTCAAATGGCTGTTTGTTTTGAGCTTGAATTGCTTTAAGGAGTGTCGATTTACCAATACCATTTTGACCCGTTATGTGAATTTTTTCGGCTGCCTGTACAGCTAAATCTATGGGTTTTTGCGTTCCATATTTCAGTTTAAGTTTTTTAATGCGAAGGATTTCTCCAGATTTCTTATGAAAAGTAGGGAAGACAAACTGTTGTGGCTTGACGGTTTCAAGACGCTTTTTTTTGTCTGTTAAATCATTTTGACTGTTCGAAATTTGTCGTTGGTGCTGAGACTGTATGGCAGCAATACTTTGGCCTGCTTGTTCCTTCTTAAAATCGAGCAAAATTTTGGCTTGAGAATTTGATTCGCGTAATTTATTTCCAGCACGTTCACGTTTGTGAGCTTTCATTAATACTTCATGCTGCTTTTGCTTCATGTGTTTAACGTCGCGTTGGCCTTGTTGAACAGATTGCTCTAAAGCTGCAACATGAGTTTGGTACTGGTCATAAAATTTTTCATAGTTTCCAGTTGTGTGATGTAAACCATGTTCATTCAAATGATAAATATGATCTACTTCATTCAGCAAACTACGATCATGACTAATAATAAGCGCACCTGCTGGGTGTTTCCTCAAATGATCAATTAACCATTTTCTAGATTCCTGATCTAGATGATTACTAGGTTCATCAAGTAGCAAGTAATGATCTGATTTTAGAAATAAACAGCTTAATGCCAATTTAGTTTTTTGACCTTCGCTTAGATTTTTCACTGGAAAGTCTAAATCTGTTGGTAAACCCGCAGACTCCAATAAATTATTCCATAAGATGGGGAGGTCCCATTTACCTTCTAACAAATCATAATCATCGAAGTTGGCTACACCTTGCTCAACTCTTTTAAAAGCGTGATAAACATCTAAGATATCTAATGCTTCGGCAATGGTCTGTGCTGCTAAACGATGCAACTGAGGTAAATACGCATGCTTTACATGCCAAGATATTTGCCCAGACGTCAGAATTGAATCTGATTTAAGTGTCTGATTTAACATTTGCATAAGCAAAGATTTACCTTGACCATTACGGCCAATTAAAGCAGATACTTGATGCGATTCAAGGCTAAAATTTAGTTGTTGAAACATGTCCTTAGATGGAAATTCTAAAGAGAGTTGTGATATTACACATGCCTGCTGAGTCATAAAAAACCTCATAAATACAGGATGTACAAAATAGGAAAAGTAGTTTTAAGCAGAGACGTTAAATCACAAAAAAATAGTCTATTTTGCACATCAAAAAAAAGAAAAATTGATGAGAAAAAAGACTTACTTCATTGGCGTGACTCACGAAATTGGAAGAATAAGAAACTATTCTAGCTGGGTTTTTGATTAGTGTAAAATTTATGCAATTTATTTTATTAAAAAACCCAATCGTTGGATTGGGTTTTTTGCATCTAAAAAGTTTATTCTTTTACAACCAATACCTGAATTTTGGTACTGTTTAAAACATCTTGAGCAAAGCTACCCAAAATAAGTTTTTGGAAGCCTTTGCGACCATGAGAGCCAATCACAATCAAGTCGGAACCTAAGCCTTCTACAGCTTTCAAAATACCGTCTGAAGAGATTTCACCTTGGATGATTTGAGTTTCGGCATCAATACCTTCTTCAGCACATAAAGCTTTTACTGTTGCGAGTGTTTTTTCTGCATTTGCTCGTGCTTCAACAAAATAATCTTTTACAACAGGTGAGATGTAATAAAAATCTACACCGCTAAAAGGATCTACCGCAACTAAGCTAATAGCGGTCAATTTGCTCCCAAAAGCTTTTGCAATATGAGCTGCTTGTCTTGCTGCCGCTAACGAAATTTCCGAACCATCGACTGGTACAATAATATGTTGGTAATTCATAATGTTATTCCTCTTATTTACAGTTGTTATATGTATGAAGCATTTATTAATTAAAGATTAACATATTTCATTCAAGGTAAACATCTATTCGGCCATAGGAAAGAAAAATTAAATAAATTTATTTTAAATCATGGGTTTGTGTTTATTTTTCTATTGGTTGAGATGGCGTTTAGGTGGTATTGCTAAGTAATCGATAATATTTACATGAAAATTACAAAAAATTACTGTTCATATTTCTGTCATATAGAAAACGTATAACAAAATAGTGAATTAAGGGGAGAGTGAGGAAGATGGCTGATTTAACAGCAAAGAAAGTTAATAAACTTATTGAAGAGTTCCGTCAAACAGGTAAAGAACCCGAAAAGTTAGTTATTGGCTATAAAACTTATGCCAGACTGATGACCGAAGATAAATTTGCAGAAAAAGTTGTCCCTTCACTTGAAGACTCAAAAGAACGCTTATATAAAAATCTAAAAATTAAGCTCGTCACTGAAAAACATTATTTTGAAATTAAATAAAAATTATGTGAACTACATCACTTGTTATTAAAGCAAAGTTACACTAAATATGTTTAATAACATGATTATTGTATGATGATACAAATTAATGGTGTAGCCAACATTTGAAAACAGCAATCGTTTATAAACTCGATAGAATAAATTGCTTTTATTTTAAGTAGTGGAATAAATTGAAATGCCGACATTCAGTGTAATTATATTTTATGTTTTAGCTATATTAGGCAGTGTAGCTATTGTTTATGGATTAATCACTTTAAGTGTTTTTTTAATTGTTATTGGATTAGCTCTATTATTTGCAGCATTATTATTAAAAAAAGAGTTTAAATTAGATATTTTATTTTGGAAATAAATATAATATGAGTTTGTATTTTAAATTCCTATAAAATTGTTCCAATAGAACTGAAATGAAAAAATTCAGTTCTAAAAATATAAGTTTTATGATGAATATTGATGCAATAACGTTTTTTTGATCAGAATTATTACAATAAAATATAAAAGTAGAATATTTTAAATTTATTTAAGTATTTAAAAATAAAAAAGTTTCATTTAGGATGAAAGTAAAATTGTAAAAGCGTTTTTAGCTATGAAACAATAACAAAGCGAGGTGAGCATGACTTATAAGTATGAGTATGCAGGGTTCTGGTTAAGATTTGGTGCAATGATCATTGATACTCTTATTCTTTTTTTGGCTGTTATTCCTGCAGCATGGATTTTTTATCAGGGGGATTATGACTTAGTCTTTGCTACAGGTTTAAGTGCTAAGCCACAAAATTATTGGTTCGATTTGATCGTGAACTATGTATTTCCTTTATTGTATTCAATTTTATGTTGGTTGTATTTTGCAGGAACGCCAGGTAAACGATTGATGCGATTAAAAGTTTTAGATGAAAAAACAGGTAATAAGCTAACAGTCACGCAGAGTATCATTCGATATGTTGGCTATATTCCGTCAATTTTAGTGTTTGGTATTGGTCTTTTTTGGGTCGCATTTGATGCTAAAAAACAAGGCTGGCATGACAAAATGGCAAAATCAGTGGTAGTAAGAGAATTATAAAATAAGACTAAAAAGCGCTCATAGCATTGAAAAAGGGGCTATGAACGCTTTTTTATTAACTTTTTTTGACTTTAAATTTAAGTACTAAAAACACAATAAGACCGACAATTAGTCCCCAGAATGCCGAACCAATACCAAAAAATTGAATGCCAGAAGCACTGCATAAGAAGGTAAATAATGCAGCTTCACGGTCTTCAACAGGACCAAAGGCAAGCGCAATGTTATGGCTAATGGTACCAAGTAATGCGATGCCAGCTAAAGCTACAATAAAGATATGGGGAAAAGACATGAGTAAGCTTGTCAGTGTTGCTGCAAATAGTCCCATCAATGCATAGAAAAAACCAGAGCTTATGCCAGCAATATAGCGTTTACTTGGGTCAGGATGAACTTGATCGTCAAGGCATACAGCTGCACTAATCGCAGCAATATTAACGCTATAGCAACCAAAAGGTGCAAGCAAAACTTGGGTTAAACCTGTCCAGCCAATCAGTTGGTTAACATGTGGTTTATAGCCATAACTTTTAATCATGGCAATGCCGGGTAAATACTGCGAAGCCATACTAATCACAAATAGTGGTAGAGCTAAGCCCAAAAGAGCCGACCAGCTAAAGACAGGACTAATCCAAACAGGTTTAGCCAAAGACCAGTGAAGCGTAGGCATATGAAAGTCTAAAAACATAGGGCAGAGCACAACACCAGCAAGTGCTGTGAACACGATGCTATAACGCGGCCATAATCTTTTTGTAATGATATAAATGACGAGTAAAGATAAAACGAATGTCCAATCATTTTGTAAACTTGCGAAAAGTGAAATACCAAATTTAAGTAAAACGCCTGCAAGCATGGCACTGGTCAAGCTTTGCGGAATATATGAAAGTGCTTTTTGAAAAATTCCAGAAAAACCTAAAATCGCTGTCAGTACACCAACCACTAAAAAAGCACCAATTGCTTCATTTATGCTATATCCACCGCCAGTTGCAATAATTAAAGCGAGACCAGCAGTTGACCATGCAGTTGCTACAGGGTATTTAAATTTCCACGAAAGAATAAGTCCTGATAAACCAAGACCCAAACCTAAAGCCCAAAACCATGAGGTGATTTGTTCAGGTGAAGCACCTAAAGCTTGGGCAGCCTGAATTACTAAAATAGCCGAAACACTAATACCAATAAGAAAGGTAATGAAACCCGCGAATACGGCTGGAATAGAAAAATCTTGAAGAATCTTTTGCATAGCTAAATGTTCTAAATCCCTGAAAAATTAATATGTTTCTGCCTTTGCTTTCAGCTCGCTAAATCTAACAATTTTTTTAAAGAAGGTGCTTTCTATTTTTAGTCTAAAATGGAAATAATATTTTTAAAATATTGAATAATGATATTATTCCTTCCATAAATAACACTAAATTTGGAATATTGTTTTATGGAAGAGCAAGCTGAAAATTTATCACCACTCGAATTGAAAATTATGCGTGCATTACAAGAAAATGGACGCTTAAGTAATGCCGAATTGGCTAAGCTCGTAGGCATAAGTACGTCATCTTGTTGGAATCATACTCAGCGTCTTTTTAAGATTGGGGCAATTTTAGATGTACGCGCTAGGATCAATCCAAGCATGGTGCAGCGTGATACGGTGGTACTCGTTGGTGTGGTTTTAGACCGCTCAACCCCAGACAGCTTTCAGGCATTTGAACAAGCATCAGGTGATTTGGAAAATGTTTTAGAGTGCTATCTGGTGGCGGGAGAAGTCGATTATTTTCTAAAAATTCGTGTTAAAGATTTAGCTGCGTTTAACCGATTCCATAGTGAAAAGATTATTGCCTTACCTGGAGTAAGACAAGTCAGAACATTTTTTGTGCTCAATGAAGTTAAAACAGATGGCATGCTGGCATTTTAACAGCTCATCATGTTTTAACTTTAATAGTGCAAAAATGGATAGGTAAAGATGATTAGATTGTTGAGGTTGCTAGTTTTAGACCGAATCCGAAGAATAAAATTCCGACTAAAAAAATACTACTCGCTGCAATTTTATGGTTTTGTTTAAAAAATGCTGAAAGTTTAATTCCAGAGAAGATTAATGCAGTTAAATAGCTAAAACTAATCACCTGTAAAATAACCGCTAGAATTAAAAAGCTTAAAGCGGGGTAGGCGTAGTTAGGTTCAACAAATTGAACAAAGAAAGATAGGAAAAATAAAATCGCTTTAGGGTTGAGTAAACTAATACTGAGTGCTGTTTTATAAGGATGAACTTTATCTAAAGCAGGTAAATCAGCCATTTCTGGTTGTGCTTGATTACGTTGTTTCCAGCGTTGAATACTGCCTTGTAAGAGCTTAAAGCCTAAATAAGATAGGTAAAGTGCACCTGTTAATTTAAGAATAACAAATACCCATGGAAATGCTTTAAGTAGAGAAGCAGCTCCTAGTACGGTACACAGCATTAAAATGAGATCGCCAGTAAAAATACCTAATGCGCCCATATATCCGGTTTTAATCCCATAACGTGAAGCAATTGACATCACATATAGAGAGTTGGGTCCTGGCAATAACACAATTAGGAATGTACCAATAATATATGTTGTTATATCTGTTATGCCGAACACGAGAAACCCAATAAAAAACCGATTTTTGCCATGATAACAAAAATCGGTGATTTTGTATGAAAAGTGCAGTTTTTTAAGGTTTAATTTCCGCATCAATTCCGAAAGATTGACGTAATAAAAAACTTAATTGGTCACGAGCTTTAATAAAGCCATCAACACCACCTTGTAAAAGTTGGAATGCCATTAAGTCATGATTAAGTTCGTCTTTAAAACTTTGCTCATCTTGAGCTGGTCTAACAATAGCCTCTGCTTGCTTTGATTTAGTCGCATCAAGAGCTGCATCAACTGTACGTGTATCTTGCTCAAGCTGGGTAAGTAAGCCCGGAGAGATCGTTAGCAAATCACAACCAGCAAGTCCAAGCACTTGATCAATGCTACGGAAGCTCGCACCCATCACTTGAGTCGGGATATTTTGCTGTTTGTAGTAAGTGTAGATTTTTTTAACTGAAACGACACCTGGGTCTTTTTCGATTGGGTAAGCGTCTACACCTTCGGCTTTTTTGTACCAGTCTAAAATACGGCCTACAAACGGAGAAATTAAAGTAACTTTTGCATCTGCACATGCCTGAGCTTGATGTAAACCGAAAAGGAGAGTGAGGTTACAAGCAATTCCTTCAGCTTCGAGTACTTTAGCAGCTTGAATACCTTCCCAAGTTGACGCAATTTTAATCAGAATACGTGACTGATCAATACCATAACCTTTGTAAAGTTCACATAATTCATGGGCTTTTTGAATGGTGGCTTCAGTGTTGTATGAAAGGGCAGCATCAACTTCTGTAGAAACTCGGCCTTCAATGAGTTTTAAAATTTCTACGCCAAATTTTACAGTCAAAATATCAATCGTTCTTTCGATTAACTCATCGTTGCTATAGCCTTCTTCTTTGGCTTGATAATAAGCATCTTCAATCAGCTCTTTACTTTCAGGTTGTTCCGCTGCTGCCGTAATCAATGAAGGGTTTGTCGTTGCGTCTAATGGACGAAATTTACGAATTGCATCAAGGTCACTACTATCGGCAACAACGGTCGTTAATGTTTTTAATTGGTCAAGTGCTGTATGAGTCATTGATATTCAACATCTTCAGTAATAAATCTTATGTTTTCTTTTATAGCACAAAGTCTATTCATGCTGTCGATATATCAATTGTTATATTTCAAAGAAAAACGTTTAGGTTCTGCATCTCAATTGAAATAATTTTAAAGAACCTGTTGCATTCGTTGCTTACGGATATATTCAATTAGAAATCTGGCAGCCGCACCGAGTTCACTTTCACGACTCCACACTAAGTCGACGTAATATTCAAATCTTGGAGTGAAATCTAATAAATCCAATACTTTAAGCTTATTTTTTAGTTCGGGGTTTTCTTTAAACATTTCTTGAGGAAGAACACCCCAACCTAGATTGCGTAAAATCATTAAACAAGCAGAGTGGTGGTTGTCTGTACGCCAATAATGTTTCGAAAATAGCAATTCAGGTTTTAAAGTCTCATCTCGGCTTGCAACTACAATTTGTCGTGTAGTAAGGATTTGTTCATAAGAAACCTGATTTTGACTTGCGAGGGGATGGCTATTTGAAATAACCGGAATTAGAGCCTCACGTTTAAGTTCTACAAATTGTTCTCTGTTATCTAGGTGTTCGCGTTCAAACATGAGTGCAAGTTGGGCAGATCCATCTAATAACATTTGAAGTGCATCTTCTTGAGGGGCAGACACAATATTAATTTGTAAGTCTGGAAAACGACTTTCTAAAAGACAAATATAGTCGGTCCAATTGGTGTGTAAAAGTTCAGACACAATCACAAGAGTTAAATTGGCTTCTAACCCTGTACTTAACGCGTGAGCATGCTGTTTCCATTGATTCATCTCAATTAAAAGCTGAGATGTCTTTTCGTATAACACCCGTGCTTCGTCAGTAGGGACGGGTTCACGGCCTTTACGATCAAATAAAGTTAAGTTCAGATCAATTTCTAAGTTGGCAATAGACATGCTTACAGCCGAAGGAACTTTTCCAAGTTTACGTGCTGCTGCTGAAAAAGAGCCGGTTTCAATCACGGCCTGAAACATGAGTAGTTGTTCTTGATTAATATTCATCTGTCAAAAAAACTGAAAGAACCTGATTGGATTAATCAATATTATAAAAATAAAATGCACATTATCCAAGTAATTATTGAGTATTTAAAAATGTTGATTTCCAAGAGAAGGCTCATTCATGCAATCAGTTATGAAGGAATTTTATTGGTCATCATTGCGATTGCATTAAGCTTTATTTTTGATATGCCAATGGATGTAACCGGTACACTCGGTGTGTTTATGGCAGTTGTTTCTGTTTTCTGGAATATGATTTTTAACCACTATTTCGAAAAAGTAGAGCATAAATATAATTGGGAAAGAACGATCCCTGTACGGATTTTACATGCGATTGGTTTTGAAGGTGGCTTGTTGATTGCAACAGTACCGATGATTGCATATATGCTTCAGATGAGTGTCATTGATGCACTTATTTTAGATATTGGTTTAACCTTGTGTATTTTGGTTTATACCTTTATTTTCCAGTGGTGTTATGACCATATCGAAGACAAATTTTTCCCTGATGCTAAAGCTGCATCACTTCATTAAAATTAAGTTATTAAACTAAAAAAGCACCCATCAGGGTGCTTTTTTTAAAGATGAATCGTAAAATTATTTCTCTACGATTGCTACAACGCCTTCACCACCTGCTGTACAGATCGAGATTAATGCGCGGCCTGAACCTTTTTGATTAATCAATTTAGCAGCAGTTGCCAAGATACGACCACCTGTTGCAGCAAATGGATGGCCTGCACCTAAAGATGAACCATTTACGTTAAGTTTAGAGCGGTCAATTGAACCTAAAGGTGCATCTAGACCAAGACGTTCTTTACAGAATTTTTCGTCTTCCCAAGCTTTCAATGTCGACAATACTTGAGATGCAAATGCTTCATGAATTTCGTAGAAATCGAAATCTTGAAGTTTAAGGTTAGCACGCTTAAGCATACGAGGGACTGCATAAGCAGGAGCCATCAGTAAGCCTTCTTTAGGGCCATTTTTACCAATGAAGTCAACAGCTGCTGTTTCAGAGAAAGAAAGATAAGCTAAAACTTCATGACCGTTTTCTTTTGCCCATTCTTCAGAAGCAAGCAATACAACAGAAGCACCGTCAGTTAACGGAGTTGAGTTACCTGCTGTCATTGTTGCAGTTTCGCCTTTACCGAAAACTGGTTTTAATTTAGCAAGTTTTTCAACTGTACTGTCTGCACGTAAGTTGTTGTCACGGTTAAGACCTAAGAATGGAGTGATTAGGTCATCAAAGAAACCACGTTCATAAGCAGCAGCAAGTTTTTGATGGCTGCTTGCAGCTAACTCGTCTTGCGCTTCACGAGTAATACCCCATTCTAAAGCAGTAATTGCTTGGTGCTCACCCATTGAAAGGCCAGTACGTGGTTCACCATTGCTTGGTGCATCAAGAAGCTTTTTAAAATCAATTTTTGTTAATGCTTTAAGACGGTCTTTACCAGTCTTAGCAACATTGAGCTCAAGTAAAACTTTACGTAAACCATCACCTACAGCAATCGGCGCGTCAGAAGTTGTGTCTACACCACCAGCAATACCTACATCGATTTGACCAAGTGCAATTTTGTTTGCAACAACAAAAGCAGCTTGTAAACCTGTACCACAAGCAATTTGAATGTCATAAGCAGGAGTTTCAGGAGCAAGATCTGTGCTCAATACAACTTCACGAGTCATGTTGAAGTCACGGCTATGTTTTAAAACAGCACCCGCAACGACTTCACCAATACGTTTACCTTGTAAGTTAAAACGCTCAACCAAACCATTCAATGCTGCTGTGAGCATGTCAGAATTAGACGCTTTAAAATAAGCAGTATTTGAACGTGCAAATGGAATACGGTTGCCACCAATAATTGCAACGCGGCGAACAGTGTTTTGGCTCATGGTTTTATCCTGTTGAACAGAAGTTTTGGTTTTTGTTGCTTTTGGTGCTGCAACTACATTATTAGAAGATGTAGATGGGGTTGCTGTAGCAGCGCTCTTATTACGAGGGCTACGTGCAGGTGCAGTCGTTGAACGAGTACGTGTCGTTTTTGGAGTATTAGTTGCTGCTTTAGGAGTTGTGCTGTTACGCTTAGCCGTGTTAGAAGCCGGCTTTGATGTATTTGACACTTTTTCCTCAGCAGAATTCTCGACTGCTGGATTTTCTTGAGTTGTCTTGCTCATAAGGCTTTTCCAAGCATATTAACGATATTCTTATAAGCTACATTAACACAATTCAAATAGACCTGTATTGACTAGAATGACATTGTAGATAGCATTCAGGTCAAGACATCCAAAGATGAACTCAAGTATGATTTGGAGTAACTCTAATGAACGACTGATTTCATATTGTTGCTATTCATCTCATAACATAATGAAGCCTGTCGTAGAAAATTCATTTCTTTGAGAGATAATAATCATGACTGATCAATACCAAGCATTTACACAATCTCCTATTGGTAAATTTGTTGTTAAAAATCTGGGTTTACCATCGCCAGTTGCATTAGAGCGTTTTGAAAGTGCTCAGCCAGTAGTGAATGGTGCAGTATTGGTTGGCGCAGCGCCGTCAAGTGTATTGTCTGGTGCGATTGCACAAGTACTTAGCAATATTCATGCTGACAGCTATGTAGGCAATAATGTTGCATTACAACAAGAAGCTGCAAAAGTTGGTTTAAATTTACGACCATTCAATGCAGGCGACAAAGAATCAAAATTCAAAGCAGTTGTATTTGATGCTTCTGGTATTCAAAACTCAGAACAGTTAAACGAACTTTATAAATTTTTTAACCCGATTGCACGTCAAGTTGCGACTTCTGGTCGAGTGATTGTGATTGGTACAACTCCTGAAACTGCAAAAACTGTAAAACAAGCGATTGCTCAGCGTGCACTTGAAGGCTTTATCAAATCTGTAGGTAAAGAATTTAAAAAGGGTATTACTGCGCAAGTGGTCTATGTTGATGAAGGTGCTGCTGCAAACCTTGAATCAACTTTACGTTTCTTGCTTTCTCCACGTTCAGCTTATGTGTCTGGTCAAGTTGTTCGTATTTCTAAAGCAGATGTAGTTGATGTTGACTGGGCGAAACCGCTTGCTGGTAAAACTGCATTAGTAACTGGTGCGAGCCGTGGTATTGGTGAAGCAATTGCACATGTGTTGGCACGTGATGGTGCTCATGTTATCTGTTTAGACGTACCACAACAACAAGCTGACCTTGACCGTGTAGCTGCTGACATTGGTGGTTCTACATTGGCAATTGATATTACTGCTGCCGATGCCGGCGAAAAAATTAAAACTGCTGCGGCAAAACAAGGCGGTTTAGATATTATTGTTCATAACGCAGGTATTACACGTGACAAAACTTTGGCAAACATGAAGCCAGAGCTTTGGGACTTAGTAATTAACATTAACTTGTCTGCTGCTGAACGTGTAAATGACTACTTGTTAGAAAACGATGGTCTAAATGCAAATGGCCGTATTGTTTGTGTATCATCAATTAGTGGTATTGCTGGTAACCTTGGTCAAACAAACTATGCTGCATCTAAAGCTGGTGTAATTGGTTTAGTTAAATTTACTGCACCTATCTTAAAAAATGGTATTACCATTAACGCAGTAGCACCGGGCTTCATCGAAACTCAAATGACTGCGGCAATTCCATTTGCAATTCGTGAAGCTGGTCGCCGTATGAACTCAATGCAACAAGGTGGTTTACCTGTTGATGTAGCAGAAACGATTGCATGGTTTGCATCAACTGCTTCTACAGGAGTAAACGGCAACGTTGTACGTGTGTGTGGTCAAAGCTTGTTGGGCGCTTAAGCACTTTTAGCTAAAAAGGGGTGCTTGTGCATCCCTTTTTTGTTCAAGAATCTATAAATTATAAAAGGTTAGGTATGAATACTCGTCATTTTAGCCAGCTACCAAAAGCGGCATTAGCTTACCCAAAAGTGGTACAAGGTTTAATTTTTAAAAAGCCGAAAGGTCCAAAAATCTTACCGCAAGTTGAATATGTGGTAGATACTCTAGAAATTGATCAAAGTCATCTTAAAGCTTATAACGAAGTATGCGGTTTTAAAAATAATGGCTTTGTACCCGCAATTTATTTGGCTGTGCTTTCTCAAAGTTTGCAAATGCACATGATGACAGCAGAAGCCTTTCCATTTCCAATTTTAGGTTTAGTTCACATCCGTAACCAGATTAAACAAACCAGACCAATTGGTGTAACTGAAAAACTCACTCTGTCATGTAAATTTGGGGAACTAAAACCACATGATAAAGGTGTTCAGTTTGACTTTATTACCACGGCAAAAGTTGGCAATGAAGTGGTGATGGAAGGCTTAACGACTTATTTATCTCGCCAAAAAGTTGATAAAAGAGTGGGTGAGAAAGCCAAAGAAGAACAAGCACCAGCTTATGTTCCAAAGGCAGAGTGGGATATTTTAGAAAACACAGGCCGCCGTTATGCGAAAGTATCTGGAGATTTTAACTTAATTCATATTCATGCCATTACTGCAAAAGCATTTGGCTTTAAGCAAGCAATTGCGCATGGCATGTGGAGCAAAGCTAAAGCGCTAGCGAACCTCGAATTACCAAATGCTTATGAAGCAGATGTGTGGTTTAAGCTACCAATGTTCCTACCGTCAAAAGTTGAGTTTTTAACTGCCAATGCAGATAAAAAGACTGACTTTTTGATTCGTAATGCAAAATCGCAAAAACCGCATGTTGCAGGAACAGTAAAAGCATTATAAAAATATCAGCAGCCTGAACACAGGTTTGGGCTGCTTTTGAGCAAAATAACAAAAAATGCAAGGAACTTCATGTGATTAAAGAAATTTTACTGGCCGATACCCATAACTATCACGGTATTTTAGATGAACGTTTTATTGATTTAGCTCACCAATTTAGCCGTCTTCAAGATGCTAGAATAGGCCAAGGTGGAGCTGCATTAGCGGTTTATTTTAGAGGCCAGAAAGTTGTAGATATCTACACCGGTCTAAAATCACAAAATGAAGCCTGGCAACCTGAAACTTTGGCAGTTTGCTACTCTACAGGTAAAGGTGTACTTGCAACTTTAGCGCATATTTTAGTAAGTGAAGGTTTTTTAGAATACGACAAACCGATTGCCACTTATTGGCCTGAGTTTGCTCAAAATGGTAAAGAGCAAATGACTTTACGTCATGTCCTAAGCCATCAAAGTGGCATGTTTGATGTTCGAAATATCATCGAAAGTGCAAGAGAAATGCTCGACTGGTCACATATGTTAAATGTGATTGCAGCGACTAAGCCTAGATTCCTTGCCGGAGAGGGTAATGCTTATCAAGCTTTAACATTTGGTTGGCTTGTCGGTGGAGTACTTGAAAAAGCAACTGGTCAATCTTTAGATCAGCTCATGCAAAAATATCTCGTTGAGCCGTTACAGTTAGACGGCGCTTATTTTGGTACGCCTGCAAGCGAGCTAGACCGTGTAGCACGTTTAATTATTCAATCTAAGCCAGAAAAACCAGCGGCTACCCAAGTTGAAAAACCTAAAAAGCCTCAGGCACGTAAGAGTTCACTCTCTGAAAAAATGATTACGTGGACGGGGCAAGACCCACAAGATTTTCAGGATGCCATGATTCCAAAAGGAATGAAGCATTTTAGTTTCTTTAGTGATGAAGGATTGCAAGCAGTCATTCCAGCGGCGAACGGTACGTTTACTGCAAATAGTCTTGCTAAAATTTATGCAATGCTGGCAAATCACGGTGAATGGGATGGACAGCAACTTATTCGCCCAGAAATATTTAAAGAGCTTAGTACTATTCAAAGTTATGCACGTGATCGTGTCATGCCAATTCCGATGAATTGGCGCTTAGGATATCACCGCATTATTACTATGGGTAAACGCGCTAAAAATGGCTTTGGACATATTGGTTACAATGGTTCAGGGGCGTGGTGCGATCCTGAGCGTGATCTGAGTTTTGCCTATACCCATAACTTCCAAATTGGTTCAATCACGGGTGATTACCGTTTGTGGGGACTGACTCAAGAAGCCTTACGTTGCACTGACCAAATTTTAAAAGGCCGTAAAGGCTGGTTCTAATTTTAGGGTTTTAAAGCTGGTATTTTAATTAATGCCAGCTTCTATATTTATAATAATTCTAGGCGAATAATTGCTTCAGTATGACGCTTAAAATCTTCTTCAGCTAAACCTTGTAAACCAAGTTGATAAATCCCTTCTAATCCGCACACAAAGGCAATGAGCCGCCAAGCAATATCAGTTGAATTAGATATATTTTTAAATTCACCTACTTTTTTACCAGATTCAATGGCCTGCACAATTGTTTGATGCCAATTCTGCATGGCAAGGTTATAAGCCTTTCGTATTTCAACATCTTGTTCAATCAAGAGTTCAGCTTCATTCCATAAGCGTAAGTAGGGCTGAAGTCTATCTATATTTTCTGCGCCTAATAAGATGAATAGCCTTTGAAATTGGCTAGTGGTTTTTAGAGTTTGTTCAATTTCATCAAGCTGTTCCATGAGCTTTAAAAAAGCTTCAGCTTTTAAATGAGATGCCGACGAAAAGTGGTGGTGAACTTGTCCGGTAGAGGTTTGTGCTTCTGTTGCGATTCGGCGTACCGTCATGGCTGTAAAACCTTCAGCCAAAGCAACTTGCATGGCTGCTTGCAGAATCATTTCTCTGCGTTGATCGCGATTAAGATAGGCCATGTTTCTTTCACCTGACTGAATTCGACACAAATTACATTAAAACTAAAAGTTGGACAAGTGTCCAGTTGTGTATATAATAACCATGATTTGAACACGTGTCCAAGTTTTGGATATTGAAGAGCGTTATGCAAAAAAAATGGTTAATCCTGACAATTATCGTCCTTATATATTTACCAGTTACGATTGATGCAACGGTGATGCATGTTGCAACACCATCTTTAAGTGCAGCATTGAATTTAACTGCCAATCAGCTTTTATGGGTCATTGATATTTATTCACTGATTATGGCGGGTTTGATTTTACCGATGGGTGCACTTGGTGATCGTATTGGCTTTAAAAAATTATTATTTATTGGAACTGCAATTTTTGGAGTCGGTTCGTTAGCTGCGGCTTTTTCTCCAACAGCTTACGCCTTAATTGCTTCCCGTGCTGTTTTAGGTCTAGGGGCAGCAATGCTTATTCCTGCCACTTTATCAGGCATTCGTAATGCTTTTACCGAAGAAAAGCAGAGAAATTTTGCACTTGGTCTTTGGTCTACAGTGGGTGGTGGCGGAGCAGCTTTTGGTCCATTAGTTGGTGGATTTGTACTAGAACATTTCCATTGGGGAGCAGTATTCCTCATCAATATCCCGATTATTTTAGTGGTTCTGGTCATGATCGCGATGATCATTCCAAAACAACAAGAGAAAACTGATCAGCCAATTAACTTAGGGCAAGCTTTAATTTTAGTCGTGGCAATTTTAAGCCTCATCTATTCAATCAAATCGGCAATGTACAACTTCTCGGTACTTACGGTTGTGATGTTTGTGGTGGGTATAAGCACATTAATTCACTTCATTCGAAGCCAAAAAAGAAGTACGACTCCAATGATTGATCTGGAATTGTTTAAGCATCCAGTGATTTCTACCAGTATTGTTATGGCCGTGGTTTCCATGATTGCTTTGGTTGGGTTTGAATTACTCTTGTCTCAAGAGTTGCAGTTTGTGCATGGGTTTTCTCCATTACAGGCAGCCATGTTTATTATTCCATTCATGATTGCGATTAGTTTAGGTGGTCCATTAGCAGGAATTTGTTTAAATAAATGGGGGCTTAGACTTGTATCTACTGTTGGTATTTTAATAAGTGGATTTAGTCTATGGGGGCTTGCCCAGCTTAACTTTTCGACTGATCACTTTTTAGCGTGGACGTGTATGGTCTTTTTAGGCTTTAGCATTGAGATTGCATTACTGGCTTCAACTGCTGCGATTATGTCATCCGTCCCACCTCAAAAGGCAAGTGCAGCAGGTGCGATTGAAGGTATGGCCTATGAGCTTGGTGCTGGTTTAGGTGTCGCTATTTTCGGGTTAATGTTGTCTTGGTTTTATAGTCGCTCAATTATTTTACCAGCAGAGCTTCCGTCGAACTTAATTGAAAAAGCGAGTATATCGATTGGCGAAACCATGCAATTAGCTTCTAACCTTGAAAGCCCTTTGGGAGGGCAATTAATTGCAGTTGCTCAGCAAGCTTTTAGCTATGCGCATAGTTGGGTGCTTACAATCTCCGCCATTTGTTTCTTCCTTTTAACTGTATTTGTCTGGTTTAGCTTTCCAAAGAAAGTAAACTAAAATAAAGGGTAAAAAGAGAGATTTATCTTTCTTTTTACCCTCAAATGTCTTTTTTAATATTTTCTTTATAATAAATTTAGTTATTTAATTCTCATAAACAACCCATTCTTTAATAAATTTCATGTTTTTATTTCAAAATGATTAAATATTCATGTAATTGAAATTTAATGAAAAATTGATTGATCGAAAATTGACTGTGAAAAAATGGTTTGTTAACCTGCTATTCGAAAATCTAAAAACAAATAAAAGAGGCCGCTGTGAATTTTAAATTAAAAACATCACTTATTATTGGAGCAATTGTTGCGTCTTCACTTGTGTATGCCGCAACTGTACTTTCACCAAATCAGAATAATAATAGTGGATCAATACCATCTGGTTATTCAGATTTAGAATTTTCTTTAGCAAATGGGAATTGGGTCAAAAATCTCTCTTTACCGGCAAGTGCTAATAATTCGGACAAAATTACAATTCGTTCTAGTGCCGCCTATAGTAGTTATTTAGATACTTCTAATACGAATATTCCGTTAGAAGTATTGAAGATAAATAGTGGGGATGTTTATCAATTCATCTTTAATAGCAGTCAAAATAAATGGATTGCTCAGTTAGCGACGGTTAGTCCTACCAATGGTACTAACTATGAGGTTGTACCTTTAACAACCGCATCAATGCAAAAAGTACTCATTCAAAATGACAAATGGGCACAAACCATTGCTTTACCAAGTGACGTACGTGACGGAACAACCGTACAAGTTGCTTCTACAGCAAGTGCAAATTCGGATATTGATAAAACAAATTTACTTTTCCCGAGCAGTTTTACATTAAAAAATGGATCTGAATATTGGTTTAAATATTATTCTGCTTTAGGAAAATGGGTGCCAGAATATATAAAACCTCAGAAGCTAAATGTTCAGCAAATCGGAACATCTTTAGCCGCGGTAAGTAGTCCACTTACCGAAATTGCATTTGGAGATGGAAATTGGGTTTCCAATTTCACTTTGCCTACCACTGCAAGTGATCGAGATAGAATTATTATCAAGTCTACAGCGACTTGGTCTGCAAAAATTAATAACACCAATATTAATAGCCAAGCGACTTTAACGCTTAAAACAGGCGATCAATATGAGTTTATGTATGTAAGCGACAAAGGATATTGGCAGCTGATCTCTTCACCAACAAAGGTGATTGATTCATCGGCAACAATCCCTACAACTTTACCGAATATGACTCAGCCCACTTTAAAGGTGAAACTGTCTACATCAAATTGGCAGCCAACCTTGCAGCTACCCGCTAAAGCTCAAGTCGGGGATAAGGTGGTTATTGTGTCGAATGCGTCGGCAGACACCTATATTAATGCCGCTAATGGCTTATCTACTGCAATTAAAAATGGTGAAAATCGCCGTTTTATTTACACCGCTCAAGGTTGGACAGTAGATAGTTATACAATTGATATGTTGTTAGTTTCTAGTCCAGAAGTAAATACAATTTTAGGTGAGAGCGCTGCAAAACTTAGAATGATTGAAGGCGTAAATTTAACAAATTTAACTGCTGAAAATTCGAATGCACGTTTTTACTTAAGAGATGTGGGCTATTTAACTTATAAAATCCCTGCTACTACTTTAAAAGAAGCAATTTCGACTGGACGAGATGACACGACGGTACAAAATGAGCGAAAACGTGTATTGGCAGACGGTGTTTATTATCAAGGTAATGAACCTGGTGACGGTGGCTGTGGTTGGGCTTGGATCAATGCTTCTGCATATAATATGATTGGTGCAAATGATATTGCGGGTTGTTCTTTTGCCGCTATGCGCCATGAAGTCGGGCACAATCTTGGTCTGTACCATAATGGTTCAACCAATATTGGCTCAGGCTTTGCTCATCCGTTAGGAAGCACCGCAATGGGTGGCAATAATATTAATTTTTATTCGAGTCCATACCTATACAACCCTAAATATGGTGTACGTTTAGGGGAAGAAGGAAAAATTGATGCTGTCAGCGTCATTAACCTGAACGCACAGAAAATTTCTCTATATAACTAATCTCTATTTTTAGCTGTAAATAATGAAGAAAAATAAATTGTTAATAGGAACTGCTATCGCTTGTGTGGCGTTAGCAGTTTTAATCTGGTTTGCTTTTTCACAGCAAAGCTCTTCTGCTTTAACGTCGCCTTTAGAAAGTCGACAAGAGTCTGGGCCAAAAGTGGCAGATCGTCAGAATGAATTTGCTCGTCAAAATATGCTGAATTTGAGTCCATCAGAAAAGGAAAAGTTGTCTCAGCAACAGATTGTTTTTAATGAAATAGAAAAAGATCAGCTTCCTTCTAATGTTAATTTTCCGCTACTTAAAAATGCTAAAGGTATGATCATTAAATATGATCCAAATGTGATTGAACTTAAAAAAGTGGGTGACACTGTTAAGTTTCAAATGTTGGAATATAGCATTAATCGCACAGGGAAAATTGTAGAGATCGAACCTGTTGACCAAGATATTGTTCGGTGGACTGGAAAATTTGATCAGGGCGATCCAAATCAGAATTTCTTTACCATTACTCAAAGTCAAAAAGACCATTATACGATCATGCAGATTTTTACTGAGAAAGGAAATTATTCGGCTGAAATTAAGGATGGTGTAGGGCTGGTCCAAACCATGGATGAAGGTGTAACTGATCAAGAGCTACATCATGATCATCCTTAGACAAATAAATGGTTCTGGTAGAGAAAAGAAGTCAGTTCGCAGTTTATCTGTACGGATATGAGCTTTATGCGTTCACACTCTTTTAAAAACAAAGTATGCTTATGCCTGTAAAAAGGAGCATACATGTATCAAGTACTTGCTAGAAAATACCGTCCACGTAATTTCAATGAGTTAGTGGGGCAAAACCATGTTTCTCGTGCATTAAGTAGTGCATTGGAACGCGGTCGTCTGCACCATGCTTATTTATTTACAGGAACGCGTGGTGTAGGTAAAACTACAATTGCACGTATTTTAGCCAAGTGTTTGAACTGCGAAACAGGTGTGACTTCAACGCCGTGTGAAGTCTGTGCAACGTGTAAAGCGGTAAATGAAGGTCGCTTTATTGACCTGATCGAAATCGATGCTGCTTCAAGAACAAAAGTAGAAGATACACGTGAACTTTTAGACAACGTTCCTTATGCGCCAACGCAAGGTCGTTTTAAAGTTTACCTGATTGACGAAGTGCATATGCTTTCTACGCATTCTTTTAATGCGTTATTAAAAACACTAGAAGAACCACCAGAACACGTTAAGTTTCTGTTTGCTACGACTGACCCACAAAAGTTACCAATTACGGTCATTTCACGTTGTTTGCAATTTACTCTACGACCTTTAGCTGTCGATGAAATTACCAGGCACCTTGGCGCTATTCTTGAAAAAGAGCAAATTAATGCCGATCAGGATGCAATTTGGCAAATTGCTGAATCTGCTCAAGGTTCATTACGTGATGCATTATCTTTAACTGACCAAGCCATTGCTTATGGTCAAGGTTCTGTACATCATCAAGATGTTAAAGAAATGCTTGGCTTGATTGATCGTACAATTATTTATGATTTGATTTTAGCGATTCATCAGAACCAACGTGAGAAAGTTAGTCAGCTTTTATTGCAATTTAGACATCAAGCGTTAGATGTTTCACTGGTGCTTGATCAGTTGATTTCGACATTGCATGAATTGGCAATTTTGCAATATCTACCTGATTTGAGTTTGAAATATAGCGATGAAATCAATCGCAAAATCATGCAACTGTCTAAGCTGATTTCTGCTCAAGATTTGCAGCTTTATTACCAAATCGCATGTAAAGGTCGTTCAGACTTGCAACTTGCCGTGACGCAAGAGCAAGGTTTTGAAATGTGCGTTTTACGTTTATTAGCATTCCGTCCTTTAGCGCCAAATGAAATTTTAGTATCAGAGCCTGTTCAACAAAATGGACAAGCAGTGATGAATCACCAAGTACAGCAACAAGTTCAAGATATTGCTCCTGTAAGTGCTGTTCAGCCTGTTGAAGTTATTAGTCAACCCGTTATGGTTGAACCTGAACCTGAACCTGAACCTGAACCTGAACCTGAACCTGAACCTGAACCTGAACCTGAACCTGAACCTGAACCTGAACCTGAACCTGAACCTGAACCTGAACCTGAACCTGAACCTGAACCTGAACCTCAGTCTAATCAGGATTTAATGGTATTTGATCCAAATCATCATGAGTTGATTGGACTTGAGTCAGCAGTTGTTCACGAGACTGTTAGTGTTCTGGAAGAAGATTTCATTCCGTTACCAGAACAAAAGTTTGTACAAGTTCAGGCAGAAACCCAAGCAAAACAAATTGAACCAGAATCAGCTTTTTCTGCTGAGCCTCAAGGTTTGTTTGAGACATCTAGCGCTGAATTTTCCCTTGATCAAGATGCGCCTATAACTCCTGATTTGTCTTCTGAACCTGTTATTGAACAACAGTCATTTGTACAAGCCGAAGTAATGGTTCAAACAGAAACAGTTGCAGTTGTGAAAGAGTCTAGCGAAACTGATAACGGGCAGCTGATGCCTCAAGATATCTTGAAGCTGGCTCCTCAAGTTTTAGAAGGTGAGTGGTCACTTGAAAAGTGGGAATATTGGTTTAGAAATAGTCAACTTTCACCCGCTGTTCAAGAACTTGCGCAGCATGGTGTGATGACTGGTGAAATTGGCGGCAATACTATTTTCCATATTCCTCAAGAATATGAAAATATGCTGACCCAATTGCAGCAAGGCCTTATTGATGCATTAAATGAGCAATGGCCGAATACTCAATTTACAGTTGAATATGGTGCTTTGAATACATCTACACCATATACCATTCAAAGTGCGCGTAAAGAAAAAGCTTTTCACCGAGCAGCCGAGCTGTTACAGCAACAGCCAGTTATTAAGAGTCTCATAGAAACTTTTGATGGCGAACTACAAAATATTCAATTAAAGCCTTAAATTCATCTGATTTTGATCTGGTGCAGAATATGAAAATAATAGACTTTTCATATTTTTCACTGGATTGAAATATTTGGGTCATGTCACTGTCATTGTACTTTTCTATGTTAGCCATTTTAGATTTTAAATGGATTGTACATAGCAATGAAAAGGCAATGCACTGGAATAAATTGTTTTAAATATTCATATTTTTTATTAATCGGCGCGATTCTGCTGAGTGGTTGTAACGACTCAGCAAATGATAATTCAAGTACACCAGAAACAGGTAAAAAGCCTGTAATGCGCTGTGCTCCATAAACTTAAATAATAAAAAGAACCTGATCATGATTACACGTCGTAAATTTTTAAATTATTCTTTAAATATGGGTTTTGGTGCAGCGGCATTGGCAGCGTTCCCATCTAGTATTCAAAAAGCTTTAGCAATACCTGCAAACAATAAAACTGGCACCATTCAGGATGTTGAACACGTTATTATTTTAATGCAGGAAAACCGATCTTTTGATCATTACTTTGGAACGTTAAAAGGTGTTCGAGGTTTTGCTGACCGTTTTACAATTCCTCTACCAAGTGGTCGCCGTGTCTGGGAGCAGCTTAGAAGTAATGGGCAAGTTTTAACGCCTTTTCACTTAGATGGTACAGCCAATAATGCGCAGCGTGCAGATGGTACGCCGCATACGTGGAATGACAGTCAGCTGGCTTGGGACAATGGGCGTATGGCGAATTGGCCAGCCCATAAAACTGATATATCCATGGGTTATTTTAAAGAAAAAGAAATTCCATATCAGTTTGCACTTGCGAACGCCTTTACGATTTGTGATGCCTACCATTGCTCTATGCACACTGGAACAGATGCAAACCGTTCTTATCATTTAACGGGTACAAATGGTGCAACACCGACCAAGCGTTCATTTGTAAACAATGAGTGGGACTGGATTGATGGTAATCCAGCTACGGCAGATCGCGGTTATACATGGAAGACTTATGCGGAGCGTTTAGAAGAAGCAGGGGTAAACTGGATTTGTTATCAAAATATGCCGGATGAATGGGGCGATAACATGCTTGGGGCATTTCGTTCATTTAGAAAGGCGAACATTGCTTCTGGTTATCCGGTTGCAAGTGGCGGCGAACCGAATAAACCTTATGCGGATACGGGTCAAAAACTACCGTATAAAGCCTATGATGCTGCAACGGATAATGCCAAAAATCCACTCTATAAAGGCATTGCAAATACATTGCCGGGCAATAAACCAGAAGAATATCTTGACGCTTTTAAACGCGACATTCGTGAAGGGAAGTTACCTCAAGTGTCTTGGATTAATGCACCATCAATTTATTGTGAACATCCTGATCCTTCAAGTCCTGTCCAAGGGGCATGGTTTATTCAAGAAATTATTGATGCTTTAACTGCTGTACCAGAGGTTTGGAGTAAAACAGCACTCATTATCAATTTCGATGAAAATGATGGTTACTTTGATCATGTACCGTCACCATCAGCACCATCTCGACTCAAAAATGGCCAATACGCTGGCAAATCGACATTAAGTAGTGCAGATATGCAGGATGAGTATTTTGACCACGCTGCGCCTGAAGGAAGTCATTCTCAGCCTACACCTGATGGACGAGTTTATGGTCCGGGTCCTCGTGTTCCGTTATATGTGATTTCACCATGGAGCCGTGGTGGTTGGGTGAACTCGCAAGTTTTTGACCATACGTCTGTGCTCATGTTTTTAGAAAAACGTTTCGGTGTAAAAGAGCCGAATATCAGTCCATACCGTCGTGCAGTGTGTGGTGATTTAACCAGTGCATTTAACTTTAAAACACCAAATGCAGATGTTTTACCGCAGCTCAACGGGAAACAGACACGTTTGCAGGCCGATGAGCTAAGAGAAAATCAAGAAGCTTTACCAGCTGTTCCTGTACCTACTGATATTAAGTTACCGATTCAGCAAAGTGGCATACGTCTGTCGCGTGCGCTACCTTACGAACTGCACACCAGCGCGCGCTGTAAAGCCGATGGTAAAGTGCAATTGATTTTCTCTAATACAGGTCATCAAGCGGCGGTTTTCCATGTGTATGACAAACTTAATCTAGACCTTATTCCAAAGCGTTATATTGTCGAGCCGAATAAAACTCTAGATGACGAATGGGATGCTTTAAAAGATAACTTGGGCCGTTACGACTTATGGGTACTTGGCCCAAATGGCTACCATCGTCATTTTAAAGGCGATACTCAACGTATTGTTGATAGTGGCGTTAAACCTGAAATTCGAGTGTGCTATGACATTGCTAACGGTGATGTTTACGTAGAACTCATGAATGAAGGAACCAAGGACGCACTTTTGACGGTAAAACCTTGTGCATATCGACAAGATGCGCCGTTACAATTTACCGTAAAAGCGGGGCAGGTTGTTAAGCAACACTGGACTTTGGCTGACGTGGGACATTGGTATGATTTTGAAATCACGAGTCAGAGTGATCCGTACTATTACCGACGTTTTGCGGGCCGAGTTGAAACGGGTGAAGATTCTTTTAGTGATCCTGCAATGATGTAAGTTTAGGTGGGCAAAAAGAACAGATCATTTTCTTTTGCCCCATTTTTTATAATAAATAACTTTTTAAAGCTTCACGAACTGACTCAGAAATTGGAACAGTCTTACGCGTTTCGCGATCAACAAACACATGCACAAAATGCCCTTGAGCTGAGGCTTGATCTTGACCTTGTTTAAAGATTGCCAATTCATAACGTAGTGAAGTCGTACCAATTTTACCAATCGCCACACCTACCTGAATAATTTCTGGAAATGATAACTCTTGTAAAAAGCTACAAGCTGAATCAACCACTAACCCAATTGACTTTGCTTCATGAATATCAAAACCTGTTTTCTGAATGAGCAATGCATTGGCTGCTGTATCGAAGTAGCTATAGTAAGTCACATTATTCACATGACCATAGATGTCATTATCTGCCCAACGCGTTTGAATATCTAAAAAGAACTTAAATTGATCTCGGGTTTTTAAAACGGGTTTAGTCATTAATGAATCGCCTGATAAATTGCTAAAGCAGCGGCTTCTGTCATGTCACGTGGGTTATTTTGTAGCAAGCGAGTTTGTAACATGGCATCTTGTGCAAGCCGAGGTAAGCTCGACTCATCAATACCCAAATCTCTAAGTTTTAAAGTTAAACCACTACGGTCCAAGTGGTTCTGCATATGGTCAATAAACAGATCACACAAGCCATCAGTGCTCCCATTGCTATATGGATCGAGCCATTGCATAAGCTCTGCATAGTATTTTTTTGCATTGGGCGCATTAAATTTTAATACTTCAACCAACACTAAGGCATTGGTATGTCCATGTGACAAATGAAAATGACCGCCCAGTGGGTAAGCTAAAGCATGTACAGCGGCAACAGGTGAGTTTGCAAACGCTTGACCTGCGAGCATTGAGCCGAACAGCATGTTCTGACGTGCTTCTAAATCATTACCATCTTTAAGAACTTTCGGTAAGTTATGATTTAACAACTTCAAAGCATACTTAGCTAAAATATCGGTGTATATATTCTTCTTGTGTTTAGAGGTATATGCCTCAATAGCATGTACCATCGCATCGATACCTGTTGCAGCGGTAATATGTGCTGGAAGGTTTTGAGTAAAAGTAGCATCAAGAATTGCTATATCGGCGTACAGTATTGGAGAGACAATCCCCATTTTTGTTGTCTCGCCAGTAGTCACAATTGAAATAGGCGTTACTTCAGAACCTGTACCAGCTGTCGTTGGAATCAAAATAAGTGGTAGGCGAGCAGTGGTTACTTGGTTTACGCCGTACATCTCTTGCAAACTTTGAGTTTGGTCAGGGTGGGCGAGTAAAGCAATAACTTTTGCAACATCTAAAGAACTGCCTCCACCAAAACCAATGATGGCATCTACATTTTGCTGTTTTGCATAATTGGCTGCATCTAAAACAACTTGTTCTGGTGGGTCAGCCTGAACATCTGCATAAATGACATATTCAATGTTGAGGTTATCTAAAATTTGAAGAATTGGCAGGTGCAATTGATTTTTGACCATACCTGCATCTGTGACTAGCAATAGCTTACGGTAAGCTTTTGAAGACAAAACATTTTGTAATTCTTGTATAGAGCCTAAGCCAGAGATGATATTTGGAACGGTTTGAAATTGAAAATGGCTCATATACATTATTTCCTTTTTTTGAAAATTATTGTTGAATGGTTCTATAAGATTCAATCTTCAAATAACTTAGCATAAGACACCTTAAAATAAAGTAGTTCTGAGGCTATTATGTCGAGTGTTATATGAGATAGTCACTACTTTCATGCGGTCAGAGTCAGACGATAGATGGAGATCATGTAAGTAATTTAAAAGATCATCGAAAGGTGGGCTTTTTGTTATTTATAGGGGGCTGTAGATTTTCCTGAAGGCTGCTAATACATATAATGTCTTAACAATTTATAATTTTATTCGGTTCAAAAAGTGAAAATTTCTAAAACTTTACTTAGTGTTATTGGATGCACTTGCTTCATGCTGAGCTCCGCAGTAATGGCTAAAACTAGCTCTAGCGTCTATTCACCTAAAAAAGGTGTAATTTGTGATAAATATATTTGTGCTGACAAGAAGGGTATATCTAAAAAACTTACAGCCAAATACTTAGGAACTCATAAAGCCAACAGAGCATTCTCTCAAGGCGATTTTGATACTTCAGCATTTACACTCTCAAATGGTGTGTTCTGTGATACCAAGACAAAACTATGCCATGTCGATCGATATTTTGAGAATGGGCACCGTAGCAAGATTGATAGAACTATGACTGATAAACTTTTTAAAAATAAATGATTTTTGTCTTCATTTTGCTTAAAAGCCCATAATATTTGGGCTTTTCTCTAGAAAATATAAGATAAAATAGATTACTAACTAAAAACTATATAAGCTCTGAAAAATCAGTTTTTTATTTAGGTTTTCTGAATATATCAATAAAAACTAGTTTGATAAGTTGTATTACTGGCATTTAAAGAATTATGGGCTTGCAATTATGATTACGGTAGCATTTGTTTTAATTAATGCGGACTCTTAACACATTAAATCCTTAATTATCATAGATGAATAGTAAAGCAAAATAATTAATGAATTAATTAGAAAATCAAAGATGTTATTCAAAATAGTTAACTACCCGTATGTTTGTCACTTATCGGATTTTATAAAAATATTTACCCACTTGTTTATACTAAGTGTTCAAAATAAAAACAGGATAATGATGTGAAAAAGATAATACTAGCGACAATAATGAGCTTTGGTGGAGTAGGGAGTACTTTTGCAGAATGTACTTATAACTTTGATGCGACACTAACTCAATTGCAATCTTTAGGTAATCCTTCTATTCAGAAGTTTCCAACTATTACAGGAAATAATTTTTCTTATAAGACATCTCAGCAAAGTCCCATTTATTCGGCTTATAGTCAAGATTACCTTTCACGATTTCTAGCAGCAAATGATTCATCTGCTATGTTATACACCAGAGGGGATAAAGTAATACCAACTTCTGGAATTGTAGCGTTTGAATATAAAATTAAAGTTCCTACGTTAGGTAATACAGGGTATGTAAATATTTTCCCAGCTCTAGCAGCAGGTATTATGCAGAATGGTAAAGCTGTGAATTTTATAGTTGCGTACCAACATGGGCCTACGGTTAATAACTTTTATATTAAAACGACTTCAAATGATAGCGCGGTAGTTTCTGATCTTTTTAACTTAGCTCCGGAAAGTACTTCCGATGGCTACCAAAAAATTGGTATCTATATTAATCAGAACTCTAATCAAGTTGGTTTAGTTTTTAATGGGGTTAACAAAGGATATTTTGCTACTTTCCCATCCAAACTAGATAACTTGTATTTTTCATTAACCTCTAATTTTTATGATTTAGCAGCAACTGATGCGAATAAAGATGTTTCGATTGAGTTTCTAATTGATCAATCAAAAATTACACAAACTTATCCTACTGGCACCAAAGATATTTGTGGAGTAGCTTTGTAAAAAGTTTGTTAAATTTAAAAAAATTCTCATCAGCCACTTTCGAGTGGCTTTTTTACAGTTAAACGAAAGTGAGATGAACAGAACAAATTATTCCTTATTTCTGCGAGGAATGAGTTTCAATACCAGATTATTAAGATCTATGACTTGATTAGATGAATCAACAAGCTTTAATTTGAGTTGATCATCTGAATTCTTCTTAAAAACTTTCACGACATCTTTATCTGCTTCAATAAAATTACTACCAGATTCAAGCATGGCAAGCAAAACAATATTTAGACTTTTACCTTTTTTGGTGAGTAAGTATTCTTTACGTTCTCGTACACCCACTTCTTTATAAATTGATAGTTCAAATATTTCTAATTGAATGAGGTGTTTTAGACGATTAGATAAAATTTGCTTCGATATACCTGTATTTTCTAGAAAATCATTAAATTTCGTTACGCCGTAAAAAGCTTCTCTCAACAATAGGATCGTCCAACTATCGTTCAATATCTCAGCAATTTTGAAGATTCCACATACATCTACTGAAAATCTATGATCTGGAATAATATTTGACATTCTATGGAGCTCCAATTAACATGAGTCTATAATTTAGACCTAGACTTAATTCAGGTAGCATTATGCCATTTATAAATATACAAACTATAGAGGGTTTACTAGATAAAGATAGTAAAGCCGAGCTTTTTAAACGAATAACAGATTTATTTGTAGAGATAGAAGGAAAGGGAAATCCAGCTTTTCAAGAGCATGTCTGGATTCGAATTGATGAACATCCACCTGAACAGTGGCAATTAGGTAGCTTAAGGCCAACGAAGGAAATGATTGAGTTAATTAGTACAGTTAAATGATTATTTTGGTTCTTTTACGTATTAGTAAATCATAAGTTGCAAGTTAAGTATTTGCTAACCTGTTTTAAGAGGTAAAGCTCATATAATTATTAATAATGTAAGTGTCTGCTTTGCTGTAAAAGCTCTCTTCGGAGGGCTTTATTGTTTTATTCAAAATTAGAAAGTCAGCTACTTTGTCGGCTGATTTATCAACTTTTAATCTATTGATAAACATTATTTTCCTTTTCAAGCCATGTGAGTTTTGACAAAATGCAACACGTCACAATGGTCAATTCGATTCTGACAATAATTTATAGTTCTGTCAGGGTTTTACATGCTCCATATTTATTTCTATTTAATTCAAATGCTTGGAAGTAGTTTCTAATGGAAACACAATATAAGGTGTTATGCGTCTGTTTAGGAAACATTTGCCGTTCTCCCACGGCTGAAGTGGTTTTCAGACATTATTGTGATGCACATCAACTTAATGTCATTGTCGATTCAGCTGGAACGAGTAATTATCATCCAAATAAAGCACCTGATCAGCGTAGTCAGTTGCACGCTAAAAAAAGAGGTTATGACTTGTCGTCTTTACGTGCAAGGCAGCTTTCAACACAAGACTTTTTAGAGTTTGATTTGATTTTGGCAATGGATCACCAAAACTTTGATGATATTCATGACATGCTACAAAGTGCGGTTTCTCAGTTTGGTACTCATCAAATTCGTGCAAAAGTAGCTTTAATGAGTGAGCATGATCCTCAATATCTACAACAAGCTTTACCTGATCCTTATTATGGTGGTGCTGATGGCTTCGAGCGCGTACTTGACCAATGCGAGTCTAGTAGTTTGGCGTGGGTTAATATTTTAAAAAAACAATTGAATGTTTAAGAATAGGTTTTTCAACACAATGCAAATTCAAAATCAGGTACAGCTTAAGCCATTCAATACATTAAGTTTAGATGCAACAGCTTCACATTACACAAAAGTCGGTAATATTCAGGATATTGAAGAAGCTTTGGATTTTGCTAAGCAGCATCATTTAAATGTACTTGTGTTATCGGGCGGTAGTAACATGTTGTTGCCGCAGCAGATCAATGCTTTAGTGATTCATCTTGATATTCAAGGAATTGAAGTATTATCTGAAGATCATGATTTCGTTCGGGTTAAAGTAGGTGCAGGTCAAGTCTGGCACGATTTTGTTTTATATAGCACTCAGCAAAATTGGTTTGGTTTGCAGAATCTAGCGCTTATTCCAGGCTTAGTAGGTGCGTCACCTGTACAAAACATTG
This sequence comes from Acinetobacter oleivorans DR1, assembly GCF_000196795.1. NCBI lineage: Bacteria > Pseudomonadati > Pseudomonadota > Gammaproteobacteria > Moraxellales > Moraxellaceae > Acinetobacter > Acinetobacter oleivorans. The sequence goes on from NC_014259.1 coordinate 1,523,002, forward strand.
GTGCTTATGGTGTTGAGGTTGGTGAGTTTATTGAGTCGGTACAAGTGTATGACCGTAAATTGAAAGAAACTCAGACAATTTTAGCAGCCGAATGCCATTTTGCTTACCGTCATAGTATTTTTAAAGATGATCCGAACCGTTACATCATCACGCATGTCACTTTTAAATTACTTAAACAGCTACATTTAAAACTTAACTATGGTGATTTGAAGCAAGCAGTGGGAGACAATCAGACTGCTGAGAACTTACAAAATCAAGTGATCCATATTCGCCAAAGTAAACTCCCTGATCCAAAAGAGTATCCAAATGTAGGTAGTTTCTTTAAAAATCCGATTGTTAATTCTCAAGAATTTGAACGTCTAATCACACAATTCTCAACAATTCCACATTATCCTCAAGCCAGTGGAAACGTTAAAATTGCAGCAGGATGGTTAATTGATCAGGCGGGTTGGAAAGGGAAGCAACTCGATATGGTGGGGATGTTTCATAAACAGGCATTAGTTTTGGTGAATTATGCCAATGCATCTCTTACTGATGTAAAGAAAACTTATCAGGCTGTACAACATGATGTTGATCAGCGTTTCCATATTATGTTAGAACCAGAGCCTGTGCTTTATAACAGTTTAGGTTTAATTGAAAATCATACGGAATAGTTTTATGCCAAAAGTACACTTAATGGTACGTTTAGTACAAGTAGTCACCGTGCTATTTGTACTATTAGGCTGTTTCGTGGTTTTTTTATATTCGCCGTTTTATTCAAAATTAATTGTAGCTGGACTTAATTATTTTGTACCGGTTGATGTGAATCAAGTCGCCGCTGAAAGTCAGAGACAGGCTGCATTAAGTGAACATGATAATTTAGAGCCGGGTTCAAATCTATGGATTGCTCGTCAAGCATATTTAAAGCTGACTGAAAAAGCTTTACGTGAAAAAAAGACAACAGATCTGACTTATCTTCAAGAAAACTATAAGGCTTTGCAGCAAATTATTCTTTTAGAAGAAAAGGAACAAGATTCAGAGGCGGCCGCTTCTGTAACGGTTCCTTTAGTCGTGAAAAACTCAGAAATTGATGCTGCTGATGAAGCAAGTAGCCCAATTGATGAAGCACTCTTTATTAATAGTTCAGAAAATAAGGCCCTTACAGAGCAATATACCGAGTTTTTAGCACGAAAACCTGTAGTGCCAGAACATCAAAAAGCTGTTAGCGAACCTGAACAGAAAATCGAGTATGTTCGTAAAAATCCTTTACCAGCTCCAGCTAAAAAGTTATCACAACCTTATGCAATTGTTGTTTTAGGTGGTGGTTTGACTCTTGATAAAAATGGAAAAGATATTGTAGTTAATGGTTATACACGCTTGAGACTGGAAAAAACCTTAGAAGTTGAAAAACAAAATCAGCTTCCTATTGTACTTAGCGGTGTTGAAGCACCTTATATGCAAGCTTGGTTAAAAGAGCGCGGAGTTGATGCAAAGTTACTAGAAAAACGTAGTATGAATACTTGTGAGAATACAAGATTCAGTTCTCTCTTGCTTCAGAAAAAGGGTGGAGCACCGACGGTCATGTTGGTTACAGATGAATACCATATGCCGCGTACTCGTCGACTATTTGCTTTAAATGGTATTGAAACCATTCCTGTTGTGGCTCCAATGCCAACACCACTGACACGCTGGCAACCAAGTGTGCAAAATTACGATCATAGCCGTCGTGCAAATTATGAATTACTTGCGACAATTCGCGACATGTTGTTTGGCTCAAGTGATTGTCGAGAGGTACCTTAATGTCAGATATCCCATTTCTCAATCCTGCCGTATTAAAACAATTAGATTTGCCGGTTCCTAACCGTGATCTTACGCCACAGGTTTTAAGTCCACTTAATTTAAATACATTAGAAGAACCGTCTCGAGATTTACTGGCTTACCGTAAGTTGTATGGTTTGCATTTACTTGAATGTGATCATTGGCAGGGCTATGTTCAAATGCCTTTATTCCGATTACATGTGCAAGTTTTCAAGCCTAAAATAGAAAAAATACAAGGTACTGTCTGCTTATTACATGGCTATCTTGAGCATAGTGGTATTTATCAGCCTATTATTCGTGAAATTCTTGAACAAGGCTTTAGTGTCATTACCTATGACTTACCAGGGCATGGTTTAAGCAATGGCTCACCAGCAAGTATTCAAAATTTTGATCACTATCAACAAGTTCTGATGGCTGTTTATCAATATGTAAAACATGCAGATCAGTTACCGAAACCTTGGGTAGGAATTGGTCAAAGTACGGGTGGTGCAATCTGGATGCATCACTTATTGGAATATGCTGAAAAACGCCAAGATCCGATTGTAGATAGAGTTTTGTTACTTTCTCCTTTGATTCGTCCTGCAAAAACAGCATGGTGGCATAACCCAGTTGGATTGGGCATTATTCGCCGTATTAAGCGCCAAGTACCAAGACACTTTAGACGTAATAATCATAATCCTGAATTTTTACGTTTCATTCGTTTAAAAGATCCTTTACAACCTCGAATGATGGGCATGGACTGGATTTTGGCAATGTCTAAATGGATGCAAGAAATGGAAGAGCGGCCAGCTTGTCGTATTCCTGTCTGGCTTGCACAAGGTGCTCTCGATCAGACAGTTGATTGGCGTTACAACATTGAATTTATTCGTCGTAAATTTAGACTACAAACGTTATTAATGCTAGAAGAAGGGTCTCATCAATTAATTAATGAGCGTGCGGATATACGTGCAGCTTTAACGGGATTGATTCCAGCATTTTTACATGCGAAGCCAAAACATTTTTATTATTAAAAAATAATGCATCTATCCAAAAAATTGGATAGATGCATGAGTTAATCTTTGTACTTTATTTTGAATTTTGATAAAGCTGCATAAAGTTTTTATAAACCGAAGACTGCTTTTGTGGACTATACATATTGCGTTCGATTGTTCCCTTATCCGTTTTTATCAAAACGTTTACATTTTGAGCACTTTTAAACTCTTGCAAGAATTTACTTGGAATAATAAAGAAAGTTGTAGAATGTTTAGGAACTAATCGGCTCACATTCGTTTTTTCAGTTGATTGAGCAGGTTGATAGTTAAATCGTTTCCCATCAATATCAAATGTTAACTCGTTAATATCATAAAAGTTATAACTACTACTTAAATGAACATCTACACGAAGCTGATCTTTTTGATTCTCGTTCCATTTCACGAGCAAGCTTGGGCATAGTTCAGTTGGTGAGCAGTTTAGCTGACCCGCTGTCTTTACCTCTTTAGGAGCTGTTGTACTAACCTGTGTGGTGCTACAAGCCGCTGTAAGTAGACATGAACCCAATAAGAGTAGAGATTTCTTCATCATATAAATTCCAAGAGAGTATGCTTAATATTATTTATGTTAAGTGTAGTAAATTTTGACATAAATTAACGCATAGATGGGCTTAAAAATACAAATGGTTTTGCAATTTTAAAAGAAGAAGTGGCATCACCTGCATATATATGGCTTTGATCGGGGCCTAAATCTAGTCTACGAGTTTTACCATCTTTAAAATTAATCTTTTTCAAATCAACCCAAAATACATTTGGTGATAGTGCTGACTCGAAAAAGTAAAGCATCTGTTTATGATCGGCCACAGTTCGCCAGCGAGTTGAAGAGATATTCGGTTCTTCTTGGGTATTTAGTCCATAGGGAACAGATGCATTTCGAATGACACTAAATACAGAGGCTTGAGCTTGTTTACTATCATCATTTTTAGGAATTGCATTAATGTAAAAAGATGCACGTGCAAAGCGATCGGATGCTCGGTTTGTACCGGGGAGCATGATTGTTCCACCAATTTGTTTCCAATATTCGGCAAGTGCAAGTTGCTTATCGAAAGTAGGCGAGTTAGTCATGACTTGATAGCTGCGACTATGGTGAATCACTTGTTTTCCACCAATATATTCAATAATTGCGCTATCACCTGTTTTGTCAGAAATAGATAAATGCAGGGTAGTGAGGCGTGTTTCGCCTGGGACATTATCGGTCACAATCGTGTAAGGTTCTTTTTCTAATGCTTTAACTGCTTCATCGACAGTTGCGAAATTATCGAGTACATATTGAGCCCATGCCGCAATACTGAGTAAAGGCTTATCCGTTTTTTTCACATCTGGATATTGAGACTCCACTAACCATAAAATATTAGCAACCAAGCCAGCTTCATTCATTCCATCTGTTGTGGAAACTTCATAGCCTGTGGCAATTACACTTCCATATTTAGACGTCCATTTTATTGAATTGGAACCTGCGCTACCGTCACGACTAACCCCGCTTGGCATAATCCACAAATTTGTACCCGTATCAACTTTCCAGTCCATTGAGCGAGCAGTAATAATATGTTGGTTATTGCCTAAATATACGGCACGTGTACAAGCAACAGCATAGCTACTCAAACCTACTGCTAGTGCGACAAAAGAAGAGATGAATGTTTTTTTCAACATGATGAGATACCTTCTTGTTATAAGCATTAAAAAATTTTTATTAAATAAAATTAAAGTGTGTACGTTATTTATACTTTTATATTAGGTGAAAAATCTATTAAAGACAAATTAAAAGGGGAATGAAATTTAAAGGGAAATCACATATTCATTTCAAATATAGAAGAGCATCACACTCTAAATGTAATGCTCAATCTATCAAGTTAATATAGATTAAAAGTGATTGGCATCTGCCATATTCCACATCCGATAATAAAAATTATCATCGTCATTATTAAGTTCAGACTGTAAAAGTTCGCCTTCTTTTAAGAAAAAATGCAATTGAGCATAGTTCTTAATTTCACGGTCGTTTACTCGCTGAGCCAAATGGTGAGCTTTAATATCAGAAGGGTGACGTAAACCAGCCGCAGCAATCATTTCTGATAATGCATGCAATGTATTTTTATGAAAATTAAATACTCGTTCTGATTTAGTTGGTACATCAATTGCTTTTTGACGGTCTTTATCTTGGGTTGCAACACCTACAGGACACTGGTTCGTGTGACAGCTTTGTGCCTGAATACATCCAACAGCAAACATGAAACCACGTGCTGAATTAACCCAATCTGCACCTAGCGCAAAAGTACTGGCAATATCGAATGCACTAATGATTTTACCACTCGCACCAATCTTAACTTGATCTCTTAACCCTGCACCGACAAGGGTGTTATGAACAAAGCGTAAGCCTTCACGTAATGGAGTACCAATATTATCGCTAAACTCAATCGGTGCTGCGCCTGTACCACCTTCAGACCCATCAACGACAATAAAGTCAGGAACAATTTTTGTTTCTAGCATTGCTTTAACAATACTCATGAATTGCCAAGGTTGACCAATACACAGTTTAAAACCAACTGGTTTACCTCCAGATAATGTGCGCAATTTCTGTAAGAAATGCATCATTTCAATAGGAGTAGAAAAACTAGAATGCTTTGCAGGAGAAATACAGTCATGATCGCGAGAAACACCACGGATTTGAGCAATTTCTGCGGTAATTTTATGTTTAGGTAAAATTCCACCATGGCCTGGTTTTGCGCCTTGGGAAAGCTTCAGCTCAATCATCTTGATCTGTGGTAATTGAGATTGCTTGGCAAACTTTTGCTCGTCAAATTTCCCATCTAAAGTACGACAGCCAAAATAACCGCTGGCAATTTGCCAAACAATATCACCGCCATTTTCTAGGTGATAAGGGCTTAAACTACCTTCGCCAGTATCATGATAGAAACCACCTAACTGCGCACCTTTATTTAACGCACGAATTGCGTTGGCACTTAAACTACCAAAGCTCATGGCAGAGATGTTCATAATTGATGCACTATACGGTTGAAGGCATTGTGCATTACCCACCTGAATACGAAAGCTCTTTGGATCTGCTGGTGGGCAAGGGCTTATTGAATGGACAATGAATCGATAATTTTCTTGATAAACGTCAATGATTGAACCAAATGGTTTATCTGCATTTTCATTTTTAGCACGCTGATAAACTAGACTTCTTTGCATACGAGAAAAAGGTAGAGCATCTTGATCCGCTTCAATAAAGTATTGGCGAATTTCTGGACGTATATCTTCAAACAAAAAACGGAAATGCCCCATAATTGGGTAGTTTCTTAGAATTGAATGTTTATTCTGCAAAACATCATAAAGGCCTAATAAACTTAGTGCACCTGTAAGCACCCATAACCCGTTAAGGAGAGTATCAGAAATAAAATAATAGATACTGTGAGGGGTGTATACGGTTCGAAACCAGGTGATGCTTAGTGCAGTAAAAATACATAAGAACCAGAGAGAATGGCGCGAAAAGAATGTATTGAGAAATTTATGTCGAATGATTTGTGCTGGACTCGCCATATTGGAACAAATTCCTAATGTTTTACTGGTACATACCTTGCCAATAAGCACGTGAAACTACAAGTATGGAATTGTTAGTTTTAAGAGAAAACAAAGAGCCATTCAAAGGTTCACTCAATTTAGAAATGTTTTAAAAGAAAGTATGTAAATATATAAATACTTTTTAATTTGAAGACTTTTAGAGTGAGATAAATTATAAAATATTTAATTATTATATTTTATTGAATGATTTTCTAAAACGTGTGTGAATTAATTAAATTTAGCTTTAGATTTAATTAATAATAACTTTTTGTTTGTATTTTTTTTTTGATTTAATTAATGTTGTGCTATTTAATTATTTTTTGCTAATATAAATAAATTGAAATATTTTTTTAATACACATGACTACAATTATATAAGATTCTAAAAAATCATTTAAGGACTGAAATGAATTGGAAATTATTAATCTGCTCTGTTTTTCTCACAGAGGTTTTGTTCTTAACTTTAATGTTCTATCTCGGTTTTGATCTAGATACTTTTAAAAAAGTCGCTTTAGTACAAAGTATATTAGTTGCTGCAACTTTAATATTCGACTCTATGGAAAGGAAGAATAATCCTATTTTTCCTGGATTTATCGTTTATCCCTTACTGGGTGTTTTTTTTGTTTTTGGGTTTACACCTATTCTAGATTTTTTTGCAGAAAGACCTAAAGGATTCCATAGTTGGGACATTAAAAATATTTTAGTAATGGGGTCGCAAAGTGCAGATTATCAATTTAGGGAGTTAGCTTGGTACGGTAAAGCCTATATACAGTTGGGTTTTGCTATGGGAGGTGGTTTTATTGGCTTGATTTTTCATTTAATTTTTAGAAATAGTTAAGCTAACACGAACTTCTTTTTGTAGGGGGAAATTGTGTAAGTACTAAAAATTCTTAAAAAAATCCTGGAAGTATCTATAAGTTACTTAGATTTCTTATTCATAAAATATTCTTTTCTTATTCATTTAAAATATATAGAACAATCAGTAGCTTACTTTTTGTTCATGCTTTTTTTACCAAAAATTAAAAAAATATAAAATACTAAAAGTGATGGTAAACTTTAACTAATGAAAATCTATACTTTTTTTAGTAAAACTAACAAAAGTTAGATAAAAGTATCGAAAATCGATATAAAAAGCGTGATAAACCATAAAAATTTTTATAATTGAGAAATTCATCAGAAGTTGAATTATTAATTGATATTTAGAATGAAAGTTATGTTAGTGTTTTTGTTGTTTTTTTGTATTATGCGCCGTAAGTAGAGTAAAAAAATAACGCTTTGAAAAAACAATCAGAAAAGCTAGTGATTGTGATGGGGAAGGCTAGTTTTTACATCTATTAATTTTATTGGCGTAATGTAAAAAGGTTTTTAACCATGAAAAAGTCTCTCATTTTATCAGTAATTACTTTGGGTTTAATGTCTATCAATGCGGCAAATGCTGCAACTGCAACAGGTACTTTGACTGTTAAAGCAACAATTACAAATAGCTGTGTATTGAATACTTCAGCTACAGGTACAACAGCTAACGCAGTTTTAGATTTTGGTACTTTAAGTTCTCTTGCGAGCAACGTAGATGCAGACACAACAACAACAGGTGGTACTGCAATTAAAGTTTTATGTAACAACACTGTGCCATGGACTTTAGCTTTTGATGCTGGCAAAAATGCTCAAACGACTCAACGTCGTATGATTGGTGGTGCAACTAGCAACGAATATATTCCTTACAACCTTTTCTCTGACACTAACCGTGCAACAGCAATTGGTATTGCAACTACTGCTTATAGCGGTACTGGTACTGGTGTGCCACAAACAGTTAACGTCTATGGTCGTATTCCAGCTGGCTCAACTTTACCAAGTGCTGGTAGCTATGTTGACACAGTAACAGTAACAGTGACTTACTAATTTTTAATAAGTTTTATTGTGTCATTGCTAGCTCTTGATTTAGAGAGCTAGCCTAATTTGAGAAAAGTCTTTCTGGGCAAATCATGAGAAAAAATATCTTTGTTACTACAAGTTTATTATTATTTTTGCCTAGTATGCTGAATGCTGCATCAATTCGTCTTTCGCCTGTAAGTGTTGAAATATTAAGCGATCAATCGGCTTCTTCAATTAGTTTATATAACCAGTCGAATGAAAGCAGTGATTTGCAGGTACGTGTATTTGAATGGCGCCAAAATGCTGGGCAAGATCAATTAATACCTACAGATGAGATTGCGGTTAGTCCACCATTTTTAAAATTACAACCTAATGATTCTTATAACTTACGTGTAGTTAGAATTAATCCAGTACCAGTTTCTGGTGAGCAAACCTATCGTATAATTATTGATGAACTACCAAAACCGATTGATAACCGTAAAGTGGATCAGGGCGTTAATGTACTACTACGTTCGTCATTGCCTTTATTTGTAGTCAATAAAGATGCAATTACTAAACTTACTTGGTCAATACAACAAGAGCAAAATAATTCCTCTCTTATAATTAATAATGTTGGAAATCGACATGCACTTTTAAGCAATTTAACGCTTGTTGATACAACAGCGAATAAAAGCTATGCCATTAAAGTAAATACGGTGAATGGTTATATTCTTGCTGGCAAAGCAAGAAATTTTAATATTAGTCCTGATTTTAAATTTCAAACGGATCATAAATATAATATTTCATTGAATATTAACGGTAAGCAAACATCTCTTTAAAGAGGCACACATGAAATATCTCGTAAGTGCCTTATGTGTTATGTACTTGCCGATTCATGCTTTTGCTGAATCATTGCAAGATAGCACCAATGCTGCTTTACCAAGTATTCCGGAAGTTACAAACTCTTCTCATCAGGTATTCATCTCTGATAAAGCGTATACACAGCTTTTCTTAAAGATTTCTATTAATTCGAGTATTTCAACAGATTTGATCTCGGTGCGCCAAGATCAAGATAGAAAGCTGTATATTCGTTCTCGTGACTTGAAAGTTTTAAGGGTGAAAATGGATGAGCAGACTCCTGATAACCAATGGGTGTGTATTGATGAATTAAAAGGAATCCGTTTTAAATATCTAGAGAATGAACAGGCTCTAAATTTACAAGTTCCGTCGAACATGTTGACGGATTATTCAGTTGACTTAAATGGCCAGCAGATCACCAGCCCTCATTTGCTAAAAATGAAGCCCTTAAATGCGGCTATCCTGAACTATAGTCTGTATAACACCATAACCAATGACGAGAATGTTTTCTCAGGTTCGGCAGAAGGGATCTTTAACAGCGCAATCGGTAACTTTTCTTCAGGCGTTTTATACAACGGTAGTAATGAAAATAGTTATAGTCATGAAAAGTGGGTACGACTAGAAAGTAAGTGGCAGTACGTAGACCCTGAAAAGATCAGGATATATACCTTAGGGGATTTTATTTCCAATAGTTCTGACTGGGGGAGTAGTGTACGTCTGGCAGGTTTCCAGTGGTCGAGTGCTTACACCCAACGAGGTGATCTTGTTACCTCGGCACTACCGCAATTTTCAGGTTCGGCTGCACTTCCTTCGACTTTAGATTTATACGTTAACCAGCAAAAGATTTATTCAGGGTTTGTGCCTTCAGGCCCGTTTGATATTAAGCAGCTCCCGTTTATTTCAGGTAATGAAGTCACTCTTGTGACTACTGATGCAACGGGTCAGCAGAGCATTACAAAACAGGCTTACTATTTTTCATCCAAAATTCTGGCAAAAGGCATTAATGAATTCTCAGTAGATGTTGGTATTCCACGCTATAACTATGGACTATATTCAAACAATTATGATGATGCCACTTTTGCTTCGGGTGCGATTCGATACGGTTACAGTAACTCACTGACCTTAAGTGGTGGTGCAGAGGCTTCAACAGATGGCCTAACAAACTTGGGCACTGGTTTTGCCAAGAACCTATTTGGCTTTGGGGTGATTAATGCTGACATCGCAGCGAGCCAGTATAAAGATGAAAACGGTTATTCTGCTTTGCTTGGCTTAGAAGGACGTATCAGTAAGAACATTTCGTTTAATACCAGTTACCGTAAGGTATTTGATAATTACTTTGACCTTGCCCGCGTGTCTCAAATTCGATATTTAAAAGATAATCAATCCGATGATGAACCCAAAAATTATTTAAGCTACAGTGCGCTGGCTGATGAGATTTTTAGGGCAGGAATTAACTATAATTTTTACGCAGGCTATGGCGTTTATTTGGGTTATAACCAGATCAAATATAGCGACAATTCTTATAAATTACTCTCTACAAACCTAAGTGGGAGTCTAAACAAAAACTGGGGCTTTTATGCATCAGCATATAAAGATTATGAAAACCAAAAAGACTATGGCATTTACTTTGCGCTGCGCTACACACCCTCTAGCCGAGTCAATGCGATTACAAGTATTTCTAATGAAAGTGGTAAAACAACCTATAGACAAGAAATAAATGGATTTAGCGATCCACAAATTGGTGCATTTGGCTGGGGAGGCTATGTTGAGCGTGATCAGGATGCGAATCAGAACAATGCATCGGTCTATGCCTCTTACCGTGCTCGGGCGGCTTACCTGACAGGTCGATACAACCGAATTGGGGATAACGACCAAGTTGCGCTTTCAGCGACAGGATCATTGGTTGCAGCAGCAGGACGAGTCTTTGCAGCCAATGAAATTGGAGATGGCTACGCAGTCGTAACCAATGCTGGGCCACAAAGCCAAATTTTAAATGGTGGGGTAAATTTAGGAGCAACTGATGGAACCGGTCGATTCTTAATTGCAAATTTAAGACCTTATCAGCTTCATCATATCTATCTAGATCCATCATATTTACCTTTAGAGTGGGATGTTAAATCCACTAACCAAACAGCATTTGTAGGTTATCGCCAAGGAGCTTTGATTGACTTCGGCGCTCATCAGGTCATTTCTGGATTAGTGAAACTTGTTGATGCCAACAATTCACCTTTATTACCAGGTTATACGGTTCGAATTAATGAGCAACAAAATGGGGTGGTTGGCTATGACGGTGAAGTATTTATTCAAAACCTATTAAAACAAAACAAGCTTGAAGTCGATCTTCTGGATCATGGCTCATGCCAAGTTAATTTTGCGTATGAAAATAAGCAATACAGTGCTAAAAAATTGGGGTCTTATGTATGTCGATAACTACTGCGAGTCATAGTTTTTGGATGAAGAGTGAAAAGTTTTCATTGGCCATAAAGTATATTTTAGCACCTGTTCTGTTTTTTATATTATATGCATTTTTTAGCTCTGCACATGCGGCTTGTACGGTAACGGGAACAACTAATAGTACTTATACCTATACGGCTGCTACCATTAATAGTGATGCAAACATCAACTTCTCTGGCACGATTAGCTGTCTTGGCGGGCGTACTACTCCTGAAATTTCAGGTTATATGTGCATGAAAACCGTATTTACGGGAACTACAAATACTAATAACAGCGTTTCATTACCTTACACCGTCACAGCAACCGTAGGTGGTGCTGGATCTTCTACCACTAACCAAAGTTCAAATTTTTGGTATGGTCCAGTGAGAACGGTCGCTTCAAATAATATTATTAGTTACTCGGTAAATGTAAAAGTCCCAGCCCGCACAGGGTCTCTTATTGCCTATCCTAAAGGGACATATACGGGTACGGTTCAACTTTTTTGGGATATGCAAGCAAGCTCTAGCACTGTCTGTGAAGGAGATAGCGGAGGCGGATGGGACTCAGGCAATGCCACTATCACTGCTAATTATGTTGTACCGAGTATGTGCCAATTAGATTCCACATCAAATGTAGATTTTGGCAATATCAATGATATTGGTACGACGAGTCGTGATTACACGGCACAAGGTGCAGTGAATACAACGTGTAACAATGGAACCTCATATAGTATTTACTTGGGGGATGGAATTAACCGTATTGCTGGAGGCTTTAGACGTATGACAAATGGTAGTAGTCAATATATCCCTTACCAGCTGTATCAGAACTCGACTTATTCTACGGTATGGGACACTACTGGTGGTGTAACCACGGTTGGAGGTTCTGGAGGTGTTTCTAAAACAGGCTCAGGCACTGCCCAAAGTACAAATGTCTATGGAAAAATTCCGCAGGGTACAGCTATTTCAACGACACCTGGTAATTACTCAGATACGATAGTTGTTACAGTAACTTATTAATAATCTGTTGGAATTTGATATTGAGTCTGTTTTTATATTGGGTTGCTCATGCGAATAGTCATGAGATTTAGATTTGATTTTTTAATTGTTCTAATTTGAAGATACTGTAAAAGCTTTTAAAGAAAAGATAGACGTAAAAAGGTGATCAACGGTAATGTTGTTTTAGAATAAGTAAAAATAGAAAAAGACAAATTAAAAAAATAAGAAAAAACATCTGATGAATAAATACCCTATGAATATTAAATGTATTTTTACACAAGTTAACAGATTGTACAAATTAAATTACAGTTGTCTTATATTCATTTAGTCTTTCTTATCAATAAAAAAAGCTTTTAGAAGCGAAGTTGGTTATTAATAATTTAGTTATTTGTATTGGAAAACAAAGTGTTAAAATTATGGGGTTGGGATGCTTTGAATATACAATTATCTCGAATTTTAACCTATTGAAACTACTAAGGTTTACAACTTGTTCCAACCATTTACAATCCAAACCAGACTCGGCGGATTCTACTTTTTTTACTATTCCATTGTTGGTACGTTCATGCCTTATTGGAATTTATATCTTCAAGATCAAGGGTTTAATTATCAGGAAATTGGTATTTTATCATCAATTGCGATTGTAACTCGTTTTTTTGCGCCTTTAGTGTGGGGATGGGTTGCCGACAAATCTGGTAAGCGAATGCTGTTAGTGCGGCTGGCTACTTGGATGGAATCATGTATATGGTTAGCTATTTTTATAGTACCAAATACTTTTCAATCCATAGCTTTACTCATGCTTATTTTTAGCTTCTTCCAAAATGCTATTTTAGCTCAATTTGAAGGGGTTACTTTATTTTGGTTGGGTGATCAAAAAGCTAAACTTTATGGCAAAATTCGTAAGTGGGGATCTGTTGGATTTATTGTCGGTGTTTTTGTTATTGGTGCACTTCTGGAAATAGTACCCATTTCGATGCTTCCAATTTTATTATTAATTATTGCTTCATTAGCATTTATTTGGTCTTTTACCATTCGAGAACCGGATGGTGCACCTACATCACAGAAAAAGTTAGAGCCTTTACTTCCTGTATTAAAGCGCCCGACAGTAGCTGCATTTTTCACAATTGAATTTATTTTGCTTTTTTCACATGCACCTTTTTATAGCTTTTATAGTAACTTTCTGAAATCTTTGAATTTCAGTACGACTGAAATTGGATTTTTATGGGCGATGGGGGTTTTTGCTGAAATTTTTATGTTTTCAATTGCCTCAAAGATTTTTCAACGTTTTTCGTGGCGTAGTTTAGTGGTTGTGTGTTTGCTCGTGACGAGCATACGTTGGATGCTTGTTGCACTATTTTCACATTACTTTGTTGGTCAGCTTTTTGCACAGTGTTTGCACGCTTTTAGTTTTGGTTTATTTCACTTAATTGCAATGAGAGTTATTTTTCAAAACTTCTCTGCTGGACAACAAGGGCGTGGACAAGCTCTTTACAGCACCATGTGGGGGCTGGGTGTCGCTTTTGGTAGTGTTCTGGCTGGGCATTTCTGGAAAATTCTTTCTGGTGAACTCATCTTTATGTGTGCCAGTGTGGTTGTGCTGTTAGGTTTGTGCTTTGTAATGCGGCTTCCGAAACAAGTCGATTCCTCAGCTGTCTAAGCTTGAGATAATCTAAAACAAATGATTTACATTGAAAAAAGCAAGTAAATATAAAATTGTTTGATGACTTGTTGTAGCACGTTACAGTTGAAAAATATTGTTTTTATATGGTTATGGAGCAGTGATTTTGTCAAAAAATATGCTAACTTAACTTCATGCGTTTAATGATTAATAAATCTATGAAAAATATTTATATTATTGGATTATTGTGGGCTTGTTCTGGTTTAGCTGTGGCAGAAACGGCTACTCAACAGCCAGCCGAACAACCCGTTCGGACTGCAAGTAATCCTAATGCTATACGTATTGTTACGCGTCCTGAAATTATGGGATTATGGGGAATGGAAATTCCAAATAATAAGAAATGTGTGGAATATTATAACTTCCGCAGTAGTAATGATGTAGTGATCAAAAGTGGCCAAGAATGGTCATACGGCTTATATGAATATCAACCATCTGATGACCCTAAAGAACAGTTAGCTGCTTTAGTGATGCAAATTAAATTTGATAATAATAAAGTAGATTGTTCAGGTCAGAAACAAGATCAAACAGGTGATGTTTCTCAGTATTTTGTACAGTGGAAAAATGACCATACTATCAACTTCTGTTCAACTGCTAAGGGTGAGCAGTGTTTTGCGACTTTACGTAGAGTCCTACCATAAAGTAATGGATATAAAAAAGCCTCTTACGTATAAGAGGCTTTTTTATTATGCAGTTTCAGCTTTCTTCTTTTCTTCCAATTGCTTTAACAAGTGCTTTTCAAGGTAATGGATGTCCATTGCTTGAGAACAGAAGCTCTTATCTTGCAAAATGAGATCTTTATGTAGAGGAATATTAGTTTTAATTCCTGTAAGGATCATTTCATCTAAGGCTTGACGCATACGAGCAAGTGATGTTTCACGGTCTTTACCATGAGAAATCAATTTAGCAATCATAGAGTCATAGTAAGGTGGAATGCTATATTCTGGGTAGATATGAGAATCTAAACGAATACCAGCACCGCCTGGCGCATAGAAACTTTCAATTTTACCTGGTGAAGGTAAGAAAGTTGTTGGATCTTCAGCATTGATACGACATTCGATTGCGTGACCATTAACTTTGATGTCTTCTTGTTGAAGCTCTAGTCCTAGGCCGCCTGCAATACGTAATTGTTGCTCAATAATATCAACACCAGTAACCATTTCAGTAACAGGGTGTTCTACCTGAACACGAGTGTTCATTTCGATAAAGAAGAATTCACCATCTTCAAATAGAAATTCAAACGTACCAGCGCCACGATATTGCATTAACTGACATGCATGAACACATGCTTCTAAGATATCAGCTCGAGCTTGCTCTGGTAGATTTGGTGCAGGTGCTTCTTCTAACACTTTTTGGTGACGACGTTGTAATGAACAGTCGCGGTCATATAAATGGATCGCATGGCCATTACCATCACCAAGAACTTGCACTTCAACATGGCGAGGTTTCTGTAGGAAGCGTTCCATGTAAACGGTATCATCACCAAACCACATCTCTGCATCGCGCTGAGCTGCTTGAACTGATTCAAGTAGTGTATCTACACGCTCAACAATACGCATACCGCGTCCACCGCCACCAGATGCCGCTTTAACAATAAGCGGGAAACCGATTTCTTTAGCTTCTGCAAGGGCATTGTGGATGGTTACAGCATGGTCACAACCAGGTACAGTAGGTACACCAGCTTTTTTCATGGCAACAATCGCAGAAACTTTGTTCCCCATAAGGCGAATGTGTTCTGGACGTGGACCAATAAAAGTAAAACCTGAACTTTCTACAATTTCAGCAAATTCAGCATTTTCTGAAAGAAAACCATAGCCAGGATGAATAGCATCGGCACCGGTAATTTCTGCAGCAGTAATAATTGCCGGGATGTTTAAATAGCTATCACTACTTGCACCGGGACCAATACATACTGCTTCATCAACAAAACGTAAATGCATCAAGTCTTTATCGGCATCTGAATAGATACCAACAGTCTTGATTCCTAATGTTTTGCAAGCCCGGGTAATTCGTAAAGCGATTTCACCACGGTTTGCAATTAAAACTTTTTGCAACATAGACGTCCCCGAGGTAATTACGCGCGATAACGGAATAAAGGTTGACCGAATTGGATTACATCGCCATTTTTCACTAAAATTTCTTCAACCACGCCACTTTGAGTTGCTTCAATTGGGTTCATGATTTTCATTGCTTCAATAATACCCAAAGTTTCACCAGCAGATACAGTTTGACCTACTTTAACAAATGGTGCTTCGCCTGGGCTTGGGGCAGCGTAGAACACGCCAACCATTGGAGAGGTTTCAACTGCTCCACGTGGTGTTTTTGCTACTGGTGCTGCTGCAACAGGAGCTGCCGGAAGTGCTACACCAGCCGCAGCAACGACTGGACTACGGCGAGTTAAAGCGATTGATTGATCACCTTCTTTAACTTCAATCGCTTGCAAGTCAGACTCAATCATTAAATCGATGAGTTTCTTAATTTTGCGGATATCCATGGGCGACTATTCCTAAACTAGTTTGGGTTAGATGGTTGAATTTTTTCAATAGCGTAATCGAGTGCAAAACTATAACCTTTTGCACCAAGACCACAGATCACGCCAATTGCTTTATCGGATAAATATGAATGATGTCTAAATGCTTCTCTTGCATGGACATTCGACAAATGTACTTCAATAAATGGAATGGCAACGCCGAGTAGGGCATCACGTAGAGCAACGGAAGTATGGGTGAGGGCCGCAGGATTAATAATAATAAGTTTTACGCCTTCGGTTTGTGCCTGATGAATACGGTCAACAATGGCACCTTCCCAATTGCTTTGAAAAGTATCTAATGTAATTGATGCGTTTTGAGCTTGGATAACGAGTTGTTGGTTAATATCACCTAAGGTAAGATGACCATATACTTCTGGTTCGCGTTTTCCCAGCAAATTCAAATTCGGTCCATGAATCACCAAAATGGTCGAACTCATTCAGATTGCTCCAGCTCTAAAGTTGCAAATATTCTTTGCAAGATGTCTGCAAAGTTTGCTTATTATGGCATATGTTTCTACAATTTTTTTATAATTTGTTTTAATTGTCGCAGAAAGGGTATACCAAATTCGGCTTATATATTGTAAATTTTGCGATGATTTAGCAATGTTAAAAAATGACAAAATTTCAAGTAATTTAATGAAGCTCATTTTAAACTGAATTGACAAAAACAGTTCATGTATTTTGTGTAACGGCTGTAGAATTCTCTCCAATTACAAGTAGCTCATTCCATCGAGTTAGATAGTTTTTTGAACGATGACATTGTTTCATATGCCAAGATGGACTACGGGAATGATAACCGACTTGTAGATAATGACTGCCGAAGCGATTACGAACTGTACTTAGGGTTTTCATGAGTTGTTGTCTTTGCTGAATCAACTCAAGAGGTTGCCATAAGTCATCAATGTGATGTTGACGGGCGTGCAAACCACAAAATAAGACTCCAATCTTAATGTACTTTTTATTTTCTTTATATAAAACATCAATTTGTTGCATGGCTGCTTTAGTTAATATGCATAGGTCATCTGTTGCATACGTTAAACCTATCGCTTGAGATGATGCTTTTTTATAAGGTGGTTTATCTGTTTTTTCATAAAGCATGACTTGAATACAGGCACACAGCTGTTCTTGTTTCATTAAACGCCGGTGAGCACGATTGAGATGAAAGATAAGCGCTTGTTTAATAATCTCAATGCTGGATAAAGCTTGAGCGAAACTTCGTGATGCTAAAATTCGTTTTGTTAAGATGGCAGGATCATCAAGTTGGATGCAGGATTGGCCTTTTAGCTCACGAATAGTACGTGCCATAACCACAGAGAAAGCTTTTGCGAGATGGTTTTCATTGGCAAAAGTTAAGTCTAGGCATGAATAAATTTCATAGCTTCGTAATTGTTTGACCAATTGGTAGCCAATTCCCCACACTTCTTTGACGGAAGTTTGTTGCATGAGGTCTTCAAGCAGTAGGGGATCTAAGGTAGTGAAATTACAAATTCCATTAAAGCTTTTAATTTTTTTAGCATAGTGATTGGCTAACTTGGCCTGAGTTTTGGAATATCCGATGCCAATACAGCAAGGTAAGCTTAACCATTTTTCTAGGGTTTCTACTGCTTTGGCACAATGAGAATGAATATCTAGAGATTGAAGATAAGGGGTTAAACGGATAAAGCATTCATCAATAGAATAAGCTTCTAAATCATCGGGTGAGAAGAATTCACCTAAAACCGAAAAAAAGCGACGAGACATCTCAGCATATAAAGTGTAATTACTTGAATAGACGTGTACGCCTGCTTGGAGAGCTTCTTCTTCAATTTGGTACCATGGGATTGCCATCTTTATACCCATGTTTTTTGCTTCTTCACTGCGTGATACAACACATCCATCGTTATTAGAAAGCACGACAACGGGCACGCCAATAAGTTTGGGGTCAAATAGTCGCTCACAACTGACATAACAGTTATTAATGTCTACAAGCGCGTAAATTTCGCGGTGTGAGATGTCCATTCTGACTTGCCCCATTAAAAATATTGGTAAAACTACATAATTTTGAATATGTAACAAAATCAAGTTAACAAAATTTCTAGTGGAAAGCTAGGGGAGTTCCGACAGCCGGCTTTTAGCCTACAAAGGAACGAAGATAAAACTTTATTTTTTTAATAAAAAAAGGAGATCGCGCTGATCTCCTTTTTTGTGAATCCTTCTATGTTAGCTTTGATTACCACTTATGACTATAAGTCACTTTAAGTGTTGCACCATTTGCCACCAAATGGCTAGTGTTATCATTTGTTCTTAATAATTGGCTATAAAGAGGATAGTATTTACGGTTAAACATATTCTCTAAACCAATTGTCACAGTGTCTTTTTTGTTAAGCGCAAAGCTACTGATTAAATCTGCTGTTGTATATGTTTTTACATCGTAGCGACCAAAACCATTTACACCATTTAAGCGATAATCTTCTGAACCGAAGTAAGTTGCTTGTAGGCGGTTCGTCCAAGTTTCTGTTGGACTATAAGAAACGTAAGCTGTGAGTTTTAATGGGGGAATACGGAAACCTGTCATGTCTTGTTCAGAACCGTTTTGAGGTTTTTCACGGCCTTTCATCCAAGTAACGCTACCACCAGTTCCCCAAACATTTGCATCGTCAAGATAGTCAAAAGTTGCCTCTACACCAGTGACTTTTTCTTTGGTTCTAGCCAGTACTAAACCATTGTTAAAAGACTGCACAGCACCAAGGTCAGAAGTTGAGTGGAATACAGCTAAACTTGATGAGAAGTTATTGAAGTTTCCTTTCCAGCCGAGTTCATAGTTATCTACTTTTACAGGCTCTAAGAATGATGACCCAAGGTTAAAACCTTCACCAGCATTACGGATAATCAAACCAACATCAGGTAACTGGAAACCTTGGTTAAACGATGCATAGATTGAGTTTTGATCATTTGGAGAGAAAGTCACATTAGCATTGTATAACCATGCATCAGCTTTCACTTTTCCGCCCGGAACAGTGTAAGGGTTAGTCTTGCCTAATTGTGATAATGGAACAAAGCTATCAATTTGGGCGTAGCTGTCTTCATAGCGTGTACCAGCTTCTGCTGACCATTGGTCATTAAAGCGGTGTTTTAACTGTACAAAACCACCAACACTTTGCGTGGTAAGTTCGGGTAAATAAATGAGCTTGCCAGTTTTTACAAATTCTAGACCACCTGATTGATCATAAATTTTTGGGTCGAAAATATCTAAAGGCATTTCGCTTTTTTCATGACTGAAGTCACCACCCCAAACCAATGAGGTATCGCCTAAAAACTCAAGCGGTGTGGTCACAGTTAAGCGGCTACCGAGTACATTATTTTCTTGATAAATCTGGTCGATTTGTTTGCCGCGGTTTGCATTGCCACGAGCATCAAACGGTGAAAAACGGGTAAAGAAGTCACGGTAATAAATTTGAGCATCAACTTTATTACCAAAAAAGTCTTTATGGTTATAGGTCAAATTGTAGATCTGGTTTTCGTTTTTATTTTGGTCTTTGAGCTTTAGCCCTTTAATGGCTTTGGCTGGGACAGTTCCTGCTGGAGCTTTTTTTACACTTGGGTCAGATGCATAGTCTGAGTCTTGCTCTGCATTATAATAATTTGCAGCAAACTGTAGATATTGGTTGTCATCAATGTGATAACCCAGCTTACTACCGATGCTATATCCATTTGAGTCGTAAAGGTCGCCCTGACTTGGTTCAGGTGCAACACGGTCACCACTTGCATCGTATGGGCTACCAATACGTTGATAACCAAAGTCGAGCGCATAGTCAAAAGCGTTAAAACTGCCCGTGAAATATTGGTGAATATCGCCACTTAAAGCATTAGAACGCAGATTTGTAAGTGGTGTTTGTAGGCCAACGACCGTTTTAGCCGTAGGCTCACCGCCGGCAGCTTTTGTAGTAATTGAAATAATACCGCCCGCTGCGCCGCCACCATAAATTGCGTTACTACCACGAATCACTTCAATGTTGGCAATACTTTCAGGGTCAATGGCTGAAAGTCCTCTCGCTGTATCACGTGTAAGGTTCATAGGAACGCCATCGACTAAGATAAGCGCATTACGGCCACGTAAAGTTTGACCATAATCGGTAATGGTTCGGCTTGAGTCCGATAGGCCCGGTACGGCTTTGGCTAAAACAGTCGCAATGTTTCCAGACGATCCATTTTTCAAAAGCTCAATTTGTTTTTCATCTAACTTGGTGACTTGTTTGGCAGAGGTAGAGAGTTCATCTGCACGTGTAGCTGCAATAGTAATGGTAGGAAGGGCTTCAGGCTTTTTTTCTGTTTCTGTGGTATCAGAAGTTGAAGCTGCAAATGCTGAGTTTGAAAGAATAATGGCTCCACCAAGTGAAAGAAGTGGAATGATATTTTTAACTTCAGATTTCCTCGTTAAAAGCTTATTACTTTTCTTATTTCCCATTGTCTCGCCCTGAGAGTGATTTTAAATTGACCGAATTATAAATGAGAATCATTGTAATTAACAATATTATTAATTGCTTTAAAATAATATATTTGAAATTTATTCAATGAATTAGGGGAATAGGCTTTTATTCCCCTAAAAGATGTGAGCAGTTATGAAATGCTCTTAAAGGTATTTAGATGGTTTTGATGGGCACGGCGTATAATGCTGCGGTCATCCCCGAGTACAAAAAGCTGAACGGATTGTTGTTTCCACGCTGCAATATCTTCAGGTTGTCGAGGAATAGCACAGAAATACTTTTGACTATTTTTAGTCTTTAAATACATCTCTTGAACTTTTTCTTTCACTTTTGGATGGCTAGTTTGCCACGGCATTCCCATCGATTGAGAAAGGTCGGCAGCACCTTCAAGAATAATATCAATACCTTCTACTTTTAAAATTTCATCTAGTTGTTGTAGTCCTTCTAAGCTTTCAATCATAGCAATGACAACCGTTTCGTTTGCTGCATGTTGAACAAAACTCGCTAAATCATCCATGCCGTATCGATTTAACCTTGTCGAGTTGAGTCCTCTTTGCCCAAGCGGCATATAGTGGCAATAGTTCACCGCCTGTTGAGCCTGCTCCGCATTTTCAATACGCGGAAACACAATGCCCGTTACCCCTGCATCGAACAGAGGTAGAACTAAATGGTTCGCGTTTAACGGCACTCTTACAAACACATCAAGAGGCATGGCTCTAGCAGCTAAAATCATGGTCTCGACTTGAGACGTACTAAATAAAGTATGTTCCAAGTCGATAATAATAAAGTCATAGCCCGCAAGTGCTAGTTGCTCGACATTAATTGGCGAAGCTACGGAACAAAAGATTCCGTAGAGCGTCTCGCCATTTGCTATTCGTTTCTTAAAAGAAATCGAATGCTTATTCATATTCAATTTCCTTAATAAGGCTGAGCGGGTTTGGTGTAGTTTGTACTCTTAAGCGAATTTCCGGAAGGAAACGGCGGCTTGCGAGTTGTTCAATATCAATGGTGTCATCTGTAAAGTTAAACAATTCATATCGTTCGCTAAACTCTGGATGAGCTTCTTTATGCTGATTGATGATGGTTCTTAACATGGTCCAGAATTTGATTTCATCGAAGTCATAATGTTCATTTAAGAAAATTGCTAACTCAGCCAGATTTACAAACCACAGCGCATCTTGAGTAAAGTCTCTTAACTCATTTGGAGAGTGGGTTTCTAAGAATGAGTTCGGGTTAATTTTGGCATGTTCTTTTGGCGCATCTTGCAAGTTAGGTAAAAGCTCTGGCTCACGTAAAAGATGACGACTAAAACGGATTCCATCGTGGAAATCTTTCAAGGCCGCTTTAACTGGTAAGCCATTTTTATGAATCAGTACCATGTTTTGCGCATGTGATTCTAAAGCGAGACCGTGGCACCACAAAATATGCATGATTGGTAGATAAGCATTGGTGAGTAATTTTTCTAACCAGAACTCGATACCATACTCTTGAATCCACTCATCAATGAGAGGTTTTTGGTCAATATCGAGTTGCATCAAACCTGTTACTGGCGTGGCCGATTCACCTTCTTTTAAGTAGCTGTAAATACTTTCGCGCCAAATGCAGGCGAGTGCGCCGTATTGAACAGGTAGCGCAATCGGCTGGTTAACTGAAAGACCGCCAATCTCTCTTAAAATAACTGGCTTACGCTGTTTCTCTAAAATATGGTCCTGCTCAACAATGTTATACAACCAGTCACTCATTTTTGCCGCATTTTGAACGGTATGCGGTGCCAATACACGAGAGGTTGAAGTATTGACCAAGTTCATTGCCAACTTGAGAGAAAGCGCCGAAATATCACTAATATTCGACAAGGTTCGAATCGACTGCTGTGGTAAGTAAGTTGGACCTTCAATATCTAACGGAATGATCAGTTGGTTGCTGATTGCATCTTGATAATATAATTCAATAATTTTATCCCACTGCCATGGGTGAATTGGGGTAAGAATATAATCTTTAAAATCTACATGTTGCTCTTTCAATTGATTGTTAATGGCTTGTAGATCTTTTTCTGAAAAATGCTGTTTATAAAGCTGTTCTAAGTTAATGGTTTCACTTAAAACCAGTTTGCATAAACTATTATGAGTTGCCGCCCATTGGACTGTAAAACCTTCAGAAAGCTCGGGTGCATATTTTTGGTTTTCTTTTAAATCGAAGCCGATACGAGATTTAAAACTTGGGTGATATAAATGGGCGTTGGTGATGCGTGCCTCTTGTTCTAGGTACGGCAAAGTTCTTAAAGGTTGAGCAGGGGCTTGGCTCAAAGTCTGCGCATGTTTAACGTAAGTTAAATTGAGTTCATCATTAAAGTTTTGCCATTTAACTGGGTCTGCTTCAATAATATTTTTGAGGTCAGCAAGTAGCGTTTTTAAGTTAGGGCGAGTTTCAGCGTCTAACGTAATATTAGAACGGATTAAGCTTGAAGGATCTAACTTAATTCGTTTAAAACTAAAGTGTCGTTTAGCCGCACAAGTATAGAAAACAGTATCGGAAATATAGAACTTGATCTGACCTTTAGAAAACTCGTATTTAAAAGTATTTTCAAAAATAAGCGCTTCTAGTAATTGGCCCATCACGCGATTTTCTGCGAGGGTTTTATAATTGGTTTGTTGTGTTGGTTGAAGAGGGCAAAGCGCTTCTGCGCCGCGATATTTATAAATAGGGTTTTCAACTTCAATCCAGATTGGATTGCCACCACTGTGGTAAAGCGTATTTAACATATTTGCCTTGATTGGTAATGTGAGTGAATGAATTAATAAGTCGCGGTACTGCTTGCCTTTGGCAGTAAAGTTTTCTTGTGTGAGGGTAAGACGGGTGGCTTGCCAAAGTTCAAATTCTTCAATGGCCGTAACTCGCGAAATTGCGCTGATGAGATGAGCAATATGGTTGATTAAGAGGTAATATTTTAAAAAGGTCCAAGCATCTTTTTGAGAGAACCAGACAGTACTATCTTCAGAAATAGATGAGTCGTCTTCTATCATTTCTGGAACAATGCTAATGCCTTCCATATCTCGAAGAATAAGGCGATGTGGATAGCCGTTTTTAAATTCCATTAGACTGTTTTGCATATGCGCTTCTACGCTAATACCTTTGTTTGCAAACAATTCAACTAATGGAATAAGCGAAACTTTAACGTACTGTTTCCACCAGAAAGTAATGAAGTCTTTCGCATCGGTCGATTGTAAGTTTTGATTCGGTGCAGCTTGCTGAATAAAGCTTAAAAGCGGGATTTCATGGTTTTCGTTTTCTTCAACCAAGCCACCGAGCATTCGGGTATTTTCTAATACCTCTGGCGTAAGCCCCGCTCTATAAATAATGCCAAATGAACTTTCAAGCTCTGGGATTTTGACTGTTTTTGCCTCTAACTCCGGCAGAATTACAAGGTCAGGATATTGCTCATTAATCTTGTGATTAATAATAATTTTGCTCGCATCAATCGCGCGTTCCATCTCATCCATTGGGTTATTACGAATGAAACTGGTAATTCGCACATCAATAGAGAGTTTTAAGAATAGGTTCGATTGAGGTAACCACACGGTGCGAACGGATGAGGTTGGCCATACGGTTTGACCTAAAGCTCCCAGATAGATCACGTCTTGGCTGTTTAAATGTTTCTTTAAAGATGAATGTTGAAGTAAGAAATTAGCTTGCCAAGGGTGGGTTGGCATGAGCTCATAGTTTGTGAAGTTCTCTTGCAAATGCTCTTTTGCCGTTTCTAAAACTTCATTTTCAATATGGTGAGAAGGTTCGGTCTCACTTACAAGTTTTTGGATTAGAGAAGAATGAACCGCAAAGTAATGGAGTTGGAAACTTGCGCCTAACTCAGGACTATACTTTTTCATGTCTTCTTTAGAGAAACCTAAATTGGCTTTAGAGGTCACATGAAAAGGGTGTCCATATAGCATGCCTTGTTCGGTTGCTTGAAAACTGCTTAACGCTTTAGTTGCTGATTGGGAAGGCTTATTTTCTAAAAAGAATTTTGTATTCTCGATACTATTGGCAATATCGGAATACAGATTCTTATTTTGGTTATTATCTTTAAATAGACTATTCAGCTCATCTGTAATGAGCTTCACTAATTTTTTAGGGTGGATGAGTGAGTTAAATGTATTGTCGTTTAAATTTTGCAGAACAAAACCACGCTGATATCGATGATAACCAGTGGTCGATAAGTGCTGAACTGCGCCATAAACAATCGTGTTAGATGAATTAAACGTATAAGCAAAATACAGTGTGTTTGGTTGCTCTGCATACAATGTGAATAAAGGAGAGTCTTGAGATGGAATAATGTGTTCTTCAAGATTCACTTTGAGTTCACGAAAGAAAGTATTCAGGTACTGTTCGAAAAGTTTATAAGACCATGCATCTGTTGTAATAATTGAGTTCATTCTTGTGCCTCTTCTAAAATTGTATCCATTAAGAATCTGTTCAAAATCACCACTAATCCCGCACCGATAAAAAATAGTGAAGTGCAGATTAGTGCAGCGGTAATATTGAAAAATGAGTAGGTGAGCGTGATGGTGATTGGGCCAATAAGTTGTCCTAAGACAAAGGCACTATTAGAAATACCAATCACTTTTCCTTGGCTTTGAGCGCCAGCTTTTAGAGAAATGGTGTGTAAGATCGAAGGAATCAGGGCTGCAAAGCAAAAGCCTTGTATGAGTCGTAATACAAGAACTAGCCAAATATTCGAAACCCAGATCAATGCGAAAATCGTGATGCCGCAAATTAAAGATGCGTAAATGAAGTTATTAAAAGAATCTCCTTTATCATCATTTCTTTTTCCCCAATAGGTTGCAGCAATAAAGGCTGCTCCCCATGAAAGCGCATGAATGGTTCCCGTTAAACTCGCAGCAGATAACGATGAATGAGTACTTTGGCTTATTTCACTAATGTATAAAACGAAGCAGGACACCAAACCAAAGCCGCCCGCTTGAACCAAAATGCCAGCGCTTAACCATGAAAAAATCGTTCTATCAAAGAAAGCTGGAAGCTTAGATTTCTCTTTAGTTTTTGAAGCCTCGGTTTTAACGGGATTGGTTAATACAAATGACGCGATCACAATGAGTGTCATCACAACAAAAGCTGTCGCGTTAAGTAATACTTCAACCCGCCATTGATCCATAAATATCCCGCCGAGTACGGGACCACATAGGCAAGCGAGTGCAACACTACTTTGCAGTTGTCCAAAAGCGGCGCCTCGTTCTTGCTCATTCGAGAGATATGAAACATAAGCATTTAAAATGACTGAGAGACCGCAAAAACCGAGTAAAATTCGCGCGAAAATAAATAGGTATAAATGCTGGGCGCTTGCCATGAGCAGTATTGAAATACAGAAGCCAGCCAGAGACAGTAACAAGGCTTTTTTATGGCCAAATGTGTCGGATAGATGACCCACAATTGGTGCTGTAAATAAACTGCCAATAGCTGGAGCCGCGAGTGCCAAACCTGCCCAGATAGTGGGAGCACTCATATGCGCCGTCAGTTTTTCCATATAAAGCGGCATGATCGGAATCAGCACCATGAGCCCAAAAGTGGAAAAAAACTGACAGAGCAAAATAATGAAATGATCTAGGCGAGATGAGCGCATGATTTAGATATCCATGGTCTCATAGCTAGAAACAGATAAGCTGTGATAAGGGTTTGGCGTGGTTCCGATTTTACTTGGCATGCCTGTTGAGTCGCTTTCTTGCGCAAGTAAAGGCGTAAGTAGCTGTTTAAATGGCCAAGTCTTATTGTCAAAAAGATAAGTTTGAATTTGCGATTTTGTTTGTTCTGAAATGGGTTGGGTTTCTACAAAATCTTGAATAATGTCTTGAACCATCTCCCAAAAATCGCTTTCTGTACGATCCGTATATTTCAAAGCAGCTAAAGCAATCGGGTAGAGGTTAATTTGAATCCCTAAGGTAATGAAGTAGTTAAATAAGTCTTCATTTTGAGTAAAGATAAGATTGTTTGGCGTGCTGGTATCAATGGTATAAACCGGAGGTGTAAAACCATTTTGTTCAATGGCTGTCGTACATATTCTTAAGGTATCGTGGTCACGTAAAACAAAGCATTTCAACTTATTATTTTCATAACACACCATGGTGTTTTGCCCGTGGCATTCAGGCATGATTCCTTTTGCCCAAAGTGTTAAGAATGTTTGAATAAAATGAACACTTAAGTCTTTTAGTAATGACCATTTGTCACCTTCAACGCCTAAAGTTTCCCAAGGGTCAACATATGTACAGCTTAAAGCTGACATAGTGATTGGGGTGACGTTTTTGTCTCGGCAAAAATCAGGTAAATGTCGGACTTGGCAACCGATTACACCTAAATTTTTTACAATCGGCTCTCGCTTACCCAGTACCCACCAGTGGGTTTCATTGCTCAAAAAGAGGCGATTTTTTAATAAAGAAGTTTCATTAATAACGTCATTTAAAAAATCATAAGCCGTATGTCCATTCATTAAATAACGGCCTGGCATAGAGCGGATTGCACCTAATGTTTTGGCATTGGTCGAGAGTTTTAAATGCAGAGTAGGGTTTGTGTTGTGAATAAGCGTTCTTAAAGAAGAAGTCGGTAAACCAATTGTGGTGACATGATTTAGGTCAATACCTTCATACTTATTTTCATCAAGCTTTAAATAGCGATGTTGAGTCTCTAACAAAGGCAGGGCTAAGTAATCATCTGAAAGCTCAGCCATTTTGTTAGTAATAAGACTTTCCTCAACTTCTGATAACAAAAGCTCTTTGTGAGGAACAGATTCCATATTATTGATCACATCATCTTTCTTAAAAGCCCACCAATACACCTCAATTTCTTTTTGAGTTGTGAGTGATGCAAGTTCACCTTTTGAGTGAGCGAATGGATGAAATGGACGATCAGCGACCAGTGATAGCAACTCGCTTTTGATTAAAGGTGAAGAAAATGAAAGGGCTGACTGTAAAATTTGAGGAATTTTTTCAGCCGTTACTAAGTTATCTAGCCAGTAATTAATCGCTTTTTGATGGTGTGGTGAAGGCCACCAAGTTGCTTGGGTTAAATAGTTAAAAACTTCAGAAATCGAAATTTTAGTTGTCGTATTGTTTAAGAGGTTATGAAGCAAAACTTCGGGTTGGGTAACATAGAAAGGATTTACACCATCTACTTTTAAACAGTTGAAATAGAGCTCCAACTCATCATTGAGAGTAATTGCCAGATAAGGCTTTTTATAGGAAATATGATCTTTAAAATCTCCATAATTCTCCATGTAGAGTGCATCTATCGTTTTTTGTAGTTGTGCTGTGTAAATCCGATCTAACATTTTATTTATTCCTATTCTTATAAAAGCGGTAGAACCGTGCCAACATTTTGTTCTTGTGCGGCATTGAAGAACCACTTAGCGCAGACAATGTCATCAATCGCCATGCCCATTGGGTTGAGCAAAATGATTTCATCTTCGTGTTCGCGGCCGTTTTTATGACCAATAATGATGTCGCCAAGTTCAGCATGTAGTTTTTCACGGCTGAATAAGCCATCTTCAACCAGCACATTGATGACTTTCTTTTCTCGGTTTGATTGGTCCCAATCATCCACAATTACTTTGTCCACTTTTAAGAAGACTTCTGGCTCAATGTCCATAATTGAAATGTTTGAAACAAAGCATCCTTTTTTAAGCCACTCAAATGGAATGTAAGGCTTATCTGAGACTGTGCAGGTAATGAGGACATCAGCTTGCTGAATCGCAGACTTAGGGCTGTCATGAATTTCAATTTCTATATGCGGATATTCCGATAAGAACAACGCTTTGAGTTTCTCAGCCGCTTCAGGGTTCACATCAAATAAATGGATTTTTTTCACTTGAGCGTATTGTTCAAGTACCGTCTTAATCTGCATTTGCGCAATTGGTCCACAGCCAATCACGGTAATGTCAGAAAAGTCTTTTTTCGCTAAATACTTAATCGAAACGCCCGTAATTGCAGCAGTTCGCATGGCACTGATTAAGCTGCCTTCCATTACTGCAACCGGATAGTTTGTTTCTGAGTCATTTAAAACAATCAGCGCGCTAGCACGTGGAATATTGAATTTTTTAGGGTTATGTTGTCTTGAGCCAATCCATTTGATGCCAGCAATCGGGTCATTGCCGCCTAAATAACAAGGCATTGCGATAATACGGTCAGCAATATGGTCTGCACCTTGCCAGCGAAGGTACGGTTTTAAAGGTTGAACAAACTGTTTATTTGCATGCAGGGTTAAACCTTCAGTAATCGCTTCAATAAATGAATTACTATGATTTGCGCCAAGATTTAATAAATCTGATTGACTTAAATAGCGAAGGGTAGCCAAATTGCTCATGAATATTTCCTAAGGAGAAGGTTAAACAACATTTTGTAAAGTAAGGTTTTCTTGGCGTCGTAAGTTTCGATTGAAGTGACGCTTCTTAATCATTTCGAACCATTCATCTTCATAAACCAGATCGAGATAACGATCGCCGCGATCGGGCAACAGCGTTAAGACGCACGATCCATCAGGAATGGTTGGAATTAGTTTTTTGATGGCTGAAATTGATGAGCCACTTGAACCGCCAGCAAAGATTCCTTCGTGTTCAAGAAGTTCTCTGCAACCGAGTGCCGACTCATAGTCATCTACATAAATGACATCATCAATTTCATCAGGGGAGAGTAGAGCTGGGACAGTGCTTGCTCCAATACCGGGAATTTCGCGTGGACCAGATGTTCCACCGAACAGCACAGAGCCGACAATATCGACAGCGATGACTTTTAATTCTGGGAACTTTTCTTTAAGGCGACGAGACACGCCCATAATCGTGCCGGAGGTACTTGCTCCAATCACGAGGTAATCAATCTTGCGATCAATTTGATTTAGGATTTCTTCTGCTTCACCAAAATAGTGGCTTTTCCAGTTGTTTGGATTGGCATATTGATTAATCCAGACGGCATTTGGCAGTTGTTGGCAGAGCCGTTTTACAGTGTCAATTCGGGTTTTTAAGTAACCGCCGTTTTGGTCTTTTTCAGAGACCATTTCGATATTGGCTTTGTAAAGCTTCAGCATTTGTAGGTTTGCTGAGGCAATTTTGGGGTCAATAACGGCAGTAAATTTTAATCCATATATTTTGCAAGCCATTGCAAGGGCAATCGCTAAGTTTCCTGACGAACTTTCAACAATATGACTATCTTTATGAATTACTCCAGATTTTAAGCCTTCCTGTAGCATGAATAATGCTGGACGGTCTTTAATACTTCCTCCTGGGTTTAACAATTCCATTTTCGCAATCACTGAGATCGATTGATGCGTGAATAGCCTTGATAGTTGTAATAGTGGCGTTTTACCTATGCAGTCGAGAATATTTTTATGGATCATGGTAGATCTTCTCAGGTTTTTATGTGATGTGAATGATAATGATTATTAATTTAATTATTATTACCATTTGTGCCATGATTGTTGCGGTTTGTAACGCAAAATAGGGGGGACTTATAGGATTTTTCACTAATTTTTTTTGTGTAATTATTTGAATCGTAATATTTATATTTTATAAAGTTAGAATTTAATAAATTTTTTAAATATAACTAGATAGGCAATAAATTACTTTTTAGCTAAAAAAATTAATCTAATTAAGACGGATGATTGAAATTACTTTGAAGCAATAAAATTTATGACCTGACCCACATAATTTGTGTATCACTATTTTGTAAAGATGATAGAGAGGTTTAATGCATAAAAAGAGAGGAATATTTGAGTACTTTCTTAACAAGCTGAGAATGATTAACGAAATTGATGATGTGGCAGTTATTGATATGAAAATGTCTGAAAATGATATGTTTAGATAGATATGATCATTTCCATAAGCGCTATATTTTCAATGGATCAGTTGAATATAGTAATGCGTGTTTCGCATTTTGTCTTATGGGTCTTTCAAGCTGTCTTTTTTTATAAAAGACAGCTTTTTTTATGCTGTTTTGACTCTTAGGTTACTTATGAAGAATATCGTTGTTTGGCTTGTTCATGAGCCTCAAGATTAATGCATTGAGCTCCCAAGCTTGTGATTTGTACTTGGTCGATTTGAAGTTCATCCCACTTTTGCATTTGCTCAAGCAGCCAATAAAAGTCTTCTACTTTTGGAAGCGCACTTTCTTTTACTAAATGACGAACAATATCCTGAATCTTAAAATATTTATCGACATGCACTTCTTCTGAGCAACGAAAACGAACAATTTCAAACTCAACCAATAACTTTAAAATTGGAGCAAAGTCTTGGAACTCACTCAATTCTTGTTGGGCTTTCATAATTGCTGCGGTAAGCGCGACTAGTGTTTGTGGATGTTGCTCTGCCCATTCTTGTGTTACGGCTAAAACCTTGTCAGCCACAGGAGGAATAATGTTTTGGCTTGAGCAGATCATTTTACTTAAACCAAGAAGCTCACCTTGGGTATTCCAAGGTTCACCCACACAAAAACCATCAATCACATGTTTATCGAGTGCTTCGACCATATAAGGTGGCGGTAATGTTTTGAGCTGAATAGACTGCGCGATTTTTGGATTTGCTAAAGCCAACCATTCTCTTAAACAATAATGATGAATAGAATGCTTAAACACATGCGCTAACGAAATGGAGTGACCTTGTTCAAGATGGCTTACCACTTTCTGTGCCGTTATTTGAGCTGTATCATTTTCTTTAATTGCAAGTTGATGAGTAAGTTTTTGACTTAAGCTAATGAAAGCACGGTTTTCACTTAAAACGAGTGATGTTTGCAGTGGCGTGCCAATTTGATCTGTGCCTATAGCTGCCGCAGGTAACATTGCAGATAAGCAGTGCGCTGCATCTAATAACCCAAAAGCCAAACGGTCTCGAAGACTTGCCCATGATGCTTCTTTAACTAAAGTGACGTCTAAACCGACTTCTTCAAAGAAACCTCTTTGTTTTGCCCAAAGTAATGCAAGACAATCAAGCAAAGGAATATAGCCGAGTTGTAATTGAGTCTTTTCTAATGTGCTCATTTATTCATCCTTTAGTTGGTTGCCAAGTAATTTTTGAGCGTCAAGTAAACGCCGTGCCATTTCTCCAATCGTAATTCGGTGACTCATCGCATTTTTTCTAAGAAGCTGAAATGCAGTTTCTTCAGGTAGTCCATGCAATTGCATTAGTAGAACTTTAGCTTTTTCAACATCCTTACGGTCAGCAAGTTTGGTTTGAGCTTCTTTTAAATCACCTTCGAGTTTTTTGTGCTTTTTATATTGCTCGATCGAGATTTCTAAAATGGTATGTAAGCGGGCAGGGTCTATGCCATCTACAATATAAGCGGTCACGCCTGCATCGATAGCTTGTTTGATGGTGTCTTTATCTGAATTTTTAGTGAACAGGACAGTAGGTAGATCATAGCTACTGACACAGCTTTCAATAATGTCGCGGTGAGGATGATCCATATCGAGCAAGATTACATCGGCTTGTAAATCTTCAAGACGAAAGATATTCAAGTGATCCAAAGTAAGGCAAGCGACCACTTCAAAGTCATTCTCAAGCAGACTGTTTTTTATATAGTCCGCTCGCGCATGATCATCATCAATAAGAGCTATTTTGAGTTTTGGCATAAGTTCAGAAAATCAGGCTAAGAAAATGCGCCAATTCGACGCGTTTTTTGTTATTGGGTTTTAAGCAAGATTAGTGCCATCCAAAACCACTCAAAAATCAGGATTTAGTGGTAATTTTGGATGCTAAAGAGTTGGTGTGTTCGATCTTGGTGCAAAAATACGGTTCATTTTGTGGCAAAGCTTATTTTTATTTAAACCACATAAATGTGCAGTGATAGAGCAAGCAAAATAAGGTTTGATTCTTTATTTGCCTATTAAAAAATTATATCTATATGAAATTAAATATAAAAGTATTATTGGATTAAATTTTTTTAAATATTGGCATGTAAAGTGCTTACTTAATTACAGGTCGAAGACGACCATGAGTTTTAAAGACGGCCAACGATGTCCGTTCTGATCGAGTTTGTGAGTGCAAACGCACATACAAAGAAGTTACGTTCAGTCGGAGTGAAGGTCATGTCTTTATTTTTATTGCATAAAAAAGTTACATCTGAATTATTTAATTTTTCAGTTCCAGCGATGCGAGCCTTCTCTAAGAGGGGGCTCGCTTTTTTTATTTCTTTTTTTGATTTTGCTGTGCATTGGGTGTCATCAACGAGTGAAAAAAATTGGTTTCAAGCAGCTACATGCCATGTGAGCTTGATACGTTTCTCGATAGAGCACAAAGCAAAAGAACAATGTCTATTTGAGAACGGAATAACGCAGCTTAAAAGCAACGTGATTTGAGGAGAAGCACTATGAAATTGGTAATGATTGGTCATGGTATGGTGGGCCACAAATTCATCGAAGCCATTTTAGAAAAAGCAGATGATGAATTAGAAATCACGATTCTCGCGGAAGAACCTCGTATCGCCTATGACCGCGTGCATTTGACAGAATATTTCTCTGGGAAATCGGCAAAAGATTTATCTTTAGCACGTTTTGACTTTGCTGATGCACATGGCATTGACTTACGTCTTAATACAAAAGCAACTGCAATTGATACAGCTGAGCAAACAGTCACAACCAACCATGGTGATGTGATTAGCTATGACAAATTGGTGTTGGCAACAGGTTCTTATGCATTCGTTCCACCAATTCCGGGTAATGACCGTGAAAACTGTTTTGTTTACCGTACGATCGAAGACTTAGATGCTATTCGTGCAGCGAGTCTCAATGCAAAAACAGGTGTTGTGATTGGTGGTGGTTTACTTGGTCTTGAAGCAGCGAAAGCCTTACGTGACCTAGAGTTGGAAACACATGTTGTTGAATTTGCACCGCGTTTAATGGCAGTTCAAATTGATGACTTGGGTGGTAAAGTTTTACGCCGCAAAATTGAAGATCTTGGCGTAAAAGTTCATACACAAAAAGCGACTCAATCTATTGAATGCGGTGACAGCACAACTCATGTAATGAAATTTGCAGATGGTAGCGAGCTTGAAGCAGATGTGATTTTATTCTCTGCGGGGATTCGTCCGCGTGATGAGCTTGCACGTAATAGTGGACTCGCGATTGGTGAGCGTGGCGGTATCGTCATTAATGATTACTGCCAAACTTCAGATCAAAACATTTATGCCATTGGTGAATGTGCGCTTTGGCAAAACAAGATTTATGGTTTGGTTGCACCAGGTTATGACATGGCGCGTATTGCAGCAAAACATATTTCCGATGAGGAATGTAACTGCTTTGCTGGCGCGGACATGAGCACCAAGTTGAAATTGATGGGTGTGGATGTTGCCTCTGTAGGTGATGCGCATGCCATGACCCCGGGTGCATTAAGCTACTTCTATGCAGATGAGCATGCGCTGGTTTATAAAAAGATTGTTGTAAATGCAGATAAAACCAAATTGCTGGGCGCAGTTTTGGTGGGCGATGCGAAAGAGTACAACGACCTTTTACAAATGATGTTAAATGGTCTGGCTTTACCGGAAGTGCCTGAAAGTTTAATCATGCCAGGTTTTGAACAATCAGCAGGAAAATCTGGTGGTAGCGGTGTAGATTTGCTGCCGGACAGCGCAACAATCTGTTCGTGTAACAACGTATCAAAAGCAGACATTTGCCAAGCGATTAGTGATGGTTCGACCTCTTTAGGTGCATTAAAGAAATGCACCAAAGCAGCAACTGCATGCGGTGGTTGTGCACCATTAGTGACTCAAGTTTTAAAGTCAGAGTTACAACGTCAAGGTGTGACTGTAAATAACCATATCTGTGAACACTTCCCGTACTCGCGTCAAGAGTTGCATCACTTGGTTCGTGTCAATGAAATCAAAACTTTTGATGACTTGATTCACCAACATGGCCATGGTTTGGGTTGTGACATCTGTAAACCGACTGCTGCAAATATCTTAGCTTCTTGTTGGAACGATTTCGTACTTGAGCCAAGTCATGCAGGTCTACAAGATAGTAATGACTACTACTTGGGTAACATTCAAAAAGATGGCTCTTACTCAGTTGTACCACGTATGGCTGGTGGTGAAGTGACTCCAGATGGTTTGATTGCCATTGGTCAAATTGCGAAGAAATATAACCTGTACACCAAAATTACTGGCGGTCAACGCGTTGACATGTTCGGTGCGCAGGTTCACGAGCTTCCATTCATTTGGGAAGAGTTAAATGCTGCTGGTTTCGAGTCTGGTCATGCCTATGGTAAGTCGTTACGTACAGTGAAATCTTGTGTGGGTAGCACATGGTGCCGTTACGGTGTAGACAATTCGGTTGGTTTGGCGATCGAGCTTGAAAACCGCTACAAAGGTTTGCGTTCACCACATAAATTAAAAATGGCTGTGTCTGGTTGTACACGTGAGTGTGCGGAAGCGCAAGGTAAAGATGTAGGCGTGATTGCCACTGAAAAGGGTTGGAACCTTTATGTATGTGGTAACGGTGGTATGAAACCGCGTCATGCCGAGTTACTTGCATCTGACCTTGATAAAGCAACGCTCATCCGTTACATCGACCGTTTCTATATGTTCTACATCCAAACAGCAGACCGTTTACAACGTACCAGTGTATGGCGTGACAACATGGAAGGCGGTCTAGACTACCTTAAATCTGTGATCGTTGAGGACTCTCTTGGTTTGGCTGCCGAGCTTGAGCGCCGTATGGAACACATTATTGGCACATATCAAGACGAATGGCGTACTGCGGTAGAAAATCCTGAAGTTCGTAAACGCTTCCAAACGTATATCAACGCAGGTGCAAATGAGCAGGCTGATCCGCACATTCAATTTACAACTGAACGTGGTCAAATCCGTCCATTAACCGAAGCTGAACGTTCAGAAGACCGTATTCCAATGGTTGAAGCATAAAGGAGAACTTATATGAATATTGTACAAGACAAAAATATGCTTCCTGATGATCAATGGATTGATGTGTGTGCACTCGATGATTTAACCCCAAACACTGGCGCAGGTGCACTAGTGGGTGACCAAGCTGTAGCAATCTTCCGTGTAGGACATGAAAAACGTGTTTACGTGCTGAGTAATAAAGATCCATTTAGCCAAGCGAATGTGATGAGCCGCGGCATTATTGGTGATTTGCAAGGTGAGCGTGTTATTGCATCACCAATCTATAAACAACATTTTAGTTTGGCAACGGGCCGTTGTTTAGAAGATAAAGACCAAAAATTGGCGGTTTACCCGAGCAAAATTGTTGATGGTCGTGTTTGGGTCAATGCGGTGCCGCAAAAAACTTATATTACCAATACAGGTGTGTCTCAAGACAAACTTAAACTGGCATTGATTGGTAATGGTTTAGCAGGAATGCGTTGCCTAGAAGATTTACTTGATATGGCACCAGACCGTTATGAAGTTACGGTGATTGGTGAAGAACCATGGGGTAACTATAACCGTATTATGTTGTCTCCGGTTTTATCGGGTGAAAAAACTATTGAAGATATTATGTTGCATCCACCAAAGTGGTACGACGATAAAGGCATTAAATTTATTGCAGGTGATAAAGCGGTAAAAATTGATCGCCCTCGTAAAGTGGTTTACACCGAAAAAGGCCAGACAGTAGATTATGACCGTTTAATCTTGGCGACAGGTTCGGCTCCGTTTATTCCACCAGTTCAAGGTGTCGACTTAAAAGGTGTCTTAACTTTCCGTGATATCTATGACGTTAACACCATGATTGAGTACTGCGGTTCAAAAACTAATGCAGTCGTGATTGGTGGTGGTTTACTTGGTTTAGAAGCTGCATACGGTTTAAAACAACGCGGTATGAATGTCACAGTATTGCATTTGATGGACCGCATTATGGAACGTCAACTTGATGGTCGTGCGAGTCAGTTATTACGTCATAGTATTGAACAAAAAGGCATTCAAATCATTACCGAAGCCAATACCGAAGCGTTAATTGGTGATGAAAACGGTCATGTGAAACAAATACGCTTGAAAGATGGCACCGTTTTAGAAGCTGACCTTGTGGTATTCGCAGTGGGCATTCGTCCAAATATTGCTTTGGCCCAAAGTGCTGGTCTACGCTGCAATCGAGGTGTGTTGGTGAATGACACCATGCAAACGTTTGATCCAAGTATTTACGCGGTGGGTGAGTGTATTGAACACCGTGGACAGACCTTTGGTTTGGTTGAACCACTGTGGGGGCAAGCTTTTATTTGCGCGACCCATTTGGCTGAACACGGCAGCTTAACCTTTAAAGCACCAACTGTACCGACTCAGTTAAAGGTAAGTGGTGTTGATGTATTCTCGGCGGGCAATTTTGAACCGAAAGATGATTATGAAGACATTATCCTAAACGATGAAAAACGCCAGATTTACAAGCGCATTATCATTCAAAGCGATCGGGTAATCGGTGCAGTACTGTTCGGTGATACTGAAGATGGCATGTGGTATGCAGAGTTAATTGCAGACCAAACACCTGTTTCTTCATTCAGAAATAAGCTGCTATTTGGTCGAGATTTTGCATTAAAAAATGCAGGCTAAATAGGGAAAGGAGCAGTTATGAATAGTATTCCAAGCGTTGAAATCGATAGCTCCGATCATGTTGCAAAAATCACCAAAACAACATGTCCATATTGTGGGGTGGGTTGCGGTGTTAGCTTAAACATCCAACAAAAACCTCAAGGACCTGTGGTGCAAGTTGAGGGGGATGCTGAGCATCCTTCCAACTTTGGGCGCTTATGTATTAAAGGTAGCCGACTTGCAGATACTTTGGGGTTAGAAACACGTGTTTTACAACCAATGATGGGGCGAAAAGCTGATCGGGTGGTAACCACATGGGATGCAGCAATTAATAAGATCGCTGATAAATTCCAATCTTGTATCGATCAATATGGTCGTGACAGCATTGCATTTTATGTTTCTGGTCAGCTTTTGACTGAAGACTATTATGTGGTGAACAAGTTTGTAAAAGGCTATTTGGGTACTGCAAATATTGACACTAATTCACGTCTTTGCATGTCATCTGCCGTTGCGGGCCATAAACGTAGCTTTGGTGAAGATATTGTCCCTGCAAGTTATGAAGATTTTGAACATGCAGACATGGTGGTATTGGTAGGATCTAATACTGCATGGTGCCATCCTGTGCTTTATCAACGGATCATGCAGGCTAAAAGCCAAAATCCAGATATGTTTGTGGTCGTGATTGACCCACGTTTTACCAGTACCTGTGAACAAGCGGACTTGCATTTGCCGATTTTACCGGGCCAAGATGTCGCTTTATTTAATGGCTTATTTCAATATCTATATCAAAAAGGTCATGCTGATCAGGCCTTTGTAGATGCCTATACCGAAGGTTTGCAAGAAGTTTTGGCAAGCAGTCAGCCAGAAACTGATATTGAATATGTGGCAAAGCGTACAGGTATTGCACTCGATAAATTACAGCAGTTTTTTGAAAAATTTGCACAGACTGAAAAAGTCATCACCCTATTTTCAATGGGTGTCAATCAATCAAGTCAGGGAGTCAATAAAGCCAATAGCATTATTAACTGCCATTTACTAACAGGCAAAATTGGTAAGCTCGGTGCCGCTCCATTTTCAATGACAGGACAACCTAATGCGATGGGTGGACGAGAAGTCGGTGGCTTAGCCAATATGCTGGCTGCGCATATGGATTTAGATAATCCACTACATCAAAAACTAGTGCAAACTTTTTGGGACAGCCCATTTATTGCGACTCAAGCTGGCTTAAAAGCAGTTGATTTGTTCCGTGCCGTTGAAGCTGGAAAAATTAAAGCCATCTGGATTATGGCAACTAATCCGGTGGTGAGTTTACCCGATGCCGATCAAGTCAAACGTGCATTAGAGAAGTGCGAGCTGGTGGTCGTGTCAGATATCTGCGCCGATACGGATACTACGGCTTACGCCGATATTTTGCTTCCAGCTTTAGGGTGGGGTGAAAAAGATGGAACCGTGACCAACTCTGAACGTCGTATTTCACGTCAGCGAGCATTCTTACCTGTGCCGGGTGAAGCAAAAGCAGACTGGTGGTCGGTGAGTCAAGTCGCGAAAAAATTAGGCTTCGATGGTTTTGAATTTACCAGTGCCGTTGATATTTTCAATGAGCATGCAGCGTTATCTGCACAAGACAATACAGACATACATGTGCGAGAAGAAAGTAATAATTTTCGTTATTTCAATCTAAAAGGTTTAATGAACCTAAGTAATGCTGAGTACGATGCTCTACAACCAGTGCAATGGCCAGTGTGGAATAAAAACCAAGACGCTAAAGCCGTTCAACAACTGTTTGGGAAAGGACAGTTTAGTCATAAAAATGCCAAGGCAAAACTGATTCCAACTGTTGCAATTGATCCAGTACATGCAGTTTCAGAAGACTATCCACTCATTTTAAACACAGGGCGAACTCGTGACCAATGGCACACCATGACGCGTACTGGTTTGTCACCAAATTTGACTAGTCATCGCGCTGAACCATTCTGTGAGATTCATCCGAGTGATGCTTTGAAGTTTGGCGTGCGTGATCAAGGCTTGGTAGAAGTTCGTTCGAAATGGGGTAGTTGTGTACTACGTGTGACATTTTCATCTGGTGTGCGTCGTGGTCAAATTTTTGCACCAATTCACTGGACTGAACAGATTGCGTCAGATGCGCGTATTGGTAAAGTTGTTAATCCAGAAGTTGATACAATTTCAGGTGAACCTGAGTTCAAACATACACCTGTCACCATTCAACCGTTCTATACCACTTGGCAGGGTGTGCTTTATGTACGTGAAGGATACGATTCGTATATTCAAGAATCGCTACATCACTGTGCATGGTGGAGCAAGGTCAAAATGTTGAAAACCAACCGCTACGAACTTGCAGACCGTCAAACTTTTCATGACACTCAAAAGAACTTAAAAAGCTTTTTACCGTTTGCAGATGAAACTTTTGAATGGCTGAGTATTGAAGATATTTCATCACAATTAAGTCATAGCGTTGTTTTGAAAGATGGCATCGTAATTGCAAGTCTATATATTGCACCGCCAGATTTATTGCCAGATCGTGATTGGGTGGCAAGTCTGTTTAAACGCGAGCGTTTAAGTGCTTTACACCGAAAAGCATTACTGGCTGGCATGCCAATGTCTGCTACAAATAATGACGGACCTTTAGTCTGTAGTTGTTTTAAAGTAGGTAAGAACAAAATTATAGATGCAATCAAAACTCAAAATATTACTCATGAAAAACAAGTGACAGCTTGTTTAAAAGCAGGTGGTAATTGTGGTTCATGTTTACCTGAAATCCGTGGCTTGATTAAAGCTTGCCAACAGGAGGTGGAAGTGTGAATAAGGGGTATCCCGTAACTGATCTGGTCATTCTGGCAGGCGGACAAGCCCGCCGTATGAATGGTTTAAATAAGTTGTTACAGCAATTTGATGGTGAAACTCAACTCATTAAAATTCATCAGAAATTAAGATCATCTGTGTCTGAAATTTGGGTGAATAGTCATCGTGATTATTCAATTTATCAAAGTATTGTGCCTGACATTCAATGTTATCAAGATGATGCAGCAGGTTTTTTCGGTCCACTGATGGGAATGAAAAGTGCATGGTCAAATGTAAGCGCAGACTATGTTTTGTTTATTCCTTGTGATGTGACCTATATACCTACGCAAGTTGTTGCCAAATTACATGGCGCACTTCGGAAAAATAAACAGGCTCAGGCAGCCTATGTTTCAATTAATGGAGATGCCTTATATCCATTTTGTTTATTAAAACGTGAAAGCCTCATCACCATAACGGAGCAAATTGAAAAGCAACGATTAAGTTTGAAAGAGTGCTTTAAGCTTTTGCATGCACAAGTCGCTATATTTCAAAAACAGAATCTTTTTTTTCATAGCATTAATTCATTGGATGAGCTTCAGCAATACAAACAAATCAAAGCATTTAAAGAAATTTTTACAGCAAATTAACTTCGGATATTAGCACTTTAAAATTTACATTGGTCGAGTGAACCACATTTTTAATCTTTGTGCGGTTGACTATTTATTGTTTAAGTTCTATTTTGGAACTTGATATTTCGTTGCATTGAAATGTATAAAAATAAAGGGAGTCAAAGGGCATGGTTGAAGCGCTGAAGCAAAATAAAACAGATGTGACCGCATGTATTTTGTGTTCTAGAAACTGTGGTTTAAGTGTCGAAATTAAAGATAATCAGTTTCTCAAAATTAAAGGTGATCCCGAACATCCATTTTCTCAAGGCTACATTTGCCAAAAAGCTGCCAGATTACAACACTATCAGCAACACGCAGACCGTTTGACCACACCTTTAAAACGCCAACCAGATGGCTCATTTCAAGAAGTGAGCTGGGATGTGGCCATACAGGAAATTGCTGATCGATTAGTGCAGATTAGAGATAATTTTGGCGGGACTGCTTTTGCTTCTGTTGGGGGCGGTGGTCAAGGTAATCATCTCGGTGCAGCATATGGCCGACAGCTCTTGTTGGCCATGAAAAGTTATTATGCTTATAACTCACTTGCTCAAGAAAAAACGGGTGATTTCTGGCTCAATGGACGTTTGTTCGGTAGTCAGGCTTGTCATACCACAGAAGATGTTGAATATGCCGATTACGTTCTTTTTATTGGAACAAATCCTTTTCAGGCCCATGGCATTCCCAACGCAAGAGACACGCTAAAACATATTAAGAAAGATCCCAACCGAACCATGGTGGTATTCGACCCGCGTGTTACCGAAACAGCCAAACAAGCAGACATTCACGTGCAGCTAAAACCTGGAACAGATGCTTTTTTAATGTCGGCGATGATTGCGATCATTATTAAAGAAAATCTTTATGATGCAGCGTTTATTGAGCAGCACACACAAGGTTTTGAAGACATAAAAGCAGCATTTAGTCGTGTGCCGATTGAAGACTATATTGCCAAAGCAGATGTTCCAGTCGACTTGATTTACCAAGTAGTTCGAGATTTTGCGAAAGCTAAAAGAGGCTGTGTTCGGATTGATTTGGGTATTCAACATACTTTA
Organism: Acinetobacter oleivorans DR1; assembly: GCF_000196795.1. Lineage (NCBI taxonomy): Bacteria > Pseudomonadati > Pseudomonadota > Gammaproteobacteria > Moraxellales > Moraxellaceae > Acinetobacter > Acinetobacter oleivorans. Next base: position 1,565,207 of record NC_014259.1, read on the forward strand.
AATACGACATTAAACGGATATTTAGAAAAACTACTGTACTTAGTGACTGGAAACTTTGGAAAGCAGGGTACCAATAATTTACATACCATGTTTATTCCTATCTTAAGCGATACAGATGAAAGAAAGCCGAAATATAGACGTAGTGTTTATCATAAAATGTTCCCCATTTCTGGGTTCTTTCCGCCTAATATTTTACCCGATGAAATCTTAAACGCAGGGGAAAAGCGAATTCGTGCTGTGTTTGTAGATAGCTGTAATCCGTTATTAACTTATCCAGATACACCAGCTTATGAGGAAGCATTTAAAGCATTAGATTTGTTGGTTGTGGTCGATGTTGCTATGACGGAAACCGCTAGGCTTGCGGACTACATTTTGCCAGCGCATACCCAGTTTGAAAAATGGGAATTTACTGGTTTTAATTTGGAGTTTCCTAAAAATGGTTTTCATCTCAGACATCCTGTATTGGTCGCTCAAACGAATACTTTGCCAGAGGCAGAAATTTATACACGATTACTTGAAGCCATGCAGGTGATTCCAAAACGCTTTCCAATTTTAGAAAAAATAGCTTCAGTTGACTCGAAAAAAACAGCCTATTTACCTTACTTGTCTGCATTAGGGCTGACGTTTGCACGAAATAAAAAATACATTCCTTTTGCAGCCTCAATTCTCTATCGCACTTTAGGTAAACAGTTAGAAAAATCAGCTGATTCAGTTGCTTTTTTATTACCGCTGTCGATTCAATATGCTGTCTTACATACTAAAGCGGTACGCCGTGCAGGTTACAAAGGTAATCCTTTAACTTTAGGCGTTCGGTTATTTGAACAAATTTTAAAGCAACGTTCAGGCGTAGTGTTGTCGCAACACGAATATGACGAAATCTGGAAACTGGTTGCTTATAAAGACAAGAAAATACGTCTTGCTATTCCAGAGATGTTAGCTGAGCTGGCAAATTTAAAAAATCATCAGGTTAATGTTGAAGAATTCCCATTCATACTTTTATCAGGTGAGCGACGTAGCTATAACGCCAATCAAATTTACCGTGATCCAGCTTGGCGAAAAGTAGATGCTGAAGGGGCTTTACGAATTCATCCTGAAGATGCAAAGCACCTAAATGTAGATGCAGGAGGTCAGCTTAAATGTATTTCACAACATGGAGAAATTCAGGTTACTGTAGATTTTGATGAGGGAATGCGAAAAGGGGTAGTTTCACTTCCACATGGTTATGGCATGCGCTTTCAAGGTGGTGAACCCATTGGACCACAATTAAATCGACTGATTTCCGCTGAACATTGTGATCCATTATCTAAAACGCCGTACCATAAATATGTACCCATCCGCTTAGAAAAGTGCTAGAAATAATGTAAGGCAAATAAGAGATTAATGCTGCACCAATTTTATACAGTTTTAAAATTACAGTGAATTGGTGCAGCCAAAGGTCTATCAAAAAACCGAAGAAGTTATGGATGATAAATAGAACTGGAACAAATTTTGCAATAAAGATCAAAGCACTACTAAGGCGCAATTTTACAAGTTTAATTGCTCTTAATGAGTGCTTGCAATATTTGAACTGTTCTCGATATGAGTGCAAATAATGAAACAATATCACTCTGAAACTGCGCCAATGCTTTTGCAAGACCAATATGGGCGTATCAAGCGAAAGTTACGAATTTCGGTAACTGATCGCTGTAATTTTAAGTGTGTATATTGCATGCCTGAACATCCTGAATGGTTAAATAAACAAGACTTGCTTAGTTTTGAGGCACTCTTTCAGTTTTGTCGTTTTATGGTGCAACAAGGCATTGAAAGCATCCGTATTACAGGCGGCGAACCATTAATGCGTCAAGGCATTGTTCATTTCGTTCGTGATTTACAAGCTTTAAAAGCATTAGGTCTAAAACGCATTTCAATGACTACCAATGGACATTATCTTGCTAAATACGCTAAGCAGTTAAAAGATGCTGGTTTAGATGATTTAAACATTAGTTTAGATAGTCTTGATTCAATTCAATTTAAAGAACTCACCAAGAAAAAATTAGAACCAGTTCTTGAGGGTATTCAAGCTGCGAAAGATGCAGGACTACCCTTTAAAATTAACTGCGTGTTAATGAAAGATAAAAATGACGATCAAATCTTACCCATGGTGAGGTGGTCAATCGCCAATCATATTCCGCTACGTTTTATTGAGTTTATGCCGCTTGATGGTGATGCACTCTGGTCAAATAAAGATGTGGTGAGTGAAGCTGAAATTTTACAGGCATTGCAACCGTATTATTCGGTACAAGTCATTGAGCAACAACATGAGCCAGCACGTCAATATCTGCTTAACAATAGCTACGCTCTAGGCATCATTTCTACCATTACTCATTCATTTTGCCACCAATGTGACCGTATACGACTAACGGCGCAAGGTGAGCTATATAACTGTCTCTTTGCTCAGCAGGGTTTAAATATTAAGCCGCAGCTTGAAGCACTATTACGCGCACAGAACTCAACCGATCATATGCTGCATAGTCAGCACTTAAAAGATCAAGTTATGCCGTATATCTGGCACAAAGCCAAAGGCTTTCATGCCTTACAACATCAACAAACCCGTAAAATCAGTATGCATATGCTTGGGGGATAAATGCAGCAATCTATCCAAATTAAAATCGAATCATTTGGTGCAATTGAAAAATTGCTTCCACAAAATCTTTCGTTAGTTTTCCCCACCGATATTTTAGTTAAAGATGTCTTAGATGAAATTGTTTTATTGCATCCAGAATGTACACAGGCCATGGAAAAATGTGCATGCGCTATTGGCGATAATGTCATAACAAGGCAATCAGCTTTAAGTCAGCCATGTACTTTGGTTTTATTATCACCAGTTGCAGGAGGATGAGCCATGCGAGATTTTGCACGTATACAAGAGCAGGCCTTAAGCCTTGATACCTTTGATCCTATTGAATCATTTCCTGAATGCGGTGGAATTGATATTTTTATGGGTACGGTTCGTAACCATCATGAAGGTAAAGCTGTTAAAGCACTGAAATATACCTCGTATAAACCGCTTTCTGAAAAAATGATACGTGAAATTGAACTGGAAATTGAGAAAAAGTATCAGGTATCTTATGTCCGAGTGGTTCATCGGATTGGATATCTAGATGTGGGTGAAACAGCAATCATTGCAATTGCTTATGCAGCCCATCGCCGTGAAGCTTTTCAAGCATGCGAAGAAGCGGTTGAGCGGGTAAAGCATGAAGTGCCTGTCTTTAAAGAAGAGTTCTTTACAGATGGTACAAGTCACTATGTAGAAGGCTGCTGTATTCGTAAGGATGCACCGCACGAACACAAACATCACCATCATGCCGGCCATGAACACTCACACTGAAATAAGCAAGACTAGGATAAATAATGAAAAACGTAGGAATGAAGCCGGAAAGTTATCGTGTTGCTGAAGCACAAGCAATTTTATATGCACCACCGCACTGTATTGAGTTATTAAGACAAGGAAATACTGAAAAAGGGGATGCATTAAAAACTGCACGTGTTGCAGGAATTTTGGCAGCAAAACGAACTGATGAGCTGATTCCTTTGTGTCATCCACTGCCGATTTATCGTGCAGATGTTGAATATGAATTAGAACATGATTTTGTAAAGATTATTACCGTGGTTGAAACCATTGGTCCGACTGGCGTAGAAATGGAAGCCTTAACGGCTGCAAGTCTTGCAGGCTTAACCATTTACGACATGTTAAAACCGCATTGTGAACCAGAAGAGCTCTGGATGGATCAATGTAAATTGCTTAAGAAAAAAGGTGGAAAATCACACTTTAAGCGCGTTCTTCGTCAGTCTGTTTCGGCTGCTGTTATTGTGCTGTCCGATACTGTCGCAGCTGGCAGAAAGCCCGATACTGCCGGAAAATCTGTGGTTGAAACTTTAACCGAGGCAGGATTCGATCCGATTCACTACCAGATTTTGCCAGATGAGGCAGATACTTTAAAAAACTTAGTGCTTGAGCTGAGCAAATCATATGCTTGCATTATGACCGTCGGCGGTACGGGAATTGGTAAGCGTGACATTACGGTTGATACGCTAGAGCCACTTCTTGAGCGTAAGCTAGATGGCTTAATGGAAGCTGCGCGTTCATTTGGACAAAAACGCACGCCATATGCTGCAATGTCGCGTGGAGTGGCTGGTTTTATTGATCGTTCACTGGTGGTGACTTTACCGGGAAGCCGTGGTGGAGCAAGTGAATCAATGGCTGCTATTTTACCTGCATTAGTCCATATTTTTGATGTTTGCCGTGATTTACCACATCCAGGAGGCTATGAATAATGTCAGGTTGTGGTGCAGAACGTGGGTTGATTAGCGTAGATGAAGCAATTGAGCTGATTAGTAACCGACCTAAAAAATTAGGCTCAATTCAGCAAGTTCTTCAAAATAGCCTAAGTAGATATCTTGCTAAAGAAATTTATTCAGAAATTAATTTGCCAAGCTTCTCTCAAAGTGCTGTAGATGGTTACGCACTTTGTAGCCACGCAGAAGATTTAAATAATCAAAAGTTTCAGGTTACTGGCGAGATTCGCGCCGGAAGCGAAAGTCATGACTTTCTGAGTGAAGGACAGGCAATTCGTATATTTACTGGTGGCAAAATTCCTGAAGGCACAACGCATGTTGCGAGGCAAGAAATCGTAGAGGTCGTGTCAGCACAAGAAATTTCGTTAACTGAACATATTCGCCCTCAAGCTGATATCCGTTTTACGGGCGAAGAAATCCAGAACGGACAGTTGCTTGCCCAAGTTGGACAGTTTTTAAATATTGGAAGCTTGGCTGCCTTAAGTATGGCGGGTGTACAAACGGTTGACGTTTATCGTGCGCCGAAAGTTGCTGTTTTAGTTACTGGTGATGAAGTTGCCGAAAAAGCAGAAGATCTTGCAGAAGGTAAAATCTTTGATGCAAATGGTCCATTACTAAAAGCTTGGTTTGAAGATTATGGCTTAGAGATTGAACTCATTCATGTGGCAGATGAGGCGGCGCAAGTCACGCATTACTTTAATGATTTAAAAGATAGTCATGATGTCATCATAACCACAGGCGGAGTGTCAGTAGGTGATTATGACTTTGTTCGGCCATGCGCTTTTGAGGCTGGCTTTGAACAGATCTTTTGGAAAGTAAAACAAAAGCCAGGTAAGCCACTTTTTTTTGCTGAATATTCTCACACGGAAAAAGATCACCATTGTTATTTGTTGGGGTTACCGGGTAATCCAGCTGCGGTCTATGTATCAATGCAAGTTTACGGTAAAGCATTGCTCGACACTTTGCAGGGAAATCAAGCAGGGCCGGAGTGGTTTAGTGCAATTTTAGATCATGATTTAAAAGACGATGCGCGTGAACGTTTTCTACGGATGCATGCTTATTTTGACAATGGACAACTTAAAGTTAAAAGTCTGGCAAAACAACAATCACACATGCTCAGTAATTTAATGCAGGCCAATTGTCTAGTGCGAATTCCAGCAAGTGTAAAACTAGAAGCAGGTCATATTTTGAAGGGTATATTCATCTCAAATTAATGATGAGTAATAATAGATATAACTCACTATGCAATTAGGTGAGTTATATTTGTTAAGCGAATTTATATAATAGCTTTCTATTTTTTATAATAAAAATTCTTTTATAAAGTTGATAAGAAGTTATTTTTATAATGAATCTTGCATAACTCGTGGTAAGTGGTTTAGGGTATAAACAATAGGGCCGTTAGGCTAGGAAATATCGAGGAACGCATAAAGATGAAATGGGATGACATCGGTGATCAACCTTGTTCGGTTGCTCGTATGCTATCAGTGATTGGCGATCGATGGACGATGCTAATATTACGTAATGCTTTTATGGGAATACGCCGTTTTGACGATTTTCAAAAATCATTAGGTGTAACTCGTCATGTCCTTTCAGATCGTTTAAAGCGTTTGGTTGAATATGAAATTTTAGCCAAAGCTCCTTATTTTGATCGTCAAGAACGCTTTGAATATCGCCTCACTGATAAGGGTTTTGAACTTTATCCAATTATTTTATCGATGGCGAATTGGGCAGATAAATGGATGGATCAAGGTTTAGGCAAACCTTTAGAGTATCGTCATAAAACTTGTGGCCATAAGTTCGAACCAGTTATGGTGTGTTCAGTCTGCCATGAACCTTTACATGCAAAACAAGTGCAAGTTTCAGCTGGGCCAGGCTATTTTGCATATATAGAACAAAAACAGAAACAAGCTTAATTTACCTATCTATAAATTATGAAGACTCTTGTTGAATCGCATCAGCTAGAGTCTTATAAATGTGGTCATGATTTGACTGTGTTACATTAAAACGTATGAATTGACCAGCATTAGGAGCTTGGCTAAACGCATTTCCTGGTGCAAGAATAACTTGATGGTTAATACAGTATTTTGCAATTTTTGAAGCTTCAACACCCTCTGGCAAATGACACCAAACAAAAATTCCCGCTTGAGGCTTAATCCATGGCTTTATGCCCAAAGGTTCTAGTTTGGTAATGGTATCGTGCATCGCTTTTGCTAAACGAACTTTTAATAATTCTATATGTTTACGGTAAGATCCATCTGTTAAAGCACTTAATAAAACTTCAGCAGACACGCCATTGTGAGAAAAGCTTGTGGCAATTTTTAGGTCAGTGAGCTGATCAATCCATTCTGGTTTTGCAATGATATAACCACAGCGAATAGATGCTGATAACGTTTTAGAAAAACTTCCAATAAAAATTACACGTGACAGATTATCCAAAGCCGCAAGCCGAGGAGCAGCGTTATATTCAAAATCTGAAAAAATATCATCTTCAACGACAATCAAATTGGATTGTTCAATAAGTTTTAATAATTGATGTGCTGTAGAAAGAGAAAGTACTGCTCCAGTTGGATTGTGAATTCCTGAGTTGGTGATATAAAGACGTGGATTGTAAGTCTCAATTGCTTCTTTAAATGCCTCTAAGTCAGGACCTGTTGGTGTGTAGGTAATACCAATAACTTTGACTTGATGGACTTTAAGTAATGCATGAAAGTTGAAATAACAAGGATCATCAATCAAAACAACATCATCGGGCTTTAATAAAAATCGGCAAACCAAATCAATCGCTTGAGTTCCTGAATCAGTTAAAAGTACCTGATTAAGATTCGCCTCTATACCTTTTGCTTGAGCACGCCTTGCCAGTAAGTCACGTAAAGCTGGTAATCCCAATGGTGTTGAATAACCCATTAAACAATCATCTGGGCTTTTCGCGGCCGTCCTTAAAGCTTTACGAATACTGTCTAATGGCATCCAGTCATCAGGTAGCCAACCGCAACCAGGCTTAAAAACATCTGCTTTCGCTTCCAGAGATTGACGTGAAATCCATAATGGATCAACTGAACGATCTAATTTAGGGCCTAATTCACTTAAAGATAAAGGTGCGAGCGGACCAACGATATAAAAACCAGATCCAGTTCTTGATTCGATTTTGCCTAAAGCAATTAATCTTTCATACGCCTCTACAACAGTGGATACTGAAAATCCCAGATCATTTGCTAACTTACGAACAGAAGGCAAGCGTGCTCCCGGCAATAAAGATCGATTTTTTATTTGTTGCTCAATTTCTGAAATGACAATTTCAATTTTTGTTTTGCTCTGATTCACGCGCTTAAAATCCCAACTGTATTGGTTGTTAATACATAACAGTTCTTTTAAATTGTACTGCTTTGTATCTGGTTTAATCACCTTAGCACAGCTTAAATTCTTCGTATAGTGACGGAGAAAATTATGAATAGGTTTATGAATGGCTGGGTGAATGGTTTTATTGGCGTGGCTATTTTTGCGGGGTCACTACCAGCGACACGTGTAGCGGTAATGGGGTTTGAACCGGGCTTTCTAACCGCAGCACGAGCTGCGATAGCAGGTATTTTGGGGCTTATTCTTATATTAGTTTTAAAACAAAAGAAACCAGCCAAACAAGATTGGTGGCCTCTAGCCATTGTTGCTGTGGGGGTGGTGATCGGTTTCCCATTGTTTACAGCACTTGCTTTGCAATATATGAATGCAGCCCATTCAATTGTATTCGTTAGTCTTTTGCCGCTTGCAACTGCAATATTTGCTGTACTAAGAGGCGGAGAAAAACCGAATCATTTTTTCTGGATATTTGCAGTATTGGGGAGTGCTGTTGTTTTTGCCTATATGTTCTTCCTTTCTGGTGATACATCACTTGGAATAGGGGACTTTTATATGTTGATGGCGATTATTTTTTGTGGCTTTGGCTATGCAGAAGGCGGTGTACTTTCAAGAAAAATAGGCGGGTGGCAAGTCATTTGTTGGGCACTTATTTTGTCTTTACCTTTTATGTTTTTGCTTACCATTTTCTATATGCCAGCTTCATTCCAAAGTGTGTCTACATCAGCTCTAGTCGGCCTTATTTATGTGTCTTTGTTTAGTATGCTCATTGGCTTTTTCTTTTGGTACAAAGGGCTGGCACAAGGCGGTATTGCTGCCATAAGCCAACTACAACTTTTACAGCCTTTAATGGGGCTAGGTATTGCAGCGGCTTTATTGCATGAACATGTGAGCTGGTCAATGTTAGTGGTCACAGCAGCAACTATTTTATGTGTCGCTGCTGCTAAAAAATTTACTTAACTTTATAAGCAATTTGCTGGTTTAGGAACACCCGCCAAACGACTCAAATGACGGGCAACTAAACCAGTATTAAATTGTTGCTGTAAAACGGCATTGTTAATATCTGGACTTACTGTTTTCATTAAAAATTTAATGAGTGGGCGAGTTGCTGGAGAGTGCCCAAACTGTTGATAAAACTGACGCACAGCAGCTAAAACTTCGAAATGCCAATCGGTTAGTTCAAGATCAAGTGATTTGGCAAGCTCTTGTGCAACTTCAGGATTCCAAATTGTATAATCAACCAAATGACCATCTTGGTCTAATTCTAAATTCATGAAACTAGCCTAAATCTATTATTTAAGAGAAATACAGCGATTAAAAGTTAAAACTAGATCTGCAAATTGATCATAGTCGAGTACATTCATCTGGGCTAAAGTATCTGTATCGAGTAAATCTTTTTCGATGCTTAAGCATGAAACAGATTTAAACTGTTGAATCATTTCAGTTGAAAGCCGCGCAACAGAATCACCCATAAAAATAATCTGGTCACCTTTCTGATAAAGATGACCTAATTCATCAATAACATTCGGTGTATTGTGATAAGTAGATTGCACGAGATAAAGTGTTGATGGATTCATTAAATTTACACCTTCATCTACCAATATAAGACATGGTCAAAAGACTGAATGAACTCATTATTTAACTGAATGAATTCGAGCTCTTGTTCTGTTTGTTGAACAAAAGGATTTTGTTGATTTTTGCTTTCGATAAGAATGGGGCTTAAATCATAAAATTCAAAGCTTTCGACCATATTTGATGCTACTTTGAAGGTATGATGAAACTGGTTAAAGCTCAGGTCATTTTGCAAGAGACTAAGAGCAGCATCTTTCAATAATACTTTGACTGGCGAGCCAAAGGTTGCTAAAACCATAGTAGCGGAAAGGCTTTCATTGATTTGAAGACTAGTTAAGTTGGCTTGGCTTAAAATGACGAGTACAGATTTCACACAATATACCTTTTAAAAGCAACAATCTAAGCAAACAAAGTAACTTAAAATTGAATAAGACGAGATGCTGACTGTACCGCATCAGCAAGTTCACCTAACCCGACCAGTTGAAAGTCTTTGGCAAGGTTGTGATGAGTAAGGTGATGGCGACTGGCATTTTCTGCATCGGTAATACCACGAGCGAGGGCAGCACTCACACATACAGGAAGTCGAATCGCAAGCTTTTGCCATTCATGCGTTAAATTACGCTGGTCGTCAGGAACCCATTGAAAATCATTAGCAACCTGCACGCCATCTTGGTAAAAGAATACACGAAAGTCTTCATTTTTACTTTTGAGTGCCTGAGCAAGTCCTAAAGCATGCCAAGCATGAATGGAAGTAGGAGCAGAGGTAATTAGTAGTAATGTACTCATTGAGAATTCACTATGGTCATACGTCTAAATGGGCGTAGATGCATTAAGAGAAAGGTAAGTATACAATGATTTTAGTGACAGGTGGTTTAGGCTTTATCGGTTCACACATTGCGTTGAGTCTCATGGCTCAGGGTCAAGAAGTGGTAATTGTCGATAATTTGGCTAATTCAACCTTGCAAACGCTGGAACGCCTAGAGTTTATTTCAGGTATGTACGTTCCATTTGTTAAACTTGATGTACGTAATACACCCGCATTGAATAAGGTCTTCGAGCAATATTCAATTGATGCAGTTATTCACACTGCTGGGTTTAAATCAATTGAAGAATCTAATCTTAAACCTCTTGAATATTATAATGATAATGTAAGTTGCATCATGAGTTTACTACGTGCCATGCAACGCACAGGTGTTCGTCACTTTATTCATTTGTCTAGCCTTGCAGCATATGGAAAATCTGGTCTGCAATTAAGCGAAACAGACGAATTCAATTATGCTTATCCTAATCCCTATATTAAGTCTCAACAGATGATTGAAGAAATTATCCGTGATACTTATAAAATTGATCATGAGTGGAAAATTGCGATCTTGCGCTTATCTAATATCGTAGGTGCATTTGAACATGGGGTGCTCGGAGAGTATGTTGCTCAGCTCCCTAAAAATATTGTACCGCTTGCCATGCAAGTTGCAGCAATGCAACGTGATTTGATTGAATTACAAGATCAAGCTGAAACATCAGATCATACGACTGAACGCAGTTTTCTACACGTTTTAGATGTGTGTGAAGCTGTAACTGCCAGCTTACATTGGCTACGTGATCAAACACATTGTTGTGAAGCATTTAATATTGCCCATGACCAAGTTCACTCTGTGCGTCAATTACTAGATGAAATTTCACAGGTAACTCAATCTGAAATTCCGACTCAACCTGCGATTTACAAACATGTTGAATTAAGTCAGGTTGCGGCAGACATATCCAAAGCAAAAACATTATTGAATTGGACACCTAAACGTCCGTTAAAACAAATGATTGAAGATGAATGGCGTTTTTATCAAAATACATTAAATGGAAGATAAGATAATGATTCTTATTTACAATAATGGAATGCTTGAGTACGATACTAAAAATTAACTAGCCAGAGCAAATAATTGCTTCAGCCCGTAAGTTCTTTAACCAGACAACTGAGGTTTCTATGCAAACACGAATTGAACATGACACTATGGGTGAGATTGAAGTTCCAAATGAAGCATTGTGGGGGGCACAGACTCAACGCAGCTTACAGAACTTTAAAATCGGGCAAGAACGATTACCCCGTGCCATGATTCGAGCAATGGGGCTGGTGAAAAAGGCTGCTGCAATAACTAATGCTGAACTTGAACAGTTACCGCAAGATTTGAGCCAATATATTGTGGTTGCGGCTGAAGAAGTCATTGATGGTAAATGGGATTCACAGTTTCCTTTAGTGGTCTGGCAGACGGGTTCAGGTACGCAAAGTAACATGAACTGCAATGAAGTGATTGCCAATATTGCCAACCAAAAATTAGGCCAAGTGTTGGGTGCGCAAAAACCTGTACATCCAAATGATCATGTCAACCGTGCTCAATCAACGAACGATTCATTTCCAACCGCTATTCACGTAGCAGCAAGTTTGCAAATTAATGAATTGCTTATTCCTGCAGTAGAACAGCTTAAAGCGACTTTGCAAAAAAAATCAGATGAGTTTCAGTCTATTGTTAAAATTGGTCGTACCCATTTACAAGATGCAACTCCATTAACACTAGGTCAAGAATTTAGTGGCTATGTGTCTCAGCTTGAGCATGGATTAGTTCGTTTGCAACAGGCATTGACAGGTTTATATGAATTACCATTGGGTGGTACTGCGGTAGGTACAGGGTTAAATGCACATCCTGACTATGCAGTGAAAGCAGCTGCTCAACTTGCTTTGCTTACAGGTTTACCATTTGTGACTGCTCCAAACAAATTTGAAGCGCTTGCAGGGCGTGACGCTGCTGTTTTTGCTTCTGGTGCATTAAAAACGCTTGCAGTTAGTTTAAATAAAATTGCGAATGATATTCGTTGGTTGGCCAGTGGTCCACGTTGTGGTTTCGGTGAAATCCGTATCCCAGAAAATGAACCTGGCTCAAGCATTATGCCAGGTAAAGTAAACCCAACACAAAGTGAAGCAATGACCATGGTTGTTGCGCAAGTGCTTGGAAATGATACGACCATTAATGTGGCTGGTGCTTCAGGTAACTTTGAATTAAACGTATTTATGCCTGTGATTGCTTATAACTTATTGCAGTCTATTCAATTGCTGGGTGATGCTTGTAATAGTTTTAATGATCACTGTGCGGTAGGAATTGAACCTAATCAGGATAAAATTGATCACTTCTTACATAACTCTCTTATGTTAGTCACTGCTTTAAACCCAGTGATTGGTTATGAAAATTCTGCAAAAGTTGCTAAGACTGCCTATAAGGAAAATAAAACTTTGAAGCAGGTTGCCGTTGAGCTTGGTTTAGTTACAGCAGAGCAATTTGATGAAGTGGTTAAACCTGAAAAAATGGTTTCACCAAATAGTAAATAATCTCTCCTAATGGGCTTTTTTATTCTTAAATACTTCTGTAATATCCGCGAGTTGCTAAGTACAACAAAAGTCCTGAATGATCAGCGCAAAAAATCATAAGGGGAAGGCCTGCTTGAAAAAGTGGGCTTTTTTTATACCTTGAAATATAAATGTCATATCTAGACTTTATTTTTGCTACGTTATTTTATTTTAAGTTCAAATAAATGAAAAAGACTAAATCAATAACTGTTTTAGCAGTAATAGCTTGTACCTTGTCGGGTTGTCTACAAATGTTTCCACCTACTGTAGCTGAGGTGAATCCTGGGGTTTATCAACTTCATGCTCAAAGTAATGCATTTGGTTCAAGAGAAGCTTTGAGGGCAAAGTTAATCGGTAAAGCAGAAGAAATATGTAAGGATAAGGGTTTTGATGAGTTGGATAGTAATAACAAAATCGTAAATCATCATACTGTCTATAATTCAGGAATGCTTATTCCAGTGAATACCAAAGCAGCTGTTTTGAAAGTTAAGTGTAAAGATTAATTTAAATAGTATTAACTCCATTCGTGAGTTAATTTTGTTAGACATATGGCAATACAAGAAACCCGACTAACTATCGACTAATGGCGGGGTTTTTTATTATTAAGTATTTCTGTAATATCTGTATATAAATTTAGCGCTAAATTATGGGTGTTAGACATCAAAAGAAGGGGTGGATCTTTTTAAACTAGCGTACATTTATACGATTTTTGGTTTTAAATATTTGAATTATTTAATTTTTAATTCGATTTATATTGATGGAGTTTAGGTGTTATCAAATTGGAAAGTGACTGTATGCATCTTTCCAATTCTAGTTTTAAGCAACTTTTTTGTTAGGCTTATTTTTGGGTGAAAAGAGGAAGCAGTCTTTTTTATTAATTAAGAAAAAGCATAATTTTTTAGATGGAATTTAAATATTGATGTACACAATTAGATATGTTCATCGGAACAACACTTACTATATCGCTTCGAATATCGAAGGAAATTTTATTATTCTTGAGTCAATTGATTCAGAATTTCGTATGGGTCATCAAATTTCTTATGATGGTGAGAAGGTATTTAACCTTACTTTGAATGATGAAACTGATGCAGTCATTAAATTAGAGAGTAATGAAAAAACAGCATACGAATACTTACTTTCAGTTAAATAAATTAGTTTTTATGATGAAGTATTTCTTTAAGAACTAGGTATGCTTAAAAGATATTTCATACAATAAAAGTTAAAAAGTTTTGTTTTTATTGAAAAAGCTATGGTATGGTTATTTAAGCTTTAATTTTGGGCAGTTAAAACAAATGAACTGTTTATTGAATAAAATCACCACCACCACGACCTCTAAAGAAGGCTGTGTGTGATTTTTATTAAAGTGACTTAATAAGATAACTAAACCCAGCCAATAATGGCTGGGTTAATTTTTCTCTGTTCATTATTGGTTTTTACAGAGAGAAATTATGGAAAAACTCAATAGCAATTCAAAATCGGCTTTACTGGTCATTGATATGCAAAATGGCCTATTTAACGGCCAGTCTAAGCCACATAATGCTCAACTCGTACTTTCAAATATTCTTAGTCTTATTGAATATTGCCGCTTGAATGATAGACCAATTATCTTTATTCGACATGTTGGTGAGATAGGCACCCCATTAGATCCAAGTGGACCGAATACTCAGCTAATCACAGAGTTAGCTCTTAATCCACATAAAGATCTAGTCATTGAAAAAAGGTATCCTAGTGGCTTTAAAAATACTGTTTTAAAAGAAGTGTTAGAGAAGCTTGGTGTTGATGAAATCATCATTACTGGGATGAAAACCGAGTATTGTATTGATACTACTGTTAGGACTGCTTCTGAGTACGGATATAAATTGATATTAATTTCAGATGCACATACAACAACTGATTCAGTAGCTTTAAATGCTCAGCAAGCAATTGATCATCATAACCAAATTTTAAGTAATGCTTTTGCTAAGTTAAAAACGACAGAAGAGTTCATTTCTCAAATTTAATTTAGAAATGAACCGACAACTTTATTCAAAAAGTTTGATTAGCTGTATCACTAAAGTACAAAAAACCTTTTGAAGACTAGTGGTTGCTCTGTTTTTAGCGGTAGCAAGAATTGAACTTGTATCAACAAAGAGCTCTTTTCGGAGGGCTTTTTATCAAGAGGGTATAAGTTTCACTAATTAATGGCGAATTAGCGTTGAATAAGCTGTCATAATTGTTAAAATGCCCACCTTGTCCTGTTTTTATATTGTTTTTTATTTTGCATTTATTTGGCAAAATTGAAGATAAAGTAATTGAAAACAGAAGCTTAGCTAAGGATTTTTGAATGCTCTCTATTTATTTAACAGATACCCAACAACATGTGCAATTTAATGATTATCCCGGTGATCAGCCTGTTAAGTTTCTGTTAAATCTTAAAAAGATTTTCCCAAGTACAGGTGACCTGTTATTGCCAGTTTTACCTGATGATAATGATTTAGAAAATGTAACATGGGAATCAACTTCAGAAGATTTTGATGTCTTTAAAAAGCTATTGGCTGGATGGGGTATTATTGAACTCCGTTTAAATGCAATTACGGCTTATAAAGATAAAAACTTTGCGAATGAGTTAGTGAAACAAGCTCAAGCGAAACGTAAGAAAACAGCACAAAAAAATCATCAGCTCTCTTTGGTCGCACTTGATTATATTTTTATGCATGAAGTTCACGCATTGATTGATGCTGAATTGGTCACTATTGGTGAGAAATTTTATTTACCAACCTTACGTGAGCAATGGAAGGGCACAGTTTCAGAACCAGTGCTCAATGGAAAATTCTAATTAAACACAAAAGGTGAATTTATAAAAATTCACCTTTTTTATTTTTATAATTAAATTAATGATTTATAACCTGATAATTACTGGTACAAAAGTTTACAAGAAAAGAATGCGTTTTTTCTAAAGTGGCAGATACATTGCTTATATAAATACAAAATTATTGCGGGAGAGAGGTTCGAAAGAACCCGCCGAAGGAGCAACAAGCCCGGAAACTCTCAGGCAGAAGGACTGTAATAATTAAAAAATCTGGAGAGAAGCTTAGATTTATAAGAATTGAAAATAATAACTTATAAATTATAAACTCACCGAAGGGGAAGATCTAAACGTTAAAAGGTAACGTTGGGGTCGAAACTCTCAGGTACCAATGACAGATGGGCTGTACTGATGAAATGTTTTGCATTTCTGAGGAGTCTGTTATGCCACATGTTATTGTGATAGGTGCGGGAATCACAGGGGTTACCTCTGCTTATGAATTATCGCAACTGGGTTATCAAGTCACAGTGATTGATCGACATCTATATCCTGCAATGGAAACATCATTTGCCAATGGAGGGCAATTATCGGCTTGTAATGCCGAAGTATGGAACCAAAAAGCCACTGTAGTTAAAGGCTTTAAGTGGATGAGACAAAAAGACGCACCGCTACTGCTGAATCCTTCATTTAGTTTGCATAAATATAGCTGGCTAGTTGAGTTTTTATCCCATATTAAAAACTATGAAGCAAACACGATTGAGACGGTCCGTTTGGCATTACTTGCTCGTAAGCGTTTATTTGAGGTTGCTGAAAAAGAGCAGCTCGAGTTTGATTTGGAGAAACGTGGAATTCTCCATATGTATCATAGTAAGGCTGACTACGAGATTGCTAAACAAGTGAACAATGTATTGAACAAAGGTACATTAGAGCGCTATTCAGTTTCACCTGATGAGATGAAAACCATAGAACCATCATTAACAGGTGAATATTTTGGTGGTTATTACACACCAAGTGATGCAACGGGAGATATTCATAAATATTCAACCTCTTTGGCTGAAAAGACTAAACAATACGGTGTTGAGTATAAATTTGGTTTGGAAGTTACAGATATTAAGTGTCATCCAGACAAAGTGATCGTAAGTTGTCAGCCAAGTGCAGAGCATCCTTATCTTGTTGAATCAGATAGCATCCAAATCGAAGGTGATGTGCTTGTAGTGTGCGGTGGTGTGGGAAGTTATCAACTTGCCGATATGATTGGAGAGCGAGTAAATGTCTACCCAGTAAAAGGTTATTCAATTACCGTGCAATTAAAAGATGAGCAAAGTGTAAAGAATGCACCGTGGGTCAGCTTGCTAGACGAGAGTGCTAAAATTGTGACTTCTCGTTTAGGTAAAGATCGGTTGCGCGTGGCGGGAACTGCTGAATTTAATGGTTACAACCGCGATATACGAGCTGATCGTATTCAACCTTTGGTAAATTGGGTAAACCGTAACTTTGATATTTCAACTGAGCACGTGGTACCTTGGGCTGGGCTAAGACCGATGATGCCTAATATGCTGCCTGTGGTGAAGCAATCTAGACAGCCTCGTATTTTTTACAATACAGGACATGGGCATTTAGGATGGACTTTGTCTGCGGCAACCGCGGTTTTAGTGGGGCAGGATATTGCTCAAAAATATCCGATCTAAAAAGTAAAAAGCCAGTGTGCAAACACTGGCTTTTTACTTAAAGCACTAATCATATAATCGATAGATTCCGCTAAAACGCTCACAGCCTTTTTGCTGGGTTTTCACATTCAGTAAAGCTTTTTGGAAATTAAACTGATATTTGCAGTTATGCTCATTGTCTAAAATTTCATTTTTTTGTTCAGGTGAACTATAGGCCATCAAAGAAATCGTTTGAGTTTCTTTGCGGTTATTTGGATTTCGGTATGCTATTCCTTCAATCTTGATTTTATCTTTCGCGAGCTGATGGACCTGAATGTGAACAGGTTGTGCTGCTAGACGTCCATTTTCAAACTTAAGATAATGTTGGGTAAGCGTTTGCTTAAGCGATGCATAAAAATTTAGGTCGTCAGTTCGTAAATCAAACTGTTGTTGAAAACATGAATTACTCTTGCATTGCTGAGTATGTTTAGACCATAACTTTTGTGTATCCTGCAAAAGCTGTAAGGGGGCATCAGTAACTAAATATGCAGAAAGATATTTATTATTGAGTTGCTTTCTTGATTCACTAAATGTTTTTGAACAGATCTTAAGCTCAGCTCCACGATTGGAACAGTCTATTGGTTCTGCAAAAACATGAGATGAACATAAACAACTCAGTGTCACGGCAAAACTTAATCTTTTCAATTGATTCATATCAGTATTAGACAGCATGATCGCTTATACTTTCAGTCTACTTTGCTAGGTGTACTATAGCGAAACAGAAAGGCTGAATACAAGATTTCTTAAGTTTTTATGGAAGGTAATAGTTATATGGTTGCTCAAATTCGCATTGGACAAGGAATGGATGTGCATGCCTTTGAAGAAGGGAACTTCGTTACATTAGCTGGCATTCAAATTCCACATACGCATGGCTTGAAAGCACACTCTGATGGCGATGTTGTACTCCATGCTTTGTGTGATGCTTTGTTAGGTACTTTAGCACTTGGAGATATAGGGCAACATTTTCCTGACACTGACCCAGAATTTAAGGGTGCGGACAGCCGAGTACTATTAAAGCATGTTTACCAGTTAATCTTAGATCGCGGTTATCAGTTAAATAATGCGGATATTACGGTGGCTTGTGAGCGTCCAAAATTAGCTAAACATAATTTGGAAATGCGTCAAAGTATTGCTGATGTTTTAAATGTAGATGTTAATCAAATCAGTATTAAAGCAACGACAACCGAAAAACTTGGGTTTACCGGTCGTCAAGAAGGTATTTTGGCTACAGCAACTGTTTTAGTCTCTCATCACACCAAGTGATCGGTTTGTTGCAAAGACTGCTGAAGCTCAAGAGTTGCCTTACGGCCTTGTAGCTGTAAGGTAATACTATGAATAAGCCCTGTCCAAGTTTCATTGGGTTCCCAAATTTCATGAAGTAAATCTTGAGAAGTAGGCATGTCCATATTCATATAAAACTGTCTATAGACATACATCAGGCAGCTAGAGCGATCGTTTTTAGAACAGTGAATCCAGACAATTTCATTCTGGACTAAATGATCAATAAGATCGAGCACCAATAAACATTGCTCAGCCGATGGAGTTTCCCAGTCAATTGGAATATGGATGTAATTTAAACCGAGGTCTAAACAAATACGATCTTCATTTTCAATATAGTTTGGTGCGTTACTTAAAGCGAGATTAATGACTGTACTACAACCATATTCTTTAATCAGTTTCAGTTGTTCAGCAGAAGGCTGTGCTGAACTAAATAAATGCTCATGAATAATTGAAAATGCGGGAATTTGAGATAATGATTGTTCAAGGGTAGTCATGATCGCACTCTACGAGAGTAGGCTTAGCTTATTGTGTAGAATGTTATACACGATTCTAGAGAATAGTTGAAATACAGCCTGCTTATATATTCGACAACGTTATCAAAATTTTAAAAATAATTAACTGGAAAAGTACAAGTTTTATAAAATAAAAAAACAGCATCATAAAGATGCTGTTTTTTTGTCTAAATAATTATGATTTTAGATTTTCATTCAATAAAAATTCTACTAAAGCTTTTTGAGCATGAAGACGATTCTCTGCTTCATCCCATACCACTGCATTTTTATGATCAAGCATAGTTTCAGAAATTTCTTCGCCACGATGAGCAGGTAAGCAGTGCATGAATAAACATTCAGGATGAGCAAGTCCCATTAATTTTTCATTGACTTGAAAAGCTGCAAAAGCTCTTTCACGAAGCTTCTGTTCTTCTTCTTGTCCCATGCTTGCCCATACATCTGTCACAATGAGATCAGCATTTACGGCAGCATCTTCTGCATTGTCAAAAACTTCAACACAATGACCAAACTCTGCTAAAAATTCTGGTTTAGGCTCATATCCTTTTGGCGATGCAATTTTAAGTTTAAAGCCCATCATGTGTGCAGCTTCAATATATGAGTTACACATATTATTGCCATCACCAATCCAAGCAACGGTTTTACCTTTAATGCTACCGCGGTGTTCATTATAAGTCTGTAAATCTGCAAGTAACTGACAAGGATGATGGTCATCTGTCAAACCGTTAATCACAGGAACTTTTGAATATGATGCAAAACGTTCAACAATGTCATGACCAAAAGTACGAATCATCACAATATCAAGCATACTAGAAATTACACGTGCTGAGTCTTCAATTGGTTCGCCGCGGCCTAATTGTGTGTCTCGAGGTGATAGGAAAATCGCGCTACCACCAAATTGGTTAATGCCTGCTTCAAAAGAGATACGAGTACGCGTGCTTGATTTCTCAAAAATCATTCCCAATACTTTACCAACAAAAGGTTGATATACCTTATTGTCATGCTGCATTTTTTTAAGTTCGCTTGCGCGTTCTAAAATGCGATTAAGTTCTAGAGTGGATAGATCACGTAAAGTCAGGAAATGTCTTAGAGCCATGTAGCTACTCCATAATAATCGTTATGAAATACAACAATTATCTGTTGTTGGCTGGGTGGAGGAGGGAAAAAAGAAGTCTACTATACTATAAGCATTTTAAAATGCAAAAGAATTAGACTTTATGATGGCCCTTTAAGAAAACATCTACGCAATATTCAATATAATCAGTAGCTTCCTGCTCATCTGGTAGGGCTGGCATACCCATAATCATGCGCCATTCAATATCGCGCAAAATCCCAAAATACATGAGTGAAGAATAATAAGGAGAAGGGCATGTAATTTCGCCTGATTTGTCTGCAAATTCTAATGCTTGGGTAAGTGTATTCTGTAAATTATGTACCCATTTGTCATATAGATATTGTATAAGGACCGTATTACACTCGGTCTGTTCAATAATGAGTCGCAAAAATGCAACATGCTCGGGTTGAATGATGTGAACATAAACACGATTGAGCGTTTGAATTAAGTATTCTCTTAAAGTAGTTTTCTCTGGTTGAAATGGAATGCAAACGTCCTTAAAAAACATTTCACGTTTATAGTCGCAAATCGCGGTAAATAAGCCTTCTTTATTACCAAAATATTTATAAATAGAAGTTTTTGAACCTCCAGCATGGTTAACAATGTCATCAAGAGAAACAGCATCATATCCTTTATCCAAAAACAGCTCGGTTGCACTTAGCAATAGAGCTAGGCGACGTTCTATACCTCTGCGTGTTTGTGGTTTTTCACATACTGAATGATGTGGGTCAAGGACGGAATCATGCATAAAATTTCATAACAACAGTTAACTTTGCTTATTTAGTATAGCAAAACTATCTTTAAGGATGGCCATCGCTATTTTTTTAGATCATCTGCTGAACAGTAAATAGATATTTAAAAAAATAAAAGAATAGAAAATATAAGCTTAGAGTGAATTTTGAAATGATTTAATGATGTAACCTGATGTTCAATTTTAAATTGAATAAAAAATCTAATCAAAATAAAAGCGGCTAAGAGTGTCTTAGCCGCTTTTAATTTAGGTGCTAAGCTTTTTAGGCCTCAGTGTGACTGACCTTATGTTCATCTTCTTCATCATCGTCAGCAGAATCCATTCCAAGTTCTTTTAACTTGCGAGTTAAGGTGTTGCGTCCCCAACCTAGTAATTCTGCAGCATGACGTTTGCGTCCACGTGTTTGTTGTAAAGCAGCGTTAATTAAGGTGCGTTCAAACATTGGGGTAGCAATATCCAAAATCTTCATTTCACCATTCTTAAGCTTTTGAATTGCCCATTGATTTAGTAACTCATCCCAATGGTGTAGAGAAATGCGTTCAAATGAAGGGGTAGGTTGCCCAGAATCACTATTCTTTTGCAATGGAACTTGTTTAAGTTCAGAAGGTAAATCTTCTGGATAAACTTCACGTCCAGTGATCATCACAGTTAACCAGCGACACGTGTTTTCAAGTTGTCGAACATTACCGGGCCACGGTAACTGTTGCATATAGTCTGTTGTTTCCGTACGTAAGATTTTTGGACTCACGCCAAGTTCTTTACCGGCACGTGCAAGAAAATGCTGAGCCAGCATTGGTATATCTTCGCTACGATGGGCAAGTTTAGGAATGTGAATACGAATTACATTTAAACGGTGATATAAGTCTTCGCGGAATCGGCCTTCATTCACCAGTTTTTCTAAATCCTGATGCGTTGCTGCCACAATTCGAACATCAACTTTAACTGGAATATGTCCACCTACACGATAAAATTCACCGTCGGCGAGCACACGAAGTAGTCGGGTTTGTGTTTCAAATGGCATGTCTCCAATTTCATCAAGGAATAGAGTTCCACCATTTGCTTGCTCAAAGCGACCTTGATGTTGAGTGTTTGCACCTGTAAATGCACCTTTCTCATGACCAAATAACTCGGTTTCAATCAAGTCTTTTGGAATTGCCGCCATATTTAAAGCAATAAAAGGCTTCGCACGGCGTGGTGAGTGCTTGTGTAAAGCATGCGCAACTAATTCTTTACCTGTACCAGATTCACCATTAATTAAAACAGTAATATGAGATTGAGATAAACGACCAATAGCGCGGAAAACCTCTTGCATGGCAGGAGATTCACCAATAATTTCTGTTGATTGAAGTGGTGAAGCTGTTTTTGTAGCTTCTTGTTGTTGTAGTTTATTGATATGCAGAATTGCACGATTGACTAGAGCTAAAGCTTCATCAATATCAAATGGCTTTGGTAAATACTCAAATGCACCTGTTTGATAACTTGATACAGCAGACTCTAAGTCAGAGTGTGCTGTCATAATAATGACAGGTAAATCCGGATGAGTGTTTTTGACTTTAGATAAAAAAGTTAAACCATCAATTCCAGGCATTCGAATGTCAGTTAAGATGACATCGGGAGCATCATGATGCAAACGTTCAAGCGCAGTTTGAGCTTCTTCAAAATTGGTAACGTCAAAGCCTTCTTCTTTAAAGGTCTTTTCCAATACCCATCGCATGGCGCGATCATCATCAATAACCCATATTTTATTTCGCGACACGGTCTGACTCCCAAGGTAAATATAAGCTAAAAATAGTTTTTCCAGGAACAGATTGGCATTCAATCATTCCGTTATGTTGATGCATAATATTCTGTGCAATACTCAGGCCAAGCCCAGTACCTTTTGCTCGTCCAGTAACCAATGGGTAAAATACGGACTCTAAAATACTCTCAGGTATACCTGGCCCATTGTCTTCAATATCAACCCGCACGGTAGATCGATTCAGCACACCATTAATTGTGACAAGTCGTTGTATGCGAGTACGTAGAATTAGCTCTGGTTCATGATCGATAAAGAATGCTTTATTCTCTGTTATGGCCTGAATTGCATTTACACTAATGTTGAGCATGACTTGGATTAACTGATCACGATCGGCATTCACATCAGGTAAAGACAAATCATAGTCACGTATAATTTTAATTTTTTCTTTGTCTGGTTCGCAATAAGAGAGCGTACTCGTTCTAAAGGTTCGTGCACGTTAACATTTTCATAGCTTGGTAATTGTCTAGAACCCAACATGGTGTCAGCCAAATTAGTCAAACGATCCACTTCATTAATGATGACATCGGTGAATTCAGCATAAGTCTTATCATTTAAACTACGAGCGAGTAACTGGGTTGCTCCTCGAATACCTGCAAGTGGATTTTTAATTTCATGCGCCACACCACGCACAAGCTGCCTAGCGACCTGATGTTGTTGAACAAGATTTTCTTCCTTTGAAATCTTTAACATGCGATCAATTGGGTTGAGCTCAATCAACAATAATGGATGATAGCTTTTACCGGCATTTAATTGAGAGACTGTGTAATCCACATGTAGATCTTTGAAGTTAACATTAATGACAGCTTCTCGACGTGTATAAGGTTGTCCGGTTTTTATGGTATTCAATAAAGCTTCATGTGTATTAAAAGTATCATCTGGCGCATGAAGTAAATTTAAAACAGGCTGTCCTGAAGCACGGAGCAAACTAATGTCAAATAGTGCTTCGCAGGCTGAATTTAAATAAAAAATATTCAAGTTACTATCGATTAATAAAATCGCAGTAGTTAAATTGTCTACCAATAGGCGATAGTCGATAGGGTTGTGTTGATCCATTAGCGAATCGTTCCTGTCTTAAAATAGCGCAATGGCATCTTCATTGATTATCGGATTTTCACCGTTATAGAACATGAACGATGCAAAATATACGCCAACTTTGTTTATGGGTTATTTTAAAGTTTTAAGGTACTTAAAAACGCGCTGAAATCGTTCTTTATATCTTTTGATCAAAACAAATAGCTTTAGTCTAGATAATAACATGATCTAAATTGGTGCAAAGGTGAGTTTTGGTGCAAATGTTGGTTGTATTTTGGTGCATTACACAAAGAGTAGGCTTTCCACCTATGCTTGAGACAAGAAAAGACATACAATACGCGCATTCAAGTGGAGCGCAGATTCATGAAGACCCCCAAAGTCGGTTTTGTTTCTTTAGGTTGTCCTAAGGCATTGGTAGATTCTGAACGAATTTTAACTCAGTTAAAGACTGAAGGTTATCAAGTTGCATCAGATTATGATGGTGCTGATTTAGTAGTTGTTAATACCTGTGGTTTTATTGAATCTGCGGTACAAGAGTCGCTAGATGCAATTGGCGAGGCCATGAGTGAAAATGGTCGAGTAATCGTTACAGGATGCTTAGGTAAAGACGAAGATAAAATTCGTCAAATGCATCCGAACGTTTTAAAGGTTACTGGTGCGGCAGCTTATCAAGATGTGATGGAAGCTGTTCATGAATATGTACCAGCACCACCTAAACATAATCCGTTTATTGATTTGGTTCCTGAACAGGGAATTCGCTTAACACCAAAGCATTATGCCTATTTAAAAATATCTGAAGGATGCAACCATCGTTGTACCTTCTGTATTATCCCAAGTATGCGTGGTGACTTGGTTTCTCGTCCAGTTGGTAGTGTATTGGAAGAAGCTGCGGCACTTAAAAGAGCGGGTGTTAAAGAAATCTTGGTTATTTCTCAAGATACATCGGCTTATGGCGTAGACACCAAGTACAAACTTGACTTCTGGAATGGTCAACCGGTTAAGACAAAATTCTTCGACATGTGTGAAGCACTAGGCCAATTGGGCATCTGGGTGCGTCTACACTATGTATACCCATATCCACATGTTGATGCAGTTATCGATTTAATGGCTCAAGGTAAAATCCTGCCATATCTTGATATTCCTTTCCAACATGCAAGCCCACGCGTTCTTAAATTAATGAAGCGTCCGGCACATAGTGAAAATACACTAGAAAAAATTAAATTATGGCGTGAAAAATGCCCTGACCTTGTGATCCGTTCTACTTTTGTGGTTGGTTTTCCAGGCGAAACTGAAGAAGACTTCCAGATTTTGTTAGATTGGTTAGTTGAAGCTCAACTTGATCGCGTAGGCTGCTTTACCTATTCACCAGTAGAAGGCGCTACGGCAAATGATTTACCCGATCATGTGCCAGAAGAAATTAAGCAAGAGCGTTACGAGCGCTTTATGCAAGTGCAGCAGCAAATATCTGCTGCCAAATTACAAAAACGTATTGGTCAAACGATGACTGTATTAGTCGATGGTTTAGAAGACGAATATCCTGTTGCCGTTGCACGTTCTTATGCCGATGCTCCGGAAATTGACGGTAATGTGTTTGTAGAAGATATCGATAAGAGCACTATTCAACCGGGCGATATATTGGAAGTCGAAATTACCGATGCAGATGAATACGATTTATTTGCAAAGTTAATTAAAATTAAATCGGTTTAATCGAAATATATTTAAAGAGCATTCAGTTTAAGAGGTTTTGGAGCAAAGTCATGGCGGAAACAATTAGCCCACGTTATTCACGTATTCTATTAAAATTATCTGGTGAGGCATTGTCAGGTAATAAAGATATGGGTATTGATGCCCAAGTTTTAGATCATATGTCACTTTCAATTGCGCACTTGGTTGGTTTAGGTGTGCAAGTGGGTATCGTTGTAGGTGGCGGTAATTTGTACCGTGGTAGTCAGTTGCAAAAAGATGGCTTGGTTGGTCGTGTAACAGGCGATCAAATGGGTATGCTTGCAACTGTGATGAATGGCTTAGCTATGCGTGATGCTCTAGTTCGTCGTAATATCAGAACTCGTCTTATGTCTGCATTACCAATTGGTACAGTGGTAGAGTCTTATTCAAGTCGTGATGCGATTCGTCATTTGAGTCAAGGTGAAGTTTGTGTTTTCGTTGCGGGTACAGGAAATCCATTTTTCACGACGGATACAGCAGCATGTTTACGCGGTATTGAAATTGAAGCGAATTTGATTTTAAAAGCGACTAAAGTTGATGGCGTTTATAATAAAGATCCAAGTAAATATGATGATGCTGTTAAATACGATCATTTAACTTTTGATCAAGTGTTAGATGAAAAGCTTGGTGTTATGGATTTGACTGCTATTTGTTTGTGCCGCGACCATAATGTGCCATTGCAAGTTTTTGATATGAATAAATCAGGTGCGTTATTGTCAGTAGTAATGGGTGAAAAAGAAGGAACGCGCGTTACTAAGTAATGTACGTGTTGCTGAAAGCTCTTTATACTAGCGCTAAATTAAATTTGTTAAATATATCTTTGAATAAATAAGTAAGGTAGATCATATGATTAACGATCTGAAAAAAGACAGCGAACAGCGTATGTTAAAAACTCTAGAGTCTTTAGAACTCGGGTTTGCTAAAGTTCGTACCGGCCGTGCACACCCATCAATCTTAAATGGTGTGATGGTTCCTTACTACGGTTCTGATGTGCCATTAAATCAAGTAGCAAACGTGGGTATTGAAGACTCTCGTACACTTATTGTTCAGCCATTTGAGCGTACAATGGTTTCAGCTATTGATAAGGCAATCCGTGAAAGTGATCTTGGTTTAAACCCGATTACAGCAGATGCAATTCGTGTACCTTTACCAGCATTAACTGAAGAAACACGTCGTGATATGCAAAAAGTTGCGCGTAATGAAGCTGAAAATGCAAAAGTTGCGATTCGCAATATTCGTCGTGATGTATTAGGTGATATCAAAGCATTGTTGAAAGAAAAAGAGATTTCTGAAGATGATGAGCGCCGTGCAGGTGATGATATTCAGAAAATTACTGACAAATATGTTGCAGAAGTAGACAAGCGTCTTGCAGCGAAAGAAGCAGAATTGATGAAGGTCTAATTTTTATGACCGATTCTGAAGAGTATCATCTTCCCAAGCATGTTGCCATCATTATGGATGGCAACAACCGCTTTGCAAAAAAAAATCAAATGCAAAAAGGTGATGGGCATCGGGAAGGTAAAAATGTTCTTGATCCTATCGTTGAACATTGTAAAAAAACTGGTATTCGTGCTTTAACTGTTTTTGCATTTTCAAGTGAAAATTGGAATCGACCACAGTATGAAGTCGATCTGCTTATGAAGCTTCTGGAAGAAAGTATTCATGAGCAAATACCTCGCATGAAGAAATTTAATATTGCTTTGCGTTTTATCGGTGATCGTTCTCGATTATCCTCACACTTAGTTGCCTTAATGGAAGATGCAGAGCAACAGACAGCACACCATGACACTATGACCTTAACCATTGCAATAAGCTATGGTGGGATGTGGGACATTGCTAATGCAGCAAAACAGGTTGCAGAGGCCGTTTCCCGTGGTGAATTTAGTGCTGATCAAATAAATGTTGATTTGTTCGAAAAATATGTCAGTCTAAACGATCTGCCGGCTGTGGACTTGCTAATCCGCACAGGCGGAGATTATCGCATATCTAATTTCTTGTTGTGGCAAGCAGCTTATGCGGAACTGTATTTTACCGAAGCTTTATGGCCAGAATTTACAGTAAAAGAGTTCGATCATGCATTGAATGTTTTTTCAGGGCGTGAACGTCGTTTTGGCAAAACATCTGAACAAATTCAGCAAGAGAAAATAGAGAATTTATAATGTTAGAGCGGATTGTTACCGCATTGGTACTTGTTGCAGTTGTTTTAGGCTGTATGTTTGCTACGCAATCACATTATCCAATGTTGGTTCTTATGATTGTTGCAGCAGGGGTAGCGGGGTATGAGTGGTATAAGTTAATGCCTCGCGAAACTGCAAATGCTGTAAAACCTAAAGCTTGGTGTTACGGTCTGCTTGTTGCATTTGTTTCAGGTGTCGCCCTATTTTTCCACGATATTGCATTACTTTTGTGGTCTGCTTCAATTTTGACTTGGATTGTCAGTGTATATTGGGTTAAGTCATTTCCTGAATTTGATGGCTGGTATAACGCAACCTTGTATGTAATTGGCATAATTTTAGTCTGCGCTGCGGTAACATCAATTTTTGTAGTATGGCAAAGTTCGCCATGGTGGTTAATGTATCTGTTCTTACTCGTTTGGGGTGCGGATAGTGGTGCTTACTTTGTTGGTCGTAAATTTGGAAAAAGAAAATTAGCTCCGACTGTAAGTCCTAATAAATCAGTAGAAGGTTTGTATGGTGGTATTATTACAACCGTAGTAATAATGGTGGTTGTGCAATATCATTATCTAAATTTAAATTTAATTCAGCAAATTCTGTTTCTTATATTGTCGTTAATTACGGTATTTGGTTCAGTTTTAGGTGACTTATTTGAATCAATGATTAAACGTCGTGCCGGTATTAAAGATTCTGGTCGTGTTTTACCAGGTCATGGTGGTGTGTTAGATCGTATTGATTCTTTACTTGCTGCAGCCCCGATCTTTGCAACGGGAATGTATATATTAAAACTTATTGGTGTAGATTTATAGATGACACAATCTGTTTGCATATTAGGTGTAACCGGTTCCATTGGTCAAAGTACCTTAAAAATTTTAAATCAACATCCTGATAAGTATTCAGTGTTTGCGGTTTCAGCTCATAGTCGAATTTCTGAGTTGGTTGAAATTTGCAAATATTTCCAACCAAAAGTTGTGGTCGTTCCTGAGCAGAAAGTTGCCGAATTAACAGCTCTATTTGCATATAATAAATTACAAAATATTGAAATTTTGGTTGGTGAGGAAGGCCTGATAAGCATTGCTTCACATCCAGATGTTGATGTTGTTATGGCTGCAATTGTTGGTGCTGCAGGTTTGTTGCCAACTCTAGCTGCTGTGAAAGCTGGTAAACGCGTATTGCTTGCTAATAAAGAAGCTTTGGTCATGTCTGGTGAAATCATGATGCAAGCAGCACGTGATCATCAGGCATTATTATTGCCGGTAGATTCTGAACACAACGCTATTTTTCAGTCATTGCCTCATAACTATTTAGAAGCTGAAAGAAATGGACAACCGCAACAGGGTGTATCAAGAATCTTATTGACCGCTTCAGGTGGACCATTTTTAAACCATTCGTTAGAACAATTAGAAAAAGTTACTCCTGCACAGGCTTGTAAGCATCCCAACTGGTCTATGGGACAGAAAATCTCAGTTGACTCAGCTACTCTTATGAATAAAGGGTTGGAGTTGATCGAGGCATGTCATTTGTTTTCAATATCTGAACATTTTGTTACAGTTGTTGTTCATCCACAAAGTATTATTCATTCTATGGTGCAATATGTGGATGGTTCAACATTGGCGCAAATGGGTAATCCAGATATGTGTACGCCAATTGCACATGCTTTAGCATGGCCTGAGCGTTTACAGACGAGTGTTCCTGCTTTAGATTTGTTTGAATATTCTCAGCTTAATTTCCAAGCGCCAGATATTCAGAAATTTCCAGCACTTGATTTGGCTCGTCAGGCAATGCGTGCGGGACGTTTGGCACCTACTATTTTAAATGCTGCAAATGAAGTTGCTGTTGCTGCATTTTTAAAGGAACAGATTGGATTTACAAATATCCCACAAGTGGTAGAGCATACTTTGCAAAAATTGGAAAATTCAGTTGCTGAAAATATTGAGTGTATTTTAGCTAAAGATGAAATAGCACGACATGTAGCACAGCAATATATATCAAGTATAGGAGGCTGAAAATGAGTGCATTATTTATGATTGCAGCAGCGGCTCTTTTACTTGGTCCTTTAATTGCAATTCATGAGTTTGGTCATTATTGGGTAGCACGGAAACTAGGTGTTAAAGTTTTAGTGTATTCCATTGGTTTTGGACCTACATTACTTAAGTGGACATCAAAAAAATCTGGCATCAAATATCAACTTTCAGCTTTACCATTGGGCGGCTATGTAAAAATGCTTGATGAGCGTGAAGGTAATGTTGCAGAGCAAGATTTACCTTATGCATTTAACCGTCAAAAACCATGGAAACGTATAGCAATTGTTGTAGCTGGTCCATTAATTAATCTGATTTTTGCTGTCTTACTTTTCTGGATCTTATTTTTACCAGCACAAGAACAACTGAACACTAGAGTCGGTAAAGTTATACCAAACTCACCAGCAGCAACTGCACAAATGCAAGTCGGTGACAAGATTGTTGCTGTTGATGGAAAAGAAACGCAAACTTGGGAAAAACTTAACTTTGCTTTAATTGATCGTGTAGGTGAAACTGGTAGTGTAAATGTTGATGTAGACCGTGCAGGTACTGAAAAAAATATTGTTTTACCCATTAAAGACTTCTTAAAAAACCAGAATGAATCAGCTTTAGATGTGTTAGGTTTTTTACCATATCGTCCTGTTATTCCTGCTGTTGTTACTGAATTGACTCAAGATGGAGCTGCAATTCGTCAAGGAATGAAAGTGGGTGATCGCATTGTTTCAATTAATAGTCAAGCAATGAAAGACTGGTTTGATGTTGTTGAGGTCGTACAACATTCTCCAGAAAAATTACTCAATATTGATGTGTTGCGTAATAGTCAATTAATCCATTTGCAAGTTATGCCTCAAGGGAAACGAGATAACATGGGGCAAGTGAGTGGTGTTTTGGGTGTGAAAAGTGATGCAGGAAAAATTACAATTCCTGACGAATATAAGCAAACAATTCAATATACTCCAATACAAGCTTTAGAGATGTCACTAGATAAAACTGGTCAAATCTCTAGCATGATATTGAGTTCGATTGTAAAAATGGTTAAGGGTTTAATTGGTTTAGAGAATCTTTCTGGACCAATTACAATCGCGAAAGTAGCGGGACAAAGTGCAGAAATGGGGTGGCAGACTTTTATCTCATTTATGGCTTTAATGAGTGTAAGTCTTGGAATTTTAAATTTATTGCCAATTCCGATGCTAGATGGTGGACATCTCGTTTATTACATTATTGAGGCTATTCGTGGTAAGCCTGTTTCTGAACAAATACAAATGTTTGGTCTAAAAATTGGTATGGTACTGCTCGGTAGTATGATGCTTTTAGCTTTATTTAACGATTTTATGCGTTTGTAAACGTATATGGATTTATAACTTACTGGAAAAACTGGCATGCGGCACACACATTTTTTAATGCCTTTGGCACTTGTTAGCGCTATGGCAGCGGTACAACAAGCATATGCAGCTGATGATTTCGTCGTTCGAGATATTCGTGTAGATGGTTTAGTCCGTCTTACTCCTGCAAATGTTTCTACCATGTTGCCAATCAACAGTGGCGATCGCGTTAATGAACCGATGATCGCAGAAGCAATTCGAACATTGTATGCCACTGGACTTTTTGACGATATTAAAGCATCAAGAGACAACGATACTTTAGTTTTTAATGTCGTAGAGCGCCCAATTATTTCAAAACTTGAATTTAAGGGTAACAAACTTATTCCTAAAGAGGCTTTAGAGCAAGGCCTCAAAAAAATGGGCATTGCTGAAGGCGAAGTTTTTAAGAAGTCAGCTTTACAAACAATTGAAACTGAATTAGAGCAGCAATATACCCAGCAAGGCCGTTATGATGCTGATGTAACTGTTGATACGATAGCTCGTCCAAATAACCGTGTTGAACTTAAATTAAATTTTAATGAAGGTACAGCGGCTAAAGTTTTCAATATTAATATTATTGGTAATACTGTTTTTAAAGACAGTGAAATTAAACAAGCCTTTGCAGTTAAAGAAAGCGGTTGGTCTTCAATTGTAACTCGTAATGACCGTTATGCTAGAGAGAAAATGGCAGCGAGCCTTGAAGCTTTGCGTGCGATGTATCTGAATAAGGGTTATATCAATTTTCATATCAATAACTCACAGCTTAATATTAGTGAAGATAAGAAGAACATCTTTATTGAAGTTGCTGTAGAGGAAGGCAGTCAATTTAAATTTGGACAAACCAAGTTTTTAGGTGATGCACTTTATAAACCTGAAGAGTTACAAGCTTTAAAAATCTATAAAGATGGTGATACTTATTCTCAAGAAAAAGTAAATGCTGTTAAGCAATTGTTATTGCGTAAATATGGTAATGCTGGTTATTACTTTGCAGATGTAAATATTGTTCCACAAATTAATAATGATACAGGTGTTGTTGACTTAAATTACTATGTAAATCCAGGTCAGCAAGTTACTGTGCGTCGTATTAATTTTACAGGTAACAGTAAAACTGCCGATGAAGTATTACGTCGTGAAATGCGTCAAATGGAAGGCGCTTTGGCGAGTAATGAAAAAATTGATTTGTCTAAGGTTCGTTTAGAGCGTACAGGATTCTTCAAAACTGTTGATATTAAGCCAGCTCGTATTCCAAATTCACCAGATCAGGTGGATTTAAACGTAAATGTTGAAGAGCAACACTCGGGAACTACAACATTAGCGGTAGGTTACTCACAAAGTGGTGGTATCACATTCCAGGCAGGTTTGAGTCAAACTAACTTTATGGGAACGGGTAACCGTGTTTCGATCGATTTATCTCGTTCTGAAACTCAAGATTACTATAACTTAAGTGTTACAGACCCTTACTTCACAATTGATGGGGTAAGTCGCGGTTACAACGTTTACTATCGTAAAACGAAACTAAATGATGACTATAACGTTAATAACTATGTTACCGATAGTTTTGGTGGCAGTTTAAGTTTTGGTTATCCAATTGATGAAAACCAAAGTTTAAGTGCTTCGGTGGGTGTTGATAATACTAAAGTAACGACTGGTCCTTATGTCTCTACATATGTCCGTGATTACTTGAAGGCAAATGGTGGGAAAACTACTTCTACAAGTACCTATTGTCTTGTTGATCTTGTTCAAGATAAAGAAACAGGACTGTATAATTGTCCAGATGGCAAAACTTCTGAGCCTTATGGGAGTGCATTTGAAGGAGAGTTCTTTACTTATAACTTAAATTTAGGTTGGTCATATAACACATTAAACCGTCCAATTTTCCCAACCTCAGGCATGTCACATCGTATAGGTTTGGAAATTGGTTTACCTGGTAGTGATGTTGACTATCAAAAAGCAACTTATGATGCTCAGGCATTCTTCCCTATTGGTAGCACAGGTTTTGTACTTCGTGGCTATGGTAAGTTGGGTTATGGTAATGATTTACCTTTCTATAAAAACTTCTATGCAGGGGGGTATGGTTCTGTTCGTGGTTACGATAGCAGTACTTTGGGGCCGAAATATTCAAGTGTGAATTTGCAAGAAGAAGGTAAAAATGACTCTTCTCCAGAAGAAGTAGGTGGTAATGCTCTAGTACAGTTTGGTACAGAGTTAGCATTGCCATTACCTTTCAAAGGAGATTGGACTCGACAAGTACGCCCAGTTCTTTTTGCTGAAGGTGGTCAGGTATTTGATACCAAGTGTGACGTTGGTTCTTATTCTATGATTATGAATGGTCAGCAAATTGCCAATGCTAAAAAATACTGTGAAGATAATTATGGCTTTGACTTAGGTAATATGCGTTATAGCGTAGGTGTTGGCTTCACATGGATCACTATGATCGGACCATTATCTCTTAGCTATGCATTCCCTCTAAATGATAAGCCTGGTGATGAAACTAAAGAGATCCAGTTTGAAATCGGTCGTACTTTCTAAGTACGACTTGACTAAACATGCAATAAGGACACAAATTTAAATGAAAAAATTAAATATATTAATGTTAGGACTAGGTTTGACAGTTTCTGCCATGACTAATGCTGCTGGTTATGGTGTCATTGATCTTGCTAAAGTTGTTGAAAGCAGTGCTTATTTGAAACAACAAAACGCAAGTTTAAATCAATCAGTTAAGCCAACCACAACTCGTCTTGAGCAGTTAGGTAAAGAATTAGAAGGTCTTCAACGTCAAGCCCAAACTCAAGGGCAAAAAATGAAAGAAGATGATATCAAAAAGCTTCAGGCGCAATATCAAACAAAACTCAATGAATTTAATTCTACTCAACAAGGTTTGCAGTCAAAAGTTCAAACTAGTTTGCAAGGAATGAACTCAACTTTTGAGACTCGTGTGAAGCAAGCAGCTGAACAATTACGAAAAGAAAATAATCTTGACTTCATTTTGAATAAAAATTCAACTGTTGCCTATGACGCTAAATATGATTTAACTGATAAAATGATACAAAAGGTTAATTCAATGAAATAAATTAATGAAAGTGCAACATTATCGTTTAGATGAACTAGCTCACCTAGTAAATGGTGAGCTAGTAGGTACGGGTAGTCTTCAATTTATAAACTTAGCAAGTTTAGAAAATGCTGAAACTCATCAAATTGCTTTCGTGAATGGCGAAAAGTATATTGATCAAGCAAAGGCTAGCCGTGCGGGTGCGTACATTGTTACAAGCCTTATTAAAGAACAGCTTCCTGACAAACAAAATTTTATTATTGTTGATAATCCATATTTAGCATTTGCCATACTTACGCATGTTTTCGATAAAAAAATCACATCGGTGGGTATAGAAAGTACTGCTCAAATTCATCCTTCTGCGATCATTTCTGAAACAGCATATATTGGTCATTACGTCGTCATTGGCGAAAATTGTGTAGTTGGTGATAACACAATTATTCAGTCTCATACTCGACTGGATGATAATGTGGAAGTTGGAAAAGATTGTTTTATTGATGCTCATGTTCTCATTACGGGTGGATCTAAATTATTTGATCGTGTGCGAGTTCATGCAAGCACTGTAATTGGTAGTGAAGGTTTTGGCTTTGCGCCATACCAAGGAAAGTGGCATCGTATTGCTCAATTGGGTTCAGTTATTATTGGTAATGATGTTCGCATTGGTTCAAATTGTAGTATTGATCGAGGTGCACTCGACAACACCATTTTGGAAGATGGGGTAATTATTGATAACCTTGTGCAAATCGCGCATAACGTTCATATTGGTTCAAATACAGCTATCGCTGCTAAATGCGGAATTGCTGGTAGTGTTAAAATTGGCAAAAACTGTATTCTAGCTGGGGCTTGCGGTGTATCAGGCCACCTTTCTATTACCGATAATGTGACTTTGACCGGAATGTCAATGGTCACAAAAAATATTTCTGAACCTGGTACTTACTCTTCGGGAATTGGATTATTTGAAAATAGCCATTGGAAAAAGACAATTGTACGCTTGCGACAATTAGCAGATGTGCCATTGACCCAAATCACTAAACGACTTGATCATATACAAGCTCAAATAGAGTCTCTTGAATCAACCTTTAATTTGCGTAAATAGAATATTATGACCGAGTCAACTACACCTAAATTTGCCATCCCTGAATTACCAATGCAGATTCAAACGATTCGTCAATATTTGCCGCATCGTTATCCTTTCTTATTGGTTGATCGTGTGACTGAAGTTACTGACAATAGTATTGTTGGTTATAAAAATGTTTCTATCAATGAAGAGTTCCTACAGGGACATTTCCCAGAATATCCAATTATGCCTGGTGTTCTAATTGTTGAAGCATTAGCTCAAGTTTCAGGTGTTCTAGGGTTTATTATGAACAATGAAACGCCAAAACCTGGTTCTTTATTCCTTTTTGCTGGTGCGGAAAGAGTTAGATTTAAAAAACAAGTAGTTGCTGGTGACCAACTTGTATTAAAATCTGAATTAGTAATGCAAAAACGCGGTATCTACAAATATAATTGTACGGCTACCGTGGATGGTATTGTAGCAACAACCGCTGAAATTATGATTTCACACCAAAAAACAGAGCAGGCATGAGCAATCACGACTTAATTCATTCTACGGCCATTATTGATCCATCTGCAGTGATTGCTCCAGATGTCCAGATAGGACCTTATTGCGTTATCGGTCCAAATGTGACGATTGGTGCGGGTACTAAACTTCATTCTCATGTAGTAGTGGGTGGTTTTACCAAAATTGGTCAAAATAATGAGATTTTCCAGTTTGCAAGTGTTGGTGAGGTTTGCCAAGATTTGAAATATCAAGGTGAAGAAACCTGGTTAGAGATTGGTGATCATAATTTAATTCGTGAACATTGCAGTTTACATAGAGGAACTGTGCAAGATAATGCTTTAACTAAAATAGGAAGTCATAACCTATTGATGGTTAATACGCATATTGCACATGATTGTATTGTTGGTGATCACAATATTTTTGCGAATAACGTTGGTGTTGCTGGACACGTACACATAGGTGATCACATCATTATTGGTGGTAATTCTGGTATTCATCAATTCTGTAAAATCGATTCTTACAGTATGGTCGGTGGAGCATCACTAATTTTAAAAGATGTGCCAGCTTACGTTATGGCTTCTGGTAATCCAGCTCATGCATTCGGTATTAATATCGAAGGAATGCGTAGAAAGGGTTGGTCTAAGAATACAATTCAAGGTCTCAGAGAGGCTTATAAATTAATTTTTAAATCAGGTCTTACTTCTGTTCAAGCTGTTGAGCAGATTAAAAATGATATTCTTCCGAATGTTCCTGAAGCTCAATTACTAATTAACTCTGTTGAACAGTCTGAACGTGGTATTGTGCGTTAAGAAAATATATTAAAAAAAAGACACTGCATTTTGCAGTGTCTTTTTTTTCTTAAAATTATTATTTATTAAAAAATTTGGCTTCTTCAGATTTTGGATACTGACTTAAAATTTTAGTTTTATATTGGTTTGCTGAAGCTGGATTTTTATCGACATCTTTAGCAATGCTATAGAGTTGATAAAGGGCGCGTGGAGCTTTACTCGAATTTGGATATCGAGTTGCTACTACATTGTAGTTCTTTTTAGCTTCATTATAATTCACCGGATCAGTTGCTAAATTAAACTCAGCTAACCAAAAATATGCATTCCCTGTATAGACGCTATTAGGATGATTTTTGATAAAGTTCTGCATTGGAGCAATCGCTTTTTTTGCACCACCTTGCTTATAGGCGTCCAAAGCTACAGTGTAAGCTGCCTTTTCAAGCTCTATAGGGTTTGATTGGTTTTGTGAAGGCGGTTGTGAGGCTTCCGGTTGGGGTGGAGGAGTAGTGGAAGGGGTACCTGTTGGGGCAGCATTCACTACTTTATTTTCAACTGCAGGAGTTTCTGTGCTTGCCGTAGCAGGCGTATCACTGTTCGTTGGATTATCTGATTGTGCACTTTCTGGATCAACTTTCTGATTAAGGAGTTCTAGGCGTTGATCTAGGTCTGTGTAGCGATTAGATAGATCTTTTTTCAATTGTTCAATATCATTTGATTGTTCTTCTAATTGCCCACGTAGGGTACGTATATCATTTTCTAATTGTTGATTTTTTTGCATTAATTCCCAGTTTAAATTACTAGGTACCGAGACATTATTAGAAGAAGTATTAGTTGCGCTACCACCACTTTGGCTTAAACCGCGAGACTCAATTGGAATGTTGGCATAGAGAGAGGTAGTGCTCATTAAGGCAATAAATAAGAAAGAATGCTTCATCAATCGCATGAGTATAGGTCCATAATTTTATGTAAAAGCCAACTTAAAAAAGGAATATATAAACTATTCACTTAACTATCTAACTAAGATTTTAATTGGTCAATGCAATTAAAACAGCTAACAATATAAATGCAAGAATAGTTTACAATCTTCAAGCATATTTTATCCAAAATTAGATACAACAAAGAATATAAGGGAGAGAAGTATAGGAATTTAAGGCTTTTTGCTGATGAATTAATCAATTGAAACATAAACTTGCTTAAAACTGTGAAGAAGGCTTGCAACTATTTTAAAAATCTCTATACTCTGTTTTGCAATGGTAGCCCCGCTGGTGGCTTCGCAATTGTACTCTGTGAACCCCGCCAGGACCGGAAGGTAGCAACGGTAGCAGATCTATGATGTGCCGAAGTTTTGCTAGTGGGGCTGCCACCATTCTTTTAATCCACTCTCCGTTGGATTGCCTTCATAATTACATCTAAATCAAATCCTCTATATTGTAAGAACCTCATCTGTTTTGCTTTAAGTTTAGGATCTTTTTCTACTTCTTCACCAAATTTCTTCACTTTCAATTGATAAGCCTGTTCTACCCAATCAATATTATGAATTTCATCAGCAATTAAATCATTTTCAATTTGTTTTGTTTTTAAAGCTTGTTTAATACGTTTTGGACCTTTGCCTTTACGAATTTGGCTAGCTAATGTTAATTCGGCAACGCGTTGATCACTTTGATAGTTTTGTTCAGATAATTCTTCAACAAGTCGCTTAACTTCTTCAGGATTTTGTGCATAACGAGTTAATTTTTCAGTAAGCTCTGCTTTGGAGTAATCTCGACGAGTCAATAAAGCAAAAGCATAAGAGCGTAAACGTTGACCTGTAAGCAAAGCTCTTTGTTGAGACTGTTCTTCAGTTCTTTTGAACATAGTATTAGGGTTCCCTTGTAAAAAAACGCCCCGAAGGGCGTTTTAAGGCTCATGACTAATTAAGATTCTAGTAGAAGATCAACTTCTTCTTCATCTTCAACTTGAGCAGTATTAGTACCAGTTGTTAATAACTGTTCACGGATGTTACGTTCAATTTCCCCAGCCATTTGAGGGTTTTCTTCAAAGTGGCGAATAACATTGTTCTTACC
Source organism: Acinetobacter oleivorans DR1 (assembly GCF_000196795.1). Classification (NCBI taxonomy): domain Bacteria; kingdom Pseudomonadati; phylum Pseudomonadota; class Gammaproteobacteria; order Moraxellales; family Moraxellaceae; genus Acinetobacter; species Acinetobacter oleivorans. Next base: position 1,603,571 of record NC_014259.1, read on the forward strand.
TTGACCAATTTTATTACCTTGATATGAATACCAAGCGCCTGCTTTTTGTACGATATCTTGTTGTACAGCTAAATCTACAAGTTCGCCTAGCTGGTTTGTGCCTTTACCATATAGGATTTGGAAAATAGCCTCTCTGAAAGGAGGAGCCATTTTGTTTTTAACCACTTTAACTCGAGTTTCAGAGCCGACGATTTCATCGCCTTCTTTTACTTGGCCAATACGGCGGATATCTAAACGTACAGAAGCGTAGAACTTCAATGCGTTACCACCAGTTGTGGTTTCTGGACTACCAAACATTACTCCAATCTTCATACGGATCTGGTTAATGAAGATAACCATACAGTTTGAACGTTTAGCATTACCCGTAATTTTACGAAGTGCCTGACTCATTAGACGAGCTTGCAAGCCCATATGAGAGTCACCCATCTCACCTTCAATTTCTGCTTTAGGAGTAAGTGCAGCGACTGAGTCGACAACGATTAAGTCAATTGCACCAGAACGAACGAGCATATCTGCAATTTCGAGTGCTTGTTCACCGTTATCAGGTTGCGATACAAGCAGATTATCAATGTCTACACCAAGCTTACGCGCATATTGTGGATCTAATGCATGCTCTGCATCGATAAAGGCACAAGTACCACCAGTTTTTTGACATTGTGCAATTGCTTGTAGAGTCATTGTGGTTTTACCAGAAGATTCTGGACCATAAATCTCTACAATACGACCTTTTGGTAAACCGCCAATCCCCAATGCAATATCTAAAGTCAAAGAGCCTGTAGATACAGCTTCAACAGCTTGAACAGTGTTGTCACCGAGACGCATCACCGTATTTTTGCCAAATTGTTTCTCAATTTGACTTAGCGCGGCTTGTAATGCTTTGCTTTTATTCTCATCCATCTCAAAAACCTCAATACTCTATGTTCATCACGTTTAACCCAAGTGGATGCATTGAATCTCAACTTGTTTCACTAGGGTAATAGTGACAGATTTTTTCTATAGCTTCTATGTGTTGTATGTGTGTGTGCGACACAACTCGACGTTTTTATTCATCACCGTATGACCAATTTTGATCATTCTCCTGTTTAAACCGAATAATTTGACGACGATCCTTTTTACCCGGTCTATGGTCAGGTCGAGCTAGATTATGCAATTTTCGTTGGGATGCAATCAACTCCCGTCTAGCAATACTTACTTCGGTCTCTTCATAAAGTTGCTGTGCGATTGGAGCTGGACCACGTGTGTTCGAAAGAGCTTTTATCACAACAGTTTTTTTATCAAACCCTTGCTGAATAACAAGTTCCATTCCAACTCGGATTTCTTTGGAAACTTTTACACGCTCATTATTGTGATGTACTTTACCTCCTTCAATCGCTCCTTTAGCAATTGAACGAGTTTTAAAAAAACGAGCAACCCATAACCATTTGTCGACACGCATGGTCTCTACAGCATCGTTTTCAGGCAATTTTGACATCATTATCCTTTCTATCAATTTCATTCAATATAGACAGCAATTCAGTAAGGCGATCTAGTGCTTTAAATTCTAAATCTTGATGCTGTTTTATATCCTTTAGACTTGAGGGCTGCGAGATAGTAAACAAGTGTTGAATACCAAATTTTTCTGCTGTCTTTAATACTGGAGCCGTATCATCAATAAAAATCGTTTCATCTGGATTGAATGGATGTAATCTTTGGAGTTCTTGCCAAAAATTAATATCTTCTTTGGCATAACCTACTTGTTCGCTTGATATGATGACATCAAAGAAATGTTCAATCGCAATATTATTGAGTTTTAAGCGTAAGCTCGCGCGATCAGCATTCGTCACTAGCCAACACATGTATCCTTGCTCTTTAAGTTGTTGCAAAAGCTCAATGCAGCCAGAACGAGCTTGGATCTTAGATTGAAATTCTTGTTGTAATTTGAGTACATCAACGCCTACAGTTTTAGTCCAATAGGTTGATGAATACCAAACAAGCGTATGGCGATGTGATTGATAAAATTGATATAGCTTTTCTTTGCTCACGGAGAGAGGAAGTTGATTTATTTTTGCATGCCGTTCAGGAAGACATTCATTCCATATGAAATCATCAAAAGCGAGATCTAAGAGTGTGCCATCCATATCAAACATTACAATTTTAGACATGCGTCAAAAAACTCCAAAGGCATTCAAAGCACAATTTTTCAAATGAATTTGTCATATAACCCTTAAAAAATAATAATTTGGGAATGATTTTTAGCTTTCAAAGAAATTCAAAGCTCAACAAAGCAATTCATGCAACAAACAAAAATTTGTACAAGAGTTTGTACAAAATATTATAGCTGGCATGGACGGTAAGTTGCTTAAGATATTTTGTAAGTTGGACTTTATCTGAAGAGAAAATGGCTTTAAGTGATACATGGTTAAAATCTAATAACGGAAAGGTTAGAGATGCTACTCAAGTAATTAATGACAGAGACGGTTTATCAGTTCGCATATCCCCAAAAGGGAAAATTGTGTTTCAAATGCGGTATAGATTTAATAATGCTTCAAAACGAATGGATATTGGAACTTATCCAATGATGAGTTTGAAAGAAGCACGAGCTGAAGTAGCCGAGAATAAAAAGGAATTGGATAAAGGTAGAGATCCTTTACAACTTAAATTAAAAAAAGAGACAGCTTATTTAGCACAACCTACAGTTCGTGAAATTTGCATTGAATTCTTTGATACAGCTGCTTCGCATAAAGCAGCATGTAAAGATGATAAAAGAGCATTTGAAATACACGTATTTCCAAGATTAGGTAAACGTATTTGTGATGAAGTTACTTTACAAGAATGGTCAAAACTTTTGCTATCCATTGTTAGTTATGCAAAAACAGTCGCTGTAAAGGTTCTTGGTAATTTGAAGCTAATTATGCGCTGGGGATGTATTCATGGAAAATTACAAGAGCAGACTTTATTACATATCAGAGCAATTGACCTAAACGTAAGAAAGAATTCACGCACTAGATATTTAACAGAACAAGAGATTTTTTGGGTTATCCATGCAACTTTTCTATCAACTGGAATATCACCCAAAAATAAATTTATGGTTCTATTTTTATTAATATTTGGTTGTCGAGTAGGGGAGTTGAGAACCGCTAAGAAGAGTGATTTTGATTTTCAGAATCATACATGGACAATTCCTCCAGAGCAGCATAAAACAGGTGCAAGGTCGAAAAAAGCAATTGTTAGGCCACTGATTCCACAAGTAGAAATTTTACTTAAACAGGCTTTTGAACTTTCACCACCTGATTGTGAGTGGGCCTTTCCAATTATTAAGGCACAAAAATTTAAACCTACGCAGAAAGGTTTTCAAACAACAATTCCTATTTATATTATTGAAAATGTTAAAAAATATTTTGACGTTGATATGAACCATTGGACTACTCATGATTTGAGAAGGACTATGCGTACACATATTTCTGAATTTGCTCCACCGCATATTTGTGAAATTATGCTTGGGCATGCTTTACCGCAAATCTGGGGTACTTATGATTTGAACCAGTACTTAGAACCTCAGGCGCAAGCTTATGCAAAATGGTTTGATAAGCTTTGCACCATATTCAATAATTATGAAAGATTTGATATTAAAGGTTCAATTTCTAGTGCTTCTAAATATCCATTTCTACTCTCCCAAGAGGCAACAGCTTTAACCCCATATAAGTTAGTAGCTCTTCCGTGACCTCTAATAATTGGTTCAGGAAAGGGGTCGGAACCCCTTTCCCGCATATTTTTTAAAGTACCTTTCGAAATTCTGTACCTTTGTAAAATCTCTGGTGTCGAGATATAAATTGCCATTAAATTTAGACCTCCTTAATTTCCACTTTTCTAAAAACAGTACCTTCAGGATCAACTCCAAAATATTCGCAAATTTCTTTAGCCTTTGTTGCACCTGGTCCGAGTCTAGTGACATGAACCCAATTCAAAACATATTTTGGTTTTTTACTATTCATGAGAGCCATTAGATAAAGTTGCTCAAAATTAAACGCACTCATCCCTCAGCTCCTGATTCATTTGCTAGGATTAACTTTCGCGTTTCTGCATTAAATATATCTAAATAGTTATCGCCATGTACAAGAGCCAAATGAAGAAACTTAAACAAAAAGAAAGCTTGTTCACTTTCAGCTTTTTTGTTTATTTCAAAGCCAAGTTTTCTATATATTTGTGCAGTGCGAATAAATTGAAAACATTGCATCCCCAAGATTTCATCAATTTCCTTTGTTGCAACTTTAGGGAATAAAACATAACCCTCAGGCATCGTATGAGCTTTAGCTTTTTCTAACCACAACTCCCACTTTTCTTGCATGAAACTATCAACATATTTCCCAACATAGTGCTGTTCAGACTCACCAAGACCATTTGAATCGAATCTTTCAAATAAACTAGCAGGTTTGGAGCAGGGTCTTTTGGTTAGTTCATATTGCTCAAACCTATTTCTTTCATTATTCATATCAATCATTGATTCGCTCCCGATCTAGATGGATAGAGAGACTTATTAGTTTCGACAATTTCTTCGCATTCTTCTCTGCTCCCTACAAAGAAATAATCTTTTTTCAATTGACCGGCTTCTAATTTAGTTACCCATGTGCCGTAGACTTTACTTGCAGCTAAATAGGCAACATGACGTTTTGTAATTGAAGTAATATCTTCAATCTCTAAACAATCACCCAAATTATTAAAGTCACGTTCTTTATTAACGCAATTTTCTGGTTCTTCATCGTCTTGCCAAAATGTATCAATTTCAGATTCCGTAACTAAAATCGAACCTTCAGGTACTGCATTGGCTTTTGCTTTATTCCAAAATGCCCACAATTGGCGGGCTTGTTCGATCATAAAAAAGACCTGGTCATCTTCAATTATGGAATACGAAAAGAAGTCCCTATTTGAATAAGATGCTGCAAGTTCTGGAACGAACCAAAGTTCTATACATTCTTTTTTAAATACCGCAACGTCTGCCATTAAAGCAGCTCTTTGTTCAGCTAAATCAATCATTCTTCAACTCCCGATTCGCTTGCTACTTCTACCATCAATGAATAAATAGGAGCATAGTGGTCACGAGTCATATCACCCCAATGGTAGCCACTATTTTCTAAACAACTAACAACGTTGTCAGGTATCTCTTTGGGTACTAAACAAAAACCTTCTGGCACTGCCTGAGCTTTGGCTTTTTTCATCCAAACTTCTTGCATTAGTTCAATATCGTTGTAGCTAAGAGTGCATCCAGCTTCACGAACTAGGTTTGTTAAAACGCCTAAACTATTCCAGCCAACTTTAATTACACCTTTAGTTCTCAGAAATCCCAAAAAAGCCTCTCGTTCATTCATGTTCATTTAAGCCACCATTTGATAACTGAATTGCAATGATTTAGATATTCCGCGCATTCGAAGTTGATTAATAAAGCGCTTATCTTTATTCATCCAAACTCGGCAAAATGAAGTAAATCTCTTTTGACAAACTTCATTCATTTCAAAACCATTTTTAGTTTCTTTTGTAGAAATCTTTGCCACTTCTTTGCCACGCTTCATAACGAGGTATCCTTTTTTATAAGAAGGATAGAAACCACTTTCTGACATCCAAACAGTGAATGGGTATGACATAGAGTCAGGGATGTACTTCATCATGTTAGAATCTCCAAATAGAATCTTTAAGTTTCACTTTGAAGAGAAGAGCTTCAGTTTCATGAAGTGATACATTTGAGAACACTTGAGTTCTGTTTTTACCCATCACAGTAAAGGTTCTGGTTTTGCTGCTATAGATCTGAATCATTGAGGCGACTCCAATAAAAAGTTAGCTTCGACCTCAAGTTCCTTTCTTCTTTTCTTAATAAGATCCATCAGTGCTTCTTGAATACGTTCATCGGCTTCTGAAATATCAATTTCAAGGGCATCTAACGTAGTAAGGTCCTTTGCTTGTTTGATCTTTTCCCCAATAGAAATGTTTTCTTTTGAGTGACCAGCTATAACGACCAAATGTTTATGTAACTCATCTAAAAACGAATTCTGATCTTCAGTAGCCCAGTCTTTGGTTTCCTCAATGAGAGTATTAGCCGCATCTGCGGTTTTGGTTTTCTTTAGCTTTTCTATAAGTTCAGATAAAGGGGCAGACTCTACAGGTTTACCGTTATGGTACCGTGTCCAATTCTCTACTTTGATTTCTTTACTTTTTGATTTCTTGGCTGTCTTACCTACAGGTGTAGATTCGGTTTCAGAATGAGTTGTAGCATCAATTGGGCCCAAAACATTTAGAATGTTGTCGTCTTTTGTATTTGTTAAACCTACTTCGCCACTAATGATAGCGTTAAGTAAACTCTTAAACTCATCACACCAATAAAGTGACTTAACAAATACCCGCAATTCACTGAAATCATGCGCTTTACGTTTAATAAATGCTTCTGCTGCTGAACGTGTTAGATGACAATTGATATCTTCCCAAAAATATTTACCATGGCAGATATGAACACTGCGTTCGTCCCAGTCGGATAAAATACTAATTTGAGTAGATGCCTTTACATCAAGAAAAAGTTCATCTTCTTCATCAATTGCTAAACCATTTAAAGTATGTTTTTCCGCAGCTCTAAGTGACTCAAAAAACTCTTCAACTGATTTATATTTTGATTCCTGATCTACATCGACAATATTCGTAATTTCAACTGAATCGCTTGCTGGGTCTAAACCCCACACAATATTTTTTGATTGAACAACGAAAATAGGTGAATCTGTACCAGCGTTATCATTTTCCCAAGAATTTTTGAGTTGTTGGGTAAACTCCGCCCATGTTTCAGGCGTAAATAGAGTAGGTGTCATAACTTCGAACCTTTAAATATTTTGAAGCGCTTTACGCAAATGTGGGTCTAGGTCTTCTTTATTCAGTAGCCAAGTGATATATGGATGCGGTAAGTCTTTAAGAGGGGTTCCTTTGTGTTTGCCCCAAGACATAATTTTGGGTAATCGAACTGCTTCAGACATAAGGAATAAAGAATTCAGGTCTTTAATTCCTAGTCGTTCAATTAGAGCTATTAGGATAATCCCAGTAAAATAAATATCTGCCCGTGCTGAATGTGCATGTCTTAAATGCTTACGTGCTTCTTCACGGTTACTCATCACGAAATAGTAAAGAACAGCCAATTTATGACTTGGTAAATCAGGCCAAACATCCCTTGCTAAAGCTAAAGTACAAATTGTCTTTGCCTTAATTGCTGGTCCGCATTTATTTAGAGCTTTAATGTCGTAATCAATATTGTGGCCGACAATGAATTCAACACCTTCAGGTAACCGGAACGTTTCACAACTTGGTTGACCTTCAATATCTGCTTCAATGATGTTGTGTACAGCCATAGCTTCTAAATCAATGGGTTCAGGACAAGAATAGAAGCGGTTAAAAACCTCATCTTTTTGAACCAATAATTGACCATTCTCTATGCCAATAGATGCATAAGCGATTTCGATTGGATAACCATTTAATTTATTGGTTTCAGTATCTAAAATAATTGCTTTCATCGATCACGCACCAGTTAGCTGTTAGGCCAGCAAAAGCCGCAGTTTTGACATTCCCATTGAGAACCTGAGCCAGAATGACTAACACCTAAAGTGCATTTGTCATTAGTACATCTTGGACAAGTCCCATAAATCACACGAAAAGATTTCATAACAAACATCTGTCTCACCTTCTATTAACGTGAACCTAGAAATCCACGACGGATTTTGTAGGCTTTGCGATCAGGAGAAGGGATGTGTGTTTTGCTATAAATTTCATCCAATTCACGTTTTCTCTGTTTTTTAATTTCCTCTTCTAAATTACGAAGGATCCATGCTTTTGTATTGAGCGTATATTGAGAAACAGGGGTTAATTCACCTGAATCATCAATGGTATATACACGTGTTAAAGTGTGAGGTGCAGCATAAGTTGTGAAGCCCAGTCGAACTTTATATAAACCGCGGTCTTCATCTTTTCCCTTAAACTCGCGGAAAGATTTATTGTTTGCCGTACCATTTGGACTATTGTTATAACGTCTAGAACCACGAAGGAAGTTAGTGTTCATTGGGCACCACCTAATTTAACAACACGAACTTGAGCTTCTACTTGTTCACCTGAGTTAAATTGCTGTTGCCATTGTTTTGTTTTTTGCTCACGTACCTGAGCCTCTGCATCACATGCATATATAAATGCAATAGCTATCGCACTAACTACGAGGAAGAGTAAAACATACGGCAATTTACTATCTTTTTTAAACTTTAGATCCTCAGCCGATGGATGCTGATAAAGTTTAGATGTAGCTGGTTTATTTGTTTTGTTGCCGCTAAGTTCAGGAACAAAACAGATTGGAGTAGATGGTGAAGGTTGACTGCTTATATATTTCTGATTCATAATAATTCGCCTTAATACGTACAGTATTGGTAGAAGAAGCCTCGATAGCCGTCCAAAGTCATTGAGGCTTTTTCATTTGTGTTAGTTCAGCGTTTACAGAGATTTGCGAAGGTTTATATCTGTACTTAAAACCGTTTTTATTAATGCGCTCTTCATCAATAAAGTTTTTCGCATTAATGTTTGTGATTTCCAAGTCCTTCCAATTCGGAAAGTCTTTACTTGTACATTGAACAAGACGACCACAAGCCATAGCTCGTAACGCCTCCGCAACGCTAATCAAGCCTTGTTCATCTGTAACGTTGTTCTTGTAGATATCCATGAGAGTTAACCTCTTGGCGTTTGCGTAGTATTGGTTGAAAAAAGCCCCGATAGCCGTCAAAAGTTTTCAGGGCTTTTATTATTTTTTAAGATTTAAATGAACCAATTCGCACTGGGTTTTCAGGAAGTAAAGCAATTACTTCTTCTTTGAAATCTTCAATAATTTCACTACGTAATAACTCTTCTTTGACAATTTGAATGGCAAACTGCGGTGTACTGCCAGTGCTATTCACAATTAAACGTAATTTGATTTCTCGTTCTTCAAGTCCTAAGTAAGCTGAATCTTGGATTGTGAAATAAGCAGGTAATATGCCTTTTTTAGCTGTCGCTGCAATTTGGGCCATTTCAGATTGAACCTGACGTGTGTTTTCTACTTCAGCGTTACTAGTAGTTGACGCGTCAATTTGCATATTTCGTACTGCAACAACGGCATCTTTAATATCAATGACATTATTATTTTCATCAAATGCATTAAGTACTTGAGCCCAATCTTCAATGAAAACAGCAAAGTTGCGTTGATCTAATTTATTGTCTTTAAGTTGATTCAACTTTTTCCATACAACAGTTGATTCTAAACATAAAGAAGCTAAGTAGTCACAATGGCCTTGGGTTTGTCCTTCACCATGGAAGTTAAGAACTGCAATAGCTTTTACGTCATTTTGATTAACAAAAATTGGTGTATTTTTTCCACCTTCTGCTATAACAAAATCTTTAAAGTCAATAAATGTAGGTGTTAAGAATTCACCATGAGGACGGAAACGTGCATCCATAAATTTTTCTGCAGCAATAACACTGTAGTCTTGATGCAAAGCAACAAGTTGGCCGCGTTCAAGTTGAATTACTGGTTTTGCTAAACCTAGTACTTTTTCAATTTCGATTTTTTCAGACATGAAGGTCTTTCCTTTGGTTGTAATTAAAAGGGGGAGAATTAAGCTTTTTCTTCAAAAAGCTGCTGAGTGTGTTTTGAAAAAAGTGAAACATCGCCATGCGTATTTACATACATCGGTGTTTTATCGCCGTGTTCTTCAACGCTCTTACCCTTTGGCATTGGAGCATTAGAAATAAGCTTGTGTTCAACCGTTACGTTGTTATGTCCAACGCCTTTGGTGAACTTTAATTTAATTGTAATTTCGCCGACTTTTTGAGTATCAACAGCAGCACTTGCAACTTTACTAACCGCATAACCGAGCTGTTTAGCAAAAGCACCACCATCGATGTCATTGATAAATTCTTCGCATTCTGTAGAGCGTAATTGACTCATTTTTTAATTCACCGAGAGATGTGTTGGTGAAATTATTATGCATAAGTGCATAACGTAATGCAATACTGCATTATGCAATTGTGCATTATTTTTTTTGATTAATTTTTAGATATAAAAAAGCCCGCTATTAAAGCAGGCTTATTAAGAATAGGGTAAGTTATTAATTTAAAAAGTTAATTTACTAATTTAATAGATTAAATCTTTAAATTTTCCACAGTAAGTTTAAGCATTCTCGCTAGTTCCATATCAAAACCATGTAATGCTTTCTTTATAACATTGCCAGCCATATTGTGGTTTTCGAAATGATCCGTTGTAAATGCTTGAGTTACAAGTGGATGATGCTCATTAGTGAGTTCTTTAATATTTAGTAGAATGGTCGCAGCTATATCTGGTGATGACCTTACAACTTCTTCGACAAATGTAGTGAGAAAAGCTTGTCTACCTATTAGATCTGCTGTGTTTTTTTCATTATTATTCATAGCTTAGCGTCTCACTTTACGACCTTCAGATTTCCACCAGTATTGTCCAATAATTTGAACATTCTCAGCTTCTATACGAGCTGGCGAATAATATTCATCAGGATATTTAACTTTATCTGTGTTTCGAGAAACAGCTTTAAACCCACCTCTACCTTGCTCATTCCATTCAAATAACATTTTGATTTTTAACTCATCACCTCTTAAAAAGGCATAAATTTCACCATCAAAAATTCTTTTAGCAGAAGTATCAATCGAAATACGTTGTCCTGGTATTAGATCAGGAAACATGCTTTCCCCATCAACAATGATCACTTTTGCACAATCGGGTTTTACGTCATATCTTCTTATTTCATTTACTGGGAATAAAAATTTATGAGGGCTTTGCTGCTCTATATTCAAGTATCCACCTCCGGCACTGACTTTAATTTCACTATAGAAATCAATAGCTACATAACCATCAGGGATGGGGTCACCTTCTTCATATAAATGAATTTCGGTATCGTAAATTATATTGTTATCAGGACCTGGGTTATGTTGGTTTTGATTTCTTTCTAAGACAGATAAATCTTTATCAAATAAGTCATTAACAGTTACGCCTGCCCATTTAGCAATAGGTTCTAATGTCGAGCGTCTAGGATCTTTAGTAATTCCATTCAAAATGCGGAATACAGTCGATTGTTTAATCTCTGGATGCTTTTGTTCAAGATCATTGGGGTTTGTATCATTTTTATTGAGCAAATATTCAATATTCGATTTTAGGAAATTCATAGATTTCACCAGTAACACTCCGCGAACCTATTTTATGCGCAAACGCATAATTTGGGTAAAATAACTCACTTATGCATTGACGATAATGCAAATATGCATAATAATTTGCATTAATCGATCTAGTCGTAAGAGCTGAACATGACACTTAAAGAAAAAATTCTGTTTTTAACTAACACCCGTGGTTTTACACAACAACAAGTAAGTGAAGAGACGGGTATTGAACAAAGTTCTGTTTCTCGCATCTTGAATGACACCCAAAAGAATATTGGTTATGTCAAAGGTGTTGCCTTGGATGCTTTCGTTAATCGTGAAAAGGCAAAACTTGCATCAAAAATGGCTTAAGTGACTTCACTTTCAACCTTAGTAATGAGGTACCTATGGCTGAAAAACTTTTAGCAAATGCTTCTGCAAAATTAACTTTAGATGAAAAAGCAAAGATGAATTGGATTGCCAAGTTAGAGGGCAAGAATTCGCTATCAAATCTCATCCGCTCTATGTGTAAGAAAAAGATTTCAGAAGTAGAAGGTGAGATAGCAGATACAAGCTCTCTCGAAGTAATTAAAAACATTTGCACAAGAAAAATCTCAGAAGCAGAAACTGAATACGAGTTTCTCAGAAATGTATTTATTGGGTCAAAACAAAGCGGGTATACCGAAGATACCTTTGAATTAGTGCCTCTAAGGGCAGAAAAATCACGGCAATCAAATGCAAGTGATAAATCAGTCCAGCTAGATTTACTTAGCTGGAAATAAAAAACCACTCTCTGCGCCAACAGAAAGTGGGTATGGCTTGTTCCCTCACCTTGGAGTTAAGGAAACGTGTGTAATTTAACAAATCATCCCTGCATAGGCAAATGTACTGATTTTAATGAAGAACAGTGCTCCACTTGCCTAATTAAACAAGATGCCCCGCATCAAAACGTAGAACTTCAAACCGAAAAGGTTTGGCCGTTAGGAACTAATCATACCGATTCTGAGGGAGCGCCATGGAAGCGTGATGATCAGAACAACTGGTGGTTTTGGCAAGAAAACTTTGGTTGGACTAGATATGTAGGTCCAGTGAACAAAGCTTTCTTAGATTCGCGTTTTGAAGTGGTGGCAAGTCAATGATTTATGAAATCAGTAAATATCAAGAAAAATTCAGTTTTGAAGCACCAAATTTAAAAATTGCTGCTTTAGTCATTTGTTCACTATGCCATGGACAATATCCAGCAAGATCAGTAGATGGCGAGCTGTTCGTACCACAATTTATTTTTGGTGGTCATGATGAATGGTTCATTTCTAATTTCGGTACAAATTTTGTCGAAACTCTTAATGAAGTACTTTCGCATGAGAAAGAGCAACTTTATAAAAGTTTAACTACCGTCTTAATGGGGGAGGCTGAAAGCAGGAAGGTATATCAAGAATCAAAAGAATTCTCACCTCATACACCGAAAGCAGTTTTTGAACATTCGAAAGATAGACTTAACTCTAAATACAATAATTTTTGCCAATGTGCTTGGGCTTTCGCTGAACAAGTGAGTTTATTCAAACCAGTTCAGGAAAATGTAGTTATTAAGGAGAACTTTTAATGGAAAAGTTCGTCTTTAATAAAATTGGTGAATATAAGTCTGATTGGGCTTTAACTTATGTTGATCCAAATAATTCATATAGTGCTGGTGGTGGTCGACTAACAGTTGTTTTAAGTAGCTATACCGGTTCTGCGTTCTTCTCGCATGTTGGTCAACCAACTTTTAAAGAATTTATTGCCCAATGCGATGCAGCTTATTTACTTAAAAAACTCTTTCCTAATGTAGAAAAATGGGTGGATGTAGAAGAGGGTGAAGAAGTAATTGAATACATAGCTATAAATAAACTTTCTGAATTAAAAGAAGGTCGTTCAAGTGGTGAAATTGAAAAAAAAGATCTTAGAAACTTTTATGTTCATCTTAAAAATATTGAGTTCGAAAGTATTTCAAACTTATTTGACCAGATCACTTTTAGAGACCGAGCCATTATGTGTGAACTGTTTGGTGAGGATTGGCTTTGGGAAAATAGACCTACCAAATTAAATACTGTTTATACATACCTCGAAACAATGCTTGCAGATGTGATTTCAGAGTTTAAGAAATTAAATGGATTGTGTGAGTGAACGATATGAAAAATAAACTCATCGTTGACCGCAACCAAGCTAAAGAAATCCGTAATAAGGACATATGCCAAATAGTGGTAAATATGCGAATTAGAGACGGGGCAAATAATCAAAATCGCGCTACAAAAAAATTCCTCAATCAAGTTTTTTGGGTAGCTGAACCCCTCTGTAGCATTAAATGTGGACAGGAAAAATTCTATGGGCATTTTTCCTGTGATCCGATTCCTGAAGGATGGAGCCGTTATACGCTTGATAGATCAGGAAGCAGAGTTAATTTTGGTGAACATCGCTTTTTAGTTGAGTGCACTGAAGTAAAAGAATTTAGTTATTCTGCAGGTAAGTTATTTAGTGTTTTACTAACACTTAAAAAAGTTAATGGTGGTGCACTATGAATATGTGCCTCAACCTTAACTTATTACCCCATGAACTAATTGTAGATAATTTTGCTGGCGGTGGAGGTACTTCTACAGGCTTAGAAAAAGCTTTTGGACGTCCTGTAGATATTGCAATTAACCATGATCCAAAAGCTCTTGCAATGCATCGAGCTAATCATCCAAATACTCGCCATTTTTGTGAAAATGTCTGGGACGTTGACCCTGTTAAAGTTACAAACAATCAACCTGTAGGATTAGTTTGGCTTAGTCCTGATTGCAAGCATTTTTCAAAAGCAAAAGGTGGCAAACCTGTTGAAAAGAAAATCCGCGGCCTTGCTTGGATTGCACTCCGTTGGGCAGATTTAACCCGTCCACGAATCATCATGTTAGAGAACGTTGAAGAATTCAAAACGTGGGGGCGCATTGGCGAAGATGGAAAACCCGACCCTAAGTATAAGGGTGAAACATTCCGTTCTTTTATCCGTGCGTTACGTTATCAGGGTTATAGCGTTGAATGGCGTGTAATGAAGGCTTGTGATTATGGTTCTCCTACTATTCGTAGAAGATTTTTCATGGTTGCTCGTCGTGATAATTTGGCAATTGAATGGCCTAAACCTACTCATGCAGATCCAAAATCTAAAGCAGTAAAAAGTGGAAAACTTCTCCCATGGCGTACAGCTGCAGAATGTGTTGATTGGACAATTGCTTGTCCAAGTATATTTGCGCGTAAAAAAGCTTTAGTTGAGGCTACATGCCGCCGTATTGCAAATGGGTTGGTTCGTTTTGTGATTAACAATCCTGAGCCTTTTATTGTCCCATTAAGTGCAGCAAATGATGCAGCACCTGTTTTAACTGAATGCGCGAATTCTTCTACTCCTCGATCTATGCCTATTGATGAACCACTTCGGACAATTTGTGCCGGAGTGAAGGGTGGGCATCATGCATTGGTGACTGCATTTATCGCAAAGAATTACACCGGAGTAATAGGAAGTGATGTTCGTGATCCAATACATACAATCACGGCAAAAGATCACAACAGCATCGTTGTAAGTAACCTGGTGACCTTAAGAAAGAATAGTACTGGTCAAGTTGTTAATGAGCCATTACCAACGATTACTGCAAGCGGAGCTCATTTTGCCCAAGTGCAGGCTTTTCTAACTGCATTTTATGGCAGTGAAACAGATGGTAATGACATTACTCAACCCCTAAGAACGATAAGTACTCGTGATCGATTTGGAATTGTCACAGTAAAAGGACAGCTTTATCAAATTGTTGATATTGGCTTCCGTATGTGGCAACCACATGAGCTTTTTGCGGCACAAGGTTTTCCATCTAACTACATCATTGAGTATGGCATTGATGAATTTGGTAACACCGTAAAACTAACTAAAACTGAACAGTGTCGAATGGTTGGTAACTCTGTACCGCCGCAATTCTCTGAAGCTTTAGTACGTGCAAATTTTGCACATGAACACCGTTATGAGGCAGCTTAAGAAATGGCAAGATCTAGAAACATTAAGCCCTCATTCTTTATGAATGAAGACATTATTGAATTACCTTACGAAGCACGATTGCTATTTATAGGACTTTGGACTTTAGCTGATCGTGAAGGGCGACTCGAAAATCGACCTAAGAAAATCAAAATGTCTTTATTTCCTGCAGATAATATAAACGTTGCAGAACAGTTAGAGAACATTTCTAAGTTCGGATTTATCGAGTTATATAACGCTGATGGTACTGATGTTATCCATATTGTTAACTTTGTTAAGCATCAAACTCCCCATGGTTTAGAGAAGGACAGTGAGCTACCTGACCGTAATGGTATTTACACTGCTCATCACCGTAATCCGAAAAACAAGACCACTGTTGGAAAGCCGGTTCATGTTAATAAAGTTGATCGTGAGCATTTTTACAATAAAACAGGCCCGTTTGCATCTAATAATGCAGTGGTAGCAAGTGAAAACAGTTTTCAGGGTAACGAATCGGATCAAGTTAACAGTAATGGAAATTCACAAGAACAGTTAGATAACAGTTCTGAAACTGTTCTTATCTCAGACCAAAACGCCCTGATTCCTGAATCCTTTAATCTGAATCCTGAATCCTTTAATCTGAATCCTGAAGATAACAACTCCGCCGTTGGCGAAGTTGAAGCGCCTACTCAAACAAAATTTAATTTTAAGTCTGCTTTGAAAAAACATGGTGTACCTGACAAGGACGCTACTGAGTTCATGCAAATCCGAAAAGCGAAGAAAGCTCAAAACACTGAAAACGCCTTTGAAGCTTTGCTAAACGAGGCCGAAAAAGCTGAAATCACTTTACCCCAAGCGATTGAATACTGTTTGAAAAGACAAAATCCTTGGGGAGCTTTCAAAGCGTCTTGGTTCAATAGGGACCAAGCTGAAAGCGCTACTGGGCAACAGCAGAACCATCAATCATTACCACGCAACGTGAATGATCAATGGGGAGCTCCTAAGGAATATGAGCCTGTTGCTGGTAACACAAGATTGGAGGGTGAATTGATATGAACGCAATGCCTCAGAAATTGGAATATAAATTTTCCCCTACAAACCAGATTTGTAATATTCACAAAGAAAACATGATCAATGTACATGGTCGAATCGTTTGCCAGTCATGTGTTGAGGAACTCATGGAACAGTCAAATGAAAAATATGAAAGTGAGAAGAACAATCGTATTTTACATTTGAAAATGGCCCGTGCTGGTATTCCTAAAAGACATGTAAATAGCGGCTTTGGTAATTATGCTGTAACTCACAAAGGACAAGACAACGCCCGTAAAACTTGTGAAAAATTCACAATGGATTTCAATGGAGGAGATTTTAGAAATTTACTCCTTGTTGGTCGCACTGGTACGGGTAAGACTCATCTTGGTTCATCAATCCTAAAAAATATCATTATCAAAAACAGTGAAGCAATTTACGTTACTTCTGCTGATCTTGCAGAAGATATCGTAGGGGCTTATCGCCGTAGTGGTGATAGTGAAGAAGAAGCGCTAAAACGTTATGTGAGTAAAGATTTATTAATTATTGACGAATACGGCTTACATGACCGTGCTGAAAAACGCCCGCAGCTTCTAGAGAGTGTCCACAAAGTTTTACTCACTCGTTATGACGAGTTGAAGCCAACAGTAGTGATTTCAAACCTAAGTCTTTCTGAGGTCCGCGAAGATCTTGGGGACCGACTATGGTCAAGATTTCAACATGATGGCTTAGAAATTGTGGAATGTGATTGGGATGATGCTCGTATAGGTGGAGGTAAAGCACAGTGAACGCATTTGTTGATATGAAAAAATCTGAATACGCATTAGTTGCTTACTCAAACGTTGCAGCTAAATCAAAAGAGCGTAAAGCTTTAGAAAAAGCAGTTAAAAAATGGTTGAAACATCCAGGTAATAAAATTCAACCAGTTCAATCTAAGCAGTCAGAATCTATGGCTCATGGAAATCAGCGAGCTTATAAACGCATGGGTTGCCGCTGTGAAGTTTGTGTTACTTGGGCCATTTCATCAGGTTTTGTAAAAACGAAGCCGAAGTCTGAAATAAAACGTGGTCCAGATGAACGTCAAATGCGTATACAGGCTCAAAAAGAAGGTTTAGATAGGTTTGCTCAGGTATTTAAAGAAGACTGGCAATTACTAGCATTTGAGATTGGGTATGCGATTACAGCTTTTCAACTTGAACGGGTTTATCAAGGTAAGTCTGAAATTGATCAATATTTCACATGGAAGTATGTGAAGAAAGTTGCTGATCAGTTAGTTGCTGAAAAGTTGAAAATTCAAGGGGCTAAACAATGAGTAAAACAAATCAAAGAAAACGTATTAAAAAATACAACCCAAACAAGCTAACACCAGCGCAAGTTCAAGCAAATCAGAGAATGGCTGAATTGCGTAGAGAAGCAGCTCAAGAATATGAGTTCAGCATGAGTTTTGTTTCAAGTGAAATACGATATTTTTTAAAAGAGAAGGAGATAGAAGAGGCTGACTTACTTAAACAATATTCAAATGCTCAATCAGTGCCTTACCACTTCAGTATCGCTGCCTATGATTATCAGGATTTGGCAATTGTTCAAGTACTCGAGCATGTTAATGAGTGTGAACAATGGAATGTTGAGCTCACTATTACGATGTCTGATAGAACCGATATGTATGAAGGCTCAATAATTGTAAATCAACCCTTTAAAGCTCCAAAGATGAATTACTTTGAGTTTTGGTCAGGTAAAAATGATTGTTATGTTGATTTAGGTGGTGGCATACGTGTCAAAGGTTGGAAAGGCTTAAATGATGAGATTTTAAGAGCCTTAGAACATAACAAAAAAATTCCAGATGGCTTTGGTATAGATCGTATTGAAGTATATCTAACTACATCAGCCAGTTTTAAGAGTGTTCATACGTATCAAGAGTTCTTGATGGTAGCCGATTGGATAAATAAGGGGATAGCCGAGGAGCAATTACGAAAGCTTTGGATTGCTGACCAACTCATTGGTAACGGCAGATCATTTGGTTATGAGGGCGTGGCATGATGAGGAGACTAAAACAACGCCAGCGCCAACAACGCAATATTTGGGCATTGCTTAACAAACCAATGCAAAGTGATTTTAAAGTGGGGGATAAAATTACAACTCTTTTATGTGATGACATCCTTACAGTCATTGGTATTGGTCATGGAGACTTTCTAAAGGCCAAAGGTTTTAACTGTCACGGTATGAAAGACGGTGTATGTAATGTACTTAGTTTTCAAGTAAATCATGCTACCAAAGAGGAAATTGAGGCAGGACATCGCATTGATAAAGTAGTATTAACTTATGCTGATATTAAATTTCCTTACATGGTGTTTACTGGTGCACAGGTAGGTGCGGTTCTAAATTTTGCACAAGAAATTGAAGTAATAGAACCTACAGGCGAGACAAAGGCATGAAAAATAAAATTCAATTAATGCTGGGTGATTGTCTAGAACGAATGCGGGAAGTTGAAACTGGAACCGTAGACATGATTTTGTGTGATTTACCTTATGGAACTACATGCTGCAAATGGGATGTAGTAATTCCATTCAAACAGCTTTGGGAGCAATACGAAAGAGTAATAAAGAATAATGGCGCGATAGTTTTATTTTCTGCACAACCATTCACCTCAATACTAGCTACTTCTAATCTTAAGTTATTCCGATATGAATGGATTTGGGAAAAACCTGCTGCAACTGGCTTTTTAAATGCTGACATACAACCCTTACGTGCTCATGAAAACATTCTTGTTTTTTATAAATCGCTTCCTACGTTTAATCCTCAGAAAACGTTCGGGCATAAACGTAAAACAGCAAAAAGGAAAGATATAGGATCAGCACTGTACGGTAAGCAGATGAATATTAAAGACTATGACTCTACTGAAAGATATCCGAGATCTGTACAAATTTTCAGTCGCGATTTTCCAGTAGTACATGATACTCAAAAACCTGTAGACCTTTGTGAATTCTTGATTCGTTCATACACAAATCCAGGCGAACTTGTGCTTGATAACACAATGGGTAGTGGGACTACTGGAGTAGCCTGTGTTAATACTGGACGTAATTTTATCGGTATTGAAAAAGATATTAAAACTTTTCAAACAGCTGAAGACCGTATAAAAGAGGCGCATAAAAATAAAGATAAGCAGCCAGATCTCTTTGGAGAAATAGCATGAACTCAATGGCAAAATTAGGTTTATATGGCAATGCAGAAGGAAAGACAGATGTATGGGCCACTCCACAAAACTTATGGAGGACTTAAGTGACGTAAATCTTTTCACTTAAACTATAAATAAGCTTTTCTTATGAAGAGCTTATTCTTTTATAGGTATACTATATAAAAGAAGTAAATTTGGTTTACATTTATATGTTAATACTTGATCAATTCAAACAGGCTGCTTTAACAGAAAAAATTGCTACTTTAACGAGTACAGTTATTTTGATAGGTATTTCTTATAAATTAGGATACTACTTCACAAGATTACTTGATAGTTTGTGGATAATTCAGTTTTTTAATGTTTTTGATTTGGCATATTCAGCATTAAAACTAGTAATTATATATTTTTTAATTCTTATCTTTCATGACAAGGTTTTTGTTGAGGGAAGTGGTGAAAGAAATATTTTAAAATTTGGATTAGGTTTAATTGCTATATGTCTATATTACATATACGAAATGATAACTGAAGGCTATGCTTATAGTTTCTTCTTTGCAGTTGGTCTATTTTTAGGAATATTTTTTACTTTTACATTATATAACTCTAAACCTTTTGTGAAATATATCGCAATCGTGTTCTTAATTATAGTAATTCCTTTTCTTCAAGGCATATCTGATATACAAAAAAATATACACCGAGCAGATTTGCCAAGAGTTTCAATTAAAGATAGTTCAGCAAAGGAAGATTGGAGGTTTTTAGATAAGGCAAATGATAAATTGATACTTCTTAACCAGAATAATCCTAAAGAAATTAAAATTGTTGGAATGGATGAAGTAAAAAAATTTACCAATAGTAGTGACAATAAAATCAATGGTACGATCAAAAATTAATAGAAAGAGTAAAATAATGAAAATTTGTATAGGTGGTGATCTCAACGGTCAGGTTGTTGAGAAAGATGTGTATTCATTTAAAGCTGCTGAAATTGATCCAGAGAAGAAGTCAGAGTATTTCATTCAGAGTTATATTCTTGGAGATAAGCGATTAAGGTTTTGGATTTGTTTTGATATAGATTTTCATGAAGCATCCCAAATCGTCGAAAAAATGATGAGAACAAAACATTAAAATGTATATTGATTAAATTCGATTTATGTATTATTTTATGTGAACTGATTATCGTTTTATAGTCCGCAACTTCCCCAAGGTGCGGACTTTTTTTAATTAATTGCACAGGGATTATGTATGAAAGATTGGATATTTTTTGATGAAATAATCATAGAAAAAAAAGAAGACATATATTTTGTGTTAGCAGTTGATAATTCAACTGGAAAGAAATATCAAATAAATATTTTAGATGTCCAGAGATATGAATATATAGGTTTAGAAAAAGTTTGTTTCATTGAACAAAAGAATGGTTACAATTTACGTTACAATGGCAAAAACCATAAAGAAATGTTTGAGAAACTTCCAGTTTTGTTGAATGCGGCAGAAACCAGAACTTATAGTATTAGCAGCCCAGAAAATATCCATAACAAAAAGAAAGTTTAAATTACGAATACTAAAAAATATTGGAACCATCATCTTTTGAGCTAATTCAATAATTCAATAATTCCTGAGTTCATACAAATTCAGGAATTAGATTCTAATGAAGAAGCGAAATAATCGCCGTCAGTGGAGTGAGTTTTTCTTTAATAATAAAAGACAGGAACTCTTTAAGGATTTCAGTGTTTCAGTAGTTAATGACAAACCTAAAAAGCAAAAAACTAGCGCATCTAAACATGTTTTTTTCCCATGCCATGTAGAAAAAGAAAATGATGGGGAAAACGGGGAAAATAGTATATATAGGGGAAGCACAGGCGGTGTTATCATTTCTGGTAAGCAATACATCACAATCAAATTGCCGTACGGTTTAAGCGCCAACGAGATTTGGCGGGCTACAATTGATCAGAACGGAAAGCAAAGAAATAGTCTTTCAGTAGGTGCTAAAAAGTATAAAGACAAGGTTCAAAAACAATATGGACCTATGTTTAGAGCACTTAAGTTAAAAGCTATCGATCAACTTTGTGAAATACGGTTAATTGTTCAGCCACCACTTAAAACTCGTTCTTACAGCGCTAAAACGTATCCACGATTTGATATTGATAACTATCCCAAACTTATTATTGATAGTGTCAAAGGTGATGGCTTGTTATTCAAAGATGACAATATTTTCATAAGTGAACAAATTAAGCTGGCAGAACCATGTGAAGAAGGTTGTGTCTGGCTTTCTTGTGTTTTTACTGATGAAACTGATTGGTTATCTAAAACTGTAGATTTTGATTGGCTGGCTGGGAGAAGCATTTAAATGGCGAAAAAGAGCGATTTGCAACGTCGAGTACTCATTGGTAGAAAACTTGCAATGGCGCGTGACATGGCTCAATTACGTCAAGAAGACGTAGCATTAGAGATATTCGGTACACCTCATAAGAATCGAATGAGTGAAATCGAAAATGGTAAATTAATGCCAGATGCAGAATTATTATCTGTGCTATGTCAAAAATATGGTGTTTCTTCTGATTGGGTACTTGGATTTACTGTTGAGCCAGAATTAGATAAAACTGCTTCTGTAGCAGGTATTTTGTTTAATAGTCTTGGCGATATGATGAGTGAATATACTCAAGCCATGGCTTTTCAATTAAGTATGGCCGCAGCACAGCACGTAACGTCATTTCCAAAAGCTTTAACAGTACAGTTGTTAACAGCTTCAAAAGAACTTATTCAGGCGTGTTTAACTAAAGATCAGGCTTTTCAAGATAAAGTATTACCTGAATTACAAACTTTAATGCTTATTGTTCGTGAATGTGAACAAAATCGAGCTAAACAAATTCGTAACCTTGAAATGGCTATTGATGATGTTTTTCAGCGCGATGAAAGCGATATACAGGAAAAGGCACTAATTGACCTTATTCAAAATAAAAAGCGTTTTAGTAAAGCTTCTTTACAGCAACAAGCTATAGCGGAAGTAAAACAAATAGGTCTATTTTCAGAGTAATGGATAGACAAAAATGGCTCGCAAGATTGAATACTCGGAAGAAATTTGGAACAGGCTAAAAGATGTCTATGAATCTTCACCTAAGATTACATGGCAAGGTTTAGTTGATCATGTTGGCGAAGAACTCGGTTGTGAGATGCCTTCGCCATCAGTTGTACGCCGTAAAGCACTTGCTGAGAAATGGAAAAAGAAAGCTAAATCTCTAGTCAAGAAGACTGCACGAGAACTCAATAAAGAGATAAAAAAATTGACCAATAAAAATAATGGTCAAGATGAGTCTCAAGATTCTGAAAATAAAGAAAAAAGTAATAGTCAAAATTCTGTCAAAAAAACGTCAAATATTGCTGAATTTAATAGTCAAAACTCAAAAAATAATGGTCAGAGCAACGGCGGGAGTTCTTCAGTCAACGAGAACTATCTAAAGTCTGCATTAGTTGTGAAAAATAACCGTATTAGAGCTCATAAATTAGGAGAGCTAATTACGGATACAATTGATAGTGTTATTCATATTAGAGATGAAGTACTAAATCTAAATAACCCTACAGAAGAACAATTAGCACTAGTTAAATTCAAAATGGGGCTTATTTGTCAGGTTGTAGATTTAAACGTTAAGCAAAGTATTAGCATTTCTAACATTGCTAGGACTGAGGCGATGTTCTGGGGTTTAGATGTAGATGATCTTAAAGACCAGTCAGAAGTCCAAGCACGGCGTAGTTCCGTCATTTCAGGTGCTGAAGAAAGAATGGCAATTGCAAAAGCAAATATGAAGAAGAAAAAAGAAGCTGCGTTTATGCGTAAACTCGCCCTTGTAGAGGCTGGTGAAATTGAACCGGAAGATAATTAAGAATATGTCAAAAATGCGCTGGAATATAGTTGATTAATGAATATACTATTTCAATGAAATGTAGAATAAATTCACTTTAATCATTAAGAGTAATTATGAAAGAAGATGACGGTTTTCCTTGGTGGGGATGGGTGACGGGAGCGATCATTGTTGCTTTCTATTTTTATTTATTAATGCCTGAAGTTTCTAAACTTTCATATTCATTTGCTGAACATGTTGCGGCACCAATATCTATAGCAATAAATAGTTCTATAGTTGATATCTTTTTAGCAGTTATTCTTTTTGCAATTGTAATTGGGTCCATTATTGCTCCCTTTTGTGCGAATTACTACTTAGTTAAAAATTTACAAAAAGAAATTTAGTTGAACTTAAAATTTTATAAAGCCTGCCTAAATGGTGGGCTTTTTTGTTTAATAATTAAGCACATGAATACATATTTTAAAAAAAGTTCCCGTGTTTTGGGTAGTGCATGACTATATTAGAAATAACCAATAACTTTTAACTTAAAAGGAAACATGCAAATGTCATCTAATCGTATTACAGCAAATGAAGCATCTAACTTAGCAAACAGTTCAATCCAATTTGATAAGGATTATATTGTTGATCAGATTTACAAAACTGTTAAGGCAAACCCTAAATCTGGGAATGCTGTAGTCTTATTTGATAAAAAAACTGTATCTAGTTTGGAAATGGAAGCAGCTGTGCGTCACTTGCAAGCAGATGGTTATCAAGTAGCTTTGGCAGGAACTGAGGAGCACGTAAATTTCTATAATTTGAGTGCTAAATGGCCTGTCTAAGAGTTAATACAATAGGAACCTAGCAGCTTTTATTTTAAAAAAATTAACCAAAATGCCCTATATCAGTATGGGGCATTTTTTGTTATGGCAGATTCAGATCACAATAATTCAGTTTTATCTTATGATGAGCTTGGTTTCATTATTGGTATAAAACGAGTTGAAAAAAAAGTAAGTACGATTGATTCAAATATTGAAAAGATTATCGAAATTCTTACTCAAAGCTTTGAAGAGCAAAAAGCACAGTTTGCTAAGCCTCAGCCAAAACTGACAGAGTTTCAAAAGATGCTTAATGCTGTCAATAATAGACCAGCTTTAGACTTTGAAGTTTTTTTAAAAGAAAAAGCAAATCCAATCACACATTCTTTTATTGTAGCCGACAACTTAGTTAAAGACTTTGCAGATGTATTGGAGCAATCAGTTAATGGCCTTAATACACCAAATAAAGAACAAATCAACCAACCTAAGGCACGAAAGCCAGCTATAGAAATTAATAGTCATGAAGATTTGGATAAGATTGTAAGCTCAACTACACCAGAACGTGATGAAAAAGGGCGTTTTGTATCTAACAATAATGATGCTCAAAACCAATCATCAATTAGAAAGGTTGCCCAAACGATAACAACGGCGATCAAAGGAGTAATGCCGAACTCACCACAAGGTGTAGATCCTACCGTTGATGCTATCAATGAAGTTGGTCACTTACTTTCTCCTGTACGCCGTGCAGCTGGTTTAGCCTTGCGGCCATTAACTGGTTTGATGCGTAGTAAAAAACGCAATGAGCCATTACCTCGTGAACAAGAAAACCATAACCGTAAACAAATAAAATTATTGCAGCGTATTGCCGATAATTTAGCGTCTAAGGGTGGTTTATTAGGTTCACTAGGGAAATTACTTACTTCCGCTTTATCTGCAGGTGGTGGGCTGCTAGGAGGTGTTCTAGGCAAAGGAAAGAAAGGTGTAGGGAAATTAGGAAAGGGCTTGGGTAAACTTCTCAAGTTTGGCCGTGGTCTACCCGTAATAGGTGCATTAGCTGCTGGTGCATCATTGTTAGATTGGAATGAACAAAGCACTCAAGAAAAGGGAGGAACAGTTGGTAGTCTTGCTGGGGGAGCTATTGGTGGTACGGTAGGATCATTATTTGGTCCAGCTGGCACCTTGATTGGTGGTATGGCTGGTTCTTGGATAGGTAATAAGCTTGGTACCGCAGTTACGCCGTATTTTAAAGAGTGGACAGATTCATTAATTGCTGCAGATGTACCAGGTATTATTAATACGGCGTGGAAAGGATTTGTTAGTTATGCAACGAATGCTTTTGATCAAGCCAAAGGTACAGCTTCAAAAGTTGTGGAAGGTATCAAAGATACTACAGGAGATACATTAGATTTCATCAAAGATAAATTTAACCGGTTTAATCCATTTCATGACGGCGTTCCAACGTGGGGAGTAGGCCAAGGAGTTTACAAGCCGGGCTTTGGGGCAAACAAAAATGTTCCTGCTTATGGATCAACTGTTTCTCCTATTGGTGAAAAGACAAAGGAAAAACAACTTGCTGTCTATAATGCTATGAAAAAAGCAGGATTCAATGATAACTGGGCTGCAGGTTTAACTGCTTCTGTCGGTAGGGAAAATGACTACCAAGATAAATATCTGTTTGGTAAACATCAAGATAAAGCTGGTGGTACGAATATGGGTATGATCTCTTGGCAAGGAGCTCGTAAAGATAGACTTACTGCTTTTATGAAAGAACGGGGATTGTTAGATAGCAGCGGGAATATGGTTAAGAGCCAAGCATCATTAGATGCTCAAGGTGCTTTTATGAAGCAAGAAATTAATACTAATCCTGAATATGCATCAGTTAAAGCTTATATGGAACAAAATCCCAATGCTTCAAGAGAAGATATTGCAAGAGTTTTAGGGACTAAATATGTGAAATGGGCCTATGGTCAAACAAAGCTTCGCAATGGGAAATCATTTGACTACAGACCACATTTAGACAAGGAATATAAATATAGGGCTAATATTGATAATTCAATTCAGGAAAAGAAGCCCAATTTACCTAAAGAAAATAAAACAGCAGTTACCCAAAATTCATCAACTAATATTGTTGATAACACTAGAGCAAAGGTAGCCAGTATTGTAAGCACTAAGAAAGCTATTGTTCCTCAGGCAACTAAACGTTCAAGTCCTCAGCTAAATAATCAAAACAAGTTGTTGACGAAAGTTACGCCGTTTAAGCAACCACTAAATACTCCTAATCCGCAGGAAGTTGTTGTTGTAAATCAGAATAATGGTAACATCGGGCAGAATGTTAATGACCGTTTCCTTGCTCATGCACTTACTGGTGGTATAGGAATGTATAAGAATGAGGCTTAATGATGAAAAGACTTTTAACTTTAATTGCTACTAGTTTGATGGTAACTGCGGTAAATGCGAACCCTTTAACAGAGTTTCCAAAAAATGCACAAAACGCTCATTATCTTGCATCATGCTCAGCATATATAAATCAGTTTTTAATTATTGATCGGAAATTAGGTACAGGTGTGGTGAGTCCAAAAACTACAAATACGGCACTTACTAAAGTATTTGCATTTGGATATGCCTCAATTGCTTTATCAAATGAGCAAGAATATTCAAGGAACTACACTAAAGCTTTATCGGAAATGAAAAGCACAGAACATAAGTATTTAAATGCTGGGGCTTCTAACATTAAAGAATATACCGATTATTTATCACAGCATGTAAATGAATGTGTTCCTAACTCTACTAAAACAGTTGAAGCTATGCAGGTAGAACTTACCTCCTTTATGCAAGCTATGAAACAACTTGAAAATCAGCCTTTGATGAAAGGAATTCAAGCAACTTTAGCTAAGACGAATCAAGATCACATTAATGAAAATTAATACTCGTCTATAAGAAAAGGGATTGAGTCATTCAATCCCTTTTTTAATTAAGAACGGTACATGTCTAAGTATTTTTCTTCAGAGATGTTACATAACAACTTAAAGAAGTTCTTTCTTGAATCTGGGGTAAGCTCTTGACGAGGCAAAGGTAAAAGTTGATCGACTGCACCTACTGGCCCCCAAGTTGAAGTAAAAGGAACAGGAATATTGATAAAATATGCTTTATCAGAAGTAACAGCAGCGTCTAAAACTTCTTTTACCTCTTTATAACGTGGATACCTTTGAGCGGTCAAAAATAATCCGTCAAAAATCACATATGCATTAAAATCTTCTAACTCAACTAATAATAATGCACCCATAAGTGGAAGGTTGGTTTCAGGACCATCTTCGCGGCTAAAACCTGGTGTAGGTTTGTTATGGGTAGCAAAAAGAAGTACCTGAATACATTCAGGCATTTTTATATATTCTATAAGATTTATACAGTTTTCTGTTGTATTGCCATGACTACCTCTTACAGCAAGATATTTGTCTTGTTCATGAAAAGCTGCATTTTGAAGATTAGCGTGCGGCAGATACTCATTTAAAGATTTATTAATATCTTTAGTTTTTTTAATGATACTTCTTAATTTATCAAATCCACTTTGATCTATGTCTGATTTCTTAAACTCTTTATTAATTCGAGGTAGGCGTATTGGAGTAGCAGGAATCAAATCATTTGAATAGTAGTAATCATTTAACTGTTTTTCTATCTCATCTAAATCTATCGGAGCAAAGCTTTTTTCCAGTCGAGCTACAATGTCCTGATTCATGGACCGGTTTAATTCTTTAGCTGAGTCGGCAATCTTATCTTTCAATTCTTGCGGCATTCGAACTTTGTATTCGACACCTAGATGTTTACTCATAAGAAATTCTAAAGCAGTGAAAAGTTAAATTAATAATAATGAACCCCAGTGGGGTTGACAAGAGGGGGAGAGAATAATAAATTTGAATACCCCCCCAGTGGGGGTGACCCCGAGTAATCTTGCCGGATCGAACTCGGGGTCTATCAACAATCACATGAAAAAAGGATATTGATATGGCTAATTTATCATATATACCACAAGTTGTGTCGTTTCATGGCACTGAACTCTTCATTGTTGAATATGAAGGGCAACCCTACGTGCCGATGCGTTCAGTTGTTCAGGGAATGGGGCTTGATTGGGCAGCACAATTCTCCAAATTGAAACAAAGGTTTGCGACCTGCGTTGTGGAAATCACAATGCAGATATTGGGAGATGATCAGTCCCGAGCTCATACATGTTTATTGCTAAGGAAATTACCTGCATGGTTATATTCAATAATGCCTGGTAAAGTTAAACCCGAAATTCGTGACACTGTGATCATGTACCAAAACGAATGCGATGATGTTTTATGGGCGTATTGGATAAAAGGACAGGCAATCAACAAACGCTTTACCATTTCACCAGAGCAGCAACATGTCCTTCATTCAATTGTGGACCGCCGTGCAGGTAATAAGCTGGGTTTAAGAAAGTCTCTATGGAAGCGTCATAACAATCATTTCGGGATTGCGAAATACAGTCAATTACTTTCAATCCACTTTGATGATGCGAAAAAGTATCTTGAGACGATGCCACTTCAAGAGTTAGCTCCAACCGAAAGAGATACATTACAACGGTTAGAGAAGTTTGTAGATAATCTTGCAGCGCGTTATCCAGCATTAGAAAATCCACTGGCTTATGAAATTGCACAGCAGATAGGTGAGAAGCTTAAGTATCAATCTACAAATGGGCCTAAAAACTTCTGGGTTTCGATTCAGGAAAACGGCGTTGTTTCTGCTCAGCAACATTCTCTACATCACACACCGGTTAATGTTGTGCAATTACGCGAACGTTTTAATCAAATGTGGGATTTCCTACATAAAGATGAAGTGCTTGAGCTGGGTAAAGTATTAAAACGCTTTCCTTTCGAACCAGTTAATGGATAAGGGCATATTATTATTTGAAGATGTTCCTTAAGGAACTCCCCACTAAAAAGAAAGCTAGTATGAAAAATCTAGCTTTCTAACCTTAATCTTAATTCAGCAGAATGTATTTATTTTTTAATTGGATTATATAAAAATAAGAAAAATTGGTATAAAATTCAGGCTATTAATAAGACTTGTTAAATAATGGCATTTTTATGAATACTAATGATCAAAAGAAAATAATTAATTGGATTAAGAATGAAAAGTTCTCACATCTAAATTTTTTAGAAGAAGAATGGAATACTTCAGTTAATGATCACTATCCTGGATTTTTTTATTTTATACTTGATTTGAAAAATGAAAATAATGACTTTGTTTTTGATGAAATTGTTAAAAGAAAAGGATCGGAGGCAGAAGCTTATTTTTATCTTGGTTGCATCGCAGGAAAAATATTTGATTATAATAAATCTAAACATATCGAATTAGGATTTTATCGAAAGGCTTTATTGATAGACAGCAACCATGCTGATGCAAATTGGAGTGTTTTTTATTATTCAAATAAGATTGATCATTTGCTAAAGTGCTTAAGCTCTTTTTATAAGAATAATGAAATCCAAAAAATTAAAAATGTATTAAATAATATTTATGATCTAGATGGTTTGGAAGATCTTAATAGAGAGGAATTATTATTTTTAAAAAAAATACTAAATCATGGTGAACTTAGAGGTAATCGAAATATTGATAGGATAATAATTGATTTATGTTTTTGCTTGGGAGATTTAGAAGAAGGATTGGAAAATATTAACAATATTGATAAAATAAATTATAGAATCATTAAAAAGTATGTTGATAAAAATTTAATTACTTTGGATGACTCTCTTCTAAAAATAAATAGTTTTGAGTTGAGTAAAATAAAAAATTGTGACAAAAATAAAATCTATGAAGTGTATTTAAATGAAGCGAAAGCTGGAGGGCCTAACCCTACAAGTGATGTGTTAATCCAAAAAGCATACGAGGCAAAAAAATATAATGATGTTGTTTCTCTTTTTGAAAAAGCTAACAAGGAAGATAAGTTAATAGCAATAATTGATTCACATTTATATTATCTATTATCACAAATAGAGTTAGATAATGAATATAATAAGCAAACATATGAATATATAATTAAAAAATTTAATGATTTAAACTTTCTAAAAAATGATAAAAATTCTTACTTTTTATTTTTAAAATTAAGATTTAAACTAATATGTAAGGATCTTGAAAAAAAAGTAAAAGAAAATTATTTTTCGAATTTTCCAATTGAGAATTATTCAATACTTCAAGAAGCAGAAGAAATATTAAAAAAAGATGAAATTGTAAATAATAAAAGTTACACAGAACTAAAAGGAAGATTAAATAATATTAAAGATAAATACTATAAAGAGAAATCAGAAGAGAAATTAAAAGAGTATGGTGACACTTTATCCTTAGAAAAATTTGAACTATCTGAATTTAATGAATATTGCTACGTAAGTATTTCATGTGGAAATTATGAAAATACAATTGATAATATTAATAAATTTCATAAATACAATAGACCCACAATGAGCACTTTAAACTCTTTAGCAATTTGTTATATGCATATTAATGATTATAAAAACGCTTTTAAATATTCTAAAGAAGCTTTGGAGTGTATGAGAGCTTCAAAAGAATATGACTATATTATCATTAATAATTATCTTGATTTATATAAAAAGGCTGTTTGTGAAGATTTTTCAAAAGAGGAATATAATAAACTTGTAAATGAATTTAATCTGGGTTTGGTGAAGAGTTTTACGTGGAATAATTTTCTTTCTACTAGATTTAATATCCTATATAAATATTCTCCATTTAATGTTAATACCATCGATGCTTTAACAAATCAATATTTCTTCTTACCTAGTAAGAGATTATTAAACGATCCGATTGAATTACCGGAACTAAGTAAAATTCGACCAGATACACATATACTTGAAAATTACAATATATGTTCATTTTCTAATAACGAGAATTCGATGTTAATGTGGTCGCATTATGCTCAACAACATCAAGGGGTTATGGTTGAATATTTCTTTGGAGGGGAATTACCATTTGGGTATGGAATTAGTAAGGTTGACTATGCTGATGATAAAAAAAGATATAAAGATAAAGATGAGTTTATATTCAATCAGTTTCTTTTAACTAAAAATAAAGATTGGTCTTATGAAAATGAAGTCCGTCTTTTTACATTTTTGAATAATAAAGTTGAATTTGAAACTTATAAATATCCTAATCCCGACAGGACAAAGATTAATGCATCTATTAAGAGTATTACATTAGGCTTAAATTTCCCTGAGGATAAAAAGAAATTAATTGGAATAATTGTGAACACTTTAAATGCTAAAAAGTTACCACATGAATCTAAAATTTCAGTTAAACAAGCTTTTTTGTGTGAAGATAATAGCTATGCTTTAGAGTATAGAGAACTATTTCTTGATTAATAGGTCTAATGACCTTGTTGCTATGAGGTTGTTTTTCATGGAAATCCATAGTCTTACATTTTATTATTTACAGTTTTTCATATGGAATTAACCTGAAATTAAAGCCAGCTAAAAAAGCTGGCTTTTTTCACTTCACAAAACCTTGTATAGCTTTGGACAGATTTTTAATTATTATTTCTCTTTCATAACGAAAATCTAAAGATTTAGGAATTTGAACATTTAAAACTTTCTGTTGAGCCGGTGTTAGTGGAATTTTATCGTTCTCAATTAAATCAGTGTCCTTAAAGATAATATTTTGGCAATTATTAATACCAATCACAGGAATTTTGGACTTTTCACAACCTGTAATCTCAACAAAAATTTGCCAAACTTTAAGTAATTTTCCTGATCCAAACTCATTGCCAACTCAAATGATTATTTAAATAAATATTATCATATAAATAAGTGTCTATTAGGCATTAAATGAAATATAAGACTGTTATATATATACATCGCAACTATACAATCAGAGAAGAAGAAAGAGCAGATGTCATGTATGATATAGTTTGACTATGATAGAGAGTAAAATACAAAGCACTATTTATTTTTCTGAAAGCATCTTGTAAAATTTATTCCCCTTCAGATAAACCTGCTGATTTTGAATGTCTAAAACCAGTAATTGGGTAGCCATATGGAGGCCCAGAGATGCAAGCTTTTCTCAGACCCTATACTAAATCGTCATAACTTAAATTAAAAGTATTTTTTCACTTTTAAAAATATAAACCCTATTGTTACCTGCTTTATGTTTCGATTAGTGTAAAGGCAATAAAAAAGCTCTCAATTTGAGAACTTTTTTATTAAATAAACAATTAGGCTCTACTATTTACAAATAGACATGAAACCATTTACTTATTCATTTAAGAATATAACTAACGCATCGTCACGAACTCTTCAGATGATGTAGGATGAATAGCAACGGTATTATCAAAGTCCTTTTTAGTTGCCCCCATCTTTAGAGCGACTGCAAAGCCTTGTAGAATTTCATCCATATTCAAACCAATCCCATGGATACCAACAATTTTTTCCTCTACACCAACACATATAAGCTTCATTTTAGTGAGTTGTTTATGTTGTGCCACGGCGTCATACATTGCTGTAAATGAAGATTTGTATACTTTAACCATATCTTTGCCAAATTCTTCAATCGCCTGTTCTTCTGTTAATCCAACGGTTCCAATAGGCGGATGACTAAATACTACAGTGGGGATATTGTTGTAATCTAAGCATTCATTAGGCTTGTTATTAAATAACCGTTCTGAGAGCCTACGTCCGGCAGCAACTGCAACAGGTGTTAATTCAACCTTTCCAGTAATATCTCCAACTGCATAAATACCAGCGTGTGTTGTATTTTGGAACTTATCAACTTTGATAAACCCTTGTTCATCCAATTTTACATTTGTTAATTCAAGTTGGAGAGCTTTGGTATTGGGTTTCCTTCCAACAGCCCAAATAAGACAATCTACAACTTGTTGAGTTCCATCTTTTAAATGCAACATGATAGAACCGTCTTCTAATTTTGTTACTTTACTGATTTCAGCATTTTTATGAATTTTAATATTCTCACTTTGCATAATTTCTAGTAATGCTTCTCCTAAGAACTGATCTAGATTACGTAGGAGTTTTTCGCGTCGAATAAAAAGCTGGACATCTGAACCTAATGATTTGAGGACACCAGCTATTTCTACTGCAATATATCCTGAACCCACAATCGCGGTACGTTTTGGTAATACTTCTAAATCAAAAAAGCCATTTGAGTCGATACCATGTTCAGCACCTTCAATTGCAGGCCAACTCGCTTCTGTACCAGTAGCTATGAGAATGTGATCAGCTGTTAATAAATCTCCGTTTACTTCAATTGTGTTTTTATCAATAAATTTTGCAAACCCGTGTATGACATCAACATTATTTTTACTAAGGATATTGTTATAAGAGGTGTGAATTCTTTCGATATATGCCTGTCTATTTTTAATAAGTTTCTGCCAATCAAATGATTTTACTTCCGTAGTGAAACCATATGACGTCGCATATTGACGAATTGCGTCAGCAATATGAGCAGCGTACCACATCACTTTTTTAGGGACACAGCCAACATTAACGCATGTGCCACCAATATCTCCCGCTTCAATTAATGCACATTTTTTTCCATACATGGCTGCTCGATTTACAGAGGCTATACCGCCACTGCCTCCACCAATTGCAATATAATCGTAATGTTTAGACATGGATAACTCCTTTATTTGCTGAATAGTAGAATCCAGCAACACCTAGAATGGGGCCAATCAATAATATCCATGCTGAATCCAAGCCAATTATTTCAAAGGCATAGGTTGTCAATGCAATAGATATGATAGTCAGTGTAAAACCAATTGAATTTTGAATAGCTAATGCCGCACCAACTTTTTCGGATGGACAAGATTGGGCGGAAAGCGCAGAGAATTGCGGTGAGTCTGCAATAACAGATGCTCCCCAGATCGCAAATAAAACCAATAAGAACCACGCAGGTAAAAAACGCCAGCCTAGAGCAAATACCAAGCAACTAAAACCTGAGATAGATAAAGATCCTATAGCAACATATCTATTACCTATATATTTAGAAAGATATCCGCCCACCAAGCAACCAATTGCTCCACATGCCATTACAAAAAAAGTAAGGAGCGAAATGTTGTTGTATCCCAATTTTTCTGGAATACCTGATTTAGCAATAAATAAAGGAATAATCGTCCAAAAGGCATATAATTCCCACATATGACCAAAATAGCCTATAGCAGCTGCACGAAATTTTCGAATTTTGAAAACCTGAAAAGTACCACCTGATGACACTATATTTTGTGGTTTGGGAGAGACTGTTGGGTCTCCTAATTGGTAAACTAACAAGGCTGCAATCAATGCAAGACTTGAAGAACAAATCATGACTGTTTGCCATGCAAAATGAATGGGTAAACTATTAATAAAATAGGGAAGAGCTGTACCTAATGTCAGCATAGCAACTAATTTCGCTAGTGCTTGCCCAGCCTGATGAGGTGCCCATAGAACGATAAGTTTCATTCCGATTGGATAGATTCCTGCGAGACATAATCCCACGAGAAAACGGTAAATAAGGGCGTCCATAAGTCCATGGGCGAACGATGCAAAGCAGAAATTAAAAAAGGCGCCTAATAGTGCTGAACAAACAAAAATATGGCTGGCTTTAAAGCGGTCTGCTATTTCTGTATAAGCAAATACAAAAGTTCCAATGATAAATCCTGCTTGAACAGCGTTGGTAATCCAACCAATATCTGCAACTGTTATTTGCCATTGTTGCATTAAATCTATTGCTGCACTATTTGCACTAAACCACAATGATGTGGCCAATAATTGAGCCAAACTAATAATAGTAGTGGCATGTAAGCCATAAATTTTTTTATTATTCTGAATGTTGTAACCTACCATATAGGGGCACTCCCATTTAGGTAGACTAATATTTAAAGTACTACCATAAAATTAGAGATTGTCCGATGGATATTTCATCTGACATAAAAATTAAACTAATTTTGTTGGGATAGTCATAGCGGGTGCTATATATGGACGAATATAAAGGGAATGCTTTATTTAAAGCATTCCTATATTTATTTACTTTTATTAGAAATAGATTAGATATTTGAATTAAAAAGATTTAAATATCTGAGCTAATCTTAAGAAAGCACGCCAACAATTTTTCCTATTACCTTAGGATCAAGCTCTGTCCCTTTATTCATTGCCCATCTTACAAAACTACTTCCTTCCATTAAACTCAATAATTGAAAGGCTTGCTGATTTGCATCACCTTCGGCAAGTTCTCCATTTTCTACACCTAAATGGATGATTTTTTCTATCCAAGATAATTGGATTTCAAAATACTTTCGAGTTAACTCCTGCATGCTCTCTGGTAAAACAGCCATTTCAGCAGCAAGAGCTCCACATAACGGTAACATTCCTTCAGACATTGAGCTTCTAAATAAGGAAGCAAAGGCACAAAGGCGTCCGAATGCATTAGGAAAATCACGTTCGATTTTTTCAAAATCTTGAATAGTCTGTTCAATATATGTTTCGACTATTAAAATTCCTAAATCTTCTTTTTTGGGAAAATAATGATGAATACTGGCTTTTTTAATTCCAACAATCTTCTCTAAATCAGCATAACTAAAAGCAGCATAACCTCTTGATCTCAACATAAGCTCTGCTGAGTTAATTAAACTTTGGCGAGTATCAATGGTCATATTCGTAGTTCCCAGATTAGAGAGATTTGGCGGCATACTATAGCATTGTTGTTAAAGATGAATCATCAGATTAACGAGTATGCCACCCATCACATATTATTTGTTTGCAATCACTAATTGCGGTTTCATTTGAATTGATCGTGAAAAATTGGCGAAATTTGGTGAAGTTTTAAGAACAGCACTATGTATTTCATCCAATTGTTCTTGTGTCCCATCTGTATCAATAACTACAGTGTATTGGACTTCATCATATCCAGGATTAATTTTTTCATCTAAGCCTAAGAAACCTCTGAGATCCAGCTCTCCGGAAGTATCAATTTCTAATGAATTAATCTTGACACCTTTAGTAGCAGCAATAGCTACATAAGCAACTGTAAGACATGCATTAAGTGCCGCCATCAATAATTCTTGTGGGTTAGGTGCACTATCTGTTCCTAAAATTTCATGAGGTTCATCAGCAGCTATATGGAAGTTACGTTCATAAGTCTTACCAAAAAGTTCATAAGATTTCACAGTGGAAACAGAACGTGTTTGACCCGCCCATCTTGTTTGTACGTTAAAACGAGCTTTTGAAGTGGTAGGATTCTGGCTTACTCTATCTGCAAATTGTTGAAAAGCATTTAGATCAATTTCATTCACTACATTGTTCATTATAGAACTCCAATTAAGATATAAATTTTGGTGAATGGAGAATAATTTCCCCATTACTAAGCTTGTTTATGTAACCTCTAGTGAAGTTACATTTCGTCATAAGCATCTAAAGTTCGTGCTGAGTAAACATAGGCTGCACCAGCATTTAAAGCGATAGCAGTTCCTAAAGCTGCCGCAACTTCTTCTTTTGTAGCGCCTGCTTTTTTAGCTGCGCCCGCATGAGCTGATATACAACCATCACAACGCGTAGTAACTGCTACTGCCAACGCAATTAACTCGTGAGTTTTTGCGTCGAGTACTTTATTTTCACGCGTCGCAACTTCTAAGTTGTGAAAAGCAGTGGCAACGGGTTTATTTGCTTTTGCAAAATTACCAATATTTTTAACTAATGCAGATAATCTGTTAGTCCATTCACCGTTCATTTTTGAAACCTCATCATTTATTAAATATTATTTGCCTAGTTTTCTTGATGCCATGACACCACCATCAACATCCCAAATAGCACCAGTTACCCAAGATGTTTTTTCGGAAAGAAGGAATACGATAGTTTCTGCTACATCATTTGGGGTACCATTTCTTCCTAAGGGATGAAAACTATTGAAATCTTGAAGTGCATTATCTAATTGATCTGAAGGAATAAATCTTTCGAAAATACGGGTTTCCACCATTCCAGGGCTAACAGCATTTACTCGAATTCCATGTTCTGCTAGCTCTGCAGCCACATGACGAGTCATAGCTTCTAAACCCATTTTTGCCATTGAATAGGCAGATGCTGTGACAGTTTCGATAGCTTGGCGAGCTGCAACGGCAGAAACATTTACAATTGATCCTTCTTTATTTTGTGCAACCATTGATGAAGCAACTTGTTGAGTAATAAAGAAAAATGCGCGGTTCAGGTCTAGGAAATTGTTATAGTCACTTAGCGAATGCTCTAGGAAGCTTTTAGGATAAAAAATTCCTGCTGAATTAACTAATAAGTTAATGTCTTTATGTTCACTATCCAATTTGCTAATTAACTTTTGAACACTATCAAAATTTGTTAAATCAGCAGTCAGTGCAAAAACTTGTTCTTCACTTGTTATAGCAACTAATTGTTTACGGGCTGTCTCGGCTTTATCTGCGCGATTGCCAACAATTACTACAGTCCCACCTTGTTCAGCAACTTTCTTTGCTGTTTCTAAACCAATGCCACTAGTGCCACCAATGACGAGAAGTTTCTGGCCTTTAAATTGTTGCTCACTCATAAGATCACCTAATCATTAATATCGATTAAAAGTAGCCTACCTACTAGTTGGTTTGTAGATTATATGGGCTAATTTTAAATGTCAAGTACTAACAGAAAATAGTTTAGAAAATTATTCAGCTTTAATCTCAGATTTCGTTAAACAAAGAGTACCAATGGAACTCTTTGCTTCGTTTTTCTCATCATTGTTTGATTCAGATTTTATGAGTTCATCTAAAGCTTTTTGATAATCGGATATAGGTTTTACTCCAACAATACGATGGATTAATTGCCCATCTTTGAACATTAAAACAGATGGTAAACCCCATATATTATAACGGGTTGTTAAAATAGGTGCCTGATCAACATTAACTGTTCCGACAATTACATTATCTTCAATACTTTCCACAAAAGTATTAAATAATTTTTTGCTATTGTGGCACGGTGGACACCAAGGAGCATAAAAACGGACTACTGCTAAACCTTCTTTCCATTCAATTTCATGAAAGGTATCTTCATTTAAAGTGTGTAATTTACGCATTATAAAACTTCCTCTTTTCTGTATTTACAGATTCAGAATTCAGTTAAAGGATAGTATTCAATCAATTGCTAACCGACATTAAATTCAGGTTAAATTAAAAATACTATTGCCTACCTACTAGTTGGTTGATATAGTGGCATCAACTTGTCATTTGTGCAATAGGAATGAGGGAGTGCAAATCTTGTACTTCACAAACAGGTCATTACCTGAGTCATTCATTGATTGATGAGTGTGGTTAAAGAAATTTCTTAATTATCTGTAAATCTCTCTAGAGGTCTGTGATGAATAAATTATTCACTCCCCATAATTTGGTGGATATTCAATTAAAAAACCGAGT
Source organism: Acinetobacter oleivorans DR1 (assembly GCF_000196795.1). Lineage (NCBI taxonomy): Bacteria > Pseudomonadati > Pseudomonadota > Gammaproteobacteria > Moraxellales > Moraxellaceae > Acinetobacter > Acinetobacter oleivorans. The sequence goes on from NC_014259.1 coordinate 1,642,005, forward strand.
AGTAATGGCGCCTATGACTCGTACGCGAACATTGAACGGTGTTGCAGATGAACTTACTGCGCTTTATTACTCCCAGCGAGCTTCCGCAGGTCTAATCATTACTGAAGGCTTGCCTGTTTCTGAAGAAGGGCGTGGTTATTTATATACGCCTGGTTTATATAATGATGAACAAATGCAAGGATGGAAAAAAGTTACTGCAGCAGTGCATGCAAAAGGTGGTCGTATTTTTGCTCAGCTTTGGCATGTGGGAAGAATGTCGCATGTTTCAGTTTTACCTGATAATCAAGTACCTGTATCTTCTGGAGTTATTCCAGCAACCAACACTACAGTATTTGCATATACTGATTCGGGTGAACCCGGTCCGGTTGCGCCAAGTAAACCTAGAGCTTTAGAAACTGAAGAAATCAAACGTGTTACTCATGATTTTGTTAAATCTGCACAATTAGCAATTGAAGCAGGATTTGATGGCATTGAAATTATGGCTGCAAATGGATTCATCTTTGACCAGTTTCTCAGTACTGAGTTAAATAACCGAACAGATCAATATGGCGGAACTGTTGAGAATCGCCAACGTTTTCTTCTAGAAACTATTGATGCTATTTCCCAAGCAATTGGCCATGACAAAGTGGCTGTGCGAGTTTCTCCTTTTGGTCGTATTTATGACTTGGCGCCTTATGAAGGAGAGGTTGATACTTGGGCAAATATTGCGTCAGCTCTTGGTAAACGTAAATTGGCCTATGTGCATTTGTACTATCAACCAACTTATGAAACAGCACCTTTAGAAGCCCAAAATTTTAAAACTTTATTCAGAGAAACTTTTTCTGGAACTATTATCGCAGCTGGTGGTTTTAATCAACAAAGTGCTGAGGCGGCATTAGAAAAAGGTGAGGTCGATTTAATTGCTTTTGGTGTCCCTTATATTGCTAATCCCGATTTAGTCGAGCGGATGCAGAATAAATGGCCCTTGGCGGAAAGTGATCGCACAACATACTACGGCGTAAGTGGATCTCCAGCAAAAGGCTATACAGATTATCCAGATTATAACGGCAAATAAACAATGGGGTGCCTAGTTAATTTTTGACACTAGGCATTAAAACTTCTTTGTTTTTAAACATCTAATGAATTTACTGAGATATTTATGAAAACTCTACCTTCGCAAATTACCGTAGATATATGGTCAGATTTTGTTTGCCCTTGGTGCTGGATTGCTAAAAAAAGATTTGAGAAAGGTTTGGATGCCTTTGAACATAAGAATCAGGTAACTATCCAATATCATAGTTACCGTCTAGCAAGTGGCCTTACACCACAGCCTTTTAAAGATGCATTGTATAAAAAATTTGGTGGGAAAAGTGGCGCTGATGCGATGATGAACCATGTAAAAAGTGCAGGTGAGCTAGAAGGTCTGATCTATAACTTTAATAGTATGCTTTTTGGCGATACTTTAGATGCCCATGCCATTGTAAAGTTGGCGCAACAGAAGGGTGTTGGTGAACTATTAACAGAAAAGTTTTTTAAGGCAAGCATAACTGAAGGTAAGTCTATTTTTGATCATAAGGGGTTGGTTGAGCTTGCTAATGAAGTTGGAGTTCCTCGTGAAGAAGCTAACAGTGCCTTTAGTAATATTTCGTTGAAACAAGAAGTTTTAAAAGATGAAGCCAGTGCACATGCGATGGGTGCTAGTGGAGTGCCGCTTTTCATTATAAATAATAAATATTCAATCAGTGGTGCTCAGCCTATAGAAACTTTTTTAAGTGCATTAGAGCAGGTATGGGAAGAAAAGCAGAATGAATTAGTGATCACAGAGGGTCAAAGCTGTGGCATTAATGGTTGTAGTATTTGATTGAGTAAATTGATAGGGGTAACTTATTTGTCCCCCTATCAATTTTTAAACGCATGACTAACTTTTTTATGATTTACAGCAATACAAATTTTAGGATCAGCAGCAGAAAAAGTTTTCAGAATCGGTAAAAAATCATAAGTTTTAGAAATACATTCCGTTAATAGAAAGAATGGCCTGATTTCATCGATGAATGACCCTGTTAATATGGAATGATTGATTATGATTAGACATACTTACTCTAACGACCATAAGTTATTTCGCATAGTCCTCCTGCACAAGCGAGACTAAAAACAATAACTTATTAATCATGGAATAGCATTGTTAAAAAGTCTTTCTATTTAACAATATCTATTTGGAGTAAGAAATGAAATTGCTTAATATATTTACCACTGTTGTTCTGAGCTCTGCACTTATTTCTACCGCATTCGCTAGCGATGGCTATCAACAAATTCGAAATGCCACTGGTAAGGTTGAGATTGCGAATAAAAAATTCCTCATTGACCCAATGTTATCAAAAAAAGATACCTATCCTGGCTTTGAGGGATCCCATAACAGTCAATTAAGATTCCCATTAATTGAACTACCGATGAGTGTTAAAGATGTCTATAAAGGTGTAGAGGCAGTTATTGTCACACATACGCATCTGGATCACTGGGACGACGAGGCACAAAAGAAACTACCGAAGGATCTTCTAATTATCGCTCAACATGAGGATGATGCGAAATTAATTCGTAGCCAAGGCTTCAAAAATGTGAAAGTCCTAAATGAGTCAATGCAGTTTGGTGATGTCACGCTTACTAAGACTCACGGTGCACATGGTACCGATGAAATGTACGCTTCACCGTTAAGTGAATTGCTAGGGGAAGCCATGGGGGTTGTGTTCAAAGCAAAAGGTCATAAAACAGTATATTTAGCTGGTGATACTGTATGGAATGCCGATGTCAACAAAGCAATTACTAAATACAAGCCAGATGTTATGATCCTGAATACTGGCGATGCCCGTAGCTTAATGTTCCCTGATACAGGGATTATTATGGGAACTAAAGATGTTCGCCACGCTTACGAAATGTCACCGAAAGCAAAAATCATAACCGTACATATGGATGCCGTGAACCATACGGCAGTGACTCGTGCTGAGATGCGTGCATATGTCAAAGAAAACAAACTTGGTGACCGCGTCGTAGTGCCGAACGACGGAGATGTGGTTACATACTAAATAGTATGGTCACCCAAGCTAAAAACCAGTCATAGATGACTGGTTTTTTTATTCCCCGTTATCAAAACAAGTAAAAAATAACACCAATTCCCATGATGCTTATAAAAACGCATAACAAATTTACCCCTTGCCCCATAACTTATGACATACAGCCATAATATAACGCCTCGCTCGCTGCGTGCATTTAAGACAATTGCTTTCATCAGGTAATTCAAACCTACTGGATTTACAGCTTCATGGCAGTGCTCAATGCGCTTGATCCCGTTACCTGCAGGAGGAATTATTCAGAGTTCCATCAAAATGAAAAGCATGAATTGCTAGAAATTGGTCGTTGCAGGTTCTCATGCTAGAAACAGTCCACAAGCTGTTATTATTTAAATTATTTTCAGTGAATGGATTGCAATACAAAAAAGCCGCACAGCTAAAAACAAACTGGCTCAATACTATCGTTTCTTGTCCTTCATTAGCATCACAGTAAAAACTCTCAACATGTAATTTATATTAATCCAAAAAAACCTATAACCTCTAGGTGAAAAATGAAGTTAAATATTTTTGTTTCAAGCTTAATGCTGCTTTCTCTCCCATTTTATGTCAATGCTTCATCAAGTTGGGTAGATACCCGTTATGCCCACATTACTGGTGCTGAGACAAATCAGTATAAAATCGGTGTTGGGCATGAATTTGATAGTGGAGCGGTATTTCTTGCTTCATCACTTTATGACATGGGAAAAGACTTTAATCAGTTTAAAAGTAGCTTTCAGGAGTTTGAAGGGTGGTACCCTATTAGGCTTAGCGACAACTGGTCAGTGGTGCCCGGTGCGCTCATGGATGTCAATTCAGCAGGGACGAAAATCGCAGGTTCTGTGATGCTTAATCATATACTCTCGAATAAAATATCTATTGCAGAACGCTATCGCTATAACCATTTGACGCACAGAGAAAATGATCTCAATCAGGTAAGGTCGTATAATGATGTTCATCAACTGGACCTCTTTATAAATTATCAGGCCGCCAATAATTTTAAACTTTTTTTAAACTCTCAATATAATGTTAATACTGGTAATTTTAAGGCACCTAATGGCCGAAAGGCTCACTGGGAAAATAACTTGGGCGCTCAATACTGGGTGAGTAAAAAATGGATGCCTTATACTGAACTTGCTTGGCTTGATCGGGATAAAAACCATGATAATCAGTTCCGCATACGTATAGGTATTAAATATTTTATTCCCTGAGCCTTCGGTTTATCTTTCAGCATAGTCTCAATTCCTTGAACTACTTAAACAATCTTAGGTAAAGCCTTCTGAATTTTTATTCGTAATAGTATAGGTTTTATCGAATTCTCCTAATTTTGAAAGCATTCTGCCGCCTTAGCTACCATGTATTCGTGCTTTAGCCATATCTGCTTTTGTTGATATTTATCTAATCTGAATAATATGACCCGTTTTCATTGATAATTGGCTGCTAGCCTTCTCACACATGAATGCCCACTTTTCTTATATTCCTTACCTAAACAGATTGTAGGTTCAGTTGTAAATAACATGGCTGGTGTATCTGCCTATCACTTAAACCCAGCCAATTTCTGCGTAATTAATTTCCTTGGAGCAGGCTGATGAGGATTTTACACTCTGCTCGTCTCTAATTTTGTTCCGGAGCTTAATAAAATGAGTAATATGCATCGGCAGGTCTTGATACTTGCAGGTTCGCAGGCCATATTTCAGTCGATATCAGTTCTTATAATGACAATCGGCGGACTTGCCGGAGCGCTCTTGACGCCTAACGCTTCACTAATTACTGTCCCCATTTCAATGGCAAGCCTAGGAACCGTACTTGTGATGTTTCCTGCATCTTTATGGATGAGTCGGGTAGGCAGAAAAGCGGGGTTCATTACTGGTACTCTAAGTGGAGTCGTGGCAGCCATCATTTCTATAGTGGCAATGATCCAGCATTCGTTCATGTTGTTGTGTCTCGGAATGCTCTTTCTGGGTATATATCAGGCATTTGCGCAGTTTTATCGTTTTGCTGCGGCTGAAATTGCTCCTCCAGTATTTCGCACCAAGGCTATTTCACTAGTTCTAGCTGGCGGGGTCATCGCAGCCCTGTTAGGCCCATTTCTTGCTAGCATTGGAAGTACACTATTCAGCGTGGCTTATATGGGTTCCTTCCTCTTTATGGGTATACTGGCTTCGCTGGGTTTACTTCTATTGTCACGTTTACAAATACCCATGCAGTCAAATGATTTAACTGAGCAGGTATTAAGTCGCCCGTGGATAAAAGTTATTTCTCAGCCAGCTTACCTTGTCGCCCTTTTTTCTGGTGCTTCGGGATTTGGCATTATGGTGTTGGGTCTGACAGCGACACCTATTGCAATGAAGCATTATGGTTTTGACCTCTCGCAAATCGCTGCTGTCATCCAGCTACATATATTAGGTCGGTTCATCCCTTCCTTTTTCACAGCAAAACTCATCGACCGATTTGGTGTTATTAAAATTATGCTGGTAGGAATCCTGCTTCTGATTGCATATATCATTGTGGTGCTTTCAGGAGTTACGTGGGGATTTTTTGCTGCTGCGCTAATCCTGATGGGAATAGGCTGGAATTTTCTCTACATTGGGGGTACTAGTCTACTAGCAACAACTTACTCTACAGGTGAAAAGGGCGTTGCTCAGGCGGCAAATGATATGAGTGTCTTCATCTTCAGCGTTATTTGTTCGCTGGGTGCTGGTCCTCTGCTGAATCTATTTGGTTGGAAAACCATGCACCTTATTCTAGTTCCTTGGATCATCTGTTTGGCTGTGCCGATGTTGTGGTTAACTTGGAATCAAAAGTTTACGATTAGGCTGATGCAAAAATAAGGCCGTTAGGAGTCCAATCAGCTGCAGACAGTACAGCCGAGTACTAGATTCTCTTTATTTGGCCTGATTTCATCGACTAGTGTCTCATAAGCATGTCACGATTTCCCGAGCTTACATCCTATATTAGATCCCATGCTTAGCCACGTTGCTCGTTAAAAGTGAACGGGCTGGTTGTGGCTTAAAACCTAATGAATCACTGGAGTAAGAAATGAAGTTAACGCAAGTTCGTAATGCTACTCTTCTGTTGGAATATGCTGGTAAAAAATTTTTGATTGATCCTATGCTGGCAGAAAAAGACGCTTGGGATGGTTTTGCTGGAAGTGCTCGTCCATATCTTCGTAACCCCATGGTAGCGTTACCTATAGCGGTAAAAGATTTGCTGAATGTTGATGCTGTGGTCTTAACGCACACACATGCTGATCACTGGGACGAAGCAGCACAGCAAGCTGTGCCTAAAGATATGCTTATTTATGTACAGGATGAAAGTGATGCAGTGTTGATCCGTTCTCAGGGTTTTCTCAATATTCGTGTGCTGAAAGATGAAAACCATTTCGTGGATGGGATGACAATTTACAAAACTGATGGTCAGCACGGTAGTAATGAGCTTTACACTGATGCTGAATCCGGCGATTTACTGGGGGATGCATGCGGGTTAGTATTTATGCACCATAGTGAGAAAACGCTTTATATTGCAGGGGATACCATCTGGGTAAAACCTTATGTAAAAAGTTTAAAGCGTTTCCAGCCAAATATAGTGGTGCTAAATACTGGTTATGCTGTTAACGAACTCTATGGTCCGATTATCATGGGGAAAGAGGACACACTGCGCACGCATAGGATTCTGCCAACAGCGACTATTATTGCTTCGCATATGGAGGCGGTTAATCACTGCCTGCTTACCCGTGCAGAGTTAAGTGAGTTTACGCTTGAGCACGGTATCGAAGATCATGTGCTTATTCCAGCAGATGGAGAGACTCTTGCTTTCTAATAGATCATATGTATGACTTAAGGGAAATGTTATAACCGCTGGCTACCTGTTCTACGTGGTCAGTTAAAATCAGCATACCAACCACCGAAGCTCTGGTGGCTACCATTTATGGAAAGGTAAACATTATGTCTGCTTTGACAGTTGCCGTAATTGCCACGGCCGGATTCAGTCCATTTCACTTTTCAGTGCCCTGTATAATTTTCGGACCATCAATGCCAGAGCCAGATATGTTTCGCGTCGAAATCTGTGCTGAGAAGCCAGGCATGATCCAATCTGATATAGGCCTGTCTATCAATGTGGAATTTGGACTTGAGAGACTAGATGTGGCAGACATTATTATCGTACCTTATTGGAACAATCCTGCTGAAAAACCCTCTCAGGCAATGTTGGATAAACTGATCAATTCTTGGCAGCGTGGTGCGGAAGTTGTGGGGCTTTGTTTGGGTACCTATGTACTTGCTTATACAGGTTTGCTTGATGGGCACCGCGCAGCCACACACTGGGAATATGAAAACGACTTCACTGAACGTTTTCCAGCTGTTAACCTAGACAGTAACTCGCTTTATTCTAGCGATGAACGGCTTATTACTTCTGCTGGAACAGCGGCCGGTATTGACTGTTGTCTGGATATTATTCGCAGCCATTATGGTTCGGCAATTGCCAACAAAGTTGCAAGAAGGATGGTAGTTCCCCCTTATCGAGAAGGCGGTCAGGCTCAGTTTATAGAACGTCCAGTTCCAACATCTTCTCGAGACAAAAAAATGAATGAGTTGATGGAATACTTGCGCCGCAATCTAGATAAACCTCATGATCTTGACTCACTGGCCGGATTTGTCAGCATGAGCAGACGAACGTTAACGCGTCACTTTCTAAAGGGTACGGGAATGACCCTAAGTGAGTGGATTAACACAGAGCGTCTTCATCGAAGCCAAGAGCTGCTGGAGACGACAGATTATAGTATTGAAAAAGTGTCAGAGGCGATTGGGTTTCAATCACCGATTTCATTCCGACAAAATTTTAAGTCAAAATTCAGAGTCACCCCAACAGAGTGGCGCCGAGCATTCCGAGGTCCTGATTTTATTGATCGAAGAAAAAATCATTTAAAACAATGAGGTTTGATATTTTTAACTATTCTAGTACAGTGTGTTCACGAGCAAATAGTATTAGTTCTAGGGGGCTACTTTGTGGCCCAAATAACAGTTTGAAAAGTCTTTTACTTATCAGGGATGCAAATTCGATAATATGAGAGTCTGTTTCTTATACATAACAGTCGGTCAAGTATCGACAATGATTAAATCAGTATTTATATTCAGGAATATAATTGCTATGACTTTACTCGAAATAAGTTGCATTGAGTAAATACTATTTATGTGGAACTGTTTCCGTGATTTGCCTATGTATGAGTCGTTTTAAGTTGGAGAAAACCAGAATTGTAGTACCAGCAGGCTAACCATTACTACTGATCTCACGACGAATACCATATATAGGAATTTAAGTATATAGTTGTTGATAAGTTGCACGCTTTTATTGGTGAGGAACAAGGTAAGCAATTTTAATCCTTAATGCATCAAACCTAGTTAGCTGTGAAGCGACAAGTACTAGAAGTAGAATAATCAGCAACTCTTGGAGATATGAAGCTAGCCGCTGAGTTTTTGAGCAGTAAAAATCTGGCTCGTGTGAAAATAATTATTTCTAAGGATCAGGGGCAACTATTAAAAGTTCTTGTTAAAGGGGTTTATTCACACTATACCATTTAAAAAATGGAAATACTCAAACTGTTGAAGATTCATCATTACATGTAAATTGTCAGCAAACTATTGCTGAGCATCTCTATAAATCATTAAGGAATACAAGTAATTTTTTTCAGAATTCTCATAAAGTAGTAGAGATGTATACAGACTATCTCTGTTATTTATGTGAAATTAATAATAGCCTTAATATCTTTTGGCCTCATCAGGAATAGGTTCTAGTACTTTAGCAGGACGTAGTAATGGATGATTTGCTAAATGTTCTTTTGTTATCGTACCTTGAGTGGCTGTAGTGGTTAGCCCAAATTGATACCGTTGATTAGCTTTTACATAAATAGGCGCAATTTGTGGATATATGTATCCCCAACATGAACTACATTAAAAATGCTACCTGTAATGAATAGAGCAGCAGTTAATGTATGAATTTTCATATTACTATTATCCTAAACTAATATTTTAAGTGCTTTATCTGGTCTATTTATAACTATAAACTAGAGAGTCATCATAAGTTACCTTATTATTTTTTTATAAGAGTATTAGACATTTTATGTATTTCAGAACATTCTATTTATAGAGTCGTGCCAAAAATAAAGACCATGCTAATGCATGGTCTTCCTTTAGTAAGCTAGTTGCAGAAGCAATCTAAATATTATTGCAATAAAAAGTAAGCTGAAGAAGCCAATAAGCCAAAGTAATATAAACCATTGTGATTGAGATAATCTCATCGAATTTCTCCTAATGATAACCCTCATCGCCAACACGTACTTTATCCCTAAATACCCAATATGCCATGATGGTGTAGATGATGATAATCGGGATTAGAATCAATGCACCGATCAGTGCAAATAGTTGGCTATTGGCTGGAGCAGCCGCATCCCAAATGGTAATAGAGGGTGGAATAACATAAGGGAAAATACTGATCAGAAAACCTGTATAGGCTAAGAACACTAATGCCAAAGTATATAAAAAAGGCATGGACTCCTGATGTTTTTGACAAGCTCGAATCGTTAAAAAGGTGAAAACCACTACTAGAATCGGAACTGGACTGAAATATAAAAGTTGAGGTGGATTAAACCAGCGTTCAGCAATTATTGGATGTGCCATTGGTGTATATATACTCACCGCTATAAATATCAGTAACAATGCTATGATCAGCCTTGGCATTAAACGATACATAGCGCTTTGCAATACATCATCCGTTTTCATGATGAGCCAGCCACAGCCGAGTGCAGCATAAACAACTACCACACCTACACCTGTGAACAGTGAAAATGGTGTTAACCAGTCTAAACCACCACCTGCATAACGCCCATCGACAATATTTATTCCCTGAATGTAAGCACCAAGAATTACACCTTGTAAAAAGCTAGATAATACTGACCCGCCTATGAATGCCGCATCCCATAAGGGCTTGCTACGATTTGCTTTGAAACGAAATTCAAAAGCAACACCTCGAAAAATCAACGCAATAACCATTAATATAATTGGTAGATAAAGTGCTGATAAAACTGCGGAATAGACCATTGGGAATGCTGCAAATAAGCCAGCACCACCAAGTACCATCCATGTTTCATTACCATCCCAGACAGGCGCAACGGTATTCATCATCACATCTCGTTCTTGCTGATTTTTGATGAATGGAAACAAAATACCAATACCGAGATCAAAACCATCAAGTACAACATAAATGAAAACGCCAATGGCAATAATTACAATCCAGATTAAAGATAAATCAATCATGGAGAAGCTCCTTGATCTTTATCATCAAGATATTCATTTGCGGCACTGAGTGGTCGCATAGGTGTTTTAAAATGACCGACACCGCCAATTTCATCTTGTTGGCTATAAATAAATTCAGGGCCTTTAAGCATAAGTTTCAACATGTAATAAATGCCAATACCAAAAACAATGCAATACACCACGACAAAGATAATCAGAGTTAAACCCACTTGCTCGGCTGAAACAGGAGAAAGAGCATCTTTTGTACGCATAACACCGTAGACCACCCATGGTTGACGGCCTACTTCTGTGGTAAACCAACCTGCGAGTAATGCAATAAAACCTGATGGGCCCATCAATAATGCGAAACGATGAAACCATTTACTTTCAAATAGTTTCCCTGTTTTTCTCAACCATACTCCTGTAAATGCCAGTAATAGCATCAACATGCCTAAACCAACCATGATACGGAAACTCCAAAAAACCACGGTTGAATTAGGACGATCTTCAGGTGCGAAGTCTTTTAAGCCTTTAACTGAGCCGTTCATTGAGTGCGTAAGAATAAGGCTTCCTAGATTTGGAATTGCAATTGCATATTTGGTACGTTCTTCTTGCATACTCGGAATACCAAATAAATACAATGGCATACCTTCATCATAATTGGTCTCCCAATGTCCCTCCATAGCTGCAAGTTTTGCTGGTTGATGTTCAAGCGTATTTAAACCATGTGCATCACCAACAAAGACTTGTAAGGGGGCTAAAATCAAAATCAGCCAAAGTGCCATAGAAAATGACTTTTTAACCAACTCGTCCCGACGACCTTTTAGTAAATGCCAAGCTGCGGTGGCTGCTACAAGTAAAGCTGCAACCATAAAAGCAGCAATTGCCATGTGAGCAAGCCGATAAGGGAAAGAAGGATTAAAGACAATTGCAAACCAATCTTGTGGAACGATAATGTCATTTTCAATTGTGAATCCTTGAGGAGTTTGCATCCAACTGTTTGAAGACAAAATCCAGAACATTGAAATACAGGTGCCAATTGCAACCATAAGGGTGGCAAAGAAGTGGGCTTTTTTACCAACACGTCCCCAACCAAACAGCATAATACCTAGAAATCCTGCTTCTAAAAAAAAGGCACTAAGAACTTCATAAGTGAGCAATGGACCTGTAACGCCTCCTGCAAAGCGGGAAAACTCGCTCCAATTGGTACCAAATTGATAACTCATCACCACACCTGAGACTACACCCATCCCAAAGGCAACAGCGAAGATTTTGACCCAATATTTAAATAGGTCTTGGTAGATTGGATTATTTGTACGCAACCAACGCCATTCTAAAACTGCTAAAAAACTTGCAAGCCCAATCGAAATTGCAGGAAAGATAATGTGAAACGATACCGTAAATGCAAACTGTATTCTTGCTAGTTCAAGTGCTGTTAAACCCAGAGTCATACGCGTACCTCATCTTTTTGTTGATGAGCTAAACTTATAGCTATAGACATTTCTACCCGTTTAAGAGTATGAAAATAAGGAAAAAACATAGTGATAATCTCTTGAAAATATTAATTTTTCAAAACTAGAGTTTTGAGCTTCAAGTGGAAGATCATCAAAGAGGAGGGGCACGCCCTTGTGGAATTAGAAATAGTTGCTGGAGTTGAAAGAAAACGTGAAAATTGTTTTCAACAAAAGCAAGAAACCGGACCTGAATTCGAATAAGAATTTGTTTTAGATCAAGGTCAGGTAAGGGTACAACATGGCTGTATACGACACAGTACTGACATTGATGTCCTGTATCATGGTGATGGTGGCTTGCTACTGTAATGTCAGATGAGGTGGCGTGTGCTGCATGTTCCATGTGATGAGACATGCTGTATTGCTGTTCTGATGTGCTGTAGTGATCGTTACTAGAAGGTGCAACAGAATGATGAAGTTGTAATGCTTGAGCAATAGTCTCACATACTGGAGAAATTTGATATTTCTCTGGCAGTAATGGCTGTAAGAACACAGCGATTTGTAACAAGACTGCATATAATCCTAGCAATCTTCCAAAAACCATCAACACCCAATTGATCTCTTTCTAAAAATCGGTTGCGCCCTACTATAACAAAAATCTGATTATCTCAAAGTTATAATTGATATTTCTTATAAATTGAGATTTCTATCTATTGAAAATGAAGAGGCACAAACTATTTTAATAGGGGGGGATTAAACTTCTTATTTTTATTTAGGATTTATTATAAGATCGTTGTGTCTATAGTGAGACAAACTTTTACGTATAGTGTATACACTAACAATTGCTTACATTGTAAGGGCTGTGTTAAATTGTCATCGTCTCAATATTGAAAAAGCTTATCTTGAGAGTTGCTCTAGCCCTTGCCCTTATGGCAATGTTTCTGCAATCCGTTGTATTTATACAACCATTATTGCCAGCACAATACCGTATTGCGCTGGTCTGTGTAACTATTTCCGATGCTTTTTCCAATACTATAACTACTGCTCAACAACATAATTCCCATCATTTATCTGATCATTCAGATCAGCATCACATGATGCATGAAGATCAAAAAATCTATAAAGAACAAAGTATTCACCAACATGATATTGGACATGAATGTCCATTTTGTACGGTATTTGCCAATTTAACTACTGGCTTGGACTTTAGTCTTGAAGAAGTCTTTGACCGACTTTATGTTCGAATGTTGGCATTTGAGCGTAATTTTCAGCATATTTATTTTGCTTTACAGCGTTTATATTTATTGCCACAAGGGCGAGCACCTCCTTTATTTGCTTAAATTTCAAATGTTTTATGTTTTGAGACATCCATTGGGTGTCTTAGCGGAAATTTATGCTTAAAAGGAATTGAAATGTCTCAATTCAAGTTAAACCCATTCTTAAATGGGAACTTTTTTATTGTTTCAACTCATGACGTATCAAAATCAATTTTGATTAATTCTGCTTTGTTTTATCGACTAGGTTTTACTTTTTTGGTTTCGGGATTATTTGGAACCACTACTTTTACCTCAGATGATTTACAACAAACAGTGCAATTACCAATATTAGTTATCGAAGCGCGAAAAGATCTAAATACCGCATCTCTTCATTTAAAACAGGTGAATACAACAGAAAGTCGATTAGGATTAACCTCTCAAGAAATGCCAGCGACAGTTCAAATAATCACTCAAAAAGAAATGCAAAAGAAAGGTTTAAGAACAGTTAAAGAAGCCTTTGGAAATGTGACAGGTGCAACCGTTGGAAATGTACCAGGTATTCCGGCAGTTCTGACGATGCGTGGCTTTTCTGGAAATATGAATACTGTTTTACAGGATGGTGTTCGGATTGGTGCATCTACTTTTGTTACTCGTGATTTAGATGTCTGGAAATATGAAAAAATAGAAGTACTAAAAGGTCTATCATCTGTTTTATTTGGGGAAAAGGCCTTAGGCGGTGCAGTACATGCAAGTGGTTTCTATACCGAAACTGCTAATACATATTTCGTAAAAGGCTATACGACATATGATGCATCACTTGCGTATGATCTAAAAAATATGACTTTTACGCTTTGGGGAAGAAATTTAGCCGATAAGTTTTATGGCGAATACTCTGGTTATTCATCTAAGCAAATTTATATGGGGCACCAAGAAATGTTGAGCTTGATGTGACATTTAAATCTTAAAAGCTAACAAACAGTCTATTCATGAATTCAGAGTCGTATATGTCTAAATTTTTATTTCATCCACTAGCGTGGAGTATTTTTATCATTCAGTGTTCAACAAATACAGTTGCAGCTGAAAAGCAATTGAGTGTAGATGAAAGCACAGAGCGGTTACCAACGATTACGGTTACTGCTGAGAAACAAGATGAGAGGCATACTTCCTCACAGGCGATTACTCAGTTTAATCATGATTTATTGGATGTACCTTTTACAAAATCCCATGTCTCAGAAAAAGATATTCAAAACTATAATGTTCAAGGTGTTAATGATGCCTTGGCTTTTGTAAATGGCGTCGTCTATCAAGATAGTTATGGTGGCGGTTTCTGGGATAACTACTCATTTCGTGGATTTAGTACTGACCCTAATATGGGAACGATCTATATGCGTAATGGTTTAAGTTCTGTGAGTGGCATTCATAGTCCACGAGATATGGTAAATATTCAAGCGGTTGATTTCTTAAAAGGTCCTATGGCTGCGATGTATGGTCAGGGAGCAATTGGTGGAATTATGAATATCACCACTAAACAACCTGAATGGCAACGTAAGAGTACTTTAAGTCTTAGCGGTAGTATTTTAGAGGAATATCGACTCTCGGTTGATACAACTGATGCCATTAATGAGGATTTTGCTTATCGTTTAGGCGCCTCTTATGAAGATAATAAAAGTTTTAGAGATCATGTAGATAATCAGCATTATTATCTCTCGCCACAATTAGCTTGGAGAATATCAGATCAAACGCAATTAAATCTTGATACAGAGTTTGCCGAATATCAAGGTGTCTTTGATCGAGGTATTCCAATGGTTGATGACAAAATTGCTGTAAATAAGAAAACATTCTTGGGTGAACCAAGTGATGGCGATATTAAAATTAAGGATCAGATGTATCAGTTACGTTTGAATCATGAGTTTGACAATAATTGGAATAATACTACAGCTCTTACTTACAGCCATGGAGAGCGTGAAGGTATATCTACCGAAATTGGTTCAATTGCTGCAGATGGAAGAACAGCAAATCGCTTCCGTCGAGCTCGTGAATTTAAAACTGACACAATAAATTTTCAGTCAATTTTACGAGGTAAGTTTGATACTGGTTCTCTAAAACATGAGTTAGTAACTAATATAGAAGCTGGGCATTATACGATTGACCAAATTCAGCGAAGAAATGCAGCAGGTACAAATAGTCCGATTGATATTTATAATCCAGTTTATGGCCAAAATATTTTAGTTCTGACACGAGTGACTAAAAATACCAAAGAAACACAAGACATGATCGGTATTAATATTCAGGATCAAGTATTTTTAAATGATCAATGGAATATCTTATTGGGAGGGCGTTTTAACCGCTTAGAACAGCAGATTGATAACCATCAAACTTTAATTTCTTCACAACAAACATTTACACCGTTTACACCACGAGCCGGTATTAATTTTAAGCCAACTGACCGCCTTTCATTTTACAGTAACTGGGGTAAAGGTTTTGAACTTAATACTGGGTTAAATAAAAACAATGAACTTTATGAACCGGAAAAAACGAACAGTTGGGAACTAGGTACTAAATATCAGTTTTTACCACAGAGTTGGTTAGGTTTAACCTATTTTGATTTGGATAAGCGTCATTTGCTTACAGAAGGTATTACTGATAGTTATGTTGACAATGGTCATGTACAAAGTCAGGGGCTTGAAGTTGAGTTACAGCATCAATTTAGCGACCGTCTCCGAGTGAATGCCAATTACACTTATACTGATGCTTCAGTCATTGAAAGTGAAGTGGATAAAAAAGGTTCAAGACTTAAAAATATTCCTAAGCATACAGCAAATTTAAGTGCTGACTATCAATTGAATATCTTTGGTCATGAGGCAGGACTAGTCGGGAATATTAACTATTATGGACAGCGTAGTGCGAACTATATTGATAATGGAACAACTTTACCTGAATTTACAGTAGTGAACATTGGTGGTTATTTACAGATTCGTCCTGATCTACGTGCCCAACTCAATATAGATAATCTTTTCGATAAGGATTATTACGTGGCAAGCTATACTAATTTTTGGGTACAACCTGGTGAACCATTAAAAGCAACTTTGCGCTTTGATTGGTCTTTCTGATTTTTTAAGTGAGATAGTGAAATTAAACAGATTAAGTTGAACCGTGATGAAGAAAAGATTATTGAGCTCTTTTATTTTTGCTAGCTTAATGATGGGTTGTGACAAGCATGATCAAGCTACAAATAATGAGAAAGCCAGTTCAGAAGTAAAAAAACCTTTAGATGCCCAACTTCAAAAATGGGTAGGTCATTATAAAGGAAGTCTTCCTTGTGCTGGTTGTGTTACATTTTGCGATGAGTGTAATGGCGTGAATGTAGATTTAAATATTCATGCAGATCAAACTTTTCGACTAGAAAGAACGAGTAATAGTGATCACAACAAGCATGAGTTGTATGTTGGAAGTTTTAGCTTCTTGGATAATGGGAAAATAAAGATTCAACTACAGAATGTGAAAGAACGAAATCAGCTAATTTTAGGTAGTGGTTATGTTGAAGTCTTAGAGACTAAGACGGGTTTATCTTATCAGTCCTTTGAAGATTTCCAACTCGATAAACTGACCTGAAAATTATTAGGCGCTATAAAAATAGCGCCTAATAGTAGAAAATTAATAAATCCATATATCTAAGTAATAGGATTAGATAAATTAATAATACTGACAGGACAATAGTTAGTTGATGTTAAGCTGTAACCTCAAATATCTGTAACTTTTTTTAAAGGTTACACCCTAAAAGCCTTGTGTTATAAGGCAGTAATCTCAGTAATCTCAGTAATCTCAGTAATCTCAGTAATCTCAGTAATCTCAGTAATCTCAGTAATCTCAGTAATCTCAGTAATCTCATGGACCTAAAAACTTTTGGGTTTCGATTCAGGAAAACAGCGCTGTTTCTGCTCAGCAATATTTACTACATCACACACCTGTACATGTAGTACAACTACGTGAAAATTTTAAAATGAGTTATGGGAGTTTTTACATAAGGATGAAGTACTTGAGTTAGGTAAAGTATTAAAACGCTTTCCTTATGAAGCAGTGAACTGATAAGGGCATATCATTAAATTAAGACGTTCCTAATTGAACTCCCCTTATAAGAAAGCCAGCTAAAACAGCTGGCTTTTTCATTTCATTTGACAAAACCTTTTATAGCTTTGGACAGATTTTTAATTATTATTTCTCTTTCATAACGAAAATCTAAAGATTTAGGAATTTGAACATTTAAAACTTTCTGTTGAGCCAGTGTTAGTGGAATTTTGTCATTTTTATTACTAACAAGAGAGTTATCAATATCAATCAAAATGTTGAGTTCGTCAGTACGTTGAATATTGAGCCATTGGATTTGAACTTTCATTTGAGGAAAAGTAGCATTGAAGAAGGGGTTAAATTTTTTTGTAGTAATTGATATCTTTTGTCCCTTATGTTTGCGAACAATTAACTCATTTGTATTACATAGAAGCGTGTCCTCATAAACTAAGTCTTCGCCAAATTGTTGAATCTTATTTGGATCAAGATGAATCTCATGACCTTCATAATTTAAATACATTTATAAATTCCATATTAATAATTCATTGAAGTTTCAGCCATTCTGTGTGGCCTATCACTTACTTGTATCATTTATTTGGATGAATTGTGTAGTTAAATTTTAAGAAAATGCAATCCTTTGAAAATTGGATGGAACCACCCACATTTTAATCAATTCAACATTTCTATTCTAGCTTCACAGGCTAGACCGTACATCGAAAGGGAAATGATTTTCTACCGTCCATTTCCTTGCCTGTCATTTTTTGACGGTTAGGTAGATAGAAATGAATGCAGTAGTTCAATTCCAAAAAGACCAATTTATGTCAAGCAAAGAAGTTGCCGACTTGACTGGCAAACTTCATAAAAATGTTATTCGTGACATTCGAGAAATGTTGAATAGCTTAGATGGCTCAATTCTGAGCCATGAAAAATATCAAGAACTTAAAGATGCTCGTGGTTACTCTTCTGAATTTTTACTAAATAAGAATCTTAGTCTTACTTTGATGACAGGCTACGATATCAATGCTCGACATAAAATTAATCTACGCTGGCAAGAATTAGAGTCACAAGTACAAGAGTCAGGATTCAAAATCCCTCAAACTTATGCTGACGCTTTAATGTTAGCAGCTGAGCAAGCTAGACAAATTGAGGTAGCAGCTCCTAAGGTACGACACTACGATACGGTAGTAGAACGTACAACTTTATTAACAGCTACACAGGTGGGACAGAAAGTTAAGTTTTCAGCAGTAAAGCTAAACAAAATATTGGAAGAGCTAGATGTCTATAACAAAACCTTAAAGCGTGGTAAGGCTTTTAAACAATGGTTCGTTGATTCAGGATATGGAATCATGCGTCAAACAGATAATGGTTTTTCACAACCAATGTTTACAACAAAAGGGGAAGTATGGGTTATCGAAAAATTGATTAGTGAAGGCGTTTGTTAATACCTAATAATAAATTCCTGAAATACAAAAAGCCCATTCGAAAGAGTGGTTTTTTTAATGGAACTCACAACATTTTAGTAGTTAATGTAAGAGCAAAATTACCTCAATCATTTGAGGTTTTTATCCATGGGCAGTCTAAATCTTGCAGCTGTAACAGCGACAACTCCATACATTAAAAAGATCCAATCATCTCTTGAAAAAGCAACGGGACAAACTATCCTGACACCTGAAATTCGTAAGGTTAAACGTGTTGCTGGTGTCAGTGTTTTACCAGTTACTTTTTTCTTTTCTGGTGGTGCAACACTTACGCTTTATGTTCGAGCTTTAGCAGATGTGGTCAAGGCAGAACTTAATGACAAAGTGATTGTATTATCAGGTGATTTCAGTGATGACTATAAGCCAACTTTTGATAATGCCGTAAATGGTGTAGCAAATCTTATTCGTGAAGCACAATCAAAGATTCAAGATCAAAATAAACGTGAAAAAGTGCGTCTACCCCCACGCCGTTCTTCAGTAGATCAAAAGGCCAAAGAAGTTCAAGAGCAAGAACAAAAGCTAGATGAAGATTTAGAAAAACAAACGGCGCAACGTGATCAACTTTTGGAAAAAATTGAACTAGCCAATCAGCAGCTTGGTATTAGTTCTGCTATGGAGGTTGGTCAAACCGAATTGGGAAAGTAGATTAGTGAAATCGTATCCATTTCAAGTGATATCAACTACAGAGGATGAAGTCTTGTTTAAAAATTCCACTTCATTTAAAGTATTAAAACACAGCAAATTCAACTCCAAATGAATCTATTGAAAAAGATCATACTTGGTTCTACTTAGAGGAGGATGATAATGAATAAAGTAATGTTAAATATGCCTCTTGAATTACAGATGAAACGAGCTAAAGAAGCTGGTTTAACATTGCAAGAATGGCAAAAGGCAATCGAAATTAAATTAGCGAAAATGCGTCGTAGTGCTGTTCAATCAATGAGACCAATAGGTAAATTCGTTTCAGTTTCTCGTGCTGATGCTGAGCGTTTCCAAAGAAAAATGGATTCAGCAATTGCATAGAATGCTTAAGAGTTTATGATTAAAAGGTTGCATAATTGCAGCCTTTTTTATTAGAAATTGAAAGGTTTTATTGAATGAAAAATGCAAAAAGTAGTTTGGATAAAAATAAGAAAAACGAAATACCTTTAGTTCGAATTCTTACTACTAAAGAAATCGAATCATTGCGTCAAAACAAACGTGATGCTTATGCCCAAATGATGAAACTGAATTAATAGTTATATTTTTAAAAAGACTGCCTAATTGCGGTCTTTTTTGTTTTGGAACTCACTAAATATCTATCATGCTTAAACATTTACCCTTATAAAAATGCTAATAAAGGGTAGTGCAATGCAAATTCAGATCGGTATCGATATTGTCTTAATTCTTGCGTTTTTTACTTATCTCTACGTTGTAACCGGATGGAATAGTAAAAATAAAGCAACATCTATAAAACAATTACGCCAATTGCCTATTAGTCTCTTATTTAAAGAAATCAGATTGATGTACTTCATATGCATGGCATGCGTATTGATCACCATTCTTTTGGTTGATTGGCGAATCTATAACGTTGCTAATTATTTTGATGCATTAAGCGTTTCACTTTGGATATTTATTATCTATTTCTCAATTTTTTCAACTTATCAGATTGGCACGGCAATTCTAGTGAAGCTTTTGACGATTTTTTGCAATAGGTCGACTTCTTAATGATCCCTGCTAAAACAATCTTAGATATGGTCGGTTATTGGCTTAATCACCCCGTCAATGGAAAGTATGGTTCGGATTTTGGTGCACCTATTTATGAGCTCCTAATGACACCACTTGACGCGAGAGTTGCTGATAGTTTCATTAATAAGATGAAGAAAGACTTACCTATTTTATCTGAGCTTAATTCTGATCAATTAGCTCTTTACTCAGAAACAGAAGGTTTTGAGACTGTCCATATTTATCTAAACATCATGAATGTGCCTATTGACCTTAACCAAGTAGCAGAACGACTAAGTAAACCAGTAACAGGTGAAACATATGACATTAATGCAAGCTGATTTTGAAGCCCAGCTCCAAGCAGCGATAGATGATTATGAGATTCAGGAACGTTACAAAGCTCAAGATCCAATAGTCGTTCACCAGCTGCGTTCTATGGCTAGTTTTTTAACTGCATTTGGCCCAGAAATCGATATCGCATCAATTGAGCCATTCACTAAGACACGTGACCGTTCCATTATTGCAGATGCAACTAATAAAGGCATTTTACCAATAGGGACGCCGTGCCAGCATTACATGGAAATCATTAATCGATCTACGAATCCTGTTAGCTTTAGCCAAGGCAGAATGATTGAGGATCATAGTGGCGGTAGAGTGTGGCGATTACTTCAATCAATTACAGTTAAAGCTGGTGAAACTGCGGAAGTAATTGCAGAGCAAAGCGAATACCGTGAAATCAAATACGTTATTCCAGTAACTGAAGGTTTTCATAAATATCGAATAGATCTTTTAGAGGACCTTTCACTTGCAAATATTTCTATTAAGCAGGGCAATAATAACTTTGTAATTAAGCCACGCTGGATGAATGTTGAACCTGGTGAATATGCTGTTACGGTCACTACAGATAATCTTAGAAGATTATTTATTGAATTCGGTGATTCTGAGAGAGCAGGTCGGACAGTACAAGCTAATGAAACAATAACTTTTGGGATACTTGAAACTTATGGCGAGGTTGATGCCAATCGTTTGAAAGATGCAGCTTTACTTGACGTTCTTACAAATGATGAGCAGCGTGTATCAGTGCGATTTAAAAGCGGTGGATTGGTGAGACAAGGTGTTGATCCACTATCTGTTTCTGAATTACGTTTATTATCAAGCTATCCTTCACTTTATGACGATGACGCCGTATTTCTAGGTAACTTTGACTATGCAGTCCGTAAAAAGTTTATGAAACGGGCTCAGTTTATTTCTGTATGGAATGAAACACTTCAAGAGCAACATTTTGCGATTACTTACCGCGACATTAATCATTTAAATCTTGTAGTTGTTGCTAAAAACCCAGATGAGCAAACGACCTTAGAACAAGATATCTGCAGTTATATTGGTTATTGCGATAACTTGTATAAAGACAAGGTAAATGTACATGACGTGGTAGAAAAGCCACTACCAATAGTAATCACGGGCACATTAGCCTCAGTACATAATACTGATATGGTTAAAACCCAAATTATCGAATTAATAGTTCAGCGCTATGGCCGTGAATCACTTAGCTCAAGCAGGTGGTTAGTGAATGGTTTTAATAGTCAAGAAATGGCAAAGCTCATTAATGACAATATCGTGGCTTTCCAAGACCGGATGAGCGATTTCTCAATCAAACTTTCAAATGAGATTAATAAACCTAATGAATGGGTTTACGTCACTAAAGACAGTATGACAGTAAATATGGAGCGTACAGCTGATATTTCGGGGGCAACATGGACCCTATAATCTTTACACAGCCTATTGATGAACACTATGTAAATACAGGCTTAGAGACGGCGCTCTCTAAAGCATTTAAGAAAGTATTTGCACAAAACTTTGAACAGTCTCTACAAGACTTGCTCGATTATGGTTGCCCTCACATCGGTAGTAAAACCGTTATAGAACGGTTCTCGAAACAAAACGGACTTGTTGTATTACGGCAAAATAATACCTCTGACACGTTAATGCGAATTATCTATGCCAATTGGAGCAGTATGGGTAATAAAAGAGGATTGGCCTTTTTAGAGTTCATTTTGAGAATGTTGTGGGGGAAGGATCATTTTCAGATTATTCGGCTTTGGCATAGTTTGGAAAAGCTAAAAGAATATCCAACTTATCTATCTGATGTAGAAAAGCCAAATTACTTCTTAACAAGTCGAATTAGAATTGTTTTGGATAAAACAGTTGATGCAAATGAAGTGGTGGAGCTGTCACCTATATTACGGCGATTAGTACCAGCCAATATTGTTGTTAAAGTTCACTCGATGGCATTTGATAGGGATTTAGGTGCTTCAAGTTTTGCAGCAGCAATTGCAGCTAAGCCTTATGCAGTTTATAACTTCGTTTGAATAGTTTGGAACTGTAGAATAAGCACCCAAAGACAAAATGATTTCATAGTCCTGTACATAAGTTCAGGACTTTTTTATATGCAACAAGCTCAAGATAATGTTTTAGTAGGAATCGCAGAACCTATCAATGATCAAGGAGAAAACCTATTGATTGATCATTTCTTAGGGTGTGCAAACCGAGAATTAGAGCCACACGAAATAGATAAAGTTGTTAATGGGGAAATGGTTGAAGGCATCACAGCCTACAAGCAAGGGCACTACTATAAGATTTCATCTAATAATGAAAAGCAAAATGCCACTGACTTTGAAATTAGCATTCACTTCCAAGATGGTCCAATTTCAGAACATGGTATTAATGGGGCGACCAGTGAAGCGTTATTACAAATCCTAATCCACCGTACAAAGACTTTGGATGAAAATTTCCCAAGTGAGTTCAACAAACAAGCGATTGCTTATATGGAAAGTGCCCTAGAAGAATTCAATAAGCGAACATCCGAGCGCCGTGCTCGTGGTGTTGAAGGCACACTTGTTAAGTAATTGGGTGAAGTATGCGATTAAGTATTTTTTGTCGAAAACGTGGTTGTTCACAAGTAATTGACTTTTCTCAAATGGATTGTTTGCAAGTCTCGAAAAGTGATCATAGAGGCAGTATGGTTTATGAGAGCTTTTATGATGTTTTTATCTCTCTTAAAAGTGGATACATCTTTGATGCAACTATTGAAGATAAACAACATGACAAACTATTGAAATTGATTGAGTGTGATGAAAAGATATGATCTGGAACTGATTAAAATTCGATAGCTAGTGAACTGAAACAATAGCCCCAAACAGCATTGGGGCTATTTTTATGGCTAGCAAAAATAGAAAGACTAAAGTTCTCTCTTACAACTTACATGATCGATGCCGTAAATATACTGGTGTAGATCGAAGTAATGTCGATGTAGGCGCAATGATTAATTTGATTAATAGTGACCATGTACAAGAGATGGTTTCTACTAATTCATTGCAGGGCTTTTATGGTCATCAAATCCGTCAGCGTTACGGCATGGTACCGCCTGAAACTGTTCCTATTAAGGGTAAGTTGGTATATCTGGCCCCAGCGCTAAAAACAATTCATTTACGTGCATCTGAAGATGGTACGGTAGAACACCAAGAAGTGTTCTTTGACAATGAACCTGGTGAATTCGCTTTAAAACAATATGCAGCTCAAGCAGGTGGTTTTAGTACAGCAGTTAATTATAAAAATATTGGTGGTCGTCTTATTCCAACGGGCTTTTTTGGTTTTGATTTCGTTGCGCAACCAAATTATGCAAGTAATGTAGGAGACGGTCAGTTATTTGATGGTTTATTTGTTCCTGAAGAACCAGAAGGTGTTGTTTCTTGCTTTGATAGTGCAACAGATATTTCTCAGTTATCGCCCTCTGAAATTGTTATAGCCCAATTACTTGAAGATCAAATCTTCCAGACCTACGACAATATCAACAACCAGATACACCTTTTAAATGAGTTGGGTAATGCTCAGGGATTGGTGGGTGAGTTATCAGAAGTGGTTGATAAGCAAAAACGCCGTCAAGAACTAAGAGAAGAACGCAAAAACGATCTTTATACAGGCATGGTTCATGAAGTTAAAAGCTTTGATTCAGTACAGCAACACGCCATACAAGTTCTTCAAGGTTTGGACCAGCCAAATGTAAAAGAGAAACAGCAGAAGCCGAAAAAGTCTTTTGGCAATATTTTTAGTGTATGGGGGTAAAAATGAATTACCCCAATGATTCACTAAAAAGTATTCAAAATGCTTGGTATAAGCAGCTTGTTAATTTTCGAGCTTGGTATATGCCTGAGACGCAATTAACGGCTGACTGGAAATTAAGAGCCATTGGCGGCGCTATAAAAGCATGTCCGTCACGGATGATGGATGATTCAGAGGCGATGCTTTCTGAATACAGAAAAAGTCAGAAGCATGATGAAGAATCAAAAGTACTTTTACCCGTAATGCTCACAGCTACGGCTCTTACAGATCAGCCGCCTGATGTTAACCAGTTATTACCAGTTCCTGATTTCATTGAGACATTTATTGATGAAAAGCGGGTAAAGGTTCGTCTGGTACCAACAACAGTAAGAGCTCAAATCGCATTCTTTGCCACTAATCCTAATGACTTACGCTCAGTCATTGATCAATTTTGCGCGTATATGTCTAGTAGTGATAACCGCCGTTTCAAAGTGCCTTTCCAGCAATGGAATGAGCATGTTGTTAATTCAAATTTCACCGTTTTTGAAAATGAACTTTTTCCATCCCCAGTCCCTAGTGAAGCAATCAACCTTTCTATCTCAACTGTAGATATTCAGCTGGTCGGTTATACGCCAAATGTCATTGGTTTTGGAGGTCCTTTTGACCAAAACACGGGTAATGGCTATGAACCTGACGGATCAGCGGTGGAACAACCCGCAATTAACGACAAGGTCGTAGTGCAAGCTGACCAATACACGCCACTCGATCACCAACGCGTGAAGGGTGACATTGAGACAGGTGAAATTACAGTTGAGCGTATAGATGACTGACTTAATCGATAAAGCACAAGAAAGTGCTGAATATTTACTACAGCAAGAAATTGCGAACCGGTGCCGTTTTGAAGGTGAATCTGAAAAAGAATGCCTTGAGTGTGGTGAAGAAATCCCTGAGCGACGTAGAGCTCTTGGTGGCGTGAAGTTCTGTATTGAATGCCAGACCAAGTTAGAACGAAAACGGCGTTAGGGGAAAATGCTATGTCTAAAATTATTCGTATAGACAGCCGTGTTGCCGGTTTCTCCGATCAACCGATTCGTTTAATTGGAGCTGTTTTTGCTGACACTGGCGAGCTAGTGATCCAAAAGACAGAAGTTTATTCAAATTTACCTGTACCAATTAAATTAAGAGATCAAACGGTTGTAGTGACTGACTCACCGGACCAAGTACAGAACTGGCAATTAAGTTTCAATGCTAAAGAGCACTTAGAAGAAGTGATTTCAATTTACCAAGCTCGTTTCAGAGCAAAGTTAATTGAAATTGAGCCGAAGCTTAACCAGTACAACCCAAAAAACGTACTTGAAATCCGTAAGGTCGATAAAAACGGTCTTCAGCAAGAGTTTGATAGCAGCAGTCTAAACAACGGGCACATTGCAATCCTTTTAGCTGTTTGGGCAAGTACAAAAATTGCAAAAGGTTATTCGATTACTGAGGGGAACCAGTTTGAAGAAGATGCAGTGGATCAAACCATGCTTCCTTTTTCATTCTTTTAATTGATGGTGTTTTTACGGTATGGCTTTAGCACCATTGAAAGAAATCCCTGAATGGTGGGAACTTTGTGAACGGTATCGATACGACATCTATGCTTTCGCCGTAGAAGCTTTAGGTGTCGAACCGACATGGCAACAAGAATTACTTTTTGAATCAATAGCCTTTGATGGTAGCCGTACCTCCGTTGCTTCGGGCCATGGCTGTTTTGGTAAAGGCACATTAATCAAATTAGCCAATGGGAAATTTATACCTGTTGAGCGTATTAATCTAAATCATAAGATCCTTGCTGCAGATGGCAAAACAGAGCTGGACGTAATAAAAACAGTAACCGGTTATCAGGAAATGTTCCGGTTTGAATATGAGAATGGTAAGGCTCATACCTTTAATAAATCTCATATCCTTTGTTTAATCTCTTTATACGATGGTAACGGCTGGTCAAAGGGCGACAAGATTGAATTGCTTGTTTCCCAATACATGAATCTTAAGCCAGAAAATAGAGAACAGTTTGCATCCTATCGGCTTGAAAATGGGGAAATTAAGCCTTTAAAAATCTCATTGGTAACTGAGCTTGGTGAAGGCAAATATTACGGCTTTGTACTTGATCCAGATCCATTCTTTTTAGGTGAAGATGATTTAGTCCTTCATAACACTGGTAAAACCGCCAGTGCGGGTATTGTTGCCCTGTGGCACCTCTTGTTTTTTGATGAATCAATCATGATGTTTACTGCCCCGCAAATCGGGCAGTTAAAAAAACAAGTCTGGAAAGAAATCAGTATCAATCTAGCGCGATTGAAACAAGGGCCTCTGGCATGGCTCGCTGATTATGTTGGGTATCAGTCAGAACTGGTTTATATCAAGGGATATAAAGAAAAGTGGTATGTCTTTGCTAAGACAGCACCAAAGCATCAACCAACTAACCTCGCTGGTAACCACGGCGATAATTATATGGTGTGGGTCGATGAGGCCAGCGGTGTAGATGATGCTGTACTTGATGTGGCGTTTGGTGCTTTAACGCATGAAGATAACCGCGCTGTAATGACTTCTCAGCCTACCCGTAACGCGGGTATGTTCTATGAGACTCATCACAAGCTAAGTCATCGGGCTGGTGGGGTATGGATTGCTTTAACTTTTAACGGGGAGGAATCACCCCTTGTAAGTAAGCAATCTCTAGAAGAACAACGGCAAAAATATGGTAGCCGTGACGATGCACAATACAAAATTCGTGTACTTGGTGAATTTCCTGATTTATCCGATGAGTTCTTAATAACCAAGCGTCAGACAGAAGAAATGTATGTTGGCGCAAGTATTTTTGATGACCATCAATTCGGCTATATTATTACCGTGGACGTGGGTGGTGGTGTAGGTCGAGATGACTCAGTTATTGTAATTAGTAAGGTTTGGGGTGAGGCTCAATGGGGAGAACGAGCTCGTCGTGTAGAAGTGGTAGATATTCCGCTGTGTAAAAACCGAGATGATATTCTTGAACTATTCGCTAAAATTAATGAATTACTTTTACAGTATCCAAATGCAAACTTAGTTGTAGATGATAACGGTGCTGGTAAAGGCTTAGGCCAATACTTGAAAAAACAAGGCATTTTCTATGTGCCTGTATACTGGGGTTCACAGTGCTTTAGTAACGATAACCGCAAAGAGTTTACAAATAAGCGTTCCTTAGCCTACGTTGGCTTTGCTCGAGCAGTCGCAAGTGGCCGCTTTAAGATGAAAACGAAAAAGCACTATGTAAAAATTAAAGATCAATTGATCCACATTCCTTACCGCTTTGATGACTTTGCTCGATATAAAATTTTGAGTAAGGATGAAATGAGGCGTATGGGTATTAAATCGCCCGATTTAGGTGATGCTTTTGCTTTCCTTTTCTTAGAAAACGTTCATTACACAGAAGCATATGAAACTGTAAATGTAACGGATGATACGCCAGAAGGCCGAGAACAAGCGGATCGTAAGTCTAGATTTGCAGCATTAAGGCAAGCTGCAGAAAATGATCAAGCTAATGGAACTGACCCCTAAAATAACCTTGAGCCATAACTACCATAGTTAAATAAATCAATGGGTGGGTTATGGCTATTAACTTCTTTTTAACTGATGTTGGTCGGAATGCTTTAAATAAAGTTGGTGATGTCGCTAGTTTTGGTGGGGAATTGACACATCTTGCTGTTGGTACCAGCAAATTTGATGCATCTAAAGAGGCAAAAACTTTAACTTCACTTAAAAATGAGTTAGCTAGATTTTCTTTAAATGGTGGAGATGTTGATTCAGAAACGGGCACTTTACGTTTTGTGATGAGTATTGAACCCACTCTAACAATGGAAGTATTTGAGTTAGGGATTTATCTATCAGATGGTACTTTACTTGCGGTTGCTTCAACGACTACAGCTGAATCAATCATGTCGTTACATGCAAATGTTGTTGCAATACTGACATTTGGATTTGTTTTAACTGACGTTAATTTAGATAAAGTAACAATTAAGATTGATCCCAATACTCCAATTGCTGTCATGTTGATGAACCAGCATAGCGCTGATGAAGATCCACACCCGCAATACGGCGCATTAACTCGTAAGCTTATGATCGATCATAATGCACACGAAGATCCACACCCACAATATGCATTTAAGAAGGACGTGAAGACCAAGGATGATGATTTACAACATCAGATCGATGGTTTAGATACTTCATCTAAAAATTTAGTAATACAGCTAATAGATTTAAAAAAATATTTAGATTCTCAATATCCAAAACTAATTGGTGCAGGTGTCAATGTTGGGAAGACCGCAATTATCGATTTAGGTGGAAAAGTAACGGATTTACGTGACTCAAAATATGCTATTCAACTTACACCAGAAAGTTCTCATGAGGGATGGTCAATCACTCGGGCTGAAAAATCGTTCTCTTATGAAGTTTGGAATCGTTCAGGTCAAAATCGAATTGACTATTCAGGTGCCGTTAGCTGGTCCGTTCTTCAGGTAGCAGCAGAAACACTAAATGATGGTAACGGCGATTACACTGTACCAGGCGTTTATATTATTCCAATTCAGCCTAAAGAGCTAAAAGAGTTCATTCTAGTTGGCGCTGGTGGAGCTGGGGGCGGCAGTGTATGGGAATTAGGAGTTTTGGCCCACGGAACACATGGTACTGATACACGCTTACGTTTAAATGAGCTTGATTTGGCTGTTGTCGGTGGTGGGAAAGGTGGGACAAGCGGCCAATGGTCAAATGGTAGTGCGTTCTCTAACGGTGCAGGTGGTTTAGCTAGTGCAATTACGGTGACTTCAAGCATTACGGAAATTTCTAGAAAACTCGGTAATGCTGGTACAGCTTCAAATCAGTTGAATCATAAAGGCGGTGCTTCTGTAAGTACAGTTTCAAACTGGGGTGCGGGTGGCGATGGTGCAAATGGTGTTGGTGATGATGGCTGGGCACTTGGCGGTGGTGGTGCAAGCGGTGGTTTACTCATTTGTAGATATTCCAATACATCCGAAAAAACGCAGTACATGACTCTAGTTGTTGGCGAAGCTGGGCATATAACAGAAAGTAATGGTAACAGCGGTAAAACGGGTATTGGCGGCTTTGCCCGTGTAAGTACTGTTTCAGCATAAGCAGGTGAAACAGTATGAGAAATGATTATCGAAATGCTATTAGAGACCTAATTCACCGAAATCTTCAACGAAACAATATTCAGAATCTGATTGTTTGGGAAATCAAAGAGGATGAATCACAAGATCCATCACTCTTAAGCTACAAACTTTATGGTTCACGAAATCAAATTGATGCGGTTCTTGTGGCTTGTGGAGCCAATGGTATTTGGGAAAAGTTACCACTTCAAAAGGTAGCATTTCCAAGGCTTGCAGATTTATTAAAACTTCAAAAAGAATATTTGCAGGATAATTAATATGTCAAAGTTCAAGCCAGATGATTTCCGCCGTGCTCAGCTTCAATTAAATCAGTCTTTGCAAAACGGTGCAGTACGTAGAGATCAACAGAGTCGTCAAAAAGCGGACAGGGACCAAAGGGCATTTGCTGAAAAAGAAATTGAATATGATGATTGGGGACGAAAGATCCCTAAACCTATGTTCTTGCGGCCACATGACATTTTGCAAGGTGAAAAATACGATGTTGAACGGATTCTTTTTACAACCTTAGGTCAGCAAAATGGAGAAGTGCCAAGGCGTATCACCCGTGATGATATCTTGGCATTTCAAGAAAACATTCAACTTTTAAAAGATCAATATAGTAAAGGTATTACCCCTCAAAACATCATTAATTTAAGCCGACAAGATGATATTGATCGGGCAAATGAGCAAATCCATTTGGCGGTACCAGTAAGTAGAAAAGCTGGTTTAGTGCATTTACTCACTAATGCCGGTCCAAAAAGTAAAGTCTTAAATCACCACGTTGAAATTGAGTTCTCAAACTTTAAATCAGTTGTTTTTGATATTAATAAACAAGCCTTAAGTACTGTTAAAAACCGTTTGGCTAAAGGGAAAATCAAATTTCAATGTGATTGTGAGCGACATACGTTTTGGTATCGATACATGGCAACTATTGGTGGTTATAACCTAGGTCGAGATGAAGGCGGGTTTCCTAAAGTCCGTAACCCGCACTTGTCTGGTGTGGCTT
Source organism: Acinetobacter oleivorans DR1 (assembly GCF_000196795.1). Classification (NCBI taxonomy): domain Bacteria; kingdom Pseudomonadati; phylum Pseudomonadota; class Gammaproteobacteria; order Moraxellales; family Moraxellaceae; genus Acinetobacter; species Acinetobacter oleivorans. The sequence goes on from NC_014259.1 coordinate 1,672,603, forward strand.
GTAAGCATGTTTTGCGTGTTGTTAAGTGGATAGGTTCACCATCAGGCATTACATATCTTAAAAAAGAAGTAGAGAAAGAGCGCCAGAAACAAGTTGGTGCTCGATATAAGCAAACTGATAAGCAAATTCAGAATTCGATTAATGAACAAGTAAAAGATTTGATGAATGGTTCTACGAAACCAATCAAAGCAAATATTCAAAAAGCTGAAAATGAAATGATGCGTAGAGCAGATAAAGTTGCGAAAAAGCTCTTAGAACGCGAATTAAAAACCCTCAAACGTTTTGAGATTGAAACGGTAAGAGCAAGTCAAATTGAAAGAATTCAAGCCTTGCATAAGTCAGGTGCTATTGATCAGGACATGTTAAATGTCTTCATGAAAGGTTTAGGTAAAAATGCTAAATAGATCAGTAAATCAAGTTGCCAATGGTCGCCGTTTAGCAGCGAGACGTGTTGTTATGAATGCATTAGCAAGTATTCCAGCACAAGTTTGGCGTAAAGAGGTGATTTTCAATAATCCAGCTGAAGATTCAAAACCTTTAGATCCTTTATCTTTTGAAGCAAACACTCTATCGATTCAAGACGAGCCTAATTACAAGTATGAATATAAGGGCGCTGCTTATGTTCATTTCGATAAATTTAATGGTGGTTATATTCAAAAGAACTTCTCTATGAATAACCCCTCTGATTTGGTGCTAACCGCTCAAGTAGAACCATTCAATGAAGAATTGGACGATGTATTGGAAAGGATAATCAACATTCCGGACATGATTCTTAAAGAAGGCGATCTTTTAGGTTTAATGATTTATGAAAATCTAATGTTGTGGTTTGAGATTGTAAATATTACTGGTTTTAGCCTTATGGCTGATTTTGGCAGTAAGTATGTTTTAAACCGTAGAGATGATTTGTTTATTGCACCTATGGGTGATGGAGAGAATTAATGAGTTATTTAGTTTTTAATGAAAAAGGAAAAAAGGCTGGTGATATTGAAATAGCCGCACAATGTACTTCTGCAATTTTCAATTACCAGGTAATCGGGAACGGAGCAGAAGTAGAATTTTTCGGAAGTAATGTTCCAAATGCAGATCCGCAAAATGATGCTCACTGGGTGCCGATTATTACTTTAACAGCTGCTGCACCGGATACAGAACCGTTTCGTCAACATTGTTGGGATAAGCTTCGCTATAAGGTTAAAACTGGTGATAGTGTTGAAATTTATGTTTCAAGTGGTGTAAGCGGATAACTATATAAATAAAGGGCTGAATAGGTCCTTTAGCTACATTTTCTTTGTCCTCATTTGCGAGGACATTTTTATGATTGGAACTGACCAGAATCAAGAAAAAACTCACATGTCAGACTTTCGTTATCTTAAATGGAAAGCCAAAGGCTGGTTTAAAATGACTGTTTTATCAGACGAAGTTCGTAAAAAGTATGATGCGCAACGTATTGCTACAGCTCAGTGCCAAAATTACTATTTTAAAGGTACAGATGAATTTGAAAATGGATTCGATAGTGCTCAAGTAGAATCAGGGGAATACCCAGAAGTTTTAAAAGCTATTTTTGATTCCATTGGTATCGAACATGCACCTGAAGTTGATAAAGCTGTGATGTATGGGGTAGCACAATACCAAACTCGTCATGGTGGGGAATTACCACATCCCTCAATTATCGCAGCTGCATTAACTGCTGGTTTAAATGGTGCCAAACAAATTACAGCATTACCTGCTGAAGCACTTAGTTACTACGACAGCCTTAATGAATCAGGTTTTGATGATGTTAATCATCAACATCATGAATCTGTAAGTATTGTACCTGCCATTACCGTGGCAACCATTGCCAACGTAATTGCGTATGCAACACCTATTGTTGCAATGATTCCGAACTCTAATGGTTCTAATGAAGTTCCTCTTGTATCAATTCGCTTTGTCACCAATCGTGACTTTGGTGCAATGAAGAAATCAGAATACTTAGATGGTGCGAATGCTTCTAAGCCATATGTAGAAGGGCGTTTCCGCTTTGCCTTGTCGAATGGTGGTGCTGGTTTAACATACTCAGTGACAGCTCGTACCTCTTATGCTGATTACAAAGCTAAAACACCCGATGCTAATGCAAAATTATTGCCGTTTCTTGCCGGTAATGTATCAATCAAAATTAACGGTAAAGAAGTTGCACATACCCGTAATCGCACAAAGTCAAAGCTAACGGGCAAGATCTCCGCTATTGCAGAAAAAGATATTGTAATCAATGGTGTTGAATACCGTGTAGTCGGCAGTGAAATTGACATTACAGCTAGTAAAATTAGCGTGACATTAAATCAAGCCTTACCCGCTGGTGCAAAAGTTGAAGTCTATCTAGTTGCAGATTTTGATGCTCGTGATGGCAACAATAACTACTTGATGATCCCAGTTGGTGTAGATTTTGAGCCTGAGTACGAAAATTTGGTGGCATCACCAATTATGGCACAGGTTACTTTATCAACTTTATTGCAATCTCAAGTGAATAATGAGCTTAAGCTTGGTTTTCTGGGACAAGCTTTAGCAATTGTCCAAGGAAAAATTTTCTTGGAACAAACTGTTCGATTGTTAGGTGAAGCAAAAGACTTGGCTGAGTACTCAAAACGTGAAGTTACTTTTGATGCGTCTCGTGGTGTGACTGGTAAATTAGCAGCTGCATTTAATACTACTGCTGATTTGTTTGGTGAAGTAAATAAGTTTATTTCCGCTGCTAAATTGGACATTAACCAGCGTACTGGTGGCTCTACTGTTGCATATGATCTATATGTCGGTGACAGTGGTGCAGTCTTCTTTAATCAGTTGTCGAGCGATAAAATGCCGACAAAAACGGGTTATACCGCTGGTTATGGTCAAATTGTTCGCATCGGAACCCTTGCTGATGGTACCAATGTTTATCATGCGCCTTCAGCCCAAGAGCTTGTAGCAGAAGCAGATACTGCTTTTGATATGCTTTTAATTGGTCGAGGAAATGAACCAATTCGAGCGCCGTTTGTAGGCTTCATTCAAACTCCATTATCTGTTATTGAAACACGTCCAGATGCACGTGAATCAGTATTGACCTTAATTGGTTCACAAGCTGCAGAAATGAACCCGTTCGAACGTTATGCTGATCAGGGCTATGTCATCCACTGTATCAATATGCCATCCCTCAAAAATTCGTAATACATGACCTGAAAGGCGCGTTTCTATGCGCCTTTTTTATTCTAATTCTTGTAAGGAAAAGCTCATGGCTGGAACAACTGAAAGTACCGATGAAACATTAACATCTACAGATGATCAAGCTAATACCAAACACAAAAACACTCGAAGTAAAACCAACAAAACTACAGAAACTCAAAATACCCAAGCTGGTGATGAAAAAGCTTCAGATCAAGGAGATTTATTAAATCCTCAAGATCAAGATAACGGCGATGCCAAAGCAGAAAACTCAACACCAGATGAAGTGAAAATCAGTGAAAAGGTCAATAATGAAACCGAATCAAAAGTAAATGAAATGGACAAAGACGAGGTAGATAAAAAACCTCAAGAAACAAGTTCTTCTAAAAACACTCAACTCATTGATGGGCCATTAGCAGAAACAAAGGGTGATAACGTAGATCTTTTAGTTATTAACGTGACTAATAACAGTTTTACAACTGTTCTAGAACCGTTATCTCGTGTTGCTCTCGAATCAGGTAAAACAACTAGCATTACGTGCCATAACCAAACATTTAAATATCAGGTCCTTGAAAACTTACGACAATTGAAAGGGCTAGGTAAAAACTTAACAGTTGAGTAATAAGATGGCTATTTTAATTATTGATGGCACAAACCCAATTATGGACGCTGTAGGTGATCTACCAACTCAGCGGGTTATTACTTTGCAGAATAATGGCTTAAATGACATTACGGAACCATTTACTCAAGTCAAAGTAAAAGCTGGTGAAAAATTTACTTTTACTTTGATCGGTGATGAAGCTCATAAGCAATTACTTGAGAATTTAGATCAAATTAATGGTTTAAAAGGAAGTGTTCTTGAGATTGTACTTTCTGAACCAGAAGAATCGGCGGAACCAGTTGGTGCATTGTAAAAACAAAGTAATTTTAAAAACCACTTTCGAGTGGTTTTTTTACATTGGAACTAGCTAGAAAACTGATTATGTCCACAGCTCAAAATACCTAAAACAAATAGCCTTGGGCGTGTAATGTAATGAATATACTTGCTCTGTCGAGTACTGGTGAGCTATCCCTTGAAACAGGGGCAAGCACATCATTCAAATTAGAATTTGATCCATACAGTTATCTTGCTAATGCTGAAATCAATGTGGCTTTTTTTGCGAAAGTAACTAGCCCACGTGGTCCAGCTGATATCACAATGCGTTTGATAATTAGAGATGCTGTTACTGGTGATCTGATTATTTCTGTGCAGGGATCAGTAGACGGAGATATTGAAAGCTCTACATCTATTGTTGCAGTAGCTGATGCCAAAGAATATTTCGAGAAATTTGAATTAACGCTGGGAATTGATGCGTTACAAGCAATTCTCAAATCAACTGCATATAACGAAGTTAATAGTTTGGGCAGAGCTTCAAAAACATTGGCTTTAGAGGATGAAGCTTTACCTTCATTTAATGCAGATGAACTATATAAAATTCTCACAAGCCAATTAGATACTCCAGCATATCTGACATTACCTAATCCTCATGATTTACCAATTTATGTTGCCGCTCAACGAGCAGCTACAAAATTACGTATTCCTCTAGATGCAGAAATAAATCCAACTTTTACCGCAGAACAAGCCGCTCAATTTTCAACAAGCGTGGATGCCCAATCTCAGTTTGTGCAATTTATTTGGAGTCCTAACCTTTGTCGAGCTCGTGATTCAGCCACCCTTAAAGGACGCAAAGTTCCTGCGTATTATTTAGGCCATTATATCGGTGATAAGTTACTACGGAATGCAAAATTAAATAAACAAGGCTTTGCGCCGTTAAAGAATGCTGTAGCTTGGAAAGACTACCCATTTACTGCAAAGAACTTAAGCCAGATGTCAGGTAATGATCTTGAGGATGACCAGACTCAGGAAATGCTGGCTAAGGCCAAGGTTAATGTAGTACGTCCAGTTAAATTCGAAACTACTTTATTTGTTTTAAGTGATGTACTTACTCAATATCAAAGTAAAAATAGTGCTTTGCGTTTAGTTCCTGCAGCGGAAATTTCAGGCCGTGTGACGAACAAATGTATCGCAATTCTTAGAACATATATGTTCCAAGCAGCACCGGACTACATTAAAAAAGCTGGTGATGATATCCAAGAATTCTTAGAAGGTGCATCTAGTGAAACAACCGGTTGGCTACAGGCAGCTGATGAACTCGGTGGTAAACCTTTCGAGTTTAGCTTAGTTCCAGATAAGGACTTTCCATATGAGCGTGTACGACTCTATTTAGCCCATGGGGTAGTTGGTACCACACGTGCCGCAATTTTTGATGAAGATGTTTTAGTTAAATAATTTAAGGATCTTAAGATGAATCCATTTGGCCCAACCACACAAAAACCTTTGGAATTACGTAAATTTGATTCAGCAGCTGAGCAAATTTCGACAGTTGCAAATAAGGTATCTAGTTCTGACCGAGAGCAACAGTCAGTTATTGAACAAGTACGTCAAATTGCCCTAAACATCCTTTCAGATACGGTAGATGCTATTAGCGAAAATCAGCTTGAAGAAGATGAGATGGGTATTGATTATTTGGATGGATTAATTATTGATGCTTTGGGGGATGCGAATGATGCTATATATGAAAATGCATTAATGTCTTCTCTTTCTGATGCTTTTTTAACATTTGGGGTAGTGGATACTGATATTGAAGAAATTTTCAGTGAAAATATCGAAGCAGCAGATGTGGCCTTAGAAGCAGCTGTAAATACCATGCTCGCTAATATGCCTGACGACGGACCAGAACTAGAGGAATTGATTCGAGAATTCATTTTCGGGGAAGCAGATGAAACTGAAGAAGGTTTTGATTCTATTGCCAAGAAAATTAAAGCTCGTAACGGCGCATTTAGCCAGCGTAAAGTTAATGGCCGTAAAGTTCACTATCGAGGTGTTTTAGCTATTCGTCAGGGGCAGAAAACTGTAGTTAATAAACGATTACCTGGTCAAAAGGTTCGATTAACTACAGCTCAAAAGGCTGGTATGAAAAAGGCACGACTACATGCTTTTTCAGCAAATGCAATCCGCAAGCGTTTACGATCATTTAATAAAGGTAAACGTTTAGGCATTTACTAATCGTTCAATAGGTAAAGTCATTGATTTGGCTTTACCTTTAATACAATAAATTGAGGAAATAAGCATGAATACAACACAGATTTTAGGTGAAGCGCCGGGTATTCAATATCAGAAAAAAACTGATAAAACCGAGACAAAAACGAATCAGTCACTAACGGATACAATTATCATTGGTCGTTTTAAACGTGGCCGTTTCGACATGCCCATGACAATTCATAACGGGAATATCCGTGGTCAACTTGGATATGATCCAAAAAATCCAGATTACATTTGTGTTCAAGAATGTCTTGATCGTAATGTTCCTTCGGTTCAGGTATTACGTGTTCCGCCTAATATTGGGTAATTAATCAAAGATTATAAAATAGCTGCCTTGGGGTGGCTTTTTTAATTTAACAATTTAGTTTGTATTTATATAACAAACTCTTAGGATTTAATTTTCTAATTTAAATATTTTTAATAGTTCTTTTGTGATATTTAAATCTGGTTAAAGGTTCAAATATGACCTTTCTATTTGTAAATAAATTGAATCTAATGTAAGATATAGTTCAAATCTGAACTTTTAATTGCTTTAAGGTTTCTTATATGGACTACAAAGATAAGTTTTTTCCGCTAGACGCGGAGAATTTTATAAAAGACTTAAGTCTATTGATAAAATTTTATCGATTAGAAAAAAATATGCGTCAGGTGGATTTAGCAGAGGCAGTAGAAGTTTCTTTGTCAACTATAAAACGTATAGAAAATGCCGACACGTCAGTAGAGACAGGAGCTCTACTTAAAACTATCTGGTATTTAGGAATTTTAGATCAGTTGAGTCAGGCCTTACCAAAAATAAAAAAAAATGATGTTAAGCATAAACGTGTTCGGGTTGGCGTTGTAAAGGATGAGGACTTTTAATGAAACAGACAATATATATATATATTCAAATTCCAGATTCAGTTGATTTTGAAACTTTAGGCCGACTATCAGTGATCAATGGTAAAGGTGAGTTTACCTATAACCCTTCATATTCAATTAATTGGGTACCAGATGAAATTAAGTATCCATTAAGAAAGGGGCATGTATATGAAGTAACAGAAAATAAAGGTATACCAAATTTTATAATGGATATTGTTCCTGATAACTGGGGGCAAAATTTATTAAAGAGAATTTTTTCTGCAGAAAAAGATACTCCATGGACTACTTTAGATTATTTACTTTATTCAAATAATTCAGATAGATTTGGAGCAATTTGTATAGGGGAGCAAAGAAGAGTTACTCAAAAGGCAACAAATGAAAATTTCTTAAATATGGTAAAGCTTGAAGACTTTTTAGAATTTACGAGTAAAGTTAGAAAAGGTGAAGAAATTGAAAAACTAAGATTAGCATTGGCACAGACAACTTCATTAGGTGGTGCTAGACCTAAAATCACCTTGTATGATGATAAAAAATTGTACTTAGCTAAACCCAAAGATATCAATGATCTCGTAAATGTGCCACGTGTAGAATATGCATGTCTAAGTTTTGCAGAAAAAAAAGGGTTTAATGTTGCGAACCATAGCTTGGTGCAGATTAACCATAATAATGAGGAAAAAGATGTATTAATATTAGAAAGGTTTGATCGTGAATATGATGAACAATCTAAACGATTCCGAAGATTCCCAATGTTAAGTGGTTTAACGTTATTAAATACCTCATGGACTACAATTGATACAACAAGATGGTCATATCCTTTGCTAGCAAATGAAATGCTTAGAAAAAGAATTTCATTAGAAGAAATAGAAGAGTTGTATAAAAGAATGATTTTCAATGCATTAGTTGGAAATTCTGATGATCATCCCAAAAACCATGCATTTATATACAAAAATGGAAGATGGAAATTAGCTCCATTATTTGATGTAGTACCTCAGGTTGATCTCTTACCTACACTTTTATCAATGAAAATAGGTGATGAAGGAGAAAAAATAACTCGTAGTAACTTATTAAGTAGTGCTTCAAGTTTTAAAATTGAACAACAGAAAGCTGAAAAGATTGTAGATGAAATATTAGGCTGGAAAGAAGAGCTTAAGAATCATTATCAAGAGATATTATCGTCTCAAGACTTTGAAACCGTTTGGAGTAAAATTCCAAAAATTGAGTAAAAGAAACGATAATAGAGCCGCCTATGAAGGTGGCTTTTTTTATGGAACCACGTAACTTTGTAGAGACTATAACCTTTTAATCTTGATGCATATAACAGCCTTTTGAGCATCAAAATTATGCAACAAGCTAATCCGATTTTACTAAATCAGCTTAAACAAGATTACATTGCCTTACAGCAACTTGGCTCACCACTATTAGCTTGCCAAGGTATGTTTGTGCCTCGTGGTATGGAAGATCTTCGTTTCTTATTTAAAAGTTGTCCACGGCCTATTGTTAGTAATGAAGATCCGGCCGAAGTTCAGTATGCAGGTGGTTTTACGGGTATTGTTGCTGGACCACCCAAAACCAAATACACAGGTAACCTTCAGATACTAGTTACTGAAGCAGGTCATGACCAAATTCTTGCTGAATATATCGTTGCAAGTGGTGGCATGATTCATGGTGATTATTACGATGGCCGTCTAGGTAGTTTTACCCGTTCTTATGCACTTGAAAACTGTGCTATTCGATTTGAATCAGCGGAATATGATTCAGATAGCCGCTCACAAGTCATGACTGTTTCATGTCCAATTGATTACAACTATTTCGGTAGCTTTGCAAGCATTGGAACTAATGGAAGTATCCAGCCAGGTAAAAAAGAAATCGATGGTACAGCTGATCTTGTTAACCGAGTTCAGCAAGTTATCAATACTGCTCAACAAGCCACTAGCCTTGTTAATGCAGTTTCTGGTGTAGGTCGCCAATTGGGCAATCTTTTCGGGTAATTGATATGAAGTTATTACCTGAATCCGAGGGGTATGCTGTAGTTGCTGGTTCTATCCAGCAACTTTCAGAAGAGCTCTACAAAGAATATCAATTAACTGGTTACTCAATTTTGCTTGAGGATATCGTTAAGGCGTTTATTGAAGAGACAAAATCTTATGCGGGTTGGGCGACATTAGATTGTCAAACTAAGGCAATTACCAGTATTGAACTGAATGAATCCATAGAACTTAATGGGGATGAGTACGTAATCATTTTGCCTTTAGTAAAAGCGCATTGTGATCTTTTGCAAGCTCGATTAGTTGAAGCTACCCGTGGGCTTGGAGTCGAAAGTTACGGGCTATCAGTCTCTGAAGCACAGCAAATCTATAATGAAAAGAAAGATGCTTTGCCAAAACTTGCATTTTTAATGGTCCCAAAGAGTTTTAACATGGGGAACCGTTAATGCAAATTACCATTGTGTCTGCGGGTAAAGTTATTCCAGCATCTGAGCTCATTAGTGCAACATTAAGAACTGATCTTGTACCTATCCCATCATCTATTGAGTTCACCGTTCAATCAACAGCTGAATTAGACTCCCTTTTGAAAGAAGGGGAGCAATTAACTGTAAACGATATTTCTCATCCATTTGAATTAATCAAAGTTACTCCCTTAAAAACTCAAACTATTAAACAAGATCGCCGTGTAGGTGGTATCTCTTGTATTGGTATTTTGGCTGGCTGTAAAAGGCTTATCGAAAATTCAAAGCAAGCTGTTATCAGTAATGAAACATCTTTTAATTCAGTAATTCGAGCGTGTGGCGCAACTATCAGTCTTGGTCGTGATTTACCTTTGCCAAAATTCGTATGTTTAAAGGGAAGCATGCCTACTCAACGCTTGGCTCATTATCTGCAGCAAGAAGCGGCAGTAATTTCTTTTCAAAACAATAAAGTATCTGCTCAAAAAATTGATTTTTTATTTAAACAGGAAGCTGTCACAAAACTAGATCCAAGTAGCGTTGTTTGGATATCCAGTAAACCTTTGGAACTGATGCAAAAATCATCTTTCGTGACCGTGGAGAATAATGGTTCAACGGTTGTTGGTGATGACTCAATAACCCCAGGACACACTGTTACTCAAAGAGCTGGATTAGATGCCCGACAAGTTAAAAACTTGGAAAAAGTTTTGATTTTGAGGGGGACCATTATTAGGCCGCTAAATTTGAGTTGGAATGCAGGCGATATATTCGAAATTGATAGTAAGAAGTATGTCGTTTTAACAGCTGCACATCATATAGATACAGGCGCAATCGGGGGATCAATGGGGACTTCATCAAAGTTCTGGATTGCTAATTTGTAGGTCAAATATATGAATGGTTCTAAACGTGCAAAGATTTTAAGTTACAACGCAAAGGGTCGTACTGCACAAGTACACATTCATGGTTTAACTGATGGCGCGAGTGAAGGCATCACGGCAACTTTTGCCTATCCAGTCGGTGATAGTGATTTAGATACTGAAATTCAAATTGTGGATGGGGAAGACGTCTATGTCTTCTTTGAAAATGGCAATGAAGAACGTCCAGTAATCCATAGTTATGTCAGTCACGGAGACGGCGCGATCATTGGTGTACGCCGTATTCGACAAGACAACATTGAATTTATTTCGAAAGAAAATTTAAAAGTAGATTCTGGAACTACCGTTTCAATCAAAACGCCGTTGATGAATGTACAAGCTAATACACAGCAAACTGGTAATAGCACATTAACAGGAAATAGCAGTGTAGTGGGTGACACTTCAGTAGCCGGTAATAGTGCTGTTGCGGGTAGTATGGCTGTTGGTACTACTCTTACGGTTGCTGGTATTCCTATTGATCCCAAAGCATTTCAAGGCGCACTTCAAGATGCAATTGATAAATTGGAGGAGCTAAAAGAAGAATTAAAAGAGCAAGGTGAAAAAATTGATGAAAATAAAGATCAAGTTAGCCAAGAAATTGATGAAAAAATAAAAGAAGTAGAAGAATTAATCGAAAATATTAAGGACTCAGATGCATATAAATTGCTTGAAGAGGGTATTAATCATATCGATGAAGAAGTGCAAAAAATTCATGACCAAGTAAAAGAAGTGGGTAAGGAAGCACAAAGTAAAATTGATGAAGTTCGAGCATATATAGATCAAGAAATTATTGATACCAAACTAATCGTTGAACAACATACAAATGATGCAAATCTACGCTTAGATGAAGCTAATCAACGGATAGATCAATCTGTACAAGCTAATGAAGCAATGGTCGCAGATGCTCAACAACGGGCTATTCGTGCTGAAAAAGAACTCGATGATAAAATTGGTTTTATCAAGAGCGAAACAGATTCAATTATTGCTGATGTTCGAAGTGATTCAGATGAAATTCGCTTAGTTGCAGAGAATGCAAAAAAAGTTGCAGATCAAGAAATTATTGATCGTAAAAAACAGGTTGATGAAGCACTAATTGTTGTAGACCAAACTAAAGCTGCTCTAAAGCAAGATATTGATCAGAACTTAATAAAAGCTGGTCAAATGGTTGATGCAGCTAAATTAGCTATGGGTGAACAAACCAACACTTTAATTAACCAAAAAATTGAACCAATCGTAAGCCAAACAGAATCTACTGTTAAAAGAGTTGATCAAGTTGCTGCACAGTATGTCGATCTTGATAAGAAAGTCACTACAGGTTTTCTAGCAGAAGCTGAAGCACGTGCCAATGATAAAGAAGCAATTACCCAAAGTTTTGAACTTAAGTTTTCTGAAATGCAAAATGAATTGGGTAAATCAACTGCATTAATTTCGGAAGAGTCAAAAACACGTGCAGCTCAAGATAAGGCTTTTACTGAACAAATTAGTTCAGCCCAGTCTCAAATTGGAGACAACAAAGCTGCAATCAATAGTGTTGAGCGAACAGTAGTTGAACTAGATAAATCTGTTGCTGAAAAAACTGGTCAATTGCAAGCAAGCCTTGATACGGCAAATGGAAATATCTTAAACGCTAATGACTTAGCTCGAATGCAATCATTAGGTAAACCACTACGTGATGACCCCACTTTCAAAGAAAGCAATAATTTAACAGCTTATGTTAACCAAGCGGGTGCTACCTATACACGACAAGTAAAATCCGCCGATAACCCAACAACTTCAACACATGAAATTCTTATCAGATCTACGGGCCTATTAGGTTCAGGTTGGTATCCGAATACACCATTACTTTCAGCTGCTCCTAATAAAACTTTCTTAGTTAAACAAATCATCAAAATCCCAGTTGGTTTAAAGCTTCAACCTTATGGTAATTCGTTAGGTACTGGTGGTTTTCTGAAAGTAATGGGAAATGCTGAAGGGACTGGTAAATTTGAAATTTATTATTCAGTAATTAAATGTGGTCCTGATATTGGCTCAACGATTCAAGGTCATTTCAGACCTATCAATAGTATAAATCCACCTGTCGCTTCAGTTGAAAAACCAGTTGATGTAATTGTTGCTTCATATGAAGTTTGGGATGTCACCACTGTAAATGACACAATTCCGAAAACTTGGCGTGATCAGGTAACAGGTAATGCTTCATATATTGAAAAAGTAGAAGCCTCTGTAAAACTTGTCGATGATAAAGTAGTTTCTGAAGCTCAAAAGCTTGTAGAACTTAAGACTGACTACAATTCAAATAAGACAAAAACAGATTCAAATTTAGCAACAATCACAAAATCAGTATCTGATGGTGATAAAGCTTTATCTTTACGTATTGATCAAACAAAAGCAGATTTAGAAGAAGCTGACAGACAATCAAATGCAAATATTCAAGAAGTAACTGAATCTTTAGCAGAATTTGAACAGGCAACAACTACAAAATTTTCTTCTTTAGATACTAGTATCTCTAAAGAAAATCTAAAAGTTCAAGGTCAAATCATCGATGTCCAAAAAAGCGTATCGACATTAGAAGATAATACAAATATTAAAATATCTGGCCTTACATCTTCAATTAAGTCTACTGATGATGTGGCAAAACTAGCTTTTGATAATGCTGCACAAGCTCAGCAAACAGGAACAACAGCTGTAAAAGCAACTGAAGCACTTGCTCAAAATTTATTAAGTTTAAAGTCTCAAACTCAAGTAACTACGGGTGTGCGTGCGGTTGCTACAGCAAAGGGCATTGATGACTGGACGACTTGGCGCACTACTGGTGAAGCTAAAGTAATTCAGGATGCTGAGGCATTGGGCGGCTATATTCTTGAGCTTGGGAATAATGCCGGCAATGATGAAGCTTGGGTACATTGGAAAGAGTTCGTAAAAATAAATCCAGAAACTCTTTATAGAGTTCGTGCACGTTTCCGTCGTGTCTCTGGCGAAACAGGAAGTATTTATGTTGGTGTAGCATGTAAAACAGCAGATCAAACAAAGTATGTAACAACAACAAATAATTTAGCTGCAGATATGGGCTCGTCTAACTATTTGTTGTCAGCAGTTAAGCCTAATTTAGGTGAGTGGCAAGAAGTTGTAATGTACCTGAAGGGAAAATCTACAGGTGCTGCTACGGGCATTGGAACAATTGATAATCCTCGTACATTCCCTGCCCAAGCCGAATATTATGCACCAATGTTTATTGGTAACTACTCAGCTCAACCAGGTATAAGTCAGCTTAACTTCATTATCATTGAAGATAACAATTCTTTAGCTTCTGCAAATGATTCAACTGCAACAGCCAATGATTTATTCAAAACAGCAACTAATCGTACCGATGCTGAAGCAGAGCGGACTAGTGAACTCGAAGCAAGAGTAGAAAATGCAGAAACTGGTATTAAAACTAACGCTCAGGCTATAACAAAAACAGCTACTAAAAGTGATCTTGATAGTGCAATGAGCCGCGTATCAACAGACATAACAGCTGCTGTACAAAATATTAAGGTTGGTGGTGTCAATGTTGTTGCCAATTCTGAAGCCCCAAGATCCTCAACAGCTGCAACAAGTCGTGAATACTTTATGTATGAACGAAGTAAAGAGCTCAAAGCTTTTTATGATGAAAATTTAGATAAGCCGGTTACTATTTCTTTTGAAATGAGTGTACCAGTTGTAGGTGCTGTACTCGTGTACTCATCAAATGGGTCAGCGCATAATTTCTCTACGCCTGTCACTGCAACGAAAGCTAATGAATTTCAAAAGTATGAAGTGACTGTTTTTCCTAAATTACATACTGGCAGTACAATTGAATCCACTATTGAATTTTATGGAACTTACACAACTGGACGTATCCCTACAATTCAAAAATTACAGATTGAAGCAGGTAATAAAGCAACAGCATGGAGCCCAAGTCCACGTGATATTCAAAGCTCGTTAAGTGCAAATGCAGAAAATATTAAAGTTGCTCAGGCAGAATTAAAGAAGCAAGGTGATACTTTGTCTACTCAAAGTATAGATATTTCAAAGCTAAGAAATGATTTAACTTTGACTAACACTGAAGTAGGAAAAAAAGCCTCAAGTGAAGCACTGGAAACTACAAAATCAGAAGTAAAAGAACAAGCTGGACAGATTAAAGCAGTTACTGAACAGTCAAATACTTTATCAGCTAATCTAAGTAAATCCGCACCAGCGGGGACTAACCTCTTAATTAATTCGAATATTGCGGGTACCTATAACGGAACTGCTTATCCACATCATATTTATAAAATGGGGGAAGATTGGGAAGTAGGTAGTAAGTACACACTAATATGGTGTGCAGAACACATGCGGGGAGCTGGGGATACTAATTCAAATTTAGCAGTTTATGCTGGTGGAGGAAACCAATTCATACAGCAAATAATTAACACTACAGGCAAACTAGTTAGCAAGATAACTTTTACTAAGACATCTGCTGGTATTGGAAAAGGAATCCATTTTTATATGCTGAATAAACCTACAGCAGATAAGAATTCGGTAGGTACTATTTATTGGGCCGTGCTTGTAAAAGGGGAATTTATAACAACTGACAGCTGGATTGCGAGCCCATATGACTTTAATGCAGCTTTTGATCAAGTATCAGCTAATCTCACTGAGTTTAAGCAAACATATGTTACGGAAAGGGATGCATTAGCACAGCGCACATCTAAGCTTGAAGTCGGTATGACAGATGTAGAGAAGAATATCTTTAACACTGCTCAAGCTCTAAATAACTACGCTACAAATGCAAAATTAGATGAAGTTACAGCTTCACAAACAAAAAACTTTAATACTTCACTCACCAAATTAGATGAATCTATTAAAGCTGAAAATGATAGTGATTCGTTAATTCCTGATTATAACTTAGCGAATCCTGACAAGTGGATTAGCCATTATGGCTATGATATGAAGCAGTACTTCAAAACAACCACAACAGGAAAAGTTGGCAATACGGTATTCCGTAAAGATACAACTGTTCCAGTAAACTGCTTTAACTATAGCTTAAGCGCAGTCCCTAATGATCGGACATATCGCATTAGCTTCTGGGTTCGTTGTTCTTCTGACTCCAACGGTTCGTTAAGCATTCCAGTTATGTATGGTTATGCTGATGGCTTGTGGACAATAGCACGATATAGCGCCGTTAGTATTCCAGCAGCTCAATTACCAGCAAAAGATGGAAATTGGTATTTCGTATCTACCACAGCAAACTTTACCTCTAACACCATTATTCAGCAGTTACGCTTCGGTATCGCATTGGGCCATACAGGGACATCAGGTTGGTGGGAAGTTCAGGGCTATAAAGTTTCACCAGTCTTAAATGAATCTGATATTGATAGCACTATTGTTAAATCATCTATTCTTATCGATTATTCGAGTAAGTCAGATACTACAAAAGCAATTTCAGCTGCAACTGAATCACTTGAAGCAAAATTCCGACAAAAGTTTGGTGATTTATGGACTAATAGCTCAGCAACTCTTGATAGTACTCGTTATACAAAAACAGAGACTAATCAGGCGATTGCAGAGGAAAGTAAAATCATTAAAGCCGCTATTTCAACTAGTGGTGGCGATAATATTATTAAAAATGGTGATTTCTCTAAGCCACTTGAAATATCAAATTGGCGTCAAAATGCAGTAGTAGCAGGTAGCTTATTTGAAGTTTATAAGGATTCAAATTGGATTACTTGGGGGCATTTTAAATCAACCAATACAACAACAAATTTCAAAGGCTTTATTGAGACTATTACTTTAGCTGAAGGTTTAGAAGCGAACCAGAAGTATACGTTGTCGTTCAAAGCTAAATCATTAACGGCTGCACAAACTCAAATTTTCCTAATCATTCATCGACGTGATGCTGCAGGTAGCAACAACCAAATTGGCACCACTTGGAATAATATTTCTACAGATAAAGAAGTATTATGTACTTATACATTTGATACTAATCTTGTTGATTTACAATATATTAATGTGATTCTGTATGCTCAAATTGGATTTGCACCTGATTTTTTAATTCGTGAAGTACAAATTGAAAAAGGTGAATTAGCAACTGGTTTTAGAAAAAATCCTCGTGAACTTGAAAAGGGGTTGGAGGCTAATGCGACTGCAATTGAAGGTACCAAGGCAGATGTTAAAAAGAATGGTGAACAAATTGCATCCATTTCAGAAAATTATGTAACTTTAAAATCTGCGGTCGATAATAATAAATTATCTGCTGATGGCAAGTTTCAAGAAATTAACTCTACCATCAGTGATAACCAGCAAAACACCACACAATCAATCACAAATCTAGAATCAGGTTACAAGCAATTAAACCAAGACTTAGGACAGGTTTTTAACTATCGTGTTTATTCGTGTGGTTGGAATGGCTTTTTCACAGGTATCAAAAACCTAAAAGGTGAAATCAAATCTGTTGCTTCAGCTCGTGGTTTTTCAGTTCATGTTCTTGCCGCAGATGGGTCAATCGCTACTTCCACACGATACGATACATATGCAGCTATCGCGAATGCTACGGCGATGAGTAATGCTATCGCGGCAATTCCAAATGATACCTTTGTTATTGTCACAAACTACGACAGCATCGGAGTAAATATTGCTACCGTAAAAAATGCTTTAGTTTCACTCGGTGCAAATCCATTTACAATTGATCAAATCACTGGGCGTGATGCTTACATCCTCGTAGGGCAAAAAGGAATTGGGTCAGGTCGAGGTATCGAATTACATTCAACACCAGATACGGGCCCGAATGGAGCCAAACAAATCATGCTTGCCGTGCAGGTCGTAAGTGGTATTCCGATTGGTTTGGCAAACAACAGTGGTAACCTACAAAAAGTCTTAGAAAACCACGCTCAAATTCTTCAAGAAAAGATTACTCGTTCTGATGCGAAAGAAGTATTTGCAGAAGAAATTAAGGTCTTTAAAGCACAACTAGATATTTTAAGGTATTCAGAAGAGAACTGGATTTTACTTGGTGACGATACTAAAAATTTAAGTATCGCAACAGGAACTAACAGAACAGTTGCTGTATGGGAACTTCAATATAAACATAAAGAAATTCCTATCGATAAAGGCGATCCAATTGTAGCCCGTATCAAATATACAGCTGCTGCTGGATTAGTTGGCGCGACTTGTAGCATTCAATTTCATGGAGCAACTTATAGCATTGGATTGCCTTCATTTATTGTTGCTGCTACGGGTGAAATTGAATTGACTGGTATTTTCCCTTCTGATGTAAAAGCTACTGCGTTTGAAGCTATCCCATTAGGTTTACGCTTTGATAATGCACCGTCAGGTGGAACTTTTACGATAACAAACATGTTTATCAGCCGAGGTAATTCTGCACCAAATTTCAAAGGAGGTTTTAGATCTTCTCTTAAGCAAAATGCACAGTTTGTAGAAGATACCTTTATTAAGGCTGATGCAAACAAGGGTGTCATTGTTCAACAGATCAACCAATATGATGCTGGTGTACCTGGCGGATTATCGACAGTAGTGAAAACTACAAAAGCTACAGCTGACCAAACTTCACAAGATCTTGCAACTCTTAAAAATACTGAAATTTCGCAGTTACAAACAAGTACTAACAATCTTGGTTCGGCATTAGAGAACACAACAATGCTTGCAATGATGATTACGAATGGAAAATTGTTGCAAGGAGATGTGAACTTCAAGAAGGGTAATAATGGAGTAAGTGTATATAACAATGCAGGCAATGGAAATGTAACTGTTGCACGTGTTGCAAAAAGTGCGGATAACCCGACCACCTCAACACATGAACTGGAAATCAAAACCATTGGAGCTGCAAATCCTACGTGGGGCGGTTTTTTTCAACTGGTGTATGGTCGCGCTAATGCAGTATTTGTCATTAAGTATTTAATCAAATTGCCAATTGGATATAAGTTGGTAATCGCTGGAAACTCGATGGGTACAGGTGCAATTGAGCGATTTGTAGGTAGTGCTGAAGGGACAGGTAAATTCGAAACCTATATCCGATTGATTAAATGTGGTGCGACTGGATCATTCTCTAACTCAGGTCACTTATATGTATCAGGCGGATCTACACCTACATCTGCTGCACCTCTTGTTTGGACTTTAGCTCAAATTGAGCAATATGATGTTACGGACTACGCTTCAGCCGACCCAACATTACAAGATTTTGTTTCTACTGCTACAACTTCACTTTCAACTTTAACGAACTTCAAAGAAACTTGGGCAGCACAATTAACTGAGATGTCTTCAAAGTTAGATAGTAAAAACAGCGCTTATATTTTGAATGCTGATATCACTAATACAACTATTGATAGAGCCATTGCAGCCTCATCTCAAAAACTTACATCAGAATATACTACTGCTATGAGCGTTCAACCTCTAAGTTCAGGTGTAGGCAAGATTTTTGCTAATCCTCTAACTTGGCGTCAGCAAATTACAACTACTGGTACATTAGTCATTAAAACGCCAATCACTATTAACGCGTACATGACGAAGATTAAAATCTCTGGTTATAACTACAATAATAAAGAAGATAATACTTTTGATATGGATCTAGCATTTTATGCTTATACGTCCACCACACCTTTTTATCAGAATATGACAGCTCGTTCATTTGGGATAACAGTGGATGAATCAAATGCGATCACGAAAGGTTTGGCTTTGGCCTTAGATAGCAACAATAAAGTATGTATCTTGATAACAAAAAAAGATGCTTGGTCATATCCAGCAATTACTGTTGAATCAGCAACAATTACTCATACTAATCCACCTGATTATTTCAAAGATGGCTGGTCAGCGGCAATTGAAACGGATTTAACAGTTTATAAGTCAGTTACGCCTTTTACTGTTACTTCTGCGATGGAAACAACTGCTGGCTCACAAGCCAAAGTTGATGTTCCAATGTCTCAGTTAAGTGATATTGCAGCTGATAATAAACTCACTGCAGTAGAGAAAAAGCAAGCAAAGCTGGTATGGGATACGCTTTATCAAACTGATACGAACTTAAGAGCTGAAGCAGTTACTTATGGGATATCTTCGACCGCTTATGCTACAGCTTTTAGTACGTTAAATACCTATTTGGCCGCTTTATTTGCCAACATGAATGTGACCAGTACTATTGATCGTAATCAATTTATTACTAATTTTGCGAATGTTCATAATGCACGACAAGAGCTTGTGCGATTAATCTCTGAAAAAGCAAAAAGTCTTGCAGATAGCGCTCAAAATAGTGCAAACAGTAAATCAAAAACATTTACAGCACAGCCTACTATTCCATACGCACAAGGGGATATCTGGAAAAATGGAACTACTGTTTCAGTTGCAACTGTTGGGCGTACGTCTGGTGCATTTACCGCATCAGATTGGACAAAAGTAGGGGATATTACATCTGAAAATACTTCCGCTGATACTGTTAAAGTTAACGGCGTATTGTCTGCTACCGTAACCGCAAATGCTGCTGCAGGTAAGCAAATAGCTGATGATGTGATGTCAGATTTAGTGATTACACCAACTGAAAAATCTGCTTTGTATAATAGCTATAAAGATATGGAGTCTAACTTTAACCGGTTGCAGAACTTAGCTAATCCGTGGGGTATTTCCGTTACGGCAGCTCAGACAGCTTGGGATAATTTGAATAATGTATCTCCTAAATTTTTCACAGATATTATTTCCACAACAACCACTAAAACTACATTAACCTCTGCTCAACGTGACTCATTAAAGGGAAGGATTAACATCTTCTACACTGAAGTTGCTAAGTTAGATAAGGCAGTAAATGAATACTTAAATAAAGCTGCAGCTGATGCAAAAGATCTAGCCGCAACAACTAAAGCTACTTTAGAACGTGATTACCTAACTTCATCAAAAACTAATGAAGCTATTGCCTCATCAACTGAACGTATGACAGCGTTATATTCAGCGAACAGTCAAAAAATCATGGCTTCGGTACTTGATACTTGGTTTAAAGATTGGCTGAATAAAACCCCTTCTGGTAATAAAGCTGAAATGACAATTGTTGCAGATGCTACATGTCGTGGGGGATATGCTCTCCGTATTGGCAACAATAGTGGAAATGATGAAGCTTGGATAAATTGGTTTGCTTCTTTACCTATTGATGACAACAAATACTATCGAGTGAAGTATAGATTTCGCCGTGTAAGTGGTACTGGCGTTGTGTATGTAGGTGCAAGTTGTCAAAATGCAACGAAAACTAAATATGTAGCTCAAGACAACACTGAAATTAATGATGTTGGATCAAGTCATTACCTGGTTGCTGGTACCGCACCTGCGTTGGGTACGTGGATTACAGGTACCGCTTATTTTAAAGGAAGATCTGCGGGTGCAAGCTCTGGTGCAGGAACTCTTCTAAGTCCAAAAACATTTGCAAACAAAGCAGCTTTCTTTACTCCCGTTTTTATCGGCAATTATTCAGGTAAAGCAGGTGAGGTAGATCTTGATTTCATTGATATTGAAGATGCAGACAATATCGCTGATTTTGAAAGCTTTAAAACTACATATACCACTGAAGTTGGATCCTATGCAGGAGCACTTCAAACATTAGTATCAGTATACGGAAATAATGCAGTAAAGCTTAAATCTCAAGCCGATTTGATTGATGGTATCAAAGGTAAATATGTTTTTGGAATGGACAATAACGGTGTGTTCAGTGGTATGTCTATGGCAACTGAACAAACTAATGGAACTGTATTCAGCTCTATAGGTTTTCAAGCAGATAGAATCTTTTTCACAACTGGTTCTTCTTCAACAAAGTACATGCCTTTCATTATTCAAGATAATCAAGTGATTATGAATAGTGATGTATTTATTAAGAATTTGACCGCTGCAAACTTCAAAGTAAAGTCATTGACTG
This sequence comes from Acinetobacter oleivorans DR1, assembly GCF_000196795.1. Lineage (NCBI taxonomy): Bacteria > Pseudomonadati > Pseudomonadota > Gammaproteobacteria > Moraxellales > Moraxellaceae > Acinetobacter > Acinetobacter oleivorans. The sequence goes on from NC_014259.1 coordinate 1,694,022, forward strand.
CTGATTTATTTAATGTCGATAAATTGAGTGCAATTGCTGGTGAGTTGGGAACCTTAACAACTTATAAAGATCCTGCAAAACCAACTGGTGCTCGAATGGTATTAAGTGGAAGTTTAATTACAGTATATGACGATAATAACGTTGTCAGGGTGAAATTAGGGCTGTGGTAGTGATGAGGGGCTAGTTATCTAGCCCTTTATTTTTGGAGGAAAAAATGCCACAAGGTTTACAATGTTTTGATGAAAATGGAAAAATTATTGTTGATCTTACAGATAAGCAACTTACTGCATTTAAAAGCATTACTATTGGTGAAGCTGTTGCTCCTAAAAGTGTTCAAGACTACTTTGGAGCTGACCGTATAGGCTTGCCACTTACTATGCCAGGTATACATCCAGAAACTACTGTAGCTTTTGTTACAGGAAGGCAAGTAGGTACTCAAAAGAATGTAGTAGGTATGCAAAGATGTTTTGTATCTATTACTGCAGCAGATACTTACGTTTTGTCGTGTTTTGAGCAAGCTCCTTTAGCTACAGACACATTACTCTTTTATAAATTTAGGTAGTTGTAATGGGTAATTTTATTGTACTGAATGATAAAGGTAATGTAGTAGTCGATGATGAGACTAAAAATATTGGTACAGTAGGAACTACAGTAATTACCACATTACCAGATCCTGGAGGGGCTTTACCTATGATTATTACTTTTGGTGGTGGTGGTCCATCTTGGTACCCAACTACAATGCGTGATACTCGTACAATAGGTATTGATAAATTAGATGATGGTTTAACCCCTATGACTATTATGATGCCTAATGATGGGGGTTTTGGTGCAGGGGCTGGTACTTTTGGAGTTAATTCAGGCACCTTGTATCAATTACGTCAAGACTATCCAGTATCATCAGGTTATCTTGACGTATTTAATGAAACAGGTGATTTAATTTGGTCAGCAGCATCTGCTGGTAAAGTACCACGTGTAACTCAAGTATTACATTTTACCCATGATGAGTTAGCCTCTAACGGTGGTGAAGGTATTGAGGTGGATATTGGTATAGGTTCTGGTTTTCTTGTAGACAATATTATTGGTTCTTTGGATATTAACCCAGGACCTACTGGTACTACAGCAAGATGGTTTGCTATGTATTGGGGATATAACCAAGGTAAATTAAAGCTTGCTTTTAAATGGCGACATGACGGTTCACCTGAACCAGGGATGGTAAAGGCATTAAAGTTATACGGTTTTAATTTATTTGTTTTTAGATTTGCAGGATAAAAAGAAAGCCCCTTTCGGGGGCTTTCTTTATAAAAGTATTTTAGGCAGGCTGGTCAGAAGCAGGTTCTTCTTCTACAAAACTGTAATTAACAGCAAAAGAACCACTCTCAAGATCCCAGCCTAGGTTTAATGTTTTGAAAGCGGGGCGGCTGTTAAATCGCTGGGCATTGACGATGTCTTGAGTCTTTTGTGCTAATTCGATATCCAAAGCGTTAAGTACTTTAACTTCAGCCATGAGCTTTTCCTCTAAAACAGATTGAAAATAGGTTCAGATAGAATTGCATGCTGTATATTTATTAAATCTGTACGGTTCCAATTAGCTTTGGAACCTATCTAATAGTTAAAAATTGGTAGCTATCAAAATACTTAATTATTTAGGTATTTTGGCTTAGTTATGTCTTCTCGGTTCTTATCGTTGTTACTCGGTGAAAATGTTAATTCATATGATCAGCAATTCGATACGGCTAATCAGGATTCCACGGCGCAGTTATATGAAAGCATGGCACCGTTTTCACTTGGGACAAATCAAACCAAAGCCAATAAGAAGCGTACTCGAAAAGAAATTTTCACCAAATGGGAGAGAATGTTACGCTTTGCCCCAATCGCTGAGGGTATGGGGATTCATGTATCTGCAGCTTTAGGCGGAGATTCTTATAGCGGCCAACAAGTGTTTATTACACCAGCACAACGTTTGAAAAAGGCAAATGGCCCAGCAGCTGAAAAAATAAAAAAACAGCTAGATGAACGCCGTGATGTAATGGAAAAGCTGATCAATAAGTATTTAAGTAAGCTTGCTCGAGATGCGATTTCATTTGGCGATTCCTATGCCCGAATATATGGCAAAAAAGAGAATGGAGTAATTGACCTCCTTTGTAATGAGTATACATATCCACCATTAATACAGCCCTTTGAACAAGGTAGTAAAACTGTTGCCTTTTATTGCTTAGATCCTCGCAATTGGCAGAAAACAATTACCAAATTGAATACTATTCAGATGGTACGTTTCAAAATGCCTCGTATGAGCAATATTGCCCAATATGAACTAGTTGAAACTGGCCTTGTAACTAAAATGTTAGAAGGAGATGACCCAGATGAATTACCTATCTTACCCGCTCATTTAGGTGGATCATTCCTCTACGAAATTGAAGAAGTTTATGATGATGTGATTCTTGCTTTGGCATCTATGAACAGCCAGCAGATTGCAGATACTGTAAATCAGATGTTCTTGACAGTTAATATGTCTGGAATGCCGCCAGCACAACGCCAAGCCTATGTTCGTGGTTTAGAAGGTTTACTTAAAAATCATGAGACATATGTTCGTGACGCTTTATCAGGTGGTGAAGCGGTTTGGAATACTGCTTTTCACATGCTGCCAGTATTTGATGAGAAGCAAGTTCTGAATCCTGTTGGTGATATCAAACTTCAAAGAAGCTCACCAATTAATATTGAACAATTCATGATTAATGTCCGTTTGTTAATGGGCGGGATAGGTCTAGACCCGAGTATGGTGGGGTGGGCTGACATGTTAACTGGTGGTATTGGTGAAGGCGGAGCGTTCCATACCTCAGCGCAAATCATGCGTAGGTCACAAGACATTCGTACAGCAGTAACTGAAGGGATTAATCAGATTCTTCATTTGGATTGGGGATTTGCATTTAATGAACAATTTGAGCCTAAAGATTATCCTTGGCAAGTTGAATATTATACAAACCAAACTGCAGCAGCTACTGAAGAAATCAGTAATGCCCAATCTAGAATGAATACAACACTACTTAAAACCCAAGTGATTGCCGCTTTAAAGGAAACAAACTTAGATATAGAAACTATGGCCTATATTCTAGAGCGCGATGCAGGTATGAAATATGATGAAGCTCAATTATTAGCTGAAAGTATTTTTAAGAGCCGTAAATTTTCTGAGGATGAAGAATAATGGCTTTTTTTGAATATGAAACCCAGAATAATACGTCTAATAACAGTTTTGGTAATGTTATAAGTCCATTTAAGGAACGTTTTGCAAGAAATCCTGTCTTATGGTCTGGATTGACAGTTGATAAAGCTGTTTCCCATTATCAAGAGCTCTATGCGTTAGGAACTCTCTCAGCCGCGCATTTTGGAATAGAAATTCGACCTTATCGGGCAAATAGTAAGATTGCCCAAGCGAATATTCCAATTTTTGATCCTTCCAATAAAATCGCATGGTTAGCCAATAATGTTGATGTATCACTTCTGGATGCGCAAACAGACTCAGTGCATATTGGGCACTATCAACTCAACCATATAACTGGTAATGCATCAAATGAATTAAGTATTTCATTTATTGAGACTAAAGCTGCCGCAATTACAAATAGTGCATTAGCCATAAAGCAGATAATGTTTAATAAAGATGGTACGCAACAGCCACCAATTGAATATTTAATGCGTTTGAAAATTTATGCTTTTGATAAAGCCGTTAGAACTAAGCACCATTTTGAAATTGAGCATTTAGTCGCATTACAAGCTGGTAATTTACCTTTGGACGCAGCAAATAAAGCACATTCAATCGTCAGCTTAAATTTCATAAAAATGTTCCCAAACTTAAAATAAGTTTTGGAACTCATTGGCTTTTTATATTTGGCAGATTGAGAAAATAACCTCAAATTAAAATGAGGTTAAGTCCGTGAGTATTAAGTCAATTTTCATTCAAACTCATTCCCCACATCAAAGTCGTTTTGTTGTTGGTTTTGATTCAATGGTTAATAGTGGCGCTTGTGCAATTGGGTTTATTAAAGGAGATTACCGTCAAATTAATGCCTTAGTCACTGAAGACTACACGGAAAATGACCTCTGGCGAGTGATTAACTTAAAAGGGCAGAAGAATGGAATCGAAGCTTATGATTCTGTAGCCATACTAGGTGCAATTGATAATCAACATGCTGGTGAATTAGCAATCTTACAGTTTGGACGTATGTTTGATGCTTGTGTTACAGATGTAATTGAAACAAATCAATTTGGTCTTAAACGTCACCTATCATCCAAAAAATTTAATTTATCTGGTTCAAAACCTATTCAAAGATGGCAATTAGAGCAATTACAAAACGTGATTGCTGCAGAAACACCTCAATGGGACGGTATCAGTTTAGTTTCACATGAAGGTGATACAGCAAAACTTTTATTAGACATGCAGCGAAATGATGACCATAGCCAGCTGCTAAGTAAATTTGATGGGTTACCTACGCTATTATGTAGTCTAGGGGTAGAAGAAGCACATTATGACTCTATTATTGTTGATTACCAGCATTTAGAGCAGCTGTCAGCTATCTTACATAACGCTATGAACCAGTTTTCTAAACCTGGTGTTAAAGTCGTTAACGTTACTGAAAGTAAGCCGTTTAAACATAGAAAAGTACTTCAAATAGCGCTTACTTATGACTTTGATGACGGCCAAAACTTCACAATTCTTTTCCATAAGCCCGATCGATTATCCAAAAAAATTAGTCCAGCAGATTCATTAATGTCATGGAAGATATTAATGAACAATCGCGATATTACGGCTGCAATTCAGCCTAATCAGGGTGAAGGAATTTCAATTCCAATTCTCGCTGGTCGAATCATGAAGTTAATTAACCAAAATAGTAATCGTTTTAAACGTTTACAGGCTAAAAAAGCCGAAAAAGCTAAAGCTTTGGCAGATGCTGAAAGTCGTATTGAACAAAAACAAAACCAGTTAAATTCTTTGAATGCGGAAATTTCCAATTTATTAAACGATTTGGATCAATTGCAAACTTCATTGCAATCGAAGCAATCAGAAGAAAATGAAGAAATCATTGAAGAGAATAGTTTAAATGATAATTCACCAGATAGTATTTCACATGAAGAAGCAGAACGTTTAAGAGCTGATTTAAAGCGTTTGAATGCAGATCCTCAATGGGCGGGAGAAGATGGCTTACGTTATCAAGCTTTCTATGAACGTATCAATAAGGCTGTAGAGGGCGATTCAGAAGCAGTATCTTGGGCTCGAAAATGGATATCTGAATTAGATGAACAAGATCTAGCTCAACAGCAAGCAGAACTAGAATCAAAAAAACTCATTGAGGCTGAAATTGAAGCAAATCAAAAAAGAGATGAAGAAGTATTAGCAGCACGTTCAGCTGGTATGGCTGAAAATAAAATGATGCAGGCATGGTTAGACACTTTAGAAAATCCTGAAAATTCTAACAATATTGACTTTATGGGGTGGGTTTCAGATCGCCGTAGTGAGTTCTTACAAACCTGGAATGGGGCTGAAGGTTCACCAGAATATTTAACAGCATTCTATGAATATTCAAGAGCATGGGCAGATGAATATTTAGCGGATCGCGTTAGTAAGAAAGAACAAATTCAAACTTCAGTAACAGATGATGAACCTGAAGAACTAAATACTCCAACTGAAGTTGAAGATCTGCAATCTAGTACGACGGAAAATGAAGGTAATCAACTTTATCTTTCAGTAATTGAAGGGCAGGTTAAGGTTAATCTCGAGTTATTAGAACAAATTCGGGACGAAGCAGAAAAAGACTTAGATGATCCTCTTCTTATTCCGGCTGTTACAGAACTATTGAACCAAGTACAAACAATGGAAATGGAAGCGGAGAATATCTAATGACAACACTAAAACAGATTTCTACTCAAGATATTACTAAAAACCCCTTAGTTGTAATTGATCAAATGATTAGTTTATTAAAACCTAAATCGGGCTTTACTGGGCTTTTGAAAGGTAGAAATAATAATGTGAAAACAGCCAAAGGGGAAAAGATTTCTACTGTCTTCGCTTTAGTCGATATTGATCAAGTCATTGCATCTCATACGGCAACAGGTGCAGAAAACCCAAACTATCCGCAAGAACTGCAGCCACGAGATCGTAGTCGTGAATCATCACAAGCATGGGTACAGAAAACTGCTAATGATTTAGATCCTGAAAGCCTCGGACGTTCAGGACGGGCAGATACGGGAGCACCAATAACTGGAGATGATTTAGTAGTTGAATCAGGAAATGGCCGCACCATGGCAATCAAGCTTGCATATGAGCGTGGTACCGCAAATGAGTATAAGCAATGGTTGATTGATGAAGCCGATTACTTTGGGTTTAGCACTGAGCAGGTACAGACTATTGCTAAACCCATTTTGATACGTATTCGTACCACTGAAATTGATAGAGCACAATTTGCTATTGATGCAAACCAAGATGATAAGTTGTCATTTACAGCTACAGAGCGGGCTAAAGCTGATGCTAAACGATTAGATAATAATTTATTGGCTCTCTTTAACCCGAATGAAGACGGTGATTTATTAGCAGTAAGTAACCAAAAGTTTATTCAAGGTTTTTTAACTAAATTAGGTGATACAGAAGCAGCCCAGTACACCACGAAAGATAAAAAACCAACACAAGCACTGATAAACAGAATTAAGGCCGCAATTTTTAGTAAAGCTTACAATGATGATCGTTTACTAGAAATGATGGCCGATCATACAAAACCAGATCTTCAAAATATGCTTAATGCGCTTGGTGTTGCTGCGCCTAAATTTATTGAAGCTCAAGCTATAAGCCGTGGAAATGTACAAGATATATCGGATCAAATCGTAGATGGTATGGAGCAAGCTATTGATCAACGTGTTGCTAATGCAATTATTGATGCTGCAAATACCATTTTAACTGCCAAGCAAAATGACCAAGATATTGTTGAGTTCGTAAAGCAACAAGGGCTTTTTGAGGATTTGGGAGAAGGTGTTGCTGAGCTCGCCGTGTTTCTCGCCAAGAATAGCCGCAGTTCAAAAAAAATGAGTATGTTATTTAAAGCATTAGCTGAATTTGCAGAGAAACAGGCTTTAGATAGTAGCAATGTAGGCTTGTTTGGTGAACCTGAACCAGTAAGTGTAAAAGATGCTATCCAATATGCACAACAAGTGCTTGGTGATGATTTCATTAGTGTTCAAATGTACGATTCTTTGATTGAGGCCAACAGATCAAGTAACCCTAAGACAATTCGATTAACCAAAGAAGGGGCTGAACGTTTCCATAGTGCTTTGAAAATAAAAGTTGCTCAAGGTGGTGACAATGAAAAACCAGAAGTGAACAAAATTAATGACATTCTTTTCGAAGGATTAGATATTTAGTTCTGGAACCTACTGAAAATTAAGTACTTACGATCCCTCAACATACGAACATAAAGTTCCTATGCTGAGGGATATATGTCCAACTTTAAGCTCAAACCAATCACTAAAGACACTGTATTGGTTGCGATTTATTACATGATTGATTTCATGCATTTTCAGAGCAATATTGCTCGGTTTTTCCTTCTTATCATCCATAAGCAAATAGAACTTAACTTGTCTGTAGCGAAGCAAGCATTATCCTTTGCACGTCAAGAAAGTGATTTTCCAAAATTGGATGAAGTAGTTGAAGTCTTATATGCTGAAGCTATAAAAAACATTGATGAATCAGTTATCGAACATTTAAATAACGGTTCAAGAAATGTTATTGAACAACTAGAGACTATTGTCAGTCTTTTTGCTTGTGAAAAAGAGCTGAAGCCATACACAACTAAAAAGAATAAAACGCTACAGGTTATTGGTTTAAAAGGAATAAAATTAACCAAAGCTAAAGAATATGATCCTTATGCCTTTTATTCTCAGGGTGAAATTCTTGTTCGCTCAAAACATCTTAAAGCTATTCCAGACTCACTTCTTTCCGAAGATCAGCAACTAGTAAAAGGGTTATTCTCCTATGTATCAAATACCAATTCAGATGTGGAATCAGTTGGCGAATTTCGTTTCAGATCCAGAGGACCAATTGTTCCTGCAAATGGATCAGGAAAAGATGAACTCGAGACTGCAGAAGCAATCAGAAATGATGGAGAAACTGGGGAACTCAGAAACAGTAGTTCTGGCTTATCAAAAAGTGATGATGCAAGTTTACTTGGCGGCCGAAATCCAAGAAATGAATCTTCAGATGGAGATAGTGGAACCAGTACTAACCGGGTTAACAGCAGCGGAAGCGGTGAACTATCTGGTAAGAGATCATCTCTTAAACGAGCAAGAGATCGATCAATTGTACAATCTGCTAAATCAGTTAGAGCTGCCATAGATGAAAAGCGTGAAGCTCAATTAAAAGCAGATAATGTAGAAACTGTTTGGAGTGATGCCTCAAATATTGACGAAGCTTTGCCATATCTACAACCTGCACAGCGCGGGGATGTTTTTAAAACGGAAAAGCACTTAATCGCGGAAAATAAGAAGGGTATTCTTTTTACAAATGGCACAGGTACAGGCAAAACTTTTACTGGGCTGGGTGTTGCAAAGCGTTTTATTAATGCTGGTCTCAAGAATATTTTGATTGTTACCCTTAACGATAAAATCGTGAATGACTTTGTAAAAAGCTCAAGTCCTTTGCATATAAAGGCTTATAAATTAAAAAGCATTAAAGATAACGGCGGAGATGAGCACTCAGTAGTAGTCACAACTTTTGCTAATTTTGGTCAAAATACAAGTTTGGTTCATAAACATTGGGACCTTATTTTAATTGATGAAGCCCATACTCTTTCACAATCATCTGATGGGAAATCAACTGCAGCTTTAAACAAGCTACGAGCATTAACAGGTCATTTGCGAGGTTTTAATGAATGGTTTGATAATAAATTTGCAGATCAAATACCTAATGAAGAACTTGATGAAAATGGCAAAGAAACTGAGCAATATCTATCCGCTTATAACAAAATGCAGATCCTTCGAAATGAGCAACATAAAATCTGGAATCTGAACTGGAAACACCAGAAAAGTAAGTGCAAAGTTGTTTTCTTATCTGCTACGCCATTTAGTTATCACTTTTCACTTGATTGGGCGGAGGGCTATTTATATGACTATATGTCGCCTTCAGTATCTGTAGATGATCAAGGTAATTTTGCAGAAGGCTTTGGTAAGGCTAGAGAGCACTTTTATATGGGCAATCTTGGATATCGAAAACGATATGGTAAGTTGACTCGTCCAGAGGCAAAGGTGGATACAGGTGTACTTGAAAGACAGTTTGCCGAAAGTCTTAAAAACACTGGGGCTATGTCTGGACGCGATTTAGAAGTTAATTTTGACTATGATCGAAAATTTATTCTAATTGGCTCTCGAGTAGGTGAACTTATTGATGAAGGTTTAACTTATCTTCGCAATGGTTATAAAGAAATCGAAGGGCATAAAACACGAACTTTTGAAGAATGGGCGGCTCAGACTGGAAAACCAACAACAGGCTGGGGACGTCATGCATCGATGCAAGAATATGATCAGCTATTCACAGGAAATCGTTTTAAAAACATATACGAAATTATTGCAAAACGCTTTGATTATTTAGCAAGACGTCGTTTATTAGAAGCTATTAAAGCTGAAGCTTGTGTTGATATGGTGAAAAAGCACTTAGCATTAGGCCGTAAAGTAGTTATTTTCCATGATTACAATGAGGGTGGTGGTTTTGCACCTTTCTTAATTAGTCAGCTTGATATCGAAAAATATGAGATCCACTTAAGAGATGCTATTGAGCTTGAATATAATTCATTCAAGGAAACCAGACCGGATCTAGTGAATCTCAATCTTGACTATGATTCACCAGTTGAGACTTTAAAGAAAGCATTTCCAAATGCTCTATTATTTAATGGCCGTATTTCAAAGCAACAACGTGAATCTAATGTAAATTTATTTAATACAGATGGTAGCGGGCATGACATTCTTATTCTGCAGTCAGATGCGGGCTCAACAGGAATTAGCTTGCATGATACAACTGGTAAACATCAACGAGTTTTAATTAATATTGGGCAACCAACAAAGCCAGCCAAGTTAAGACAGACAGAAGGTCGTATCTATCGAACTGGACAAGCATCGAATGCTATTCAGAGATACTTAACTACGGGTACTGCATGGGAACGGGCTGCATTTGCAGACACGATTGCTGGACGTGCAGAAACAGTAGATAACTTTGCAAAAGGTGCCGATGCTGTAGTAAGTATCAAAGAAGCGTTAATTCAGGCTTATGAAGATGCTCAATATGAAGAGCCAAGTCTAAATGATGGTATTGGTGGTAAAGCATATGATGAAGAAAATGCCCGTATTGCTAAGTTAACCCCATTTGATCAAGCACTAACATTCTACTATGCCAAAGGCAAACGTTCTGAAAGTCGTGATAACCGCGAAGGTAAAGAGTGGTATGCAACGCCTGAACCACTTGGATTTAAAATGATTGAATGGGCTGGTGTGCACACAGGTGATTCTGTTCTTGAGCCAAGCGCTGGTGATGGAGCTATTGGTCGATTTGTTCCGCAAGATGTAGAGCTAACAATGATTGAACCGACTGAATCTTTAGCTAGTCGTGCTCAAATGGCAAATACTGGTGCAAAAGTAATTGTTGATACTTTCGAGTCTTTAGAGACTTTAAATAAGTACCATGCAATTGTAATGAATCCGCCGTTTGGTCATGCAGGAACGTTGGCAATTCAACATATTAAAAAAGCTTTTGGTCATCTTTATGATGGTGGTCGTATTGTGGCCTTGGTACCACGTGGTTCGATGGATTCAAAAGTTGATGAGTTTATTGAAAGCACACCTGGTGCAGTTCTTACAGCTGAAATCTGGTTGCCTCAATCTACCTTTAAAAATGCTGGTACCGCCGTTTCAACTCGAATCATCATTATCGAAAAACATGCCGGAACTAATGATGTACCAATTACACGAGAATTAGACTTTACACATCTAACAAGTGTTGAAGACCTCTTTTCAGAAATCCGTGACATCGCAATGCCTCCTAGAAAACTACGCATTGATGAGCAGCTTGCTAAGTATGAACTTTATGTTAGAACTGAACGTAGCAAGTATGTTTTCAATGGGGACGGAGTTGATAAACCTCAGATCAAGAATATCATGCTGAAATTCTGGGGCTCAGAAGTTAATGAGTTCAATGAAGTAGTTATGCCATATAACAAATCTGCTGAAATCATTAAAAAGATTGATGAGTTTGAGCAAGTGAACAGTATTAATTTAGCAGCTTAATATAAGTATTAAAAATACGCTCATGATGAGCGTATTTTTATGGTGTACTGGATTTAGAAAAATTAAATTTATTAATATTATGTCTTTGAATTTTTATTTACTTGGGAATCATAGAACTTGCATATGAACTAATTAAACTTCTTGAAAGTAAAAATTTTTCTCCAACGCTTTCAAGCAGATTACCGCTATTATCTAAACTAAAATGAGCAATATGAGGATCATTAAATAAAAAATCAGGGAAAGGGTATTTAGCATGAGGATTATGAAAAATATATAAACCATCAAAGATTGATTCTGTATATTCTTCTTTAGGAATTCCTTGGTGGATATCAGGAATTAATGTACTCTCACTTACGTCATCCCTAGTGTAAAGTGCGTTAAAGAAAGTAGTTTTATTTGCTTCAGTTACTTCAGCTAATGCTCGAACTTTCCCCCAAGTTGCATAAGGGTTATAAATTACAGCACTAATATCTTCATACTCTGAAGTCGTAAAAAAACCTAGAGGAATTTCTGCTCCATTATCTTTCTCAATAAAATCCATTCTTTCTCTTGGTAAGTAGTTGAGTTTATCGGAAATGGCCTTTTCCTCATTAAGATAAATTCCATAGAGAACAGCAATTAAACCTCGATGACCTATAAAGTGGGAATGAGGACGATCAAAAGAATTAAGACCTAAAATAAATGGTTTGCCAATAACATGAGATAAATTTTTATATGATTTTTTAAATTTTTGAGCCTTAGATACAATCGAATTAGCTATTCTAATAATTGATTTTCGATTGAACTCTTTAAAGTCAATTTCAAAATCTAAATATTCACCGCCAAAACCATATGCTGGCAACCCATCTTGTTCTGGATTGGCAATTGTCGCTTCAATACAAAATGCTGAATTATTTTTGTTACATACAAAGTCAGGCGCATGATGTTTATAGTCTATATCAATATTTTCAGATTTCAGAATTTTATTTAGATATAATTCCCAAAAAGAAGACTCAAAAGTAGTTTGGAATTCTTTTACAAATTTATTATCTCTATCAACAAATCCATTTGCCCAATCTAATATCACATTCCTTTCAGCATACATTGCTTCATTTAATAACAATTTAAAAATTTTATGCTGTTTTTCGGTTTCAACAATAGGTGTGAATAAATCTAACATTTTTTAATTCTCAAACAATAGCTTAAATAAATATTCTCAATTCCATAATACTAAAAAATTACTCATAATCAACTTTATATAAAAATAAGAAATTATTGTTTCTAATATTTTTTTAGTCGTTTGTTATGCTGGAACAAACCTAATAATTGTTCTTATTTTTTAATTGATAATAACTTTAATTTTATGAGTTAGTACTTAAATATGTCCAAAGCTTTAGCTTATGCACCAGCTGTAAATACAGCAAAAACTAAGTTGCCAAGTACTGAATCAGATCCTTTCTACGGTTCTATTTCAAAGCACAAATACGCTGAGTTTTCTCTATGTGATAAAGATGGTAATGCAATTGCATCACCAGTAATTAGAGCTTTGCTTACTGAAGGAGACAAAAGTATTGAGAGCCAATGGCAAACTCCATTTGAAAATAGCAATCCAGAACTAAAAATGCCTATGTTGATGGCTAACTTGCAAACTGGTCAGATGCTTCAAGCTGCTGCTACTCTAGGAGAAAATTCGCCCTTTATTTCTGCATTAAGCGATATGGCTTCTGGTCCTTTAGCAACTGCTGAAAGTGCACTTAAAAGCGTTGAGGGACGCACAAATTTAACCAAGGTGAATACAACTCAAGTTTTCCTATCTACCTCGTCAGTACGTCTCAATTTATCAATCTTTTTCTTGGCATTTAGTGATGCGAAATCAGAAGTTGAAGACAGAATTATGCAATTGGAGGCATGGAGCCTGCCAGTATCATTATCATCAGATTCTACGCTGCAAAATGTCATTAATGACTCTAATACAGCCCTAGAAGGGTTATTTTCAGGTGTAATCCCGCCTTTTGTATCTCTCACTACCCATGGCAAAACTTATAAACCCTTTATTATTGAAAGTGTTTCAGCACCAATTGTCGCGCCTATTGATGAAAAAGGTAACCGGTTAAGTTTGGCCGTCAATATTAGTTTAATGAGTCGTACTGCATGGGACTCAAAAGACATTTACTTATTATATGGAGGCAACTAATGATTACTTTTGACCCTGTGTCCGTAGGTGGAAATACCTACAAAATGCAAGAGCTTAGTTTTGAGCATTGTCTTAAAATTTCAATCATAACTCCTAATTTTAATGAAAAAAGACTTTCAGCTTTTCTTAAATCTGCTTTAGACAATATAGTTGATCCATTGCTGTTAACGATTCAGGAACGGTATTTACTGCTACTAAAGTATCTTGAAAAACAAAGTAATACTATGTTGGATGTGAATACAGACTTGTCAAAAGTTTTCCTTCAGTCCGAAAATAATTGGAAAACTGAAGCTACTCAAAATGGAATTACAGTTAGACAGCTTGTTGGAATGGAAGCTGAGTTCTTAGAGGCAAATTGTAAGAATGTCGCTGAATGGATTGCATGCATGATGGCCTTTCAGCTGAGTTATTCTAATCACGAGCATTTATCTTTTTTGCCTGATAGATCTAACCCGCAATTATTTGAAGAACAATTTAAACAGCGTCTGGATTTCATTAAGAAAATGCCAGCCAGTGATTTCGATTTGTGTTATCAAGATTTTAATAATTTAAACAATGCGTTGTTTACTCATTTGCGGTTAAGTGTTGATAACCATGGCATATTAGTTGAAAGAGGTGCAGATGACGCGCCTGCTCGATTTCGCACCGCTTCCGTCTTTACAGGAATCATCAAAGAGTTGGACCGATCTTTTGCTTGAGACTGTTAATAGTATTTCTGCAAACTGTCCGATGCCTTTATCTGAAGCTTTGAAAATGCCTTTGAGTTTTGAAAGCATTTACTTCAATTCTTCTGCATGGGAAAGCCGCAAAAAACATTTAGAAAATGAAGTCGAACGGCACAATGCTTTCATAAAGCTGGGGCAGGAAGTGATTAAGGGCCTAAATGTCCTAGCCAGTAGAGGCCGATAGTATTCGTGTAAAAGTCTGAGTAATTCAGGCTTTTTTTTTGCGCTTTGTATTTGGAACCATACTCCGTTCTTAACAATAACTCTTGCAAAAATAACCATAAATGAAATCTGGGGAATAGGCCATGTCTGATCATCAGACAGTTGAAATCACACTCACTAGCGTTGCCAATAAAACAACATTTTTGAGTGGCATCGCTAGTGCAATTGGATCTTTAGCATCTTTCAATTGGTTGAGCTATACAGGTGCAATTGTTGCTGTTGCTGGCCTATTCATTAGCTTTGTTTTTCAGTGGAGACGTGATCGTCGGGAACGTAAGGAAAGTGCTCTTCGTGAAAAAGAGAGCAAATTACGTGAAAAAGAAAGCGAGTTACGAATCAAAGTCTTAGAGCAAGATAGTTTACGAAAGAGGAAAGATGAATGAAGTTTATTGAAAATAGTGCTTGGCAGTACCTTTCTGTCAAGCTGCCGACAATTGGTGCATTCATCATGCTAATTTTGTTGCCAGCACTTCAATGGGGAGTAGATTTTGAGGTAATTCCTAAAGAATATCATGCTTTTGTGACTGGTACTTTAATGCTAGGTCTGTCATGGATTGGAAAGAAAATTTCTCAGCCACGACTTAATGTCCCGCAACTAACAGGCCAGTTAGTAGGGATCAATTCTTTATTGAATATCCCATCTCCAACAAAGCCTGATGAATTAGCTTGGATTGCAGAAGCAAAAAAGCATCTTGGTCTGCAAGAAATACCAGGTAAACAGCATAATCCAACTATTTTGAAATGGTTAAAAGAGCTTAAAGCTTGGTGGGCCGATGATGAAACAGCTTGGTGTGGAACCTTCGTGGCTCATTGTTTGAAGGTAGCAGGAATTGCTTATCCTAAACATTGGTACCGTGCATTGGATTATGTGAATTACGGCACAAAGTTAGCAAAACCCGCTTATGGTTGTGTTGCTATTAAAACACGTAAGGGTGGGGGCCATGTTTGCTTTGTCGTAGGGCGAGATATGTCTTCTGGAAAACTCGTTTGTCTTGGTGGAAACCAATCAAATAAAGTGTGTTATGCGCTGTATAGTGAGTCTGAATTCCAAGAGTTCCGTTGGTATGGACTTACACCTCAACCAGCAAGTAAACGTTATTCTTTACCGCAATTTAAAGGCGTAACAGCAACTCGGGTTTCTGAAGCCTAATGAAGTTTCTATTACTGAGCTTTCTTTTATGTGGTTGTACAGCACATACAATTAATAGCAATGTAAACGTATCTATTTGCGTAAAAGCCCTTTAAAAAAAGCCCTGAATGATCAGGGCTTTTTAATTAATTTTGTACTTCTGTATCGTAGATTGTTTTTAAAGAGGTTTTTTAGAGCTTCATCATTTATACTATCAATAAACCTCTTCATTTTCTCTTTATATTCGGGATGCCCACCTTTGTATTTAGCTAGTAAGTAGGAGAACTCGCCTTGCTTGTAGTTTGGGTCCTTCTTGTTTTCTGGTTTGTCTAGTTCTACTTTTAGAACTTCTGCAACATAGTCATAGCACTTGTTAAGTGTAGGGGCTGCTTCTCCTTGTAATCCAAGTAACTGACATCTAAATGTAAGTCTTGCTGTGTCATTTGGTTTTTCTGCAAGTTGCTTATCATTTAAAGCGTGTGCTTTGTCATAGTCATTCAAAATCATATAAATATTCATTTGAAGTAGTTCACGCTTGCGTTTGTCTGTGATTTTATCGACCTCAGGAAGTATTTCACGCATGTGCTTTTGAAAGACTTCTTTATCTTCTAGAGAGTATTTTTGAACGTACTCATTGTGCTTATCAATAATCTTCTGATCTTCAGCAGACAATGTTTTGGGTGCTGTCGTCTCAGTTTTTACTTCCTTTTGTTTAGTGCCATCAGATGCGTTGCTGCAACCGCTTAGAAGTGCTGAGCCAATAATAATTAGGGTTAAATACTTTTTCATGCTTTACGTCTTGCTGCCGATGTAATTGTAAACTTATAAGTGGTGTCTGGTGGCATTGTTGTTACTAGGCCACCATCAAATTTTGCGTCATATTTCAATGTAACATGAGCCTCAATTACTTCTAAATCGGGGGCTGGGAGTTTAACTTCGCAACTACCAACGGGTTGTTTGTCGTTTTCAGTATTCCAGTAGCCTTTGCCAACTTTAAGCTTTATTACGTCGCTTATTTGTTTGCCTTTCTTAAATAAACGAAGAACGCCTTCAGGGAAGATTTGCGCGTCACCCTTAACCGTAGGCGGGAGAAGCGTAGCAGTGACGAAGAGTTGGTCTTTTTTAACCTGATGTGTAACTTCAAACGTACATGCTCCCGAAGCCATCTGAGAAAGTACACCTAAGAGATTAGCTCTATCCTGGTCATAAGGCATTAATACAGGTTTGAAAGAAACCATTTTTGTTTTTTGATTTTCTATGTAGTAATTCTCGTACTGATCTTTAACGAAACTATCTGTAGCCGGTTGTTGTTGAGACATAGGAGCCGAGCTAGATTTCGAAGATGCTGCTGCGCCACCACCATTGTCTTGAACAACTAAGTTTTGCTGAGGCAATAATTTGCAACCGCATGAAAGGGAATCATTAACACGAGCGGCAGCTTTGCCAAAAATCTGCATACATGGATCGCCAGACACAATGGTTGCAACAACTTTATGTGTTGGACATGTTGCTTTGTCACCGACACAAGCAACGGCAATACCGTTAATAAGGAACATACTGTTCCCAGAAATTACTTGGCCGCCTCCTGTGGTGGGGCAGCCGATTGTTATATATGGGGTTGCCAAATCAATTCCATCTTATTTTATTGAAGTGGCGAAAGAATATCAAAGAGAGGGTAGACAATACTGTATATTTTTTATTATTTCTCAGATAAATTATAAAAGATAACTATTTAACTAAATTTCGGTAGTTTTATAAAAGCGTTGAATTCACAGAAATATTATTTTTTATAATAACTAATTTAGAGTTCTTCTATATTCTCGAACTGCGATTAATAGTTGGTCTAATGTATTAAATAATTTTTTAGTATAATTTTTTTCTTCGATTATATTTAGAAATTCAATACCTTCTATTTGTTTGAATTGATAATTACAATAAGCTGCCTTTTGAACAATAATTTTAAACTCATTATCAAAATCAATATCTTGTAATCTTGAGAAGTCTATATTAGGAACTATTTTATTAAAATAAATAAAATCATGGTTTAAGCCTTTGATTTTATTTTGAAGGTGATGTAGTTCAATTCCAAATAAATTAAATTCTGGATTGTTGGAGATTAAGGCGAGTTGGGAGTTATAAAACATAATTTCACGAATATATTTATCGATTTCTTTAAAATAATAATCATCAAATTGGATTTTTAGATTTTCGAGATTTAAATTTCCCTTTTCTGAGATTAATAAGTAGCGAACTAGTTTGTGAAAATAAAAATAGTTATCTTGCTCTCGAATGTCGATTATATTGTTTCTTATATTATGTAAGTTCCTATGAATTGCAGTCAAACAATTAATCTGTTCATTATATTTTACTTGCTCTTTCCAGTTATCCAATAGAAAAAGTGCAGCTACAGGAGCAAATAGAGTCGCAGCAAAGCCAAACATGCTAGCTAGAGAGCTAGCCTTATCCCCATTAAGAGGATAAATGGCAACAATATATATTAGTAAAGAAAAAACTAGGATGCAGGTGAAGACCCCTATAAGTTTTCTATTTAAACTAACTTTTCGCATTGAAATTAATTTAATGTAACTGACTAAAATATAGTAATATTTTTTTATTAAAGTTGAAGAAAACATCTTTTAAATTTCCCATGCTTGAGTTTAGGGTGATATTTCATTAAAAAACTTAATCTAAAGTATTCCTAAAAGTCATAATTTTACAATTCAGCTCTTCAATTACTCGAGTTTGTCTTTCTGAAAATTTATAGTTTAGTTTATTTCCTAGATTTAATTCATTCATATAGCTTAAATTAATAAATCTTTTTAAATCTTCATGTTTATATTTAACATAGAATGTTTTTGGTCGTTCGCCTCTATCATAAATTTCTTTTTTATGTTTGAAGCATAGAGTATAGATATAAATTATATCAATATATAAATTCATAGCTAGTTCTTTGGCATGACTCAATGAATCACCAAATACTGGATTGTTAATATTTTTGTTTTGAATAAGTTTGATTTTATTTTCAAGAATTTCAAGTTTACTTAAATGATCCCTAATCACTTGGTAATAATCATGTAAATCAAATTGTAATTTGTTTAAATCGCTATTAAAATCAATATTATTTTCAAAAAGGGGGTCGTATATATCTGTGTTTCTCAAGGTGGTTATTGATTTTGAGAAGCTTTCTATTGTATCTAACATTTCAATCAAGATATTAATTTTTACAATATAGTGATTTTGGGCCTTCCAGTTATCTAAAAGAATATATGCCGCTATTGGAGCATATATTGTTGCTGACCACCCGAATAAACCAATAATTGCGTTAACCTTCTCTGCCTCTGTTACTGGTAAAACTATTAGAGCATAAAATAAAAAGCATAAAAGTAACAAAAAGAAATATGATAAAAAGAGTTTAACGATTAATTCAAATTTATGAGACATAATGTTTAGTGAAGTTTGTTTTAAGAATAATGAGTTATTAACTCTTTATCGTCAATAGTTGATCCCACATAAATGGGTTTTTAGTCAGTTTATCCCTCGACATTGACCAAGTTCGACCAGGTATATAACAAGGACCAACACCGAGCTTTTTCTTTCCGAATTTTGTGTGCACGTTATCAAGCGCCTTCATCAATTGTTCTTTCTTTTCTATCATTTCAAAGTCGGTTAATAGGTCATAGGTATGGCCAGATTTTGGCTCTAGACCTGTCAGCACTACGCCGCATTTCTTGTATTTAATCCCTTCTTTATAGATCTCGTTCAACATCCTTGTCGCTGCTTTTACAAAGTCAAGCGCGCTATCAGTAGGCTCAGAAAATGCGCCAGTAATAGACTTATTATAAAATGGCGCACTTTCATCAAATGGACTTGATTGAACAAACACAAGTAAACAACCACATAGTGACTCTTCATCACGCAACCGCTTACATGCTTCTTGTGCATGCATTGCTATAGCTTCTTTCAAATCATTTAGCTCAGTTACTTTTGCTCCAAAAGAACACGATTTAATAATTTGTTTTTTTGATGGCGGAGTGTCTTCAATCTCAATGCATGACATGCCTTGTAGTTCATTAATGGTACGGGCCATGACTATAGAAAACTGACGCTGCTTTTCGCGTGCTTCAGTACAAGCTAGGTCCAATACTGTTTTAACTCCCATAGAATACAACTTCTTTGCATGCTTACGTCCAACGCCCCAAACTTCACTTACATCGATCTGATCAAAATAATATTCTTTATTACATGGATCCATATTGACGAGATCGCAAACGCCGTTAAAGCCTTGATTTTTCTTAGCTATATGATTGGAGATCTTTGCCTCCGTCTTGCTGCGACCAATTCCTACGCACACGGGCAAACCAATCCATTTCCATATCTTCGCCCGCATATCGTGACCGACTTTTTCTAAATCAAAGTTCTTCTCATAAGCTGTGAAATCAACAAAGCATTCATCGATTGAGTAGGGCTCAACCTCTTCATCTGTTACGTATGAAGCAAGGATCTTATGAAAGCGCCGTGACATTTCGGCATACATTACATAGTTGCTTGATAGCACTACTACGTTATGTTTTTGGACTATGTCTTTAATTTGGAATAACGGCACACCCATTTTTATATTTAGGGCTTTGGATTCGTTGCTGCGCGCCACGGCGCACCCATCATTATTGCTGAGAACAATCACAGGTTTGTTGTTTAAACTCGGGTCAAAGACTCTCTCACAAGAGACGTACATGTTATTGACGTCTATCAAGAAAAAGACTTTGTTCTCATGTTTCATGAGTTTCTAATCATTTTAATAATGCAGGTGACAACGCCCCAAATTATTAATTCTTGGCCATCTAATAAATGAATATCTTTGTAATCCGGATTTTCTGCTTTTAGCCATTGGCCTTTTTCATCGATCATTAGGCGCTTAACTGTAAAATCATTATCGATTAGTGCCACGACAATATCGCCGTGTTTTGCATCTAAGCTGCGATCGACAATTAGTTCGTCGTCAATATCTATTCCTGCATTTAGCATTGAAAGCGAAGCAACTTTGACAATGAAAGTTGCAGTTTCATTTTTTATTAAGTGCTCATTCATATCGAGCGCTTTGTCTATATAGTCTTGTGCAGGAGAGGGGAAGCCAGCGGAAATTTTTTCAAGAGCGTAAGGGACAAGCAGGTGAGTTGATGGTACAACTTGCTTGATTAACAAGGCTTCAGATAAAACAGCGCCTTGTGTGAGGTACGGTTTTATCTGGATGATGGATGGTGCAATTTCGCTCATAGAATATCCCCTAACTTGAATTTGTAACATATTCAAGATGATATGCTAGAGCTTAGTTAAATTTCAAATTTAAAAAGTTGTGGATAAATAAGGACTAGTCATAAGTTGTCGCGCTAGAAGGAGCATTTGGTCGGAAAATGCTCTTCACTTAAATTGAAAAGCATTTTTAATTTTGAAAAGAAGTTTAATCATTTTTTACTAAATTTGGATTTTCATCAAAATGAAGCCAGCCATTTTTCATCCAAGTTTCAACCTTTTCTTTTCCTAATATATGAAATAGATTATTCAAAAGGGCAAATTTTGCTTTTGGATCAAAATAATAAATACAAACTCTGACTTTATTATCATAAATTTCATTAAAAGAAAAAACTTCATTAATATAAACTTCATCAGATATATCTAATGAATGACCCCAAATTTGTATATTTAAATCGAAATTCTCAATAGAATTTTTTATTCTATTTATTAATGTATTGTAAGAGGGTATATTGCTAGGTAGTGGTACACCAGCTCTATAGTCTAATTTCGACTCGCTTAAAGCTTCATTTAACACTTTTAAATCATTAAGTTTTGAATTTAAGAATTGATAATTTGTATTCTTATAAATTTTTTGATGATACTTGGTAAAGCCATACGCTTTTAAACTTTTTAGATAACCATCTTTTAATTCTGAAATACCAAGTACTAAATTGTGTTGTTTTCCTAATTTTCCATGAAGAAAATGAATTGTCACAGGGGATTCATAAAAATTTTCAAAGGTAGTGGTGTAGTTAAAAGAAAATACTTCATCAATACAATCAGATTTATTAAAACTGAATTTTTTAAAAGGTAATAGTTTGTCAACAACTAAGCATAAATATAAGTTAAAAAGATCAATAAAATCATCTAATTGATCTTGTAGATGTTGTAAATATTTCTGACTGTTAAATCCATATTTTTCATCATTCAGTACTGTATAAAAAGAAGAAGAAATAAATCCATACCTATATCCTGGACTATTTGCAGTTACTTCCTCTTCAATAAGATTTAAGCATAATAAAAGGTGGAATTGTATTTCAGAGAAATAATATTGATTAATTCTTTCAGAATATTTTGTATAAACTGGATAATTAAAAATTCCATATGTATTATATTTTTCTTCAATTTTTTCTATAGCTTTAGCAACTAAAACTAATGCCTCTTCAATTTTTTGTTCAAAATCAATCCATGTTTTTATTTCAGTAAAATGATTGTGAAAATATTTATACCATGAGTTCTTGTTTAGTTTGTCTTTAATGCTTTTAACATCATTGTGTGGAATTATTATTTTATTGGTGTCGTATAAAGTTTTGGTTTTGTCAAAAAAATAATGTTCACTTTCTAGTAGCTCACCAAAAATTTTTTTAAACTCCATATCTATATTATTTTTTTTGAAATTTTGAATAGATTGCATGGCAAACATAAAGTGATCATATTTTGTCGGTAAAAAGTGTGATAAGTCAAAGCCATTGCCGACAACTAAAATATTCACATGTGTTTCCTTAATATAAATTTTAAAGAAGATACATTAAAAAATAATAGTTTTAAAGACTTAGCTAGCGTGAAGCTTTAGGTAAAAATTCAGCTTTAAATTCACCTAAGGGCATCTTAAAGAAAAATTGATCAGCATCTTCTTTTTTACAGTTCAACCAATCTTCCCTGTATTCTTCAGGGATTACAATAATTGACCGTTTCTCATCTTCAGGTTTGTGAAACTGACTCATGAAAGGATGATTGTTTGCATTAATAGTCAGCATTGACATAGACCTAACTTGTTTGCCATCAATCAGCGTTGAATCATAAATTGCTGCCACTGTGAACGGCAAGCCGTCTTTTCTATAAATTCCCCAACGTTCGGCTTTACCATTTACATATCTTGGTTCATAGATCTTTTCTACAGGTATTAAAGCAAACTGGCTTTTAGCCCATGCATGTCGAAAACTAGGTTTTTTATCAACCGTCTCAGTTCTTGCGTTGTATGTGAACTTAGAAAACTTGAGATCATGTTTCCATGGTGGAATCATGCCGAACTTTACTTGTCGCCATTCTATTTTGCCATTGTTACTAAAAAGTAAAGGGCAATCGTAACCAGGGTAAACATCGGTCTTATAGTCAAAAGTTGGTTCGAAAAGATTAAGAAGGTGTACTCGATCTTTTTCAATCGGTTCGTAATTTGCACACATAACTAAATCCTTTAACTTTTTTTATAACTTATTATTTTTGTACAAACTTGTGTACATATTTTTATTACAACTTGTATATTCGTAAATTAGTTTAAATAAATCAATTACTTGTTAATTGTACCATTCTTATCAAACATTATGATTTTAGACATTTTTTTAAATATCTCCAAAATCATTCAGAGCAAAATTTTTAAAACACATCTACCATATAACCTTTTAAAATCATAAATTAAATAAACTTATAAATACTCAAACTAATTTAAAACTCCATCCAATAATTTTCTAAAATTTACATAGCTTCATAGGACGGATAGGAAAGATAAATGGTTTGAAATTATAACGTGGAATTTGGTAAAATAAAAAATAATAATGAAGCAGTTTTAGTGGAAAATTCCTCCTTTAAATTAAAAATATTTAAAATTTATTTAAGATTTTTAGCCCCTAGGATTAAGTTTGTTTACATAGCATACGTATTGACAAACATTTTATAAATTGAAGGATACTTATTTAAAGTTATATTTAAAATTATTCCTATAAGAACTTAGAGAAAGCAATGAAAATTGGATTTATTGGTGGAACCAATGACGGTATCGTAATCAATGCTGCTGATGGCCTTGATACTTATAAACTTGAGTGGCACTACAAAGCAGAAAAACATTGTGAGTCACAACTTAACTTAGGGCTGAATGGACCTGAGTATGATTATTACAATTTATTAATTCTAAGAAAAAATAAAGAGGCTAAACTTTTCTATGTGCTTACCACTATGGAAAAAGAAGAAATAGCAGATAAACTTAATGAATATTGGGAGTGTTCGACCTCTGTCGGTTATGACTTTGATGAGTAAGCATTCGTGATTTCATATAGCACATGTTCTCTTAATTCGTGATGAAGAGGAACTTTAGGATGTTCGAAGTTTTTAACTTTTTGCATTCCCAGTCTTTCCATGACAGCTTGAGAGGGTGTATTAATCGTAGCAGTAAATGAAACGATTTTATCTAAATTCAGTATATTAAAACCATAATCTAAAACTGCTTTTGCTCCTTCTGTTGCATAACCTTGTTTCCAAAATTCTTTTGCAAGTCGCCATCCAATTTCCACACATGGAGAGAAGTCAAATTGTTCAGGTTGGCTGTGTAAACCAATAAACCCGATAAATTGATGGGTTTCTTTTAATTCTACTGCCCAAAAGCCCCAACCATTTTCATGAATGAGAGATGAAATTTTTTCGATTAAATTAAGGCTTTCTTGGGGTGTTAAGAGATTTGGGAAAAATTGCATAACATCTTGATCTAAGCCCATTGTTATAAAAGACTCAAAATCACTTTCTTTCCATTGTCTTAAAATTAAACGTTTTGTTTCGATCATGAGATGGCTCTTTAATTGAAAATGAGAAGTTAAAGTGGTTTTTGCACAATCTTCTGTAAAATGATCTTGGAATTGATGCTCACTACACCTTTTATTTTATTTAAGGTGTTAATGACGAAATGAGAAAAGGAACTCAAATCTTTGGTCGCAACGTGTAAAACATAATTAGATTCACCAGTAATAATATATGCATTAATGACTTCATCAAAATTTTTGATCTGACTTAAAAAGAAGTTGTGATCATTTTCTGTTAGCTGGGCAAGTTTTATTTCGACGATTGCCTCAATTTTTATGCCTAGTTTTTCATAATTAACTTTCGCTTGATATTTTTCAATTACACCATTGCTTTCTAAAATTTTAACACGCCGATGACAAGCTGAAGCCGAAAGGTTAACGAGATCGGCCAGTTCTTGGTTACTTAACCGAGCATTATCTTGTAAATACTTTAGGATTTTTAGGTCGATTGCATCCACATTCATTTTCGAATTTCATCCATGTTTTTTAATTTTAATTCGAATTTTATACGAAAATAGCAAATTTTAATCAAATATTATCGAATAAATCGAAAGAATTGGCGTGATAAAATTCAAATACAAAGGAAATGTTGAAAATAGGTGAAATAACAAATGATTACTCGCGAACAATGCCTCTATTGGGATCAGGATGATGAACTCAAAAAGTTTAAAGATGAATTTGCACTGCCAAAAAATGTCATTTATTTAGATGGTAATTCTTTAGGTGCAAGACCAAAGAAATCATTAGAGGTTGCTCAGCATATTATTTCAAAAGAGTGGGGCGAGGACCTCATTAATAGTTGGAATAAAGCAGATTGGTGGGGGCTACCGACTAGGCTCGGAGATAAAGTTGCACAGCTTATCGGTGCCGAAAAAGGGGAAGTGGTTATTTCAGATTCAACCACCTTAAATTTATTTAAAGTTTTATCCGCAGCGGTAAAAATTCAAGCCGAAAAATTTCCGGAACGTAAAATTATTGTTGCAGAAAAAGATGCCTTCCCAACCGATATTTATATTATTGAAGGCTTTATAGACTTGATTAATCAAGGTTATCAAGTTGAATTGATTGATGGGGCCGATGATTTATCTCGTGTTTTAGTAAAAGATGTGGCTGTCGTTGTTCTTTCTCATGTGAATTATCGGACTGGATATTTCTATGATATGGAGTCTATTAATCAACAAATTCACGCTAAAGATGCTTTGATTATTTGGGATTTATGTCACTCGGTTGGTGCGGTGCCTATGGATCTTAATCAGAGCAACAGTGATTTTGCGATTGGTTGTACTTACAAATACTTAAACGGCGGCCCAGGTTCTCCAGCGCTGTTATGGGTAAATCGGAAGCATCGTGATCAGTTCTGGCAACCTTTATCAGGCTGGTGGGGGCACAAAAAACCATTTGATATGGCTCAGCACTATGAACCAGCTAACAGTATTCGTCGTTATTTGTGTGGAACACAACCTATCATTTCGATGAGTCTAATCGAATGTGGTATCGATATTTTCTTACAAGCTGATATGCAACAAATACGCGAGAAATCCCTCAAATTAACTGATTTGTTTATTCAACTTGTTCAACAAGAATGTCCTCAGTTTGGTTTTGAATTGATCACACCTTTAAACCATAACTATCGTGGCAGTCATGTCAGTTATAGACATGAGTTTGGTTATGAAATTATTCAGGCGCTTATTGCTCGTGGTGTGATTGGGGATTACCGAGAGCCGGAAGTATTACGTTTTGGAATTACACCTCTATATTTAGGTTTCGAAGATATTTGGAATGCCGTACAGCAACTTAAGCAGATTATGTTGAATAGTGAATGGAAAAATGAGCGTTATCTGGTACGTAGTGAAGTGACCTGATCGTTAAAGGTTAATATCAGAAGAATGGCTAGGAGAGCCTATGAGCAGTTTTGATGAAATACAAAATCGAGAAGCGGGTTTACATAAGAAATTATCCGCAAAACAGATGGGAATGATTGCAATTGGTGGAGCGATTGGTACAGGGCTGTTCATGGGAAGCAAGTTTGCAATTAGCTTTGCTGGGCCAGCTGTCATCGTGAGCTATGCTATTGGTGGTTTAATCGCATTTGCTATTATGGCTTGTTTGGCTGAGATGACAGTTCAGCATCCTACGTCAGGCTCATTTGGAGCATATGCTGAGCATTATGTAAGTCCTCTTGCTGGGTTTTTAGTCCGTTATTGCTATTGGGCATGTATTGTATTAGCGGTCGGTACAGAAATTACAGCAGTAGCTAACTATATGAAATTATGGTTTCCAGATGTAGGCTCTTGGGTCTGGATCGCTTTTTTCTCGCTGACTTTGCTTGTGGTTAATGCATATAGTGTTAAAGCTTTTGGTTTGGTTGAATATTGGTTTTCGACCATAAAAGTCTTTGCAATTATTGTATTTATTCTTTTAGCAATTGGTATTCTGACCCAAAGTCATGGAGGAACAGAACAGGTTCTCTCTAATTTAACCGAGCATGGTGGCTTTTTTCCTCATGGTTTTAGTGGGGTCTGGATCGGGGTAATTATTTCAATATTTAGTTATTTAAGTATTGAAATGATCGCTGTTGCGGCTGGTGAGGCTAAAGATCCGGAAAGAGCCGTTAAGAAAGCGTTTAAAAGTACTGCAATTCGCTTAATACTATTTTATCTACTGTCTTTATTTCTCATTGTGGCACTTGTTCCTTGGACAACTTTAATTGGAGCCGATGCGACTAGCCCTTTTGTGATGGTAATGAAAATTGTAGGTATTCCATATGCGGACAGTATTTTAAATTTTATTGTAATTGTCGCGGCCTTATCCGCCATGAATAGTATGTTGTATATCTCGACACGTATGCTATTTAGCTTGTCACGCGCAGGTGATGCACCAAAACTATTTGGTCGTATTAGTCATAATGGCGTACCAATCAACGCGTTGCTATTGTCAGCAGTGGGTATTGGGATCGCGAGTATTGTTTATACCATTAATCCGAGCTCGGCATTCCCGATCATGATTGCTTTATCTATGTTTGGTGCACTGTTCACTTGGGGCAGTATTTTTGTTACCCATATGTGTTTCAGAAGGC
This sequence comes from Acinetobacter oleivorans DR1, assembly GCF_000196795.1. Classification (NCBI taxonomy): domain Bacteria; kingdom Pseudomonadati; phylum Pseudomonadota; class Gammaproteobacteria; order Moraxellales; family Moraxellaceae; genus Acinetobacter; species Acinetobacter oleivorans. Next base: position 1,721,506 of record NC_014259.1, read on the forward strand.
ACATGGCACGAAAAGGCCAGCAATTAAAGTTTAAGGTTCCAGCAAGCCAGTTAATTTCACTGTTGGGGTTAATCGCAATTTTAAGTATCACAGTCACCACATGGTTTACCAATGAATTCAAGTCAACTTTACAATTTGGAGTTCCATTAGTTGTTGTGCTTACTGTTTTCTATTATTTAAAACGGTCATCAGCCAAGCTTGCTTTAAATGCTCATGAAGAATCGTTGAAGTGAGAGACCTATGAGACCCTATGACAATGCTAGAACCGTGGCTAATGAACATGAGATATTGGCAGAATTTCAACGGACAAGTTTACTGAGCTACCAAGAGTTTATTCATATTGCAGATATTCAATATGGTCCGCACCCAAGATCAACTTTAGATTTATTCCCATTAGAGCAAGCCAAAAAGACTGTTATTTTTATTCATGGTGGCTATTGGCAATGGTGTGATAAATCAGATTTTGGATTCATCGTACCCTATGTTCTAGCAAAAGGAGCCCAGTGTGTTCTTTTAGAATATGATTTGGCACCACAAAGCAAAATTTCAGATATTGTTTCTCAAGTTAATCAAGCTCTCGATTTTATTCGAGAGCAAGACTGGAAAACTAATGAGGTAGTTTTGGTGGGGCATTCAGCAGGGGCGCACCTGGCTGCTTTGTCATTAGGCCATCCATTCATATCTGAGATGGTGTTGTTAAGTGGAATTTATGACTTAAGGCCTATACAAAGCACTCATTTAAACCATGCTCTCAATCTTTCAAGCGAAGATATCTTAAAATATAGTCCTGTTCATCACAGTGATCGAGTCACTATTCCATGTTCAATTTTCTGTGGTGAACTTGAGCTCGAAGAGTTGAAATGGCAAAGCCAAAATTATTTTGATATTAAAAAAGAGCAAGATCAGGATTTTGTTTCTTTTAAGCTTATTCCTAAAGTTAATCATTATTCTATTTTAGAACACTATTTTAAGTCGATATTAGTTTAAGCAGTCGAATTAAAATATATGCAATGTGATTGTATGAGTAATTAATTTTATAGACAGATAAAGTGTGAGGTGAATCACATCTTAACCTGTTTTTTTATAGAAATTATTTATTGTTGTTGACCTAACAGTGGAACTTAATTAGATTAAAAAGATAGTGCTTTCTCACTAGACAATAAATTGTTTAGCTGTTGTTTAGTTGAGTTTTTAAGTCCGTAGCTTCCCAAGATGCGGACTTTTTTATTTGACTTTTAAAAACAATAAGATAAAGGGTGATATAGCTATAATATTTATCCAAAGATTAATATGAATGAATAAGATAGACCTGTCATAAATAAGAAATAAACTAGGGTTTTTTCATGATTTAACTCGAATTATCATTTAATAAGTAGATTAATTAAAATATAAGCTGACTTATCATTCATGAATTTGTCATATAGGCTTGATAAATTATAAGAAAATAAAAGCTATAAGAATAATTAAATAATATATAGCATTTGAAAGTAATTGATTTAGTCGGCTCTCATGAGTTGGTTTTTTTATTTATAAAGGAGCCTTTATGAAAGTACAATATTTTGAAGGTGGCATGTATAAACATATGTGTCCAGGTTGCGGGTATCTTCACTATATTCCTGTACTTTATCCTTTTTCTAATGGTAACCAATGGACTTTTAATAATAATTTGGAAAAACCAACTTTTGATCAGCTCATAATTATGTATGGTCATTGTAATTACTTTATTAAAGGTGGCTTTATTGAATATAGTGCTAACTGTAGACATCATTTAGCAGGATGTACGGTTGAGTTGCCAGAACTAAAATTAAAAAATGATAGGTTTTATTAATTTTAGTGTTTGTCTATATATTTAAGATCATTTAAAAATTTATAGAATCGGTAAGTAATAGAGACTTGAGTAATATATCTTTACATATTTAATACTGAATATGTATAGTTAAAGAAATTGTAAATTTATTTTGGTTGAAGCTAGGATTGAAATTTGCAAAAATTTATATAACTTACTGTTTTATATTTTATTTATGGATATCTGGAAATTTTTAAGAAGTTTTAACACCATTGGAACATATCTCATTATTTCTACATTTATATTATTTTTAATGATTATATATTTTTACATCATACATCCCAGCTAATCTAAATTATCAATAGAGTAAAATAACTTTTGATTTTTTAATTTATTTGAATTGGTTCTCACTTTTAATAGAAAAAGATAAGAGTATTGTATAGGCCCAAGTTTTATGAAAATATGACTTGGTTATAATAGATGGAGAATATAATAAAAATTCCTTTCTAAAAAATTTTAACTTCTAAATATAAAGACTGTACTGATCATAACAACGATGTCTGAAGTAAAAAATATGGAGATTTTTTATGAAATTTTGCCAAATATCGGCTGCTTTCTTATCAATGGCCGCCGTCAATCTAGTCTATGCAGCACCTGCTACAACAAATTCTGTACCAACTTCTTTGGAAGCTAAAGGAATTATTAAAAACCAATATATTGTTATTCTCAATAAGGATGTTGGTCCTTCTAATGATTTTGCACAAAGTATTGCTAAACAACATGGGGGAAAGATATTACAGACTTATGATACTGTACTTAAGGGATTTGCAATTTATTTACCCGATGTTGCGGGTAGTGCTTTTGTTGAAGCCATGAAAAAAAATCCTAAAGTTCTTTCAGTAGAAAATGACACAGTCATGAAAATTGATGTAACTACACAAAGCAATCCAGATTGGGGTTTAGATCGTATTGATCAGAAAACCTTACCTTTAAATTCAGCTTATTCATATTTACAAACAGGCTCGGGCACAACAGCTTATATTGTTGATACCGGAATATTATCTACACATCAACAGTTCTCTGGACGAGTATTAAGTGGCTATACCGCGATCTCTGATGGAAATGGTACAACGGATTGTAATGGGCATGGTACTCATGTAGCAGGAACGGTTGGTGGCAGTACTTATGGTGTTGCTAAGAACGTAAGTTTAGTACCAATACGAATTTTAGGATGTGATGGGTCTGGTGCTTCGAGTAACGTGATTGCGGGGTTAGATTGGATATTAAAAAATGGTAAAAAGCCAGCTGTGGTGAATATGTCTTTAGGCGGTGATGCGAACACATCCTTAGATAGCGCAGTAGAAAACTTATTTAATAACGGTTATGTGATGGTTGTCGCTGCAGGAAATTCTAATGCAGATGCATGTAGTTCTTCTCCAGCAAGAGTGAGTAAAGCAATCACTGTCGCTGCTACAGATGATACTGATACACGAGCGAGTTATTCTAATTATGGAAGCTGCGTTGATATTTTTGCGCCAGGAAGCCAGATCAATTCTTCATGGATTGGGAGTAATACCGCAACTAAAGTTTTAAATGGAACTTCAATGGCTACTCCACATGTTGTTGGTGTCGTAGCTGAAATGTTGCAAAGTACACCTACAGCAACACCTCAGATAATCTCAACTAATCTGTTAAATCAAGCAAGTAGTAATGTGGTAAAAAATCCTTCTGGTAGCCCAAATCGATTGTTATATAAATCACCTTAATAAGAAGTATGTCTTGAAATTGGAAAAGGTCCCGAAGGACCTTTTTTAGATTTTTGCATGAGTACCATATTTATCAATCATGATTGAACTGGCTTCATTTAAACCGCGGACCGTTACCTGAATACCGTTCTTTTGAAATTTATTTACTACTGAATCTAGCATGGCAACTGAAGTCACATCCCAAATATGAGAGTGAGTAAGATCAATAATGACTTCTTTAATTTCTTCTTTAAAGTTAAAGCTTTGCATAAATTTTTCAGATGAACTGAAAAATATTTGACCTCTTAATTCATATAGACGAGCTCGATTCTCGAATGAAGTTTCTATACGAATATCATTTTCAAGTTTATTTGCTAAGAAAAGTGCTGAAAGTAATACACCAGTTAACACACCTAGCGCTAAATTATGGGTAGCAACTACTACAATAACGGTAGCGATCATAACGACATTACTACTTTTAGGATTATTTTTAAATTGAGTCAGAGAGTTCCATTCAAAAGTACTGATCGATACCATAATCATGACCGCAACCAGAGCAGCCATGGGAATCACTTTTAACCAACCACTTAAAAATACAACTAAAATAAGTAAGAATATGCCTGCGCAGAAAGTGGATAAACGTGTGCGACCACCCGATTTTACATTAATCATTGATTGACCAATCATGGCACAACCTGCCATGCCGCCCATAAAACCTGAAGCAATATTTGCGATACCTTGACCTTTACATTCTTGAAATTTATCACTAGATGTATCTGTCATTTCATCAACGATTGTTGCAGTCATCATCGATTCAAGTAAGCCAACCGCGGCAAGGGCTAACGAGTATGGAAGAATAATAAGGAGTGTTTCTAAATTAAAAGGAATATTCGGAATTAGAAATATAGGTAACGTATCTGGTAATGATCCCATATCACCCACTGTTCGAACGTCAAAACCTAAAAAAATAGCGAGTAATGTGACCACTACAATACAAATAAGAGGTGAGGGAAAGAACTTTCCAATTTTTGGAATATAGGGGAATAGATAAATAATTCCTAAGCCGATTGCTACTAATAAGTAGACATGCCACGTCACATTTACCAATTCTGGTAATTGAGCCATAAAGATAAGTATGGCGAGAGCATTCACGAATCCAATAACCACCGATTTAGAAACAAAACGCATGAGTTTGGCGAGTTTGAAATATCCTGCCAAAATCTGTATGACGCCAGTTAATACTGTTGCTGCAAATAAGTATTGAAGCCCATGGTCCTTTACGAGCGTTGTCATAACCAAAGCCATTGCGCCTGTAGCCGCCGAAATCATAGCGGGACGACCACCTACGAAAGAAATAATAACGGCAATACAAAAGGATGCATATAAACCGACTTTGGGATCCACACCCGCAATAATTGAAAATGCAATTGCTTCTGGAATTAAAGCAAGACCCACAACAAGACCAGAAAGAATATCTGCGCCGACATTAGAGAACCATTGTTCTCGGACATTCGATAACATGAGAAATAGCCTAAGTTCTAAATTTTGAAAGGCTAGTGATGTGATATACCAACACAAGCGACTACACCACATCACTAAACAGTGATGAGTTATTTACAATGAATAAGGGTAAATAAACTTAAGGTGGCGTAAGTGTCATAGGTATAAAGATTTGAGGCATCTAAAAGTGCCCGAAGAATAGCATAAGTTTTTAAGGCTGACTAACCTAAGTCGACTAAACCAATTTAATCATAATTCTTCATTTCAGCTTTCGGCATTGAGGTAAATTCATTCGCAGGCATATCTAAGAAAAAATCTTTTGCTTCAGAATGAGTGCAGTTGAGCCAATCATTTCTAAGATCATCTGGTATTACAATAACTGAGCGTTTTTCATCATCTGGTTTATGAAATTGTTTCATAAAAGGGTGATGATCAGCATTGATTGTTAATAGCGACATTGATCTAACTTTCTGTTCATCAATAAGTGTTTCTTCAAAGATCGCAGCCAGTGTAAAAGGTTGCTCATCTTGCCGGAAAATACCATACCAATGCGCTTTTCCATTGATATATTTAGGTTCATAAATGGCTTCAACAGGAATAAGCGCAAATTGGTCATTTAACCAAGCATGTTTAAAAGAGCGCTTTTGTTGTACTGTCTCTGTTCTGGCATTATACGTTGCGTATTTGAAAGCAATTTCTTTGGCATAAGGGGGAAGCATTCCAAATTTAGCTTTTCTCCACTCAAGCTCATTTTCATTCGATAAAATGAGTGGGCAATCATCACTTGGAAAAATATCCATCTTATATTCAAAAGTGGGTTCAAATAAGTTTAATTGATTGGCATGTGTTTTCTTAATAGGTTTAAAGTTTGCACACATAAGACACCTTCATTGCAAAAATAGCTCTCAATTACAGCTTCTAACTTTTAATCTTTAGTGATGTATATTTTTATAATTAGAATTGTCTCTTTGAGTATTAATTTTTAACTATCAATTACTTCGTTAATAAATATTTATTTAAATAATGGCCATTTCAAAAAAGTTTCAGATATAAAATGAATTGAATAGATAAATCGTATAGTTAAGTTGCTCATCTTAAAGAGAGTTTATTCAGTTTTAATAGCTACTTTTATGCAACAGAGCCTTTCAGAAATTTAGATTTTAATAGATTCGTTATTCATCATAATACAAATCATATAGAGAACTTTTACAAACCCTTTATTAGAGGTTTAAAAATTCTCGGAAAATTTTGACAATTTATAAGGTGGACACATGAATAAACATTTATTGGCTAAAATTGCTTTATTAGGCGCTGCTCAGCTAGTTACACTCTCAGCATTTGCTGATATTCCTCTAACTCCATCTCAATTTGCTAAAGCGAAATCAGAAAACTTTGACAAGAAAGTTATTCTATCTAATTTAAATAAGCCACATGCTTTGTTGTGGGGACCTGATAATCAAATTTGGTTAACAGAGCGCGCAACAGGTAAGATTCTAAGAGTGAATCCGGAGTCGGGCAGTGTAAAAACAGTTTTTCAGGTGCCTGAGATTGTAAATGATGCTGATGGACAAAATGGTTTATTAGGCTTTGCTTTCCATCCTGATTTTAAAAATAATCCTTATATCTACATTTCGGGTACATTTAAAAATCCGAAATCTACAGATAAAGAACTACCGAATCAAACGATTATTCGTCGATATACCTATAACAAGTCAACTGATACTCTTGAGAAGCCAGTCGATTTATTAGCAGGATTACCTTCATCAAAAGACCATCAATCCGGTCGTCTTGTCATTGGTCCAGACCAAAAGATTTACTATACGATTGGTGATCAAGGGCGTAACCAGCTTGCTTATTTATTCTTGCCAAATCAAGCACAACATACGCCGACTCAACAAGAAGTGAGTAGCAAAGACTATCATACCTATATGGGTAAAGTACTACGCTTAAATCTTGATGGAAGTATTCCAAAAGATAATCCAAGTTTTAACGGGGTGGTTAGCCATATTTATACGCTCGGACACCGTAATCCGCAGGGCTTAGCATTTACTCCAAATGGTAAATTGTTGCAATCTGAACAAGGTCCAAACTCTGATGATGAAATTAACCTCATAGTTAAGGGTGGTAACTATGGTTGGCCAAATGTAGCGGGTTATAAAGATGACAGCGGCTATGCCTATGCAAATTATTCGGCAGCAACCAATAAGTCACAAATTAAAGATTTAGGGCAAAACGGAGTAAAAGTAGCGGCAGGTGTACCTGTGACGAAAGAGTCTGAATGGACTGGTAAAAACTTTGTATCACCGTTAAAAACTTTATATACCGTGCAGGATAGCTATAACTATAATGATCCAACTTGTGGGGATATGACCTACATTTGCTGGCCAACCGTTGCGCCGTCATCTGCTTATGTCTATAAGGGCGGCAAAAAAGCAATTGCTGGTTGGGAAAATACATTATTGGTTCCATCTTTAAAACGTGGTGTTATTTTCCGTATTAAGTTAGATCCAACGTATAGTGCGACTTATGATGATGCGGTACCAATGTTTAAAAGCAACAACCGTTATCGTGACGTGATTGCAAGTCCAGATGGAAATGTTTTATACGTGTTGACTGATACAGCCGGAAATGTCCAAAAAGATGATGGCTCTGTAACGAACACATTAGAAAACCCTGGGTCTCTGATTAAATTTACATATAAAGCTCAGTAACACAGGCCATTAAAAAACCGATCTACATAAGATCGGTTTTTTTAGCTTAAGAAAAATTATTCAGTTACGACTAATACCGGTAAATGAATTTCTCCTAAAAGAGCTTGAGTCACACTTCCTAAGAAGAACTTTTTAAACCCTTTTCGACCATGAGAACCAATCACTAATAGGTCAGCTTTGAGTTCAGTAGCGGCTTTAATAATTTCTGTGTGAATTGTTTGACCCTCAACAATTTTTGTTTCAACAGAAATTCCATGTTGGCTAAATTGTTCTTTCGCTTGGTCTAAAATACCCTGAATAGATGCTCTAGCTTTATTAAAGTAATCCTGTGCTAATTCTGTACTATCAATGAATTCTACAGAAATAAAAGGATCTATAGTAAGCGCATATACTAGAGTCACTTTACTACCAAAGGCCTTAGCAAGTGCTGCTGCATGATTGACAGCAATGAGTGAAGTAGGAGAACCATCGACTGGAACCAAGATATGGTGATAACTCATATATTGCTCCTTATTGTCCTGTGACAATGTATGGTGCCAAAACACCGATTTATTATCTTTATGCTTATATTATGAACAATTTTTGAAAGATTATTGTTTATTTTTAGTATGGAGAAAGATGAGAGATTTTATTATAAATTTTATCTTAAAGCATGATAATGACTTTCTAAGTAAGGTTGATTCTGCTTAAGTATTGAAATGACTTGATTGGCATCTATAGCAGATTCAAACAAGAATCCTTGGCCTATACTATATCCAAATTGTCGAAGTAGTTCTTCTTGTTCAGGGGTTTCAATTCCTTCTGCAATAAGCCCCAGTGATAAATTTGGAGCGAGTAATCCAATTGCTTGAACAATCGCATAAATTGATGGGTCATGTTGCATCTTTTGTATAAAACTACAGTCTACTTTTAAACTGTCAATTGGATAGTCACGAATATGGGTAAGCGATGAGAAACCTGTACCAAAGTCATCTAAAGCAATATGTACGCCATGTTGTTTTAATTTATTAAGTGCACGGATCACATACTCTGAACCTCGATCACCCAACATATGTTCAGTGACTTCTACTTCAATATAATGTGTTGGAATTTGAAATTGATTGATCTTTTTCAAAAGCCGTTCAGCATAGTTGTCTCTTAAAAACTCAACAGGCGCGGCATTGAGCGAAACAGGAAGAGGCTTAATGCCAAGATCTATCCATTTTGCGATATCACGTAAAACTTGATGTTGCATCGTTTCACCGATTTTACTCGCTAAATTATAATCTTTAAAAGCCTCTGCAATTTGAGAAGGATAGCCTCTTTGAGCGGAAGTTGTATGCCATCGCAATAAAGCTTCAAAACCTACAACACGATGAGTTTTTAAATCTACTTTAGGTTGATAGTAGGGCTGGATGGTATGATGACGAATAAGCTGACGTGCTAAATTAAGCTGAGAAGCGACTGTTTCGGTCATTTGCATCATGCATGGGTCATACATGCGAATACCACCACGACCACGTGCTTTTAAATCATGCAATGCCATATCTGCACAACTGAGTAAACCTGATTGGTCGACGGCATCTTGAGGATAAATCGCACAGCCAATACTCATACCACCATTTAGAACATTGCCTAAATAGGTAATAGGTTGATTTAGCTGCTGAAGTAAGATCGCTGCTAGGTCACGCACATCACTTTCAGATTTAAGGTTATTAATAATAACCGCAAATTCATCTCCACCCAGTCTTGCGACAAAGCATCTTTCATCATCAACACAATGACTAAACCGTTTGGATAAAACTTTTAAAAGATGGTCGCCTGCGCTATGCCCTAATGTGTCATTAATATGCTTAAAATGATCAAGGTCAATTAATAGTAAACCCACACTTGTTTGGCTGTCTTTTGAATATGCGAGGGTCCGTTTAAGCTGAAATTTAAATGAACGCCGATTACATAATCCGGTCAGCTCATCTCTTTCACTCATATTTCTAAGTTGATTTTCTGTCAGATGCTGTTGAGTGACGTTACGGGATACACACAGTATCTGTATGATTTCACCATTTTCCCGATGAATCGGGGTCAACATATTATCCCAATATTCAGGATCCTGATCTGGTAAACAACTCATTCCAGCGAATCTGGCAACTTTGCCTTGAAGGGCTTTTTTTAAAGCGACACGTCCACGCTTACGAATATGAGGTGGCAAAAGCTCAAGCCATTTCATCCCAAATTTTGTTTCATCAACAGGGACACCTAGAGCGAGGCATCCTGATTTATTCATATGAGAAACTGTGCCGTCTACATTTAATACTTTAATGCAATCTACACTGATGTCTAACATTTGATTTTGTATTTCAATATTCTTTTGTAGGTTTTGTTGCTCTTGAATATCGTGATCAATATCTAAAAAGCTGACATACCATTCGCTGGCTAAAGAAGAGCCACGATATTTAGATGCTTGAATGGAAAGTTTGCACCATCTATATTGATTGCCACTTTGTAAAAGTCGGCATTTTAATTCTATTCTTTTTTGCAGGCGAATTGCTTCGAGCCATCTATTTTTGACTTCGTCTAAATCGACAGGAGATATAAAATCTAACCATTGCTGAGGTAATGGAGAAAAAGTATCCTGCCAATATTCTGTACACTCTACATTGCAATATAATATCAAGCCATTTTCATCACTGACCCAAGTCGGTAGTGGAATCTGCTCAACAATAAAATGCTTTTGGGTGTTGTTCGACATTGAAGTCATAACATGCCTAGAAAGATTGTATGGGCGGGTAATCTAATTATTAGTCGTTATTGTAATCTTTCTGTAGTAATCAAAACAGTAATAAATAAATTTCAATTGTCTTTTTTTTGAACTAAAATTGAGATCTTAAATAAATTATATACTTAATATTTAATTTATGTTTTTGTTATTTATTAATTTTTATCTGTCTTAAGTTAAAAAAAGATTTATGCTTATTTTTGTAAAAAACTTATTAAAACAGAAGCTTATATTTGTCTCTGCAGAACTATCTTAATAAAAGCCATGAAAATAAATTATAAAAATGAGAAGGATTAAATTGCGAGGATTAAAATCTTAATAAGCCAAAATTTAACCACGATATATAAAGACGGGGAGGTTTTTAAAAGTCTGAATAAATACAATAACCACTATTAAGTTTACAAAAGTAATATAAAATAAAGGCTTATATTATCGTAAAATTCTTTTCATCAAGAAGGATATATATTTCCTTTTTGTGCATTTTATAGCCTACATTTTCCCCAAGATGTAGGTTTTTTTTATTCTTAATTTTTGACCTTATAATCTTTAAATATTAAAAATAAAAAAAAGCCAAATGGCTTTTTTATACAGTTTCAGGTTTTTTCAACTCTTGTTGAATATAGAGATTCATATAATATTGTTCAATATAATCATCAGCATAGTTGTTTGCTAAGGTTTTTGTTGCTACTCGTTCATGTTTAAAATAGCAGTTTGTTTCAAGGTCTTTTTCAAGTACCCACCATTGACGGTTAATACGACGCACTTGAAATTTGTCACTTTTGTATTTTCTTTTAGCCATTTTCAAAAATTTGCTATGCAGTTGTTGAAAGAGAATTTCTACTGGAGTTAAGGACTCAAGTCAACAGATGAGAAGTTAATTGCTTATTTTATGTGAGGTGTTGTTTCTATCAATACCCAGACGAGGCATTAAAATAGAAAAGCTCTCCTAGGAGAGCTTAATAAGATGTCTATCCTATTTTTAACGAGAAAGATTCTTTAAAAGTAATTTTAAACTTTCCATCATTTTTTCTAATTGCAAAGGGGTGATACCTTCGAAAGATTGTTCGAGTACTACGCTGGTTAGGTCATTAATCTTATTGATCATTTCAGTACCTTTGTCTGTAAGTACTACGCGGGTGATTCGACCATCGGTCTGACAAGAATAAGTCTCAACCAAACCTTCATCTTTTAAACGATAAACAATCTTGGTGGTTGTCGACATTTTTGAAATAATCATATCTGAAAGTTCAGAAACACTTGCATGGGGCTTACTACTTAAAGCCAACATAATGCGTCGACGTGAGTTATCTAAACCATATTTTTTTAAAGCATTATCAATGTTTTGTACATATTGAGCATGTACTTGAGTAATCCAATAATATGGAAAATCTTCAAGAGTAAAAGATTCTGTTGTAGGTAAAAAACGCGCATACTTCTTTGTCATTGACTTTTCCCCATACCTTGGTGGATCGCATTTCTGGTGAACTATCTTTAATAGTTGAAAAATATAGTTTCATCAAGCAAGTTATATCAGGACTTTACTTGGTGAGCAAAATTTATATAGCTAAATTTAACAATGACATGGTTTAAAGGACCTTGTCTTGATAAGTTTTCCTATACTTTGCACAAACTAAAAATACTCTTCTACTATGGTCAAAGTTTGTTGAAAGTTAATGTGACTTGATAAGTTATAGTCATTAATTCCTTAAAATCTTTGAACAGATATACAAGATTGCATCTAGGCTTGCTTGATCGTTAATTGAACGATATTGGCTTACAAGCGCATCGTAGAAAAAAAATTATGATTTGAACGTGGCATTGAACGAGATAGTTTTTGTCTCTAAAGTCATAATTATGAAAAATCAAGACATTTAAATAATAAATATTTATAAATATCAGTTATTTAATTTATTTTATGGTTCGTGAAATTTACCATACATTTAACATGAATCATCTCTTATTTAGTGAAATAAATTTGATTTATTAATTAAACTATTGATTGTTATAAGTAAAATTAAATTAACTGATGGAATGATTGACCATATATATTTAGCTTTTTTGTCTATAAATTATATTTTTAATAACTCTTACTTTAGATGATTGCTTAATTGTTACTCTAATAAATTGTATTTTAATTGTTATTTTTTGTTTCATTAACTATAGTGCGCATTCCAATAAATACTGATAAAACTTTTGGCTTAATCATGAAAAAATTATTACTTACTTCGTTGATTGCTTTAACTTTGGGAATTAATGGTTGTGCAACTATTGTTTCTGGTTCTTCACAAACAGTCACTTTCACTAGTGTTCCAGAGTCTGCAACAATTGAGATTAAAAATCGTAAAGGAGTAAAAATCCATACTGGTCAAACTCCAGCCACTGTAAGCTTGAAAAAAGGAGCTGGTTATTTTAAACCTGAAAGCTATCAGGTGAGTTTTAGTAAAGCAGGTTATCAAAGTAAAACTGTAGAGGTTACTGGGACATTAAGTGGTTGGTATTTTGGTAATATTCTTTTTGGCGGTTTAATTGGAATTTTAATTGTAGATCCTGTAACGGGTGCAATGTTTAAATTAGCTCCAAAAGATGTAAATACAGTTTTAGAGTCTCAGAATTTATCTTCTAAATCGCAAAAAGAGCCTACTTTAACTGTAATGTTGGCAGAGGACATGCCAACACAGATTATGGCAAGAGCTATTCAAATTAAGTGATATGAATAATATAAAATTGATTATTGAATACTCTTCAATTTAAGATTTTTAATTAAGCATATAAAACTTATAAAAAAGGGAGAATTTATATTCTCCCTTTTTAATTATGCAGTAGTCACAATTTTTTCTTCTATTTTTTTCTTAACAATCGCATAGCTTATGCCTGTAACAATACTACCTGCTGCAATGGCAGCAAGATATAACCAAGCATGGTTAATTGCATTTGGAATTAAAAGAACAAATACGCCGCCGTGAGGAGTAACTAATTCGCAATGGAATAATGCAACAAGTGCTCCAGTTACAGCACCACCTAAAATGCAAGTTGGAATAACACGCATTGGGTCTTTAGCTGCAAAGGGAATAGCACCCTCGGAAATAAAACATAAACCTAATACGAAAGCAGCCTTACCTGCATCTTTCTCTCCTGTACTAAATTTATTTTTAGCAATGAAAGTCGCAATGGCCATACCAATTGCAGGGACCATACCACCCGCCATTGTTGCTGCCATTGGCATATAGGTATTTGTTGTCAACAATCCGACAGTAAAAGCGTAGGCTGCCTTATTGATTGGACCGCCTAAATCGATACACATCATGCTAGCTAATATAATTCCCATTAACACTGCATTTGTTGTACCCATGTTATTTAAGAAGTCTTTCATTAGCTCGAAAATATGTGCTACAGGTTGTCCAACCACGTAGAACATAATCAGACCGACAAATAATGTACCTAATAATGGAATAATTAAAATCGGTTTAAGTGCCTCTAAACTTGTAGGAAGTTTAAGTTTTTTAGCAATAAATAATGCGATATAACCTGCAAGAAAACCTGAAACAATACCGCCTAAAAAACCTGCTTGTAGTTGAGAGGCGAGTAACCCTCCAATTAGACCAGGTGCAAGACCAGGGCGATCAGCAATTGAGTAGGCAATATAACCCGATAACATCGGGACCATAAGCATAAATGCGGCAGCGCCAATTTGTTTTAATATGGCGGGTAAGCTACCTGCTTGTTCAGCAGCATTTAGACCAAAGCATAAGGAGAGAGCAATTAACAGACCTCCAGCCACCACCATAGGCAACATAAAAGAAACACCAGTTAAGAGATGTTTATATACGCCAACTTTTTCAGTTTTATCTTTATTTTCTGTCGATGCTTGTTGCTTACCTTGTTCTAAAACTTGTGCATTGCTGATTGCTTCAGCAAAGGCTTTATCTGTTTGCTTTAGAGCAAAGCCAGTACCACACCGATAAACACGCTTACCTATAAAACGGTCTGTGTTAACTTCAATGTCAGTAGCAAGAATCACAATGTCCGCTTCAGCAATAGCTTGAGCTGATAAAATATTTTTTGCACCAACAGAACCTTGTGTTTCTACTTCAATCTCATACCCAAGCTTTTCTGCACCTTGTTGTAAAGCTTCGGCAGCCATAAAAGTATGTGCAACACCTGTAGGACACGCAGTGATTGCTACAAACTTTTTAGTAGTAGTTACTGCCAAGCTATTATCACTTAGCCAATCTTGAGCTGGCTTAAAGTGATCTAAGACAGTTTGGAAAGCTGTGTGAGCATCATTTTTTATCTCTTCAATGCTAATGAAAGATAATGGATGTGCACCAAAACTATTAAGATCTTTCGGGCGTTGTCCAACAACAATGACTTGATCAAAGTTTTCACTTATTTCGAATTCATCAAGCGAAATAATGTTATTTGGATAACCCTGTTGGGATGCGACTTGTGCAAGTTTCCGAGCTAAAATCAAAGCATTGACTTGCTGTTGCGGACTATTAATGACAAATAATAAATGTTTAGCAGTTAGCATCAGATTCACTCAATGAATTGATTGTAATTTGGGCTTTTAACTGGTTTAGCGTTTCACTATTGGGAATACGAAAGCCAATTTGTGTGACAGCATTGCTTGCGATTGCGGTAGCAGTTTTTAATGTTTCTTCATCAGAGAAACCATTTATTAAGCCATGAATCATGCCTGCTAAAAGAGAGTCACCTGCACCAACGGTACTTTTAACGATCACTTTAGGGGCTTTGGCATGAAGCGGGTGAGTGTCATGTAGCCAGTTTACACCGTCTTCGCCCATCGAAATAACGACATGCTCAATTTTAGCTAAGTTTTCAAAAAGCTTTTTTTGTTCAGCATAAGTCGCGGTAGGAAGTTGATAACTTTCTACTAACTCATCTGTATTTGGTTTAATCATCCATGGTTGACATTCAATTGCAGCGACCAATGCTTTACCACTTGTATCAAGTGCAACTTTTTTCCCTTGCTGTTGAATGAGCTTAATAAGTTGCTGTAATTCATCAACACTAAAACCTTGTGGAAGGCTCCCGGCAATCGCAACTACATCTACTTGTGGCAAAATCATTTCGATTTTTTGAAAGAGGTTCTTTTTATTTAGTCCAGAAACCAAGAAACCTTTTCCATTTAAATCGGTCATACGCCCAGAATGTTCAGCAATTTTTATATTTTGACGAGTCTCGCCTTCAATATAAATAAACTCAGGTTGGAATTGAGCTTCTTTAAAATGGTCATCAAAAATTTGTTTGTTCGTCGTTCCTAAAAAGCCAGAAACGATAACTTCATGCCCCAAATCTTTTAAAACTTGTGCAATATTTAACCCTTTACCTGCTGCATGGATTTCTACAGATTCTTGGCGATTTACCTCGCCAACCTGTAACTCATTAAGTTGTATCGTTACATCAATTGCAGGATTTAAAGTAATTGTTAAAACTTTAGCCATTACTGTTCCTAATGTTTAGATTTCTTGTTCGGATAATTGACGTACAGCAATGGCGCTTTCACATTTTAGTGCGCGTTTTGCAAGCGCTTGAGCTTGGCTGTAGTTAAGTGTACGAATTTGGGCTTTTACTAAAGGAATACTATTTGGAGACATGCTGAGCTCATCTACGCCTAATCCCATAAGAATCGGTACAGCTTTTGGATCAGCTGCGAGTTCTCCGCATATACCCACCCATTTGCCATGTTTGTGTGCAGCTTTTACAGTGTGATCAATCAATTGCAAAATACTTGGGTGGAGGCCGTCTGCTTCAGCTGATAGGATAGGGTGACCACGGTCAATAGCTAAAGTATATTGGGTTAAGTCATTTGTTCCTATACTGAAAAAGTCCACTTCTTGAGCAAGAATAGGAGCAAGTAAAGCAGCAGAAGGAACTTCTATCATAATACCAACTTGTAAGTTGGCACATGGATGTATAGCTTTAACTTCATCAAGAATAGCTTTGGCAGCACGCCATTCTTCCACACGGCCAATCATTGGAAACATGATTCGTAAAGGACGATCATCTGCGGCTTTAAGCAAAGCGATAAGTTGTTGACGTAACAGCTCTGGCTGTCTTAATGTCAAACGGATACCTCTTAAGCCTAAAAATGGATTTTCTTCTTCAGCAATTGGAAGGTAAGGAAGTGGTTTGTCACCACCTACATCAAGAGTACGTACTACAAGTGGGCGACCAGCGAGGGCATCTAGCACAACACGATAATCTGCTTCTTGGGTAGTTTCACTTGGAGCACTGCTATGAGCCATAAAAACAAGCTCTGTTCTAAGTAAGCCAATTGCTTCTGCGCCACATTCAACTGCATGTGCTGTAGCTTGAACTTTTCCTAAATTTGCAGCAATTTCAATTTGGTGTTGATCTAGGGTAATCGCAGGTTCTTGGCTGTGACGTTCAGCCTCTTCACGAATTTTTTGTTGAAGCTCTCGTTCTTGTTTTGCCTGTTCGATTTGCTGAGTGTTAGGGTTTAATACAAAAGTTCCTGTATCTCCATTAATTAAAAGAGAACTCTTTTGTTCAATATCTAGTACTTGATCACCAGCACCAACAATTGCAGGAATACCTAACGCACGAGCAACAATAGCGCTATGTGCACTTGCACCGCCTACAGCTGTCAAAATACCTGCTACTCGATCTTTATTAAGGCGAGCCACATCACTAGGGCCCACATCATACATGATCAAAATATAAGGCTCTTTAGGCTCCTCGATAATAACTTCACCACAGAGCTGTGCTAAAACCCGATCGCCAATATCACGTAAGTCTGTAGCACGCTCAGCCAATAAGCGGTCTGGTAAAGCTGCTTGCTCTTTAGCTGCTGCTTCAATATGTTCATGCCAAGCAGCAGGAGCAGAAAGGTTTAAGTTAATCTTTTGATAAACACCATTAATAAGATCAGGGTCGTCTAACATTTCCAAATGTGCTTGGAAAATTTGCTTAATTTCAGCTACTTCAGATTTTGCAATAACTTGGTGAATATTGTTTTTAACTGCGTGAAGAGCAATATCAAGTTTCTCTTTTTCTGCTTTAACGCTTAAACCCATACGTTCATACTGGTAAACCTTAGGTTTGATGACATGTACGGGGCCAAAAGCTAGATCACTAGAAGCCGGAATACCTGTATTTGTACTCAATGTTTTCGGCAATGATTTGACTGTTTGAGGCGATTGAGCTTCTTGGGTATCTGAAGATTGAATAGGTTCAACTTCTTCTCCTAAGCCTTCTTGCACGGCCTGAATAACTTTATCTAAAGCTTCAACAGCATCTGTTTCTGGCTCGGCAATAAAACGTAAAGTTTGACCACGTTTACATCCTAAAGCCAAGAGGCGCGTCAAACTTTTGGCCGAAACAAAATTACCATCGTCCACCGCGACCTGAATATCACCTTGAAAACTTTTAGTTAAGTTCACCAAATGAGTCGCTGGTCGAGCATGTAATCCATGGGCATTGGCTAATACAACCGAACGATGAGGCCAATCTGGAATAACATCTGCACCAATAATTTTAGCAATCTCATTTGGTGCTTGTGTTTGATCTAGCTGTGCAACTTGTTCTGGGTTAAATAAAATATCAATCAGTCGGTTAAATCTTTGACTATCTAACTGCTCATTAGCAGCAATACAGACGAGAGTATTTAGTTTTTGTCCATTTACATCTAAAGCATGGCGTGGTTTTACAATACTAATTGCTGGCTGTTGAACAAACTTGCTGCTAGAAATAGACCAGATCTGGTCTTGTAACTGGATAACTTGATCTGGCTCAAGTGAGCTTAAAAAACCACATTTTACGAAATTATGCTTTTTGAGAATTTGAGAGGCTGACCACAATAAGTCTTCGATATCTTGAGATTCAATTTCAGTTTGAATTAAATTTTCATGCAGTGTTAAGGATAGGGGTTGAGCTTGTAATAGTTCAATAATTTGCTCAGGTTGCGTCGCATTTTTTACTTGTTCACTTACATCCTGCATTAACGCTCTAGTTAATATTTGTAGTACTTGTAAATGTTCATCAGATTTTGCTGCAATAACAACAGCTAAATAAATCGTGTTTTCCTCATCCCAGATTATTCCTTCAGGGAAGTGAGCTAACCGAATACCTGTTTCTAAAATAAATTCACGAGATTGTGGCGTACCATGTGGAATAGCAATACCTTGGCCTAAATAGGTAGCGCTTTGTTGTTCACGATTGATGAGTCCTGTTATATATTCAGGCGTAACTAGCCCATCTTTTACTAATATATCTACTAGACACTGTAATGCATGCTTTTTATCAACAGCATGTTGATTCATATGAATATGTCGAGGCTCGAGTGCTAGCATACTTATCCTTGAACAATTTCTTAGGTTTTAACTAAAACAGAAAAAAAGAAGCTGTTTGTATTAAAATAGGTTGGTTTACCTGTTTTTAAACAACAGCTTCAGACAAATTACCATAGCAGAACTTTAAGTTTATATCGACGTATTTACGTAAATAATGCTTATTAAAAATACAAAGGAATCATGACTTAATATATTTTAGTTTCTTATGGTAACTATAAATTTAATAAAGTTATTTTATAAAAAGGGGACTGCTAATAATAAAAAAACCTCTACACCGGATTACGGGCATAGAGGCAAAAACTAAATGATAGAATTTAAATTACTATTGAATTTCTTGCTCTAAGACTGACCACAGCTTTTGATGTGATTTTTTAAACATTAACATATGCCCAATTGATTTATAGCCGAGTTTTTTCGGGTTCAGTTCTAGCATTTTAGTAGATGCATTCGGGTATAAACTTAATAAATCTGCAACGTTGTGTTGAGTGGCAATTTCATCATCACTTGCCCAAATTGAAGTAATAGGGCAAATAATTTCACTATGAAAGTCATGAAAAATAGTTTTACCAATAGCATTTTTCACATAGCCTGGGTGACTACAAAACTCTCTCCATTGTTGTGCGACTTTCTTAGGTAAGTTTTCACCCATTCCAATAAATTGAGTAGCACCATAGCCTTTTAAAGTACTCGAAATTGGAAAGATAACGTTAAACATGACAGGGGCTAGAAATTTTGTTTTACCTTTAAGTCCTTTTACATGGCCTGTAGAACCTGCTACTGCAACAACTTTTGCTACTTTATGAAAATTTGGCACAATCCCTAGCAGTTGCCCACCCGCACTATGGCCAAGAAGAGTAACTTTTTCTGCTTGGGTTTTTTCTAATAAAGTTTCAATTGCGCAAGGGATATCAAGCGTCCCCCAATCATTAATACTCGCTTTACTTTGCTTTAGAGGCCCATGCAATGAATCTCCAATTCCACGGAAATCAAAACTTAATACATCATAGCCTTGCTGACTTAACCATGTAGCAAAAGAATGATAAAAGTTTTTGGTAATACCTGTTGCTGGACAAATCAAAACAGGATGTACCGATTTCTTTGATTGAGTTGGATAAAATTGTGCAGCAAGTTGATAACCATCTTCGCAGGTCATCCAAAATGATTCAAAAGTGTTATCCATAATGTTACGTAATGATTAGCTTATTAGTGACTCTAATTTACATGAGTTCCAAAACGATACTTGTTTAAAATGTGACTATAAAGTCAAGATTTATGCTATACAGCTCTTTAAATTTTAATAAAACGAATAATTGGAAAAAAGATGGATTTACCGAAAGCTGTACAGTTAGCAATTGTGTTTAGTGGCATATTTTTATGGGTAGGAATGTTCACAGGGGTGTGGAAGTATTGGCAAATACGCCGTTCAGAGTTACATCGTGCCCACTATTATGTTGACATTGCTCATCGCAGTAGCTTGCTATATGCGGCTGCTAGTCTCATTCTTGCTGTATTAAGCTATTTTACTGTTTTAAATGAAAATGTTGCTTTGTGGTGTGTATTAGCTAATATTTTCTTTTTTAGCTTTTCAATATTGGTTTATATCATACATGGATGTTTACAGGACACGACAAATCAATTCAAAACTCCCCATCGGTTGGGCAGATTTAATTTACCTTCGTGGATGATGTCTTTAATGATGGTGGGATTAATTGTGACTGAATTATTGGCTACAGCTATTTTAGTTATTGGAACAATTTTTTTATTTCTAGGTATATAAAAATGGATGATTACTCATCCATTTTTTAAGAATTCAAATTTTGTTGACTAAGACGTCTTTTAGCTAGTTTTCGCATCTTATGATCGACAAAGGCCCACAGACAAAATATGAAAGAAACGACCATCGCATACATAAAGTATTCGGGCTTCAGATTTCCTTTAATCATACCTTGAAACAGTAAAGTCAGCATAAGAGCAAGCGGTGTTACTCCATAAACAACTGAATCTTTGCTGTTCAGAGTGTTAATGAAGACTTGTTTGTTGAAATGTAATGATAACATCTCCATCCCTCCTTGTGGTTGCGCTAAAACCTAATGTTTTAGTCAAGAATAAGTTTTAAGTTTAATGTTGTACTGCTATTTTTGATTCAGTTCAATAGCAAATAGAAAATTTTTTGAGCAGTTTTATAAAAACCTCTACATTTATAAAGGTTTAAGGTATTAAAAAAGTAAATGTTTAATATTTTTGTATGAAATACTTATTCTTTTAGAAAAGAGAAATTATTTAAATGAAAAGTGTATTAATTTCTCTTTCCTATGGTTTTGCTTTAGCTATTATATTTTTTTAAAAAAACTATCGATCGCATGTTGAGCAATTTCTGCATCTTCAAAAGATTGAACACCCGATACACCAATAGCACCTAAAATTTCACCTTCATAAATAATCGGTATTCCACCTTCTAACATCCCTTGAGCACTAGGCATACTTAAGAAACCAAGACGCCCACTTTTTAGAAGTTCTTCGTAAAATTTTGAAGGTCTACCTGATATTGCAGCGCATTTTGCTTTTTCTAGGCATAGATGTGTAGTTAGAGGAGAAGCACCATCTAATCGTTTCATGAATAATAGAGAGCTTGTTTCATCAACAATCGCAATGCTGACTTTAAAGTTGTGTTCAATTGCATATTTTTGAGCTTGTTCCATTAAAAACTCTGCATCTGCTAATGTTAGGTAATATTTAGTTTTCATTGTTGCTCTTCTTTCCTGAGTAGCTAAAAATTATTTTAGTGTAATTTTATAGTAAAAATTAATTATATCTATAGTTGATTTGTCATTAAAAACTAGTGTGGAAATAAAATGCTGGTTGGGTAAACACAGCATTCTATTCAATATATAAAATCATGTTTGGATAAAACTCGATTTCAAAAAAGTCACTAGATTAAATGCTTTTGAATTTAACTTTGTCGATAAGTACAGTAACTGCAAGAACAACTAAAGATGGGATCAACCAAGCTAAGTTTTGTTCATTTAATGGTAAATGCTGAAGGAATTCAGGTAAATAATTGCTGAAGCCTGCAACTTTAAGACCATCGATAATACCGAAAATTAAAGCAATACTTGTTACTGAACCGACAATGAAAGAAGGCTTGTGCCAAAATTTCCAGAAGAAGCTCAGCATAATCACCACAATTGCTGGTGGGTAGATTGCACTTAAGACAGGTACTGAAATAGCAATCAGTTTAGTTAGGCCAAGATTCGAAATAATGAAAGAGAAACCAACTAAAATAAATACTAAAAGCTTATATGGTAATTTCGTTAACTGAGCAAAGTACTCACCACACGCACAAGTTAAGCCAATTGCTGTAACCATACATGCTAAAAAGATTAGTCCAGTTAAGAATAATGAACCCATATTTCCAAAAGCATGTTGTACATATGCATGTAAAATTACTGCGCCATTTGCTGCATTTGGTGCTACTTCATGGCTACCTAAACCTAATTTGAATAAGCTTAAATAAACTAAAGTAAGGCCAACACCTGAAATGAGACTGGCAATAATTGCATATTTGGTGACTAACTTTTTATCAGTAACGCCGCGAGAGTAAATCGCTTGAATAATAACGATACCAAATACTAGTGCACCTAATGTATCCATAGTGAGATAACCGTTTACGAAGCCCTCTGAAACCGGAGAGGTGACGTAATGGTTGATCGGAGCAGGTACGTAACCCGCAGGAATCATCACTGCTGCAATACCTAAAATTGCTAAAGCAATAATTTTTAGTGGAGCAAGTACATGTCCTACAGTATCCAATAACTTGTTTGGATAAAGTGAAACTACAGTTACAAATGAAAAATAAATTGCGCTATAGATTAAAAGACTGCTACTTGAGGTTCCAAAATAAGAGGAAAAACCAATTTCATAAGAAACAGTAGCTGTACGTGGGGTAGCAAATAGAGGGCCGACTGATAAATAACAAACAACAGTTAAAATCAGACTTGCTACTCGACCTAAGGGAGAGCTAATAATTTCAATGGAACCCTGCATACGAGAGAGTGCCATGATGGTAATTACAGGTAAGCCGACAGCCGTAATTAAAAAGCCTAGTGCAGCTAACCATACATGCTCACCAGCTTGTTGAGCAACGATGGGAGGAAAGATAATATTGCCAGCCCCAATAAAAAGGGCAAAGGTCATAAAACCTAAGGCAATAATATCTCCGGTACGAAGATGTTGCATAAATTAAAGTTAATAAAAAAAGAAGGAATTTTAGAGCAAAAGTAATCATGATCAAGCTCTAATTTATGGGAAAAAGCTTTTTTTTAGGTGGTTAAAACCATATATAGTGTTATAAGCGTTTATTTGGTTAAAGTATGTACTTGAAAAGCCATAAAAAGGAGAAAAGAACTTCTTTTTAAGTTCTGACTTTTTATAAAAAATATGTAAGAATAAAAACATAAATTTTTATTGTGAATGCCGAATATTTAAGCATTTTAGGCTTTTGATCTGACTTATATTCATCCTAAAATATTTTGAATTACCTTAGGTTTTTGTAGGGAAGGGCATGTTTCTTGTCTGCGAGGATAGAATTGAATGAGAGCTTCTACTGTTACCATTAAAACTGAACAAGATCTGGAAAAGTTAAGAGTTTCTGGACGCTTGGCTGCACAAGTTTTAGAAATGATAGAGGCCTATATAAAACCGGGCGTATCTACTGAGTATTTAGATAACCTCTGTAATGACTATATTGTAAATAATTTAAAAGTTATTCCTGCTAATGTGGGATATCACGGTTTTACAAAAACGATATGTACTTCAGTCAATGAAGTTGTTTGCCATGGCATACCATCGCCGAATAAAATTTTAAAAGATGGCGATATTATTAATATTGATGTCGCAATTATTAAAGATGGTTATTTTGGTGATACGAGCCGCATGTATTTTGTGGGTAATGTAAATCCACAAGCAAAAAAATTAGTTGATACAACTTATGAGGCCATGGTTGCAGGTATTCACACTGTTAAGCCAGGAGCTACATTAGGTGATATTGGTTATGCTATTCAGTCGGTTGCTCATCGAGAAGGCTATAGTATTGTTCGAGAATATTGTGGACATGGGATTGGTAAGGTCTATCATGAACAACCTAATGTTTTGCATTACGGGCAGCGCGGGCAAGGCTTAGTCTTAAAGAAAGGAATGGTTTTTACCATTGAGCCAATGGTAAATGCAGGTCGACCGCAAGTGAAAGAGTTAAATGATGGATGGACTGTCATTACTCAAGATCATTCATTATCTGCTCAATGGGAACATATGGTTGCAGTAACAGAAACTGGTTTTGAACTATTGACCCCATGGCCTGAAGGTGTGGGAAGCTATCCTGCAATTTGAAAAATATAAAAAAAGTTCGATAAATTATCGAACTTTTTTATTTTAACGCTCAGAAAGATTTTCTACTAAATAATCAATAAATACTCGAACAGCAGGTAGTAATCCTCGGCGTGATGGATATACGGCATGGAATATACCGTGAGCTGCTTTCCAATCTGGCAAGATTTGTACAAGCTGCCCCGATTTCACAAAATCTTCAGCCGCTGTGTCAGGTAACAATGCAATACCACAATTTTGACTCGCAAGTTGGGCGAGCATATAGATATTTGTTCCCATTACTGTTGGGCTAACTTTCACTTTTTTCTGTTGATTGTCAGGTCCATGCAGGATGAATTGTTGATCGAGATGCTCTTCAGACAAACTTAAAATACGGTGTTCACTGAGTTGCTCAGGATTTTTTATATCCCCAAACTCATTTAAATAGGCCTGACTTGCGAATAGGCTTTGTTCTATAAGTGCAAACTGTCTAAGAACTAAACTTGGATCGTCATCCAGTTTTGAGCGAACTCGTAATGCGATATCAATCCCTTCATTAATCACATCTACTCGACGGTTACTGACCATCAGTTGCAAACGAATTTCTGGATATTTTTTTAAGAAAGCAGGTAGGATTTTTGGAAGTTGATTTTGAGCAATATCAACAGGAACGCTAACCTTCACTACACCTCTAGGTTGAATACTTAAGTGATCAACCAAATCATGGGCAGCTTGAGCAGCATTCATCATGACTTGAGCATGTCTGTAAATATCCATCCCAATATCTGTAACAGCAAAATGACGAGAACTACGTTGGATTAAACGGACCCCTAAGTTTTCTTCTAAGCTGTAAACGCGGCGACTTAATTTTGATTTTGGTATATCCGTTACACGCTCAGCAGCACTAAAGCCACCATGCTCAACAACAAGAGCAAAACAATAAAAATCATCAAGATCGGTGAGCATTAAAATATCCTATTTCTGCAACAACCATGATTTTACATTATTATTTTTGCAACGATAATTCTTATACTAAATTTTTTGTAAGCAGGAGATAGATTCATTACTTATTGCTAGAAATGGCTTTTTGAAATTATATTGTAATTACGTTGTGATTTTAATGTATGCATTTCCAGTAGCTTTAGACATTGTCTATAGAAGTGTTCATCATTTTCTTCTACACTATATTTTTCTCTACTTTTCAAATCTAATGCCTTATCAACTGATAGAACTTAACGATGCCTCTGCAAATATTGAGTGTCCATTTTGCAAACAAGCGATAATTGACTGGGCACAAGAACAGTATGTTCAGCCATGCGAACATACTTTATTTATTGCGATGGATTTGGGCTTTGAATTTGTTGCAGATCGATTTGAAGAGTGCATGAGCCAGAGCGTGGATGAGTTGCACGAAGATCCAAATATGAATATTTTTGAAGCTTTGACTACAACAGCTTATGAAAATTTGATTGTTTTAAAATCTGATTTAGGTGTGGAAGGTTTGTTTCGCTATGTTGGGGTAAGCGATCTTTAAAATTAAGAACATAAAAAAGCCAATCTATTGATTGGCTTTTTTATTATTTACGCTTCTGGTGCAGCGCTATATTGTTCAACTAATGGTTTTAATTCACCATTTTGGAACATTTCTAGCATAATATCGCTACCGCCAATAAGTTCGCCATTTACCCAAAGTTGCGGGAATGTAGGCCAATTCGCAATTGCTGGTAACATTGCACGAATATCAGGATTTTCCAGAATATTTACATATGCAAATGGACGACCAATTTGACTGAGCGCCTCTACAGCACGTGCAGAGAAACCACATTGTGGAAACTGTGGAGTGCCTTTCATGTAAAGTAAAACGGGATGCTTCGCAATTTGATCGCGGATTAACGCTTCAGTATCACGTGCTTGTTCAGTCATAAATAGATCCTCAACTAATCTAGCAGCATTATAGGGGGTGTTTATGTTGCTTTGCAAACCACCTTAATGCTTAAAGTTGCATTGAATATTCAATATTTTATTGTATAAACCGAAGTGATAGCGAAAAGCGGACGAAATTTTAGATAAATGATTGATGAGACTTTTCATCAGAGCCAGTTTTTGTTTATATAAACCCTTCTAAAAACCTCATACAGACAGAGTTCGTTATGACTGATATTACCCTAGCTCCAATACAACCTGATCAACCATCACACTTAATGGCTACTTATGGTCGCCAAGCGATCAGTTTTGTACGAGGCCGAGGGGCATATCTATATACTGAGGATGGTACGGAATATCTAGATGCTTTAACGGGTATTGCTGTATGTGGTTTAGGTCATGCTCACCCAGTTATTGCAGAAGCAATTGCTGAACAAGCTGCAACACTTGTGCACACAAGTAATCTATTTGAAATTCCTTGGCAAACTGCTGCTGCTCAGAAGCTTGCAGAGGTTTCTGGTATGGAAGAAATCTTCTTTTCAAATAGTGGTGCTGAGTCAAATGAAGGTGCGATTAAGATTGCTCGTAAATTTGGTACTCAACAAGGTGTACGTTTGCCAAAGATTATTGTGGCAGAACAATCTTTTCATGGTCGTACTTTAGCAACACTTTCAGCAACTGGTAATAAGAAAGTACAAGATGGCTTTGCTCCTTTAACCAATGATTTTATTCGTGTGCCATTTGGTGATGTAGAAGCAATTCAAGAAGCTGCATTGCAGCATCCAGATATTGTTGCGATTTTGATTGAACCAATTCAAGGTGAGGGTGGTATTAATACTGCTCCCCAAGGCTTTAGCTATCTTGAAGAAGTTCGCAATATTTGTAATCAGCATAACTGGCTTATGATGCTAGATGAAATTCAAACAGGTAATGGGCGTACTGGTAAATATTTTGCATATCAGCATACCAACATTGTGCCTGATGTCTTGACGACTGCGAAAGGACTTGGAAATGGTTTTCCAGTAGGTGCTGTAATGACACAAGGTAAAGCTGTTGGTTTATTAGGACCTGGTAGTCATGGTTCTACCTATGGCGGTACTGTATTAGGTTCTCGTGTGGTTTATACGGTAATCGATACAATTCAAAAAGAAAATGCTGTAGAAAATGCGGCAGTAGTAGGACGCTATATTGTGGATCAACTTCGCACACAGTTAGCTGACAAGAATGTTCAGGTGCGTGGTTTTGGTATGATGATTGGTATTCAATTACCTAAAGACTGTGCTGAACTCGTTGCGATTGCTCGTGATCAGCACAAGCTTATTATCAACGTTACAGCAGGTTCTGTGGTTCGTCTTTTACCGCCAATTAATATGACTCAAGCACAAGCTGATGACTTATTAGAACGTTTAGTTGCTTTGATTAACAATTATCTTTAAGTTTCAGTATTAAAAATGGGCATCTATATGCCCATTTTTTATTTCGAATAATTAACCAGAGATATACTGCTTTAACTGTTCAATTAAATTTTTCTGGTCTTCCATTGCTGCTTTTACCAAGTCACCAATAGAGATAAAACCAACTAATTTTTCATTGTCTAATACAGGTAAGTGACGTAAGTGGCGATCTGTCATAAGCTGTAAACACTCTTCAACTGTGTTGTTTAGACTTACAGTAAGCACCTTAGATGTCATAATTTCAGCAACTGTAGTGCTATATGAAGAACGTTCCATCAGTGTTACTTTTCGCGTGTAGTCACGTTCAGATAAAATTCCGACAACTTTTTCACCTTCGGCTACCACTAACGCACCAATTCCTTTATCAGCCATGATCTTAATCGCTTCAAGGACAGTGGCTTCAGGAGAAATTGTAAAAATATCTTGCTCTGATTTGTTTTTGATTACTTGTGCAACGATTGTCATTTCTTCTGTCCTATGTTTTATCATTTTGTTTTAAATTAGCTTGATTTTATAAAAATGCAAAGACTTGATAGTCATTCAAATACAAGTTTTACACTCAAGCGTTCAAAAAGCATTCTAATAGAGATTAAGAACCTAAAGAAAACTTTAGGCTCCTTGCCAGTGCGGCTGTTTAAAAAAGAAATGTTGCATTTGTTGTGTAGATAATTTCAACTTGCGATGAGAAGAATTAAACAAAGCTGGTGTAACGTTGAGTCGAGTTAAAGTTGGTAATAAAGACTCGTGAAAATCTTTAGGAGTAATTCTTCTAGGTTTGTAATGTGGCCAATGTTCTTTAGCGTAGCGGTGAGCTTGCAATCCATTGAGCCAAAAAGGAAAAATAAAGTCTTCTTGATCTGATTTAATTGCCCAGCCCTGATGAAATAATCCCCAGAGAACTCCGCAATACATCATGGTTCTTAAAATATAAATTTTAATCATCAAGTCTTTTGAAACCGGTTGCAGATTGCTTAAACTATTCATTGTCAATTTAATGGTTCTTAACTTATCTTGCTTATTATAGAAAAATCAGATGACATTTCAGTTTAAACAGGTATCAAATCGTAAACAAATATTCCCAGCTATAAAAAATGTCACTTGAGAAAGTCAATATGATTAAAGCGTTGACATTAGCGTAAGACAAATGAAGTGCATAGCAAATTATATTTATAGAATATTTTTACAGACATAAAAAAACGCCACTTGCGCTAAGACTGAAGTGGCGAAGTAAGGCTTTATATAAATTGATAACTTTGGGTTTTTACGGGTACAAAAAAACGCCACCTAGGTGACGTCTCTTTATGCTTGCATTGTGGCTAACTTTTGCCAGTATTGTGCTTTAAGTGAGTCACGTTCAACACGGAAACCTTGATAATATAATTCTGCTAAGAATAGAGCGGCTTTACCATGCCCAGCGCGAGCAACTTCTTCTAACTGTGCAACCGCATCTTGGAAATTCATTTGAGAGTGAATTGTGTTTACTGCAGTTGCATATACATGTTCTAAATCATGATGAGAGATACGTTGAATCATAGAAAACTCCTTATTGTAATTATGATTACTTTTTTCTAAAGGCTAGTGCCTTTAAATTAATTTAACTTAGAATTATTAAACTAATATTACAAATTGATGGATTTGTCAACTATTTGTCATTTCGTTTAGTTCACTATTAGGATACATGATTAAACATTATTCACAAATAATTTTGATTAAAATCAATATGAGAATAAAAGACAAGGAGAATAAAATATGACAAATACAATCGACGGCTTTGTTTTTGACACGCCTCCTAAAGAGGAACAAATCATAGAACTGGCCCATTATCACCGTAAATTATTAGATGAAGCTATCTTTCATGAGGAAATCCATTTAGGGGATTATTGTCTAGCACAGCGTAAAAGGGTGTTTGATTTTGCTGGTCATTTGGAACCTGCCCAAAAAAACTGGTTTTATCAAGTTTATGATGGGGAACTTCGAAAAATTGCTGATGAAGACGAATTGCATCCAGCAGATGCAGAAGAAGGGTTAAGTATTTTTGCTATGTTTCTAGTCTTGGTGATTATTGCGGCAATTTTATACTTTTCCGTCATTCGTTCACTAATAAGTTAAGCATACTCATACTATCCAGTAAGGTATGATTATTAACCTTACTGGATGTTTGATCTTGTACTTATGAGTATTGAACCCTACACTACACTAATTCGAGGTAGGTCATGCTCATATTCAAACAAAATTTTCTTAAATTAAAGTCTGAGTTAAAAGTTGATCAATGTTTTAACCTGTTTGTGGTTATTGTCATTGGCTGTATTTTTGTGCTGTCATATTTAGCATTACTTCGGCCTATTAGTCCGGATCAATATCAACGAATTATACAACTTTCTCATCAGGCTACTTATCCAAGAACTCAAGACATGGCTGAGTTGCTTATAGCTCAGTCAGAAATTCATCGGGCAGATTATTTAAAGTTAATGCATGCTTACCAATTTGAGGGTGCTCATATTAAGCAATATCCAGCACTCGCTCAGGAAGATACTCAGTAAATGGGTTAATCAGGCTAAATCTTGGTTTCCTAAGCTTTTTGAGCACTATTGTGGCAGGCAAAATTTTGAATTTATGCTAAACTTTATCTTTTTAAACGCGCTGCTTTTCAAGGAATCCGCATGGAGCAACAATCGAATATGCAAAATAAATTCTTGATAGATGCTGAGATCGGTGATGACGATGTCACATTACCTAATTTACCTGCTATCGATGTTCCCATCGTTGAATCTCCTGTTAAATCGCAAGAAAATATTGAAGCAGCCAAAGTTGAATTAGCTTCTACAGAAGCTGCGGTTGAACAACCAAAAACCGGTTTTTTTGGCCGAATGAAAGAGGGTTTAACCAAAACTCGTCGTAATTTCGCTGATGGTATGGTCAATATCTTGATTGGCGGAAAAGAAATTGACGATGAGTTACTCGAAGAAGTCGAAGAGCAATTATTAGTTGCAGATATTGGTGTTGAAGCTACTAAAACGATTATTACCAATTTAACAGAGCGTACAGCTCGTGGTGATTTGATCTATTCCCACTCTCTATATAAAGCGTTGCAAGAAGAGTTGGTTGCTTTGTTGGCCCCACGTGTTAAACCTTTGCATATTGATCCTAACAAATCACCTTATGTGATTTTAATGGTTGGGGTAAATGGTGTTGGTAAAACTACAACGATTGGTAAATTAGCGAAACGTTTGCAAGGCGAAGGTAAAAAAGTGATGTTGGCTGCTGGGGATACTTTCCGTGCTGCAGCGACAGAACAATTACAGATCTGGGGTGAACGTAATGATATCTCTGTGGTAGCTCAAGGTCACGGAGCTGATAGTGCTTCTGTTATTTTTGATGCTTTTGAAAGTGCTCGTGCTAAAGGAATTGACGTATTAATCGCAGATACAGCAGGTCGTTTACATAATAAAAGCAACTTAATGGAAGAACTTAAAAAAGTTAAACGGGTTATGCAAAAAATTGATGCAACTGCGCCTCATGAAATTATGTTGGTAGTAGATGCGGGTACAGGGCAAAACGCGATTAACCAAGTGCAAGAGTTTGACCAAGCTGTGGGTTTAACTGGTATTACCATTACCAAACTGGATGGGACTGCGAAAGGTGGCGTGCTCTTTAATATTGCAAGTCGTACCCATGTGCCAATTCGTTTTATTGGTGTTGGTGAAAAAATTGATGATTTAAGACCATTCTCGGCTAAATCATTTGTTGCGGCGCTGTTTGAAACTGATAAGTAAAACGGTTGTTAGCATTCAAAAGCTTCACTAAAACGTGAAGCTTTTTTTATATGTATATCTTTTTTTATTGTTGCGAAAATAAAACGAACTGTCATATTTTTAATGCTGATTATGAAAAATGACTTTAATACACTGTATTCATTCCCAAACAACGGCCCTTGGTCAATCAATAGGTAGGAAATAACAAAATGTCTACTTTCTTAGATAAAATTAAAAATCGTCGTACTATTTATGCAATTGGTAAAAATGTTGCATTAGATCGCACTAAAATCGAAGAAACTATTCGTGAAGCGGTTAAACATAGTCCTTCAGCTTTTAACTCGCAGTCTTCACGTGTGGTGACACTATATGGTGAATCACATGCTAAATTCTGGAATTTGGTTCGTGAAGCATTACGTAAAATTGTTCCTGCTGAAGCTTTTGCTGGTACAAACACAAAAATTGATAGCTTTGTAGCTGGCGTTGGTACGGTTTTATTTTATGAAGACCAAGCCGTTGTTAAAAGCTTACAAGAGCAATTCGAATTATATGCAGATAACTTCCCAGTATGGTCTGAACATTCAAGTGCAATTGCTCAATTTGCAACTTGGACTGCGCTTTCAGAGCTTGGTTTAGGTGCATCTTTACAGCACTATAACCCGATTGTTGATGCTGAAGCTGCTGAAGCTTTTGATGTTCCTGCAACTTGGAAACTACGTGCTCAATTAGTATTTGGTTCAGTTGAAGCACCAGCAGGCGAAAAAGCATTTATTAATGATGCTGATCGTTTCAAAACTTTCAACTAATTGAAAGTTAAAAAGAGTACCTAAATAGGTACTCTTTTTTTATGTGCTTTTTGAATTAATAAAAAGGTTAAAGCAACACAAATTGATAAAATTCAAATGTATATTTAATAATAATAAATCGAAAAATTAATGGATCGCTGCACTGTCATAAAATAGTCACAATCATATTGCATATTGCTCATGATTTCATAGCTTATCAAATATAGAGAAAGAGACAGATGACTTTAAGATTAGGTGTTGCTGCAATTGGTTTGTTACTCAGTAGTTCGGTATTTTCAGCAGTTACAATTACAGCACCAGAGGAAATTGTAATCCTTGCTGTGAATGGTCAAGAAGTCAATTCTGGGTTATTTCGTTCATCTAAAAATAATTATAAAGTTGATGCGGGTGAAACTAGCTTAAGCGTGCGCTATCAAGAATATTTTGAACATTTAAATGGTGAGCATGACATTGTTAAATCTGGTGTAGTCACAATTCAAACGCCTGCATTGCAAGATGGGAAAACTTATAAGCTTTCGATGGTAGATGTACCTAAAGATTATGAAAATGCGAAAAAATATGCAGAACAACCAACAGTTGCTTTATACAGTGCAAATAATGAATTAATTGTGAAACAAACGGGCGCAAACAATGAAGCAAAACCATGGTTTGCAACTGGCTTGTTGGGTAAAGTAACTGACTTTACAACTAGATCATCTAAGCCACAGCCTGAAGCAGTATATGCATCGGCTAAACCTACTTCCGCTCAAGTTGTTGTGCCAACTGCAACGTCTATGGCAGCAACAGGTGGAGCACAAACGAATGATCAACGTTTAGTTGAAACTTGGCAGAAAGCATCTAAAGCTGAGCGTCAAAAATTCATGGCATGGTTAGCTGAACAATCAAATTAATTAATTGCTATTTAAAATAAAGCCGATTTAATATCGGCTTTATTTTTAGAATTTTTATAAATAGCCTAAGTATACTTTATGAATAATTTAAAATTTCGTTTATCTTCATTTGCTGATATTCCACAGCTTGTAGATTTAATTAATAAGTCTTATCGAGAACAGCAGGGTCGAAGTTGGACAACAGAGCTCGGGTGGGTAAAAGGACTGCGTATTACAGAGCATCAATTAGAAGAACAACTACAACTTAGGAATTCAACATTATTGATAGCGGAAACTGAATTTTCCAAAATTGTTGCGTGTATTGGGCTCACATTTGAAAATAGTCAGGTTGAGATTGGAACATTCTGTACGGATCCTCAAGTTCAGAATATGCGAGTGGGTCGGTCTGTTTTAGAATATGCAGAGCAATACGCATTGAAAGAAGATCCACATCTGACAAACGCCGTAATGCATGTACTCGATGTCCGTTCTGAGTTGATAGCTTATTATGAAAGACGTGGATATGTGAAAACGGGAAATGAACAGTCATATCCAGTTGATGCAAATGTAGGTGTGCCAAGGGTGCCTATTAAGTTGGTTGAAATGAAAAAAGACCTCATTTGAGGTCTTTTTGATTTAGGTTAGAAACCAGATGTAATAGCCTAAAAGCATGAGAGGCCAAGCCACCCATGGGCTGAATAGCCATTTCCATAGCCAGAAGTTGGGTACGAAACCCACTCCATAAATAAAGCCACCAGAAATACCAATCATCACCAGCATAAGCTGGCTATGATTGTAGTGTCCATTAGCATCTAGCATGAGTGAAGGATAAACCAACAAAATTGCAGCAAGAGGCAATGCCAACAGAAAAGAAAGGGCCATTGTAAATGCTTGAGCTTTTCGATGATTTGATGCTGTCATTGCTTTTGCCATCATTTATTCCTCATCTAAATTTTGATGATGTTCGATATAAAGTGCACTGAGTACACCCGCAAAACATGCCATCAAAATGCCTAGGATCCATGCGAAATACCACATTGTGTTCTCCTTAATACAAGCTATGCGAGTTTGACTCGATGTGTTTGTTGGTAATGACTCCCCACATTTTGTAATAAGACCAACTGGTATAGATCAAAATAAGAGGAACAAAAATGCACGCAGCAACCGTCATAACGCCTAAAGTAAGGTGACTTGAGACAGCATCCCACATCGTCAAGCTCGAGTTGGGATTAATACTAGATGGAAGCAGGAACGGAAATAGAGCAAAACCAGCAGTTAAAATTGCTCCTACAATCATTAAACTTGTGCCAGTAAAACTTAAGCCTGCTTTTGCTTTTGAAGATGCAAAAATTGCAATGATGGCGCCTAATATTGCAAGAACTGGAGCAACTTTAGTCACTGGATAGGTGTTGTAATTATTCATCCAACCAGGATTGCTATTAGTCACCACTTCTTTAGCTAAAGGGTTGAGTGCAGCATTTGGATCTATGGCAACAGCATAGCTATAACCAGGAACTTGCCCGAAATAGAGCCACGCTCCAATCACAAGGAAACAAATTAAAAATATAATTGCCATAATTTGAGTAGCTTTGGCAGAGCGTTGTTTTAAAGCTTCATCTGTACGCAACATGAGCCATGCACCGCCATGTGCACAAAGCATAGACAGACTTACCACACCGCAAACTAGAGCAAAGGGGTTAAGAAGGGCAAAAAAGCTGCCAGTATATTCGGAGCGTAAAGTATCGTCTAACCCGAATGGTAGTCCTAGAAATAAGTTGCCGAACGCTACACCAAACACAAACGCTGGAACGGCACCACCAATGCACAGGCCCCAATCCCAAGAATTACGCCACTTGGTATTATCTAGTTTAGAGCGATAATCGAAGCCAACAGGTCTTAAGAAGAGGGCGAATAAAACTAATAACAGTGCCCAGTACATGCCAGAGAAGGCAACTGAATAGACCATTGGCCAAGCAGCAAATAGTGCACCGCCTGCCGTAATAAACCAGACCTGATTACCATCCCAGTGTGGCGCAATCGTGTTGATTGCAGCACGGCGTTCGCTATCAGTTTTTCCAACGAAAGGCATGAGAGCCATAGAACCCATATCGAAGCCATCAGTCAGAGCAAAGCCGATCAGTAGTACGCCAACTAACACCCACCAAATGATTTTTAATAATTCATATTCAATCATGATAAGGCCTCCCCATTAACAGCTGTTTTCGGTTCTTGCTTTTCAAAATGATATTTGCCAGTGTGCAGAGAACTTGGCCCTAAACGAGCAAACTTGATCATTAAATACATTTCAATAATTAAAAGAGCTGTATAGAACGCTGCTAAAGCAAGAATCGAACCCCATACATCACCAGTACTTAAGCTAGAAGTAGATAGGTGAGTTGGTAAGATTTCACCAATTGACCATGGTTGACGGCCGCCTTCAGCTACATACCAACCAGTTTGTGCAGCAATCCAAGGAAGCGGCAGTGCAAATAATGCATATTTAAGTAGCCAAGGTTTATTTTCAGCATTTCTTTTTGCTACAGCCCAAGTCGCTAAAATGAAAAGTAATAGCATTAAGAAGCCAGAGGCAACCATTGCGCGGAAAGAGAAAAATAGCGCTGTAACATTTGGAACAGTATCTTTTACAGCAGCTTTAATATTTTGCTCGCTTGCATCAACTACATTGGGTGCATATTTCTTAAGAAGCAGACCATAACCTAGATCTTTTTGATTTTTTTCAAAAGAAGCCAATAACTCTGGTGAGCGATCGCCTGCACGTAATTTTTCAAGTTCAGCATAGGCAAGCATACCGTTACGAATACGGACTTCATGCTGTTGCATGAGGTCTTTAAGACCAGTAACTTCTTTGGTTGTTGAGCGAGTTGCAATTAAACCTAATGCATATGGAATTTTAACTGCATAATCTGTGCGCATTTCTTCATGATTGGGTACGCCAAACAAGGTAAATGGAGCCGGAGCAGGGTGAGTATCCCATTCGGCTTCAATCGCAGCGAGTTTAGTTTTTTGAACATCCCCTAGCTCATAGCCAGATTCATCGCCTAACAAAATCACTGAAAGTGTAGATGCAAGACCGAAAATTGCAGCAATTGCAAATGAACGACGTGCAAAAGGTAGATCACGTTTTTTAAGCAAGTAGTAGCTTGAGATAGCAAGTACAAAAATTGCACCAGTTACATATCCCGCAGATACAGTGTGTACAAATTTAACCTGAGCTACAGGGTTAAAGATAAGCGCGCCGAAATCAACTAATTCCATACGCATCGTTTCAAAGTTAAATGCAGCACCTACTGGGTTTTGCATCCAACCATTCGCCACTAAAATCCAGAGCGCTGACATGTTGGAACCTAGAGCGACTAACCATGTTACGCCTAGATGCTGAACCTTAGTTAACCGGTCCCATCCAAAGAAAAATAGACCTATAAATGTCGATTCAAGGAAGAATGCCATAAGGCCTTCAATTGCTAATGGTGCACCGAAAATATCACCTACATAGTGTGAGTAATAAGCCCAGTTTGTTCCAAACTGGAACTCCATTGTTAGGCCAGTCGTAACCCCTAAAGCAAAGTTAATACCAAATAATTTTCCCCAAAATTTAGTCATATCTTTGTAAATTTCTTTACCAGAAATGACATAAGTGGTTTCCATGATGGCAAGAATAAATGCCAAACCTAAAGTTAAAGGGACGAAAAGAAAGTGATACATTGCGGTCATTGCAAATTGAAACCGCGAAAGATCAACCACGCTTTCAGAAATCATCAACGTGTCTCCTTAATGTTGGAAATGTTATCGCCAGCAATATGCTCAGCGACCTGATTGTCGAAATTTTTGGGGATGGT
This sequence comes from Acinetobacter oleivorans DR1, assembly GCF_000196795.1. Taxonomy (NCBI): domain Bacteria; kingdom Pseudomonadati; phylum Pseudomonadota; class Gammaproteobacteria; order Moraxellales; family Moraxellaceae; genus Acinetobacter; species Acinetobacter oleivorans. The sequence continues at coordinate 1,758,361 of NC_014259.1, forward strand.
GGGAGCATCAAACCAAATATGTTTAATCGTTAAAAGAAGCACTATTTTTATTATTAGAATAATAGTGATTTCTTTAATTAAACGACTATTAAGATTTTTAAAATAAAGGCTCATATATTAAACCTCATTTGATAATAATTTTATTATTAATCAAAACATAATAAAAATAAACATTAAATATATTTAAAATGAATATTTAAATAATTAGTTTATATAAAACAAATACTTGTTATTTTAAAATAAATATCATACTAAAATAGTTTGAATTGATTATTAATTCCTACTAAAACACTTGTAAATAAAAAATAAAGTTTATTAAAATGGTTTGTTTTTATTTAATACCAACTAAAATAGTTGTATATAATATTTATTAACTTTATTTCCAACTAAAGTGCTCGGGATAATAAATATTAATTAAGAAAGAAAATAACAAAATGCAGGCGTAATGAAGCCTGCAAAAAGTTATAGGAAACTACAAGAATAATTAAGAGTTAATCGGGTGCAAAAAGATCGTTGGATACAGAAATTTTCTTAGCTACATAATGGCTTTTATGCACTCTAACAAGAATAACTTGAGAGTATAATTCGAGTTCGCCGTACTCTGGTTCTACTTGAACGTAGTGTAGCTGACCAAATTCATCACGCACGCGGGCTTGGGCAGAAAATCCAGGTCTGGCATTACCACTAGAAATGGTTGCTAATCGGCCTAAAAGGTTATAGTTGGTATGAGTGAGCTTGGGCTTAATCACTTGGTCAAGGCAGTGGATCATGAACACAGTAAAAAAGATTGCGATCACAAGAGCTGGGACGATTAAATAAAATGGGGAAATAAAATAATGCTGAATTGCGAAGAAAGAGAGCTGTAAAAAGTAACCTGCATAGCTGAAATTGATGAGTAAAAAAACGAAAATTAGAGCTTTAGAAAATTTAACATTAAGTAGCGGTGAGTTAGAAAGCCAATCGGGTGCAATTTTTTTGAGTAACTGACTTGGACGGAGTCCAATATACATGCCAATGGTTTCTACCACGCTGAGCAATATCAAAGCCACTACACTTAAGTGAAATGGCATAAGATAATAATTGAAAAAGAAATCAGCCATGGCAGAAACTCTAATGTTTATAGCTTCAGTCTACGATATAGATACCGCCATCTGAATGTACTTTAAGCTCAACTTTATTCAAAAAATCGCCTAAACATGGTCCAGAAATACATTCACCTGTTTCCACGGTAAATAAAGCACCATGAGTAGAGCATTGGATGTACTCTTGATCTTGGTCAAGAAATTGATTTTCTAAATATTCAAGCTCAGTTTGCAAATGAGGGCATAAATTCTGATAAGCATAGAATGCGCCGTCACGTTGCGTAACGAAAATAGTCGTTCCTTGTAAAGTGTCAAAAGCTCTAGCTTCACGCTCAGGAACTTCTTCCGTCATACAGATCCTTTCCATTTCAAGCACATTCCTTCTGAAAATTTTCAAGAAGTTTAGCATAATCATTAATTGCTAAACGTGGACCAAATTGAGAAACAACTTCACTCGAAATTAAGACAGCTAACTGTGCAGCAGCATTTAAATCTTGATGATGGTTGAGGGCATAAAGGAATGCGCCTGCAAATGCATCACCTGCACCATTTGTATCAACGGCTTCTACATGACGGCCTGCCACATGGAAATGTTGGGTAGGGTTAGAAACTAAAGCACCTTTAGCACTTTGTGTAATAACTAATGTATGATTTTTAAAACGTAATTGAGCAAGAGCATCTTCTACAGATGTTGTATTTGTATACATTAAGGCTTCTTGTTCATTACAAAATAGTAAATCTACACCATCATCCATAAGTTCTTCCAAGCCTTCGCGAGCGTATTGCACCATTGCAGGATCTGAAAGAGATAGGGCAATTTTAACACCATTTGCTTTTGCAATTTCTCTTGCTTGTTTTACAGCTTTACGCGCTGTTTCACTTGTAGAAAGATAGCCTTCAATATAAAGCCATTTTGCTGTTTTTAATGGTTCAAAATCGATTTGATCTTGAGAGAGTTCAGCAGTGATACCTAAATAGGTGTGCATTGTGCGTTCAGAGTCAGGGCTAATGAGTACCATACAAGTACCTGTTACACCTTCACTGATTGACTTTGCAGTGGTTTGAATACCAGCTTCATTTAAACCTTGCAGATAGATTGAACCTAAATCATCGTTACCAACACGGCAACCATAGAAAGCAGTTCCACCTAATGCACTAAAAGCCACGGTCGTATTTGCTGCTGAACCACCACTCGCTTGACCTTTGTAGTCTTGGTGCTGTTTTAACTCTGCATAAAGACCAGATTGAGTGTCACCATCGGACAACTGCATTGTGCCTTTTTGCAAGCCTTGTTGATTCAGAAAATCATCAGACACTTTAAATTCTTGGTCGATTAATGCATTACCAATTGCAAAAAGATCTACAGTTGCCATATGTGTTGTCACAAATAAAAAAATCAGGTTGCTAAGTTTACACCATTGCTTGGATTTGCTGTAGTTTGTTGAATAAAATTCAGTTACTTCAGAGATTAATGGAAAATTATTGTTTAACTAAGCTATTGAAATGCTACTTTTAATAAATATTATCAATTAATAATGATTCTTGCTAATATTTACAAATACAGTGTACTTCATTGAAACTTCGCATGAAATTTTTCGTAGCGAACTTACATGAAGCGTTCAATTTTATTTATTTCATCAGTTGGGGTTATGACAAGCCATGTATATGCCGTTGAGGCAGAGCAACAAGCTGTAACCAACCTTCCAACAATTTCAGTAAAAGCTGAAAAGGAACAAAGCTTAAAACAAGAAGTGGGACAAGCATCAACTGCAACTAAAGGACTTATGCAATTAAAAGATGTTCCTCAAATCGTAAATGTGGTGCCTAAACAAGCTTTAAGAGAGCAGACTGTGACCTCTATGCAAGGTGCCTTACAAAACGTTGCTGGGCTGAGCTTTAGTGTGGGTGATGGACAACGTGATCAGGTCATGATTCGTGGTTTCTCTGCAATCACAGATAACTATGTAGATGGTATTCGTGATGATGCATTGTATTTTCGCGACATGTCGAATGTTGAGCGTATTGAAGTATTAAAAGGGCCTGCTTCTGTATTATATGGACGTGGTTCTGCGGGTGGATTAGTCAATAAAATTAATAAAAAACCAATGGACGAATCTTTGCATGAAGTCAGTAGTCGATGTGAATGAAAAAGTAGCAGAGAATGTTAAGGTTCGTTTAACTGGCGCAGTTGAAGATTCAGATGGTTATCGTGATCAGGCTTTTTTAAAACGCCAAGCGGTTGCTCCTTCTTTACAATGGGATATTTCAGACAAGACGAAGCTTTTAATTCAGGCTGACTATTTGCATGATGACCGTTTAGCAGATCAAGGTTTCCCGACAGATCCAATTACAGGTAAACCAGTTAAAACAAACCCTAAAACTTTTTATGGTGCGTTAAACGGTAAAGAGGTTGGTGATGTTGATACTGAAATTTCAAGCCAAACCATAAGTTTAGATCATGAGTTTAACGATAATCTAAAATATCATGGAGCAGTTCGTCACTATAACTATTCATTAGACCGTCAATATAGTGTTGATTCACATCCCGCTGATAAGTCACAAATTACTTTGACTCAAAATAAGCGTTTACGTAATGAAGATGGCGTGTATGTTCAGCAAGAATTAAGTAGTTTATTTAATACTGGTTTCTTAAAGCACAATACTTTGATTGGTGCTGAGTATAGTAAGCAGCACAAAGATGAAATACTTTGGCAAGGTGCTAAAACCACAACTGATTTGTATAATCCTGAATTAGAGTATTGGGCTCCGATTAATACAGGCTCAACAACTGCACGTAATAATAATAGTAATACCTTTGAAAACTACGGTATCTATTTACAAGACTTAATGACAGTTACAGATCAGCTGAAAGTTTTAGTTGGTCTACGCTATGATAATTTGTCACAAGATCGCAATGATAAAGTGAAGTCTCAAATATTAAATAGAACTGATAACACCTATTCTCCAAGAATCGGGGTGGTTTATCAGCCAGTAAGCAATATTTCACTCTATACTTCTTATAATCGGTCTTTCCAGCCTTTGGCTGATTCATTTGTTTTATATAAAAACAGTGATGATTTGAGCCCAACAAAAACCGAAAATATTGAGGTCGGTGCGAAGTGGGATGTGAATGATCAATTGAATGTGACGTTGGCTTTATTTGAAATGAGCCAAACAAATATTCAAAATCAAGACCCTACAGATTCAACACTAGCAGTATTAGCAGGTGAGCAAAAAACCAAAGGTGTTGAACTTTCATTAACAGGACAATTAACTGATCAATTATCAGTATTAGCTGGCTATTCGTATATGGATGGTAAGATTGAAAAATCCGCTATTGGACTGACAGGCAATCGTTCTGCGCTTACGCCAAACAATACTGCTAACCTATGGTTAAAATATCAAATGAATGATCATTGGTATGCGGCTGTAGGTGGTCGTGGTGAATCATCACGTTTTAGTGCGCCAGATAACAAGAATGTTTTACCAGGTTATGCTGTTGTAAATGCAGCGCTAGGTTATCAAAGTGAACGTTACGATGTGAACCTCAATCTAAATAACCTGTTTGATCGTGATTACTTTGTTTCGGGACATAGCGGAGCCAATGATTCAAACATGATGGGCGATCCACTGAATGCTCAAATTGCACTTCGTTATCGCTTTTAAGTAAAAGTTTTTCTAAAAGCTCATCGACTTGATGGGCTTTTTTATTTATTGGTTAATATATAAATAGAATTAAAAGCTTTTGTTCTGGTAGGATAAAACGTTCATGGCTATGTGCTTGATATCAAAGCCTTGCCAATGAAAACTAATACTCAACAAAAACATAGTATTTTACTTGGCTTTTGTTCGCCAATCTCAAGCTGACTCAGGCTATAATGAGACTTATTCACTTATCCGATATGTTAGGAGATCACATGACTGTAGATGTCACTGAAACCATTTCTCAAACTGTTCACCCTGCGTTTCAGTTGCTACGTCAGCACCATGTAGAAGCATTAGATATTTTAGTGTCTGAATATAAGCATAAAGTCACAGGTGCGGTGCATTATCACTTGGCAACTGACTATGATGAAAATGTATTTCTTGTTGCTTTTAGAACACAGCCTATGGATTCTAAAGGCACGGCACATATTTTAGAACATACCGCTTTATGTGGATCTGAAAAGTTTCCGGTACGTGATCCGTTCTTTTTAATGATTCGCCGTTCTTTAAATACGTTCATGAACGCATTTACAGCAGCAGATTGGACTGCGTATCCATTTGCTACTCAAAACAAAAAAGATTTCCAAAACTTACTCTCTGTTTATCTTGATGCGGCATTTGCTGCTAATTTGAATCCGCTTGATTTTGCTCAAGAAGGTATTCGTATTGAACTAGAAAATGGGCAACCTGTTTATAAAGGTGTTGTTTTTAATGAAATGAAAGGTGCGATGAGTGCACCGTCTGACCAACTTTATCATCAGTTGGCTCATCATTTATTTCCTGAAACGACCTATCATTACAACTCAGGCGGTGATCCGAAAGATATTCCTGATTTAACCTATGAGCAGTTAGTCGATTTTTATAAAGTACATTACCATCCAAGTAATGCTGTATTCATGACCTTTGGTAATCAAACAGCATATGAACTGCAAGAGCAATTTGAAAAACTAGCTCTACATAAGTTTTCTGCTGGAACAACTCTATATTCTAAGCCCGAAAAACGTTTGGCAGCACCAATTGAAGTAACAGAAAATTATGGTGTTGATAGTGATGATTTAAAAGATAAAACTTATCATGTTTTATCTTGGTTATTACCAGAAGCAAATGATGTGAAATTGCGTTTGGGAATGCGTTTGGTTGAAGGAATTTTGTTAGAAAATTCAGCTTCACCATTGCGTCATTACCTAGAAACTTGTGGTTATGCTCAATCAACAGGTCCATTGATGGGCGTAGACGACAGTAATTTTGAAATGACTTTCTACTGTGGTGTTCAAGGTTCAAATCCTGAACATGCACAAAGCTTTAGAGAAGGTGTTTTAAATATTCTGCATGATGTTGCTGCAAAACCAATTGATAGTAATTTAGTCGATGCAATCTTGCATCAGATTGAGTTGCATCAGCGTGAAATTAATGGTGATGGTACACCTTATGGCTTAAGTTTAATTTTAAATGGCTTAAGCGGTGCGATTCACCATAATGACCCAATTCAAATTTGGGATGTTGACAGCGCAATTGCACAAGTTAAAGAAGAGTTGAAAGACCCAATGTGGTTATCAAATCTGATTCAAACACATTTGCTTGACAACCCACATCGTGTGCAAATGACTCTAGTTCCAGACCCAACTAAGTCTGTAAAGGAGCAAGAAGCAGAAAAAGCACGTTTAGCTGCTATTGGTGAAAAGTTAACAGATGCTGATAAGGCTGAAATTATCGCTAATACCAAGGCGCTAGAGGAACGTCAGGATACTCCAGACAACCTTGAACTATTACCAAAAGTAGGTTTGGAAGATGTACCTGCTGACTTGCATATTGTGCAGGGGCAGTTACGCGAAATTCTTTGTAATCGTATGGATACGCCGTTGAATTTGTACCATGCTGGTACGAACGGTATTTACTATCAACAAGTACTCATTCAGATTCCTGATGATATTGTGAAGTCACCTTACTTCAATTTGCTTTCTATCTTGATGGGCGAAGTGGGTGCAGGTGAATATGACTATCTTGAACTACAAAACTTACAAACAGCTGTAAGTGGTGGTTTAGGAATGGGCGCTTCATTACGTAGTAAAGTTGATGACAAAGATAAAATTAGTGCTTGGCTAACGTTAACGACTAAATCGTTGACTCAGAGGTTTGATGCAATTCATTTATTAAAATTAGCATTTGAACAGCTTCGATTTGATGAGAAAGAACGAATTATTGAATTGTTGCAACAACGTAAAACACGTTGGCAATCTCGCTTGTCTGGAGCGGGCCATAGTTACGCAATGCAAATCGCGTCACGTAATATGAGTGCATTGGCTCAACGCGACTATCAAAACACTGGTTTAGGTGCATTAAACTGGTTAGGCGAGCTTGTTGCTAAGATTACTCAAGACTCTGCTGCATATGATGATTTGATTGCAGAATTAAAGCGTATTCATCGTAAATTATTGCAAGCACCTAAACAGTTCTTGCTTGTATGTGAAGAACATCAGTCTGAACGTTTGGTTGAAGAAATCCAAAATGTTTGGGATAAACTAAATGTTGATGCAACTGCAACAGAATTAACTCACGTAGAACAGGTAAATGACAATAATCATGAAGCATGGTTAATTCAGGCAAATGTTCAGTTCTGTGCTTCAGCCTATCAGGCGGTGGACGTGTCGCATCCAGATGCAGCTCCGTTAATGGTATTGGCAGCTTATTTACGTAATGGCTTCTTACACAGCGCCATTCGTGAGAAAGGCGGTGCATACGGTGGTGGAGCAAGTTATGATGGGAATGCATGTTCATTCCGTTTCTATAGTTACCGTGACCCACGTTTAGCAGAAACTTTTAAAGACTTTGAAGCAAGCGTGCAATGGTTATTAAATACGGAACAACAGCCTCATCAGCTTGAAGAAGCGATTCTTGGGTTAGTTGCAAGTATGGATAAGCCAGGTTCACCAGCGGGTGAGGCGATTACTGCATGTTATGCATTATTGCATGCAAGAACACCAGCTTTCCGCCGTCTCTTGCGTGAGAGACTGTTGCATGTAACTTTAGATGATTTACAACGTGTTGCTCGTCAATATTTGGTTGAGCAAACTCCTGTAAAAGCTGTAGTTGCACCATTTGCCAAACGTGATGAACTGCAGCAATTAGGTTTTACCATTCAACAAGTTAATTAAAATAAAAATTGGAGATGAACATGGCGTTCAGACAATTTGAACGCACATCTTTACAGCTAAGCATGGGAATCGTGCTTAGCTGTTTGTGTGCGTCTGTGACATATGCTGACACCTTGGCACCTGTAACCCCCGCGACAGTAGATGCATGTGTTGCTCTTGCTTCGAATGCCGATCGTCTGGCTTGTTATGACTCTGTATTTAAACCGTCAGCTTTACCAGTTATTCAAGCTGCGGCTGTACCAGAGCCTGTTAAAAAAATTGATGCACCTGCTGTTCCACCTGAAACCTTTAAAGAGAAGGTGGTAGATACAGTGAGTAATATCAAAATAATTGGCAAAGCCCCAAAACTTCAACCTACTACCTCTCTGCTAGATCAACGTTGGGAGCTATCTGAAGAGAGTAAATTAGGGGTTTGGAATATTCGTGCTTATCAGCCTGTCTATTTACTACCTGTATTCTGGACCAGTGATAAAAATGAATTACCTACTAGCCCAAATCCAAACAATGTAGAACATACAGCCCAAAATCTGAAATCAACAGAAAGTAAATTTCAGATTTCTTTAAAGACCAAAGCTTGGGAAAATATTTTTGGTAATAATGGTGATTTGTGGGTAGGTTATACCCAATCTTCACGTTGGCAGACATTTAATGCAGAAGAGTCTCGTCCTTTCCGTGAAACGAATTATGAGCCTGAAGCAAGTTTAATGTTTAGAACAAACTATGAATTGCTTGGTTTAGATGGGCGTTTGCTTGGGGTTACTTTAAACCACCAATCAAATGGTCGTTCAGATCCATTATCTCGTAGCTGGAACCGTGTGATTTTTAACGTTGGGTTAGAGCGCGGTAACTTTGCTGTAATGCTTCGTCCATGGATTCGTCTGGAAGAAGACAGCAAAGATGATAATAACCCCGATATTGAAGATTACGTTGGTCGTGGTGATTTAACAGCATTTTATAAGTGGAAGCAGAATGATTTCTCTTTAATGCTGCGTCATTCACTGAAAGGCGGTGATGATTCTCATGGCGCAGTTCAATTTGATTGGGCTTTTCCAATCAGTGGCAAACTGCGTGGACACTTCCAGTTGTTTAATGGTTACGGTGAAAGCTTAATTGACTATAATCACCGAGCAACCTACGCGGGCTTGGGTGTTTCACTCATGAACTGGTACTAAGTTTTTACTTGTAAAAAAGCCGCTTTAAAAGCGGCTTTTTTATTATCCAATTTGAATGTTGGCTTGGGGATGTTTGAGCCGACTTTTTTTCGGTGTGGCAATTAAATAAGCTAGTGTTAATGGACCGAGTCGCCCAGCAAACATTAGTAAGCTTAAAATGAATAAACTCCCATTATGCAGCTCTGGCGTGATTCCACGAGAAAGCCCCACTGTACAAGCTGCGGAAACAACCTCAAAAAGCAAGTTCATAAAGTCTGCTTTAGGCTCTAAAAGCAAAATAATAAAGAATCCCATGAAAATGAGTATGCTTGTAATTGCAGTCACTGCTAATGCTTTATACGTCGTTTCGTGTGCGACTGAATGATTAAATATTCGGATTTCATCTGTGCGACGTAAAAATGAAATCACACTGAGTACTAAAATGACAAAGGTCCCAACTTTAATTCCACCAGCTGTACTGAGTGAGCCACCACCAATAAACATAAGCAACATCATGAGTAACGAGCTGCTGTTGGTCATTGCGCCTGTATCAATAGTATTAAACCCTGATGAGCGCGGAACAGTGGCTTGAAACCAAGCATTTAACGCTTGATCACCTACACTGAGCACTCCTAGGGTATGAGGATTTTGAGCTTCTAAAGCCCAAATTAAAATAAAGGCAATCAGGTTAATCACTGTAATCGTTGTAAGGATCAGCTTGCTATTCGGAGTGAGTTTTTTCCATTTTTTATTTTGCTTAATGTCCATGAGGACTAAAAAGCCAAGGCCACCCAAGGTGTAAAGTATGCTAACAGTTATACAAATCATATAATTGCTTTGAAAGCTGATTAAGCTGTTAGAAAATAATGAAAAACCAGCATTGTTAAATGACGAAATGCTGTAAAAAACTGCATAGTACAATCCACGTGCAAAGCCGTAAGACGGTGTAAAAGCAATAGTGAGAATAATTGTACCAATAAGCTCAAAAATAAGAGTGTAAGTAACAACTCCTTTAGCAACAAACGTCACCTTTGAGAGGCTTGTCTGACCGAGACTATCTTGAGCCATCATTTGTTGTTTAAGACCAACTTTGGGTGACAAACTTAATGCAGCTAAGATGGCAAAAGTCATGAAACCCAAACCACCCGATTGAATCAGCAATAGAATAATGGTCTGTCCGAACAGGGTGAAAGACTCATGAATATTTAAAACAGATAAACCAGTAATTGTGACTGCTGAGGTGGCTGTAAAGAGTGCATCCATCCAGCTCACATGACCTGTATTGGCAAATGGCAGTTTTAATAATAAAGTGCCAAAAATAATAAAGCCCAAAAAACCCAATGCCAAGAGTGAAGGAGGGCTTAAATTTAATGTTTTATTGGGCTTGGGATATATAGACATATTCTAGATTTCGCCTCTTATGTGAAGCAATGAGAAAGTTTCTTTAATTGCGGTAAATGACCTTCTAAAATAAGAATGTCATGTGTTTGCAATGTGAAATTTTCTTCGGTCTCAAACAAAATTTGCTGCTGTCTTTTTACGAGCAATGTTTTAACCTGTGGCGCTTGCTGCATAATGCCATATAAGTTAATGCCATTAAGCTTGTCAGGAATTTCAATTTTTATAATGTAGTGATCGTCTTCTAAAGACATATAGCGACTAACCATTGGATAGTTCAGTGCTTGGGCAACTCGTACCCCCATATCTTCTTCAGGATGAATAATTTTATTGATATTGAGGTGCGACAAAATGGTGTGATGTGCTTTGGTTTTTGCCTTTACCCAAATCTTATCTATACCTAAATTTTTTAAATTGAGTACACACAAGATACTTGCTTCAATATCCTCACCAATTGCGACCACAACTGCATCACAGTTTTGAATATTAAGTTCATCAAGTACGTGTTCGTCAGTCGCATCGGCAATGACGGCATGAGTTAAAACGTCGGCAAGATTTTCAACATTCTTTTTTACCGTATCAATGCCAATAACATCATGATTTAATTTTGTGAGCTCTTGAGCAACAGTTGCTCCAAAACTTCCTAAGCCAATGACTGCAAACTGTGCCATATTGATCCTTGTTTCCTGATTAGACGTTTATTTTTAAGGATATTTTCTTTGAGATAAAGAGAGGCAATGTAAATATGAGGGGAATATTAAAAGAATTATATGAATAAGCCGACAAATTTGTCGGCTTATTCATCAAAATTGAAGATTATTTCAAGAAACGTTTGTAGCCAACATTATTCGTAATTTCAGCATACGGATAACTAATCTGCTCAAGAGTTTCAATTAGACCATCAGGGTTCTGCTTCGCATCGGTTGCTTGTAAACCTACTAAAACACGTCCTTCTGCTGCGCCATGGTTACGGTAATGGAACAACGTAATATTATGGGTTGGGCCTAAACGAGTTAAGAAGGTTAAAAGGGCACCTGGACGTTCCGGGAACTCAACACGGAACAATCTTTCATCATCTATATTTGCGTGACCACCAATTAAATAACGAATATGTAGTTTGGCAACCTCATCATCAGAGAGGTCATCTACTACATAATTTTGTTGCTTTAATTGCTCTAAAATTTCATGACGCTCTGCATCACCACCTTTTAAGCTAATACCGACAAATACTTGCGCTTCATCTGTATTGTTTGCTCGGTAGTTAAACTCGGTAATATTACGACCTTGTAAAGCACGGCAGAAGCCTAGGAATGCGCCTTTTTCTTCAGATAAGGTCACCGCATAGATCGCTTCGCGTTGTTCACCTAACTCAGTACGTTCAGCAATATAACGTAGGCGGTCAAAGTTCATATTGGCACCGCATACAATCGATACCATATTTTTATTGCTGATTTTATGTTCGGTAATATATTTCTTGATACCAGCAAGGGCCATTGCACCAGATGGTTCAACAATGCTGCGGTTTTCGTCAAATGTATCTTTAATGGCAGCACAGATTTCATCTGTATTTACAGTGACAATATCTGGATCAACAATTGGGCCTGAGTTGTCAGACTTGCGCAGACGAATAATATCAAATGGTAAAGCGCCAATTTGTGCAACAGCAGTACCATCTGCAAATAAGCCTACATGTGGCAAGATTACGCGCTCATTGGCTTCTAAGGCTGCTTTTAAACATGCAGACTCTTCATATTCAACGCCAATAATTTTCACATGGGGTGCAACTTCACCAAGGTAAGCTGCTACACCTGAAATTAGGCCACCGCCACCAACAGCAACAAACACATATTCTACATCACGCCATTGACGTAAGATTTCATTTGCAATTGTGCCTTGACCAGCAATAACAAGTTCATCGTCGTAGGGTGGAATGAATACAAGGCCTTCAACTTCGGCACGTTGTTGTGCGTATTTATTTGCTACATCAAAACTATCACCATGTAACACAACTTGACCGCCCAAGCGTTTAACTGCTTGAACTTTAATGTCAGGAGTTGTACTTGGCATAACAATAATTGCTGGAATTCCTAGGCGTTGACCAGACAATGCTACACCTTGAGCATGGTTGCCAGCAGAGGCACAAATTACCCCACGTTCGAGTTGTTCTTTAGGTAACTGGCTAATACGGTTATAGGCACCACGTAATTTAAAAGAAAAAACAGGCTGTAAATCTTCGCGCTTAAAACGAATTGTATTATTTAATTTTTGACTAATTCGTGGAGCTGCTTCGAGAGGCGTTTCAATTGCAACATCATAAACCGTTGCTTGTAAAATTTGTCGTACCACACGAGACAGCATGTTCATCTTCCCTATAACAGTTTAAAATAGGAAATTATTGTAGCAAACCCTTGTGCATTTGCGCCGATTATTGGTGCATAAATGTCAAAAAATAGTTGAGTGATGTCATGAGTCTATATGCAACCCAAGATGAAAAGAAACAAGCTGCTGCGAAAGCTGCTTTAAAACACTTGCCCAAAGGTGGCATTTTGGGGGTTGGGACTGGAAGTACCGTAAATTTTCTAATTGATTTATTGCCTGAATTACAATTAGAAGCAGCTGTGGCAAGTTCTCAAGCAACTGCTGATCGCCTTAAAAAATTAGGCATTGAAGTTGTAGATATGAACCATGTAGGTGGTTTAGATGCCTATGTTGATGGTGCAGATGAAATTGACCGTCATATGCATATGATTAAAGGTGGTGGTGCTGCATTAACACGTGAAAAAATTGTAGCTTCAATTGCTAAGAAATTTGTTTGTATTGTTGATGATTCAAAATGGGTTGATCAACTCGGACGTGATTTTCCACTTCCAGTAGAAGTTATTCCAATGGCTCGTTCTGCTGTAGCTCGTAAGTTGGTAAGTTTAGGTGGTGACCCAGTTTATCGTGAAGGTGTAGTAACAGATAACGGTAATGTGATTTTAGATGTATTTAATCTTAATATTTTAAATGCAATTGATTTGGAAAAGACCATCAACAATATCCCAGGTGTTGTGACTAACGGTATTTTTGCGTTAAACCCTGCAACAATTGCAATTGTTGCAACAAATAATGGTATTGAAGAGCGTACTGCACAGTAATGTCTGCGGAAATGCCAGAAATTAAAATCGTTCGACACGTAAGAGCAAGAAAATTGCGCTTACGTGTTGAGCCTGCTTCAATCCGTCTCACAGTTCCTTTGTTTTGTAGTAAAAAACAAATTCAGCAATTTTTGGCTCAATCTGAACAATGGTTGACCGAGACGTGGAATAAGCAACAAAATGTTCAATCGGCATCGATTGAAATTCCTTCCGAGATTTATTTTTTTAATAAAGACCAACCGTTTCAGGTCATTGTTCAAAAGCAGCATCGAGTTTTTCAATTCGATTGGGAAAGCAGTTGTTTATTTCTTAAAGATACGCAGCCATATTTGGCATTACAAAGTGCAGTGATTGCCTTTGCAAAACAAGAGTTACCCGAGCTTTTAAAAGAGTTAAGCGAACACACTCATTTGGCTTATAGAGAATGTACAATTCGCCGTCCGAAAACTCGTTGGGGAAGTTGTAGTAGTCAGCATAATATTATGCTACATGCAGGATTAGTATTGATGCCACACGAGATTGCTCGTTATGTGGCTATTCATGAATTAGCTCATACTAAACATTTTGACCATAGCCCAGCTTTTTGGGCTGAAGTTGAAAAATACGATCCATATTTTCAAAAACACCGCAGACAACTTAAATCAAATCCGTTGCCTGCATGGTGGTATGTCTCAAACTAACTAAAACTACATTCTAGTTGTGGTGTTTGTAAGTTATCTGGTGCTTTTCGGCTGTCTAAACCTGCTTTAGCACTCACGATTTTATTTGCTTTAATTGATAATTGTATAAAGTTGTATTGCTGCGTTGAGTTATTTGGTTCAGCGGAACTTGAGTTGAGTAAATAACTTGAGCTTGCAGCATTTGTTTGCAATAAATTATCTGTACTATCCGCACTTAACGCAGAGCGATAAGTCTGTGATCCTTTAATAAGGTCGATTTGACCATTCGCACGGAAATTAAGCTGGCAACCTGTTGTGGTGTCTTCGTAGTGACCCACTAGATAGTCTGTAGCAGGTAGTTTTGGGTCGGAAAGATTAATGCTGGTCAAACCTTGTTTGCAAGGATAGGCAGAACCATTACAGGTCACTGTAATACCGCTAAAACCTACAGCGCGACGATAATCACCAGCACCATCTATGCGGAAAAAGTCAGTCGTATTTCCGACAGGTACGACCCCTGAATATAGTTTCTTTTGCAGCAGGTCATAACCTGTTTGATCTAGAGTGGATTGGCTTTGGGCATCTGCTAATTTAAAGGTAGCGACTTTTAAATTGATTGCAAAATTATCGCGTGTAGCTTTTTGATTAGCTGCGATATCTAACAGTGTATTTTTAACTGGATCAATATTATCTGGAGCAGATGCGAAAATAGGAGTAAATGTTGTTTGATCACCTTGAAGTTTTTTCCCATCTAAAAAGCCATCTTTTAAATCAGTTGCCAAACTTTTAATGAGCTCTTGGTATGTGGTTGTTCCACCATGAAAAGTTGACCAATATTGTAAGTAGCCAAAGCTAAGATAGCTATCCACATATGTACTAGGTTTTTTAGTTGAATACTGCAATAAATTTAAAACTGTAAGAGGATTGGCTGGACTTAAACTTGGAATGTCAGCATCTTTAAACGCGTTAAGAAGCGATCTATAAACATCTTGAGAAGCTAAATCTACATGCAATTGCTCAATGCGGGTTGGGTCAATCGTTTCTTGAGGGAGTTGTCCCGAGCGTATAGCAGCTCGTTGGTAAATCGCTTCACTGCTTGGACTAATGAAAAGGGTTCTACCACTTACACTATTTGGTGTAATAAACGCATGATAAACGCCAGAGAAATTTTGGTATGTTGAAGTAATCGGATCAAATACTTGAGATGAATTTTGAGTCGTAATTTCTACGCGATATAAACGACTTAATTTAGCAGTAGGAATTTTGACATTAAAGCTATTTAAACTCGCAATTGAAGTATCGACTAAAACAGAGTTGGTGGTGTTGTCATATACTTTGAGTTGGATATTACGCATTTCTATAGGAGATTTAAGAGTAACATCCGTTGTTGCCTCGGGAGTAGGATCAACAGGTGTTGGAGTGTTTGGTGAACTACCACTACTACTGCCTCCACCTCCGCAACCAACAAGTGCAGCACTTAAAATTAATGTGCTTAAACCAAGGTAAGTGCGTAATTTTGTTTCTTTTGATTGATGAAGCATCCTAGCTCTCCAAAATTAAATCTGATATTTATTTGCTGATATTTGTTTAGTTCTGACAGTTGAATAAGTGCTATCTAATTGTCGCTAAAATTAAAAAAATTAAAATTACCAAGCATGAAATGGTTTTGTAAGCTTGGACATCCTGTCATACTACAGCACAAGTATAGATTCAAAAATTGAGGTAATGCACGTGATTTCTGTCGGAATTGTTGGTGGAACGGGTTATACAGGCGTTGAACTATTACGTATTTTATTACGACATCCTAAAGCGCAGGTTCGAGTTCTTACTTCACGTACAGAAGCGGGCAAACCAGTTGCAGATATGTTCCCTAATTTACGTGGACATACTGATCTTCAATTTTCTGATTTAAATATCGATGATTTAAAAAAGTGTGATGTTGTATTTTTTGCTACACCGCATGGTGTTGCGATGCAGCATGCAAAAGAATTGATTGCAGCAGGTTCTAAAGTGATTGATTTGGCTGCTGATTTTCGTTTGCAAAATCTTGAGCAGTTTGAAAAATGGTATGGCATGGAGCATGCTTGCCCAGACGTTTTAGAAAACTCAGTATATGGTTTGGCTGAATTAAACCGCGAAAAAATTAAACAGGCGCAAGTTATTGGTAACCCTGGTTGCTACCCGACTACTGTTCAATTAGGTTTGGCGCCACTTTTGAAATCAGCGCAAGCATTGATTGAAACAAAAAATATTATTATTGATGCGAAGTCAGGTGTTTCAGGAGCTGGCCGTAAAGCAAGCTTAGGCATGATCTATAGTGAAAATGCTGATAACTTCAAGGCTTATGGCGTTGCGGGTCACCGTCATCATCCGGAAATTGTTGAAGCATTAGAAAATATTTCTGGACAAAAGGGAGGCTTTGAAGGGCTCTTATTTGTTCCTCATTTAGTTCCAATGATTCGCGGTATGCTCAGCACAATTTATGTCGATTTGACAGAAACTGGAAAACAAACTGATATTCAGGCATTGTATGAGCAATTTTACGCAAATGAAAAATTTGTTGATGTGATGCCTGCTAACAGTTCGCCTGAAACACGTAGTGTGCGCGGTGCGAATGAGCTTCGTATTGCTTTATATAAGCCGCAGCCGAATAAACTTATTATTCTTGCGGTACAAGATAACCTTGTGAAGGGTGCATCTGGTCAAGCTGTACAAAATATGAACCTTATGTTCGGCTTTGATGAAGATGAAGGCTTACAAGGGATTGGTTTATTACCATAAAAAACTCTTTTTTGCTTCACACACATTTAAATTTCGATTTAAATGTGTGTCTTGACTCTGATCTTAAACACTGAGATGACGATGCAAAACTCTGGACAGACGACTTCGGCAGACAGTTCGTTGCAAAAGAAAAATTTTTTAAATACTAATAAACCTTTGTTTATTGGTGCGGCTATTTTAATGAGTGGTTGTCTTGCGCTCGGCTATACAATTGGACACCGTCAAGGTTTAACTGTTGTAGGTTACGATGCAGATGCAGAGCAATTGGTTGAAGTGGTGCAAAAGCAGAAAACAGCTTTAGATGCAGTTAATAAAAGCCTGAACGCTGCGGTACAAGAGCGTGACGTTGCTGTAACAAATGCAAATGATCTGTTTGAAGCTCTTAATCAGGCCAACGCTGATAAAACGCAGCAAGAAGGTATGAGTAATATCTACCGAGATATCTTGAGGCAGCGTGGTGGTTTAAGTTTGACTATTCAAAATTTGGCAATCAAACCTTTGCCTGAAAATGCTTATGAATATCAGTTGGATCTAGTACAGGTAAGCCCAAGTAAGCGCCGTGCTTCAGGATCAATTGAGATAAGACTCATTAAGGATACAGAAGTTTTAGTTGTACCACTTGAAGCTAAAAGCTTTAACTTTACTGACTTCGAGCGCTTAACAGGTCGTTGGACGATGCCTAAAGGTTTTACACCTCAATTTATTGAGGTACGTTTAACAGGCGGCTCTGATACACCAGTTATTAAACGTTTTAGTTGGCAGCGCGGTAAACCTGTCGAAACATCTTCTGCTTTCGTGGCAGAAATTCCTCAAGCTGAAGCAAATTCACAATAGTAACATCCTATGCGAACAAATAAGCGTCAAACAAACTTAAAAGATATTAAGGCTTCTTTTCAGCAGTCTGGTTATGTCGATTGGCACTTCCATCCACGCTTAAGTGATTCGCAAAACGAAGATCATGACGGAGAGGTTGTTGTACAAACAGCACCTCCTGAACTCAAGCGTCCGCCATTGTATGCAGTCGTATTAATGAATGACGATTACACGCCAATGGACTTTGTAATTGAAATTTTACAACAATACTTTGCAATGAATCTTGACCAAGCAACTCAAGTAATGCTAACAGTACACTATGAAGGTAAAGGTATTGCTGGGGTATATCCAAGAGACATCGCGGAGACCAAAGCAAACCTTGTTAATAATTACGCTCGATCGCAAGGTCATCCATTACTTTGCCAGATTGAGCCTAAAGCATAAGGGGGTTACATGCTCAGTCGTCAATTAGAAGTATCATTACGTTTGGCTGTTAGCATGGCTCGTCAAAAGAGACATGAGTTTCTTACAGTTGAACATTTATTATTAGCACTACTCGACAACGATTCGGCCGTGAATGCTTTAAAAGCATGTGGGGCTGATATAGTTTCTTTACGTAAAGAATTAGAAGAATATGTAGAACAACATACTCCTAAGCTTGGCGAAAATAGCGAGCAAGCGCCTCATCCAACAGAAAGTTTCGACCGCATTTTGCAACGTGCTATTTTCCACGTGCAATCAAGTGGCGGCGATCGTACTGTTGAAGGTGCAGATGTTTTGGTCGCAATGTATTCAGAGCGTGATTCTTTTGCTGTGTATTTGCTTAAACGTCATCAAATCAATCGATTGACATTGACTCAATACTTGTCTCATGGGACGCGTAAAGATGAAGTGCAAGTTGAAGAAGAAGTTGAAGATATTGAGGGTGAAACTAGCGCGGGCAATGCAGGACCATTAGAGCTTTATACGCTGAACTTAAATGTTGAAGCGCAAAAAGGTAAAACTGATCCACTTATTGGCCGTGAAAAAGAAATTGAACGTACAGCTCAAATTCTGTGCCGCCGTCGCAAAAATAACCCATTGCTTGTCGGTGATCCGGGCGTTGGTAAAACCTCGATTGCTGAAGGTTTAGCATGGTTAATTGTGAATGGTAAGGCGCCTAAACCTTTAAGTCAGGCTGAAGTCTATAGCTTAGATATTGGTGCATTAGTTGCTGGCACCAAATATCGTGGTGATTTTGAAAAACGTTTAAAACAATTGCTTAATGCTTTGAAGAAAAATCCAAATGCGATTTTATTCATTGATGAAATTCATATGATCATTGGCGCAGGCTCAAGTATGGGCAGCACAATGGATGCTTCGAATTTGATCAAACCGGCTTTGGCTAATGGTACTTTACGTTGTATCGGTTCAACGACGTTCCAAGAATATCGTCAGGTTTTTGAAAAAGACCATGCGTTATCACGTCGTTTCCAGAAAATTGACGTCAATGAGCCAAGTATTGCTGAAACAATTGATATTTTGCGTGGCTTGAAATCTAAATTTGAAGATTTCCACCACGTACAATATGACGATAAGGCATTGGTATCAGCTGTAGAGCTTTCTGCTAAATTCATTAATGATCGTTTCTTGCCAGATAAGGCAATTGATGTGATTGACGAAGCTGGTGCTCAGCGTCGTTTGAAAGCTGAAAGCGATGATAGTTTGATTACGGTAGAGAATATCGAAGATATCGTTTCTAAGATTGCTCGTATTCCGCCTAAAACTGTTTCTAAAGACGATAAGTCAGTGCTTGAAAATCTTGAGCGTGATTTAAAACGCGTTGTGTTTGGTCAAGATGAGGCAATTACTGCTTTAGGCTCAGCGATCAAGTTGTCTCGTGCTGGGTTGAAATCACCAGATAAGCCAGTAGGTAGTTTTGTTTTTGCTGGCCCAACAGGTGTCGGTAAAACCGAAGTGACTAAGCAACTTGCGAAGCTGTTAGGTGTTGAGCTTGTGCGTTTCGATATGTCTGAATATATGGAACGTCATGCAGTTTCACGTTTGATTGGTGCACCTCCGGGTTATGTGGGTTATGACCAAGGTGGGCTATTAACTGATGCGATTCATAAGAACCCACACTGTGTTTTATTGCTAGATGAAATTGAGAAAGCACATCCAGATGTGTTTAATCTGTTGCTACAAATCATGGATCATGGGGCTTTAACGGATAACAACGGACGTAAGTCAGACTTTAGAAACGTTATTATTGTCCTGACTACGAATATTGGAGCAGAAAGTATTTCTCGTGCGAGTATTGGTTTTACTGAACAAGATCATAGTTCTGATAACCAAGAAGCAATGAAACGTGCTTTCTCACCAGAGTTCCGTAACCGTCTAGATAGTGTTATCCAATTCAAGTCATTGCCAACAACTGTGATTGAGTCTGTGGTTGATAAATTCTTAACAGAATTACAAGCACAACTAGATGACAAACAAGTTGTACTTGATGTGGATCAAAGTGCTCGTGATTGGTTGGCAACAAATGGTTATGACCGCTTGATGGGTGCACGTCCAATGCAACGCCTCATTCAAGAACACTTGAAGAAACCACTAGCTGAAATGATTCTGTTTGGCGAACTTGCAGATCATGGTGGTAATGTGGCTGTATCAGTGAAAAATGAAGATGGCAAAGCTGTCGGCTTAAAACTTGAAGTTTTTGAAGATCATCATACGGCAGAACCAGCGTAATTTATGTTAATTGATAGTCTTGCTATAACCCGAATACTGAGTGTATTCGGGTTATTTATTATCACAGCAATTGCTGAAATTCTTGGTTGTTATTTCCCTTATCTGATTTTAAGAGAAGGCAAGTCTGCTTGGCTATGGCTACCTACAGCTTTGAGCTTGGCTGTCTTTGTATGGCTGCTGACTTTACATCCAGCGGCTTCTGGGCGCATTTATGCTGCATATGGCGGTATTTATATTTTTACTGCTCTCATATGGTTGCGTTTTGTGGATCAGGTTGGATTAACAAGATGGGATATATTGGGTGGTCTAATCGTGCTTTGTGGAGCTGGCTTAATTATTTTACAACCACAAGGGCTGATTCGTTAATACAATGAGTGAATCAAATCTTAAGCGTGAAAATAAGAAGTTTTTTCTAAAAAAAGACTTGTCAAAGCTCTCAACAATGCGTATTTTAGATTTAAGGAACATTTTTTAATATTTGAGATAAAGATGTTAAATCTATCTGTGAACACTAACGCTTATTATTACTTTTGGCAATTTAGATAGTTGCCTGAGCGTATTCGGGCATGAGAAAGTTGCCCATCACAGTTAATACCTGATCGGCAACCCCGATCAGGTTTTTTTATGCTTTATCTTTTTTGATTTGAGGAACTTAAAATGAACAACATGACTTATTCGTACTTTAGCAACTTTTATTGGTTTTACTTTTGCTTACCTTTACCAACGAATAGATCCAAAACGCTCAAATAAATGATCGGACTGAATAGATTGCAGTCCCAAGGAAAAACCAATGAATGCCCTAAATACTTTATTGACACAAAGCAATACAAAAGAAACACCAGTTAGTTTACCTGTCCAGTTAAAAGCAAAATATCCGCTTGCACACTCTTTCGTGCGTCAAATTGCCGAACATCGCCAAACTATTCAAAATATTCTTATCGGCAAAGATCCTCGGTTAATGGTAATTACAGGGCCTTGTTCAATTCATGATCCGGTTGCAGTACTTGAATACGCTGAAAGATTGCAAAAATTACAAGAAAAAGTAAAAGATCAGATTTTTATCGTGATGCGTGCATACATTGAAAAACCGCGTACAACTGTGGGTTGGAAAGGTTTCATGTACGATCCAAATTTAGATGGCTCATCAAATTTACAACTTGGTTTAGAAAGGTCTCGTGAACTTTACCTGCAAATTATTGAAAAGGGTTTGCCAATTGCGAGTGAAATTTTAAGTCCAATGGCAACTGGTTATTTTGATGATTTATTGGCTTGGGGCGCAATTGGTGCTCGTACCAGCGAGTCTCAGATTCATCGTGAAATTTCAAGCCACATGCCATACAGCATTGGTTTCAAGAATGGTACAGATGGCTCAATTCAGATTGCATTAGATGCAATTCAGTCAGCACAAAATGAGCATCAATTTTTAGGAATGAATCAACAAGGCTTGCCTTCAGTGATTCAGAGCGCTGGCAATCCGTTACCGCACTTGATCTTGCGTGGAGCGAATCATGGGCCAAATTATGATTTAGCTTCAATTCAGGCAATACGAGAAAAACATAAACAAAATCTTCCTGCATTAGTCATTGACTGTAGTCATGGCAACAGCAGTAAAGATCCATTGCGTCAGCCAGAAGTTTTACAGCAAATCGTTGCTGAACGTTTAAAAACACAAGTAAAAGGTGTCATGATTGAAAGTCATTTGGTTGATGGTAGCCAAAAGATTTCTTGTGATATGACGTATGGGCAGTCAGTAACTGATGGTTGTCTAGGTTGGGAAAAAACCGAGCAACTTTTGTTAAGTGTTTCTGAGCAATTAAAAGTGAAAGAGTTAGCTCATTCTGCTTAATCATTTGTCGATTTAAAAAGGGATCTACGAATAGATCCCTTTATTTTTTAAGAAGCATGTTTTAGTTCTGATAAGAATGTAGTAATTTCATGCCCAAATTTTTTCGGCTCGGTTAATAAAGGTGTATGGCCTGAGCGTTCAAAATATATTGCTTTTGCGTGTTCAACACTATGTGCAATAAGTGTCTGTCCAGTTTCTGGATAAAGCGTCGAGTTACGACCAATAAAGAAGGTTGTTGGGCATTGTAATTGTTGAATGGCTTCACGATAATCTTCATTGTGATAAAGATAATTTTCGACATACCAAAATAAATAATCTAGACGCTGAATTGGTAATAAGTATTTTTGTAGAAAAGGCTGTTTGAGCGCTGTTTTAAAAACTAAAGGGCTAAATGGATTGCTGCTTTGTAACTCAATAAAATCTACCCAAAGACGAACCAGTTCTTGTCGATCTGGAAGCGATAATTCATAAAGATATTTTGCATTTTTGTGCTTTGATAATAATTGATAAATATCATTTAATAATTGTTTGAACTGGGGGTGCAGAGGACCGAATAGACCATATTCCCATGTTGAATCGACAGATATTTTTGGTGTTTGATCAATATGCAAATAGGCTTTTAACTGCTGCGCCAGATGAGCATGCTTCATGCCATGCATGGCCGTTGT
Source organism: Acinetobacter oleivorans DR1 (assembly GCF_000196795.1). Taxonomy (NCBI): domain Bacteria; kingdom Pseudomonadati; phylum Pseudomonadota; class Gammaproteobacteria; order Moraxellales; family Moraxellaceae; genus Acinetobacter; species Acinetobacter oleivorans. Next base: position 1,781,483 of record NC_014259.1, read on the forward strand.
AGCGCCCATTGAATAACCCATTAAGATAAAGTTATCGAGTTTTAATTGTTCTATTAAATGGGCGACATCTTGCCAGTGGCTAGAAATTGCATCTTGTTCAGGGATTGCACAGTTCTTTGATCCACCGAAACCACGCCAATCTGGAATGATAAACTCATAATCTTTACGGTTTGCATAAATAAAAGGAAGCCATTGCCAGCTTTGCATGCCAAGACCAGATAAAACCAAAACTGGTTCACCACGACCAACACGACGAACAAATAAATTTTCCCGATCGGGCATGGTGTAATATGGCATGACTATTCTCCGGCTACGCTATCTTGAGCAAAGCGTTTTAATTGAGGGATGACTTGTTCCAACCATTTGATCCATTCACTTTCCATCGTAATCCCAAGTTCTAAGATCATTTTGTGAATGTATAAAACACGGTTATCTAGATCATCGTTATCTTTAAAATCCTTATCATAAATACTTTGATAAAGTTTTAGTTTCTCTTGATGTAAACCAAGATGCCTTAACAGCTCAGGTAATATCTGATTATTGCTCAATTGTGCTTCAGCACGCAATCTAACCATTAAATCATCACGAAGCTGCGCGGGTTCACTTTGTTGTGTCATCCATGAAGCTAGTTCAATACGCCCCAATTGCTCAACTTGGTAGGTTTTTTTTCGACTATTTTCCATTTCATTTTCTAAAGTTGAAACCCAACCTTTTTTTAGCATGTGATTGAGTTCGCGATAAATTTGCTGATGGGTAGCATTCCAGAAAAAACCGATTGAACGATCAAACCGGCGGGCAAGTTCGAACCCTGTACTTGGTCGTTCAAGCAAACTGGTTAATAAAACATGAGGAAGTGACATAGCAATCCGGTTTGTAAGCAAAAGTAAAGTGTGACTGATGAGATTATGCAACATGTTGCATAAAAGTCAAAATTTGATTATAAGTTAATGCAACAAGTTGCATTAGCAAGCTTATTGCTAGCCAAAGGAGAAAATATGTCAGCTTATCCGCATTTATTGAAGCCACTTGATTTAGGCTTTACTACTTTAAAAAACCGTGTGCTTATGGGGTCTATGCATATTGGTTTAGAAGAAGCACCACAGGGATATGAACGCATGGCTGCGTTTTATGCTGAGCGTGCAAAAGGTGATGTGGGTTTAATTGTAACTGGTGGTGTTTCTCCGAATGATGATGGTGTTGTATTTAGCCATGGTACGAAGTTAGATACAGTTGAAGAAGCTGAAAAACATAAAGTGATTACCCAAGCTGTTCATGAAGCTGGCGGTAAAATTGCAATGCAGATTTTACATACTGGACGTTATTCTTATCAGCCAAATAACGTTGCTCCTTCAGCAATTCAAGCACCGATTAACCCAATTAAGCCAAAAGCTTTAAGTTCTGCCGAAGTGCAGCAGACCATTGATGACTTTGCAAACTGCGCCAAACTTGCTCAGTATGCGGGTTATGATGGTGTGGAAATCATGGGTTCTGAAGGTTATTTAATTAATGAGTTCATTGCCGCGCGTACGAATCATCGTGATGATGAATGGGGCGGTAGTTATGAAAACCGTATTCGTTTTCCTATCGAAATTGTAAAACGTACACGGGCATTAGTAGGTGAAAACTTTATCATTATTTATCGTCTATCGATGCTTGATTTAGTTGAAGGTGGTTCAAGTATTGAAGAAGTGATTCAGCTTGCAAAAGAAATTGAAAAAGCAGGTGCAACTATTATTAATACGGGGATTGGTTGGCATGAAGCTCGTATCCCAACAATTGCGACCAAAGTTCCTCGTGCTGCGTTTACGTGGGTTACTGAAAAACTTAAAGGTGAAGTCTCTATTCCTTTAGTTACTTCTAACCGAATTAATACGCCAGAAATGGCTGAGCATGTATTGGCATCTGGTCATGCTGATATGGTATCTATGGCACGCCCAATGCTTGCTGATGCTGAATTTGTCTTAAAGGCAAGTGAAGGCCGTAGTGATGAAATTAATACATGTATTGGCTGTAACCAAGCTTGTTTAGATCATATTTTCTCAATGAAAATCGCAACTTGTTTAGTGAACCCGCGTGCATGTTATGAAACTGAACTTATTTTTAAAGATGCACAAGTTCAAAAAAATATTGCTGTTATTGGTGCAGGGCCTGCGGGTTTAAGTTTTGCTGTATATGCAGCTGACCGTGGTCATCAAGTTAAAATTTTTGAGGCTAGTCATCAAATTGGTGGCCAATTTAATATTGCAAAGACTGTTCCTGGAAAAGAAGAGTTCTATGAAACCTTACGCTACTTTGCTCGCCAAATTGAGTTACGACCAAACATTGAATTAATTCTGAATCATAAAGCAACTTATGAAGAGTTGAGCCAAGCAAATTTTGATGAAATTGTAGTTGCAACTGGTGTAACGCCTCGTCAATTACAATTTGAGGGTATTGAACATCCTAAAGTACTTAGCTATTTACAAGTTTTAAAAGAACGTGTGCCAGTGGGACAACGTGTAGCCATTATTGGGGCAGGTGGTATTGGTTTTGATACGGCTGAATATCTCACTCACGAAGGTGAAAGTGGCAGTTTAAACCCAGAAAAGTTTTATGAAGAATGGGGAATTGACACTCAATATGAGCATGTAGGTGGTTTAAAGCAGCCAAAAGTTGAGACTTCTGAACGAGAAATCTATTTACTGCAACGTAAGACTGCTGTTGTCGGTGCAGGTTTAGGTAAAACTACAGGATGGATTCATCGTGCAGGCCTTAAAAATCGCCAAGTTAAAATGCTTGCAGGCGTTCAATACAACAAAGTAGATGATCAGGGCTTACATATCACTATAGATGGGCAACCGAGTGTGCTTGAAGTTGATCATGTTGTGATTTGTGCGGGTCAAGAATCTTTCACTGCAATGTATGACCAATTAAAAACAGAAGGTAAAAATGTTCATTTAATTGGTGGTGCTAAAGAGGCAGGAGAGCTAGATGCAAAGCGTGCAATACGTCAAGGTGCTGAATTAGCAGCAGTACTATAAATATTGTGGGGCATTTCTTTATACCGAAATGCCCCTAACGTTATTGGTTAAATTACAGGATAAAATAACAATGACACTTGAAACTACAAAACAGTCTTTAGAAAAATGGCATCACATGATTCAGGCAGGTAACTTGTCTGATCTAAATGATTTACTGGCAGATGACGTAGTTTTTCGTTCACCAGTTGCCTATAAACCTTATGAAGGAAAGCAGGTCGTTTTCTTTATTCTTACCAATGTCATCCAAGTGTTCGAAAACTTCACTTATCATCGTGAGTTTTATACAGAAGATGGCGAGAATGTAGTGCTTGAGTTCAGTGCTAATGTCAGTGGTAAATCATTAAAAGGTATTGATATGATTCGTTTTAATGAACAAGGCAAAATTGTTGATTTTGAAGTAATGATTCGTCCAATGAGTGGCTTAGCTGCGCTGGCTGAACAAATGGGTATAAGAATTGCCAAGTTTCAACCACAATAATTTTAATAAATAGCCTAAGTGAGATAGAGATTAATAGAATGTGGTTAAAACTTTCAACTTTAGCATTGTTACCTGTAATTTTTGTGCAGGGAACAAAGGTTCGTAAGAATACACCACGCTTGCTAGAAGCCAGTGGTGAAAGAGAAGGCATGGTTGGTAAGGGCAGACCATTGTCTCTGCTTATTTTAGGAGACTCTGCCGCAGCGGGAGTTGGCGTTGAAACACAACAAGATGCTTTATCTGGCGCAATTATTTCTGAGTTACAAAATCAATATTTGATAAATTGGAAACTTCATGCAAAAACAGGTGATACTACTAAGCAGGTTTTTCAAGCTTTACAGTATTTAGAGCCGCAAAATTATGATGTTGTTGTTACATCTATTGGCGTTAATGATGTGACAAAATTAACGTCAGAAAATTCATGGATAAAACAACAAAAGCAATTATTTGAATATATACAAGCACGTTTTCAGCCTAAACTCATTATTGTTTCAGGCGTTCCGCCCATGCAACATTTTCCAGCTTTACCCAATCCATTGGCTTGGTTGTTTGGAAAATACGCGGAGCAAATGAATCAAGTGTTATATAACTGGGTAGAAGCACAAAACCAATTTAGATTCATTCAATATGATATTGAAAGTTTTCAAGCTTTGAATCTGCCTATGGCAAGTGATGGCTTTCATCCAAGCAAAGAAATTTATGCAATTTGGGGACAGCAGGTTGCAGCATTAGTGCGGCAATCATTTAACTCATAATCAGAGGTCGTGATTGGATATGGACATATCTACTTTAAATAAAATTAAAGCTTTCGGTTCAGAATTGTTTGACTCAGTACTCGGTGCTGAACAGCCAAAAATCTATTATGACCCACAAGGGAAAATTAAAGATGTTTTGGATAAGTTGCCCCAACTTAAGCAGAAATATCGTCCTACGCCATGGTTAACTAACAATCATGTCCATCTTTTATATTTCGATATTATTAGAAAAAAAACCATCAAGCTTGAATATGACCGTATTGAGCAACTCAGTATGAAAGATGGTGGTGTAACTGCAATTGCATGGTATGGCTATAATCTTCCGAAAGATACTCCTACAGTGGTTATCATGCACACCATTACAGGGACACCTGAAAGTATGCGTGAATTGGTGAGAGATATTCATAAATATACGGGATGGAGAATAGCACTATGTTTACGCCGTGGGCATGCGGGTTTACCTATGCCTGTACCACAGATTTCTCTTTTCGGATCAACCAGTGATCTTAAAGAGCAGCTTACGCATATTCAAAGTTTGTTTCCTGAATCGGATTTGTACGCAGTCGGGTCTTCTGCTGGCACAGGATTGTTAGTTCGTTATTTGGGTGAGCAAGGCTCTGACACACCATTTAAAGCTGCTTTTGCAATGTGCCCAGGCTACAACACGGAGATTGGCTTTAAAAATGTTCACCCGTTTTATAGCAAAATGATGACCAAAAAGTTATTCAAATATTTTATTCATCCTTATCAAAGTACTTGGAATCAGGTTGCTTCTTTAGAAAAAGTTCTTGCAACGACTAGTCTCGAAGAGTTTGAAAAAGAATACTTTGAAATGGCAGGTTTTCAGGACTATCAAAGTTATTGTCAGGCAATTAATCCAATTTATGTATTTGAAAATGTCAAAATTCCATTAATGATTCTTAATGCTGAAGATGATCCAGTATGTTCTATTAAAAATTTAGAGCCGTATAAAGAAACTATTCAGCAAATGAGTAATATTGCAGTGGTAACCACTAAAAAGGGAAGTCATTGTGGTTTTTACGAAGGTTGGAAAAGTACTTCATGGGCAGCCAAATTAATATCGAATTATTTTATGGTTGATCATAAGCAGTGATTATGTTGCCGTAATTGGTTCAATAAAGCCCATTCAATAGATGGGCTTTATTGTTTTATCGGATCAGGATAAAAGTAATTTTGAATTTTTTAGTCCAATTTTGATTTTAGTACTGGCAACCAGATCTTTTTCGTCAGTTTGGTTAGGATGAAAGTCAAAGCGATAATAGTCAAAAAATTTCGGAGTTAGAACTTTATATTGTGTTGTCATAAAACCAAGAAACTTACGCCAAGATTTAAAATTAAGAAGTTGACGATCCCGTTTCATAAGAACGAATTGATAGATTGTTGAGAAGCCAGTAATTAAAAATAAACTTAAAGTAAAGACGGTGATACGTGGGAGATATGCGCTTAGCCCACTTCCATATAAGTGTTCATAAAGATCAAAGGCTACAGCTTTATGCTCAGTTTCTTCAATACTATGCCATAACCATAAGTTACGAATCGTTGAGTCTGTCATCAGTTCATTAACAGACTGCATCATGCTTACTACAAGTACAGCGGTGTAGTGTTCAAGGCCTACCGTTACAAGTAGGTTCCATTTCTTACTAAAAACTTTTTCAATACTCTTTAAAACAATACCCGTTACTTTTTCTAAAGATTCTGGATCTAAACCATGTTGTTGTGCACTCACATGAAAAGCATGATGTTCTTTAGAATGCATTGCTTCTTGACCAATAAAAGCACTAATTTCACGATCTAGAAGTTCATTCGACTTTGCTTTTGCGCGTAATGCTCGAACTGAACGAACAAAATATGATTCACCCTCGGGGAACAATGTAGATAAACCCGTAAAATAATGTGTAAAAGTGGGTTCATTATTACACCAATAGCGAGGTACATTTTCAAAATTATAGTCCATACGACGGACTGGAAATGAGGCAGGCACGCGATTTGATACGGTATTCATTTTAAGCTCCAATCTTCTTTTAATTAAAGTTCCAAAAAGGAACTTGATTAAAAATTACATCTCGGAATAGGGAGCGTCAATGTTTTTTGAAGTAAAAGAAGTAGGTTGTCCTGAATTGATATCTAGGGAAACTTTAAAGACAAATTGGAATAAAAAAGTGAAACTAATGAGTGAATTGATAATTTTAATAATATTTAAAAAGCCCAAATCAAGTGTTTAATTTGGGCATATTCATACGATAACTTAGTTTTTAAGCGCTGGCGTAGCAGCAGCAATTGCAGCGGCAACAGCATCATCTTCAGTTTGAGATGGTTCTGCTGGCTTAGCAGGTTTAGACTGAGCTTTCTCAGGCTTTGGCTCTGCTTTTGGCTCAGGTTTAGGTTCTGGCTTAGGCTTCGGCTCTGCTTTAGGTTGTTCAGAAACAGTTGTTTGTGAATTTTGCTCAGAATGGGCAGGACGAGTTTCACGGCGAATTTCAGTTGTAGTATTCGCTGTTTCTTCGTGATGAACTTCGACTTGCGTTGGTTCCTGAGTTTGAGCTTCTTCAGTTTTAACACTTTCTAAAGACTCAAATTTTGCAGGTTCAGCAGGTTTAGGTTCTGAAACAGCAGTTTCAACCTTTTCTTGCTCTTCTTCTGGTGTTTCTTTTTTGACGCATGCGGTTAACAATAGTCCAGCCGCAATAGCAGCACAGATTAAAAGTTTTTTATTTGCCATTGTCCTAAACAACATTTAATTGAGGAGCTCGCATTATAACAGCAAAAGAGAATGAAAAAATCATGTGAGATTGACCTAATTTTTTATTAAAAATGCTGATAGAATAGCCAGTTGTTTAATGATCTTTGAATTGGTGCGGTTTGACTTTGCTTTATAGGGGCAGAGTACAGTAAAATTGCCCAACATTGTAGGCCGATTTCGGCTTGATTGTACGAGAAACTTAATGACCCATTTTATTTTTGTTACTGGTGGTGTGGTTTCATCGCTAGGTAAAGGTATTTCTGCTGCTTCAGTTGCTGCACTTTTGGAAGCCCGTGGCTTAAAAGTCACAATGGTTAAAATGGATCCTTACATTAATGTCGATCCGGGGACAATGAGTCCTTTCCAACATGGTGAAGTTTTTGTCACAGAGGATGGTGCCGAAACTGATCTAGACTTGGGTTATTACGAACGTTTCTTACGTCGTGCGAAAATGACCAAACTGAATAACTTTACTAGTGGCCGTGTTTATCAAGATGTTCTAAATAAAGAACGTCGTGGTGACTACTTAGGCGGTACGGTTCAAGTTATTCCACATATTACTGACAATATTAAAGAACGCGTACTTCGCGCTGGTGAAGGTTACGACGTTGCAATCGTTGAGATTGGTGGTACGGTAGGTGATATCGAATCACTTCCATTTATGGAGTCAGTTCGTCAGTTAATGGTTGAGCTTGGTCATAAACGTACCATGCTTATGCATTTAACTTTGTTGCCATATATTAAATCGGCAGCAGAGCTTAAGACGAAACCAACTCAGCATTCTGTAAAAGAATTACTTTCAATTGGTATTCAACCAGATATCTTAATCTGCCGTACTGAATATGATGTAGATGTTGATACTAAACGCAAAATTGCATTGTTCACTAACGTGGAAGCGCGTGCCGTTGTGGTATGTAAAGATGCGAAAACGATTTATCAAATTCCACGTACTTTCTATGAACAAAACGTTGATGACTTGATCTGTGAACGTTTTGGATTTAATGATCTTCCAGAAGCAAACCTAGAAGATTGGGACAATGTAGTCGAAGCATTACTCAATCCTGAATACACTTTGCGTGTAGCTATGGTTGGTAAATATGTTGAATTACCAGATGCTTATAAATCTGTTAATGAAGCATTATTGCATGCAGGCATCAAAAACCGTGTGAAAGTACAGATTGACTATGTCAATGCTGAAGAGCTTGAAAGCCAAGACGTTTCTATTTTGCAAACAGCTGACGCAATCTTAGTCCCAGGTGGCTTTGGTGAGCGTGGTACTGAAGGCAAAATGAAAGCTATTCAATATGCACGTGAAAACAAAGTTCCATTCTTGGGTATTTGTTTAGGCATGCAATTGGCTGTAATCGAATATGCACGTCATGTTGCTGCAATGCCAGAAGCATCTTCTACAGAGTTTAACCGTTCTACCAAGTATCCATTGATTGGTTTAATTACTGAATGGTTAGATGAGCGTGGTGAGTTACAACAACGTAGCGTAGAGTCTGATTTAGGCGGAACTATGCGTTTGGGTGCACAAAAATCTGAATTGGTTGAAGGCACTAAAACACGTGAAGTTTATGGTAAAGCAGAAATTACTGAGCGTCATCGTCACCGTTATGAAATGAATAACCGTTTCATTGAGGCGATTGAACAAGCTGGTATGAAGATTTCTGGTTACTCTTCGGCTCAACATTTGGTTGAAACTGTAGAAATTCCTGAACATCCTTGGTTTATTGCTGTACAATTCCACCCGGAATTTACAAGTTCACCACGTGATGGACATCCATTATTTGCTAGTTTTATTGACGCTGCGAAAACACAGCATCAAAAAAGTAAATAATGCGATTTTAAATAAACTGGGAAAGTTTAAATGTCACAATTAAAACCACAAGAAGTTGTACGTTTAGGCGATATACAAATGGCAAATCATTTGCCATTTGTATTATTTGGCGGAATGAACGTACTTGAATCAAAAGATTTAGCTTTCGAAATTGCAGAAACTTATGTTGATATCTGCAAACGCTTAGACATTCCTTATGTATTTAAAGCGAGTTTCGATAAGGCAAATCGTTCTAGTCTGCATTCGTTCCGTGGTCCTGGACTTGAAAAAGGTATTGAATGGTTAGGCGATATTAAAAAACATTTTAATGTTCCTATCATTACCGATGTCCATGAGCCACACCAAGCTGAAGCAGTTGCAGAAGTAGCTGATATTATTCAGTTACCGGCTTTCTTAAGTCGCCAAACTGATCTTGTTGAAGCGATGGCAAAAACACAGGCTATTATTAACATTAAGAAAGCTCAGTTTTTGGCACCTCATGAAATGCGCCATATCCTGAATAAATGTTTAGAAGCAGGAAACGATAAACTAATTCTTTGTGAGCGCGGTTCAGCATTTGGCTATAACAACCTTGTTGTAGACATGCTTGGCTTTGACATCATGAAAGAAATGAATGTTCCTGTTTTCTTCGATGTAACACATGCGTTGCAAACTCCTGGTGGTCGTGCTGACTCGGCAGGTGGTCGTCGTGCTCAAATTACAACTTTAGCACGCGCTGGAATGGCAACAGGCTTGGCTGGATTGTTCTTGGAAGGTCATCCAGACCCAGAACATGCAAAATGCGATGGACCTTGTGCATTACGCATGTCGCAGCTTGAGCCATTCTTGGCACAAATAAAAGAATTGGATACTTTGGTTAAAGGATTCAAAAAGTTAGACACCCATTGAGTTTTTACTCATTTACGCTGCTTTAATCGCAGCTCATATTCATTCAACAGAGGAATTGTTCATGAGCCAAATCGTTGACATCCGTGCACGTGAAATTTTGGACTCTCGTGGTAACCCAACCATCGAAGCAGACGTAATTTTAGAATCTGGGGTTGTTGGTCGTGCATGTGCACCATCTGGTGCTTCAACTGGTTCTCGTGAAGCTTTAGAACTACGTGACGGTGATAAATCACGTTACTTAGGTAAAGGCGTTAAAACTGCGGTTAACAACGTAAACACGATTATCCGTGACGCTTTAGTGGGAAAATCAGTATTTGAACAAAAAGACATCGATAATGCGATGATCGAACTTGATGGTACTGAAAACAAAGAAAAATTGGGTGCAAATGCAACTTTGGCTGTGTCACTAGCTGTTGCGCGCGCTGCTGCTGATGAAAAGAAAATTCCTCTTTTCCAATACATCGCTGACTTACGTGGTCAAAAGATTTTGACTATGCCTGTACCAATGATGAACATCATCAATGGTGGTTCACATGCAGACAACAACGTTGATATTCAAGAGTTTATGATTGAGCCAGTAGGCTTTACTTCATTTGCTGAAGCATTACGTGCTGGTGCTGAAATCTTCCATTCACTAAAATCAGTCTTAAACAAAAAAGGTTTAAACACTGCTGTAGGTGATGAAGGTGGTTTTGCACCAAACTTGCGTTCAAATGAAGAAGCAATCACTGTTATTCTTGAAGCTATCGGTCAAACTGGTTACAAAGCTGGTTCTGATATTATGTTGGCGCTTGACTGTGCATCTTCAGAATTCTACAAAAATGGTCAATATGTTCTTGCGGGTGAAGGCAATAAAGCATTCACAAGCAACCAGTTCTCTGACTATTTAGCAGGCCTTGTAAACCAATATCCAATTATCTCAATTGAAGATGGTTTAGATGAGTCAGATTGGGAAGGTTGGTCTTACTTGACATCTATCCTTGGTGACAAAATCCAATTGGTTGGTGATGACTTGTTCGTTACAAACCCTAAGATTTTACAACGTGGTATTAATGAGAAAGTAGGTAACTCTATCTTAATCAAATACAACCAAATTGGTACGTTGACTGAAACTCTTGATGCAATTTACCTTGCTAAAGAAAATGGTTATACAACTGTAATTTCTCACCGTTCTGGCGAAACTGAAGATTCAACTATTGCTGACTTAGCAGTAGGGACAGCGGCTGGTCAAATTAAGACTGGTTCACTTTGCCGTTCTGACCGTGTTTCTAAGTACAACCAATTGCTTCGTATTGAAGAATTGACTAAAGCTGCTTACCGCGGTAAAGCTGAGTTTAAAGGTTTAAACTAATCTTTAAATAAAAAGTTAAAATTAGTTTTTTAACATTTTAAGGTGCTATTTTTAATAAAAAATAGCACCTTTTTTATTATCCTAGACGACGGGTTTTTAACGACTTAGCCCAACTATGGTGTTTGCAACGAGAACATTCTTGATCGAGTGTATTTAGAATTTTCGTTTCACCACATTTCATACATGAATAAAAAGTATTGATTTTAAGTACGTCAGCTTTGCAATAAGCATTTGGGAATAGGGGGAGTCCCCATTTTACCTCTTCATCTTCATAGTAAAGTAAACTCAAGATACCGTCAGACTCTAATAAGGCTGTTCTCACTTGGCCTAGATGTTCAACATTTTGTTGGCGCATTTCTGAGAAAAACTCATCATGTGAATATGATTGTTTCTGGAAATCTTTGTAAACCAAAAGTCCATCTTTGACTACACAGAGAGCTCTTCCTTCCAATAAGTCTTCAATTTTTTTATGTTTCACCATCGCCCAAGTTACAAGACGATAGAGAAAAAGAATAACGATAAATACGACAAAAGCATGAGAAATAGGTAAGTCCTTGGTAAACATTGGATCACCAGCAGCCGAGCCTAAACATAAAATAATTGCGAGTTCAAAAAGGGAGAGTTGGCGAACACCACGTTTACCTGATAGTCTTAAAAAACTAATAATAATGATAAACATAAGAAAGCATCGAACCAAGATTTCTAAAATAAAGGTCCAAGTCGTGTCACCTATGAAAATATTAAAAAAATCCATTTTTTCTCCTTTTTAATAGGTATATGAAGTCTTTATAAAATTCTTAGCAAATTAAAAATAGAAAAAATATACTTTTTAAGTAGTTGTTGGTTAAAAATTCGAACTTTATGTGATTTTGTATAAATTCTACTATTTAAAATATTTAATAAAATAAACATATAGTTGGAGCTTCAGTTGTATATGAAACAGCAAGAAAAATGATTGTTAAAATTATCAAATAAAATAAAAATTTTGATATGTATGGCCTAAATTTAGTTTCTCAATTTTTATAATGTTTGGTCTTAATATGTATATGATATATTTTAATATTATTGTTTTTTAAGAGAATTTCATATGATGATAAAGCAATATCATTTTAGAAAAGTTAAAAATGATACTTATATTTGGGATGTAGATAATTTAGTAGCATTAACTAGAAATTTTAAAGTAAAAGAAATTTTGCTATCAGAAATAAAAGAATTAAATGAACCCTACTGGTATCCAGATTCTTATCCCACCACTCAAGATATCATTGATCATATGATATTAATTCAAGAAGCAGATTTGTCTTATCCAATAATACTATGTTCACAGGGAAGAATAATGGATGGTATGCATAGGGTAGGGAAAGCAAAAATTTTAGGTAAGGTTAAAATATGTGCTGTACGATTTGATAAAGACCCTCAACCAGATTATATCAATGTTGAGGAGGATGAACTGAGCTACGATGATTAATTATAAATAATTGCGAATATGATTCAGTGGCAATCAGGACTGTAGGGAATAGCGTCTAAACGTTTTTGAAAAACATTTGGATTCAGTATATTTTCATACATTTGTTGATATGTTCGTTTATGATCCTCAATATGATGATAATCAACGATTTCTTGAAGTTTATCTTTATATTCTATATGTCCCGCATGAAACATCGCTGCATAATGGCCCCACAGTGCATATTGATATCGTATGGCTGCCTTTGGAATTAAATTTATTTCGTTTAAATAGCTATGAGCCGTTTTTTCATAACATTCTTTTATTTCATGAGCATCTTTTTTCATTTTTCTTAAGAAAATACATTGCATCTCTTGTAGTTGTGAACTATCTGTTTTATTTAAAATTTTTTCGGTAACTATATATGCCTCTTTAAGGCAACCTAAGTGAATAAGCACCTTGCGTTTGGTTTTTAAAATATCTAAATTATTATCATTAGAGGGAATTTTTTTTAATAAGTTCTTAAATTTTATATGGGAAGTATCTTGGGGTTGCCCAGCTTTTAGACTGTAAACAATATCATTATATTCAAATATATAAGGGTTAGCAGGTGTATATTGTTTATGTTTGCTCTCCATATTAATTATTTTTGAAGGGCTATCATCAGTAGGGTGATCACAAGCGCTTAAACCTAAGCTTACTAAAGAAAACGCTAAAATTTTGTGCACTACAGTTTATACCTTTATTCTCTTTCATGAGATTTATGAAGAATAATAAAATATAAAAGAAAATACTGTGTAGTTTTTTATTTCTCATGTTCATGAGCAGTTCAACAGTCAATTTGAATTTGAAAATTGGTTTATATATTTTTGAATCAATAATATAAAGCCTGGGGTTTCAGCATTATGCTTCAACAAGATCAACACTCAATCTGTTAGAAATCCAAATTTTGATGTCGTGGATAGCGATTCTTTAATGCAATGATGAATTGGTAATTTAAATTAAACAAATAAGAATAATTATTAACTTAAAGTTGATAACAATTATCATTCGTGTTAATTTTTGTGCCGAACTTTTACTACTGTGTAACAAGGAACAAGGTAGTGGAAGGCTAAAAATATGGTTCAGCACATTGGTTATTATGGAATTTTCTTATGTACAATCCGCCCTTTAGAAAAGCATTTAGAGTTCACCCTTTAGCAATTTCTATGGCTTTAACGGTACCTTCATTTGTTTATGCAGAACAAACTGAAACAACCACTTTAGCAACGATAAAAGTACAAGCAGAACAAGAAAATCCGGTCGTTACTGAAGGTTCAGGGAGCTATACAGCAAAAAGCACAAATACTTCTACAAAATTAAATTTATCTCTTCGTGAAACTCCTCAATCGGTCAAAGTTTTAACTCGTGAATATTTAGATGATCGAAAAATCGATTCCTTTCAAGATTTAATGAATAATATTACGGGTGTTTCAACCTCACGTACCGATGAACGTCAAAGAGTTTATGCACGTGGTTTTGAGGTGGATTATTACTTAATTGATGGAATACCTAGTACTACAAACTTAGGCACTGGAGATTTAGATTTAGATATTTATGATCGTGTCGAAGTTGTAAAGGGCGCCAATGGACTAACCACAGGTGCGGGAAACCCAGCGATGGCGCTGAACATGATTCGGAAACATGCAAATTCAAAAGAACTCACTGGTAATGTCAGCACATCTTTAGGCTCGTGGAACTCTTGGAGTAGCTCAGCAGATGTTTCCACACCACTTAATGCAGATGGATCATTGCGTGGTCGCATGTTTGTAAAACATTCTGATGAAAAATCATTTATGGATTTCTATGAGAAAGAACGCAATGTATTTTATGGTGCGGTTGATTATGACTTGAGTGATAAAACAAGCATGTCGCTTGGTACAACTTATCAAGAGTTACATCGTGATGGTATTCGTTGGGGCGGTACACCTGCTTTTTACACTGATGGGACTCGTACCAATTTTTCCAGAAGCTTAACAGTAAGTGCACCTTGGACCTATTGGGATGTAAATACAACGGCAGTATTTGCAAATTTAAAACAGAATTTATTTAATGACGTTAATTTAAATATTGCTTATACCTTCCGTAAAGAAGATACAGCTTCTATGTTGTTGTATACAGCTGGAAAAGTAGACAAGGCAACCAATACCAGTCCATTAAAAAATGAAGAGGGTAAGGATAATGTCTCAGTATATGGCGCAAAAGCTGCAAATGAAGAAAACAATATTGATGTTTTTATCAATGCTCCATTTACGCTATTTAATCGTCCACAAGAAATCATTATTGGTGGATCGTGGAATAAGAATGAAAAGACAAAAGATATTTTTGGTGGCTCTAACACAAACCAAGACATTGAAAAATATTTAGGTGGACCACTTAACTATAATGATATGGCTCAAGAGTTGCTTCAACCAGTAGTATTAAATGGTAAAAATGCACTAAATGAAACCACACAAACTGCTGCTTATGTTGCTGGAAAATTTCAGATTCTGGATCCTTTGAAAATTATTGCTGGGGCACGTTTATCTAACTGGGAGTATAAGTCTGAAAATGATAAAGGGAATCGTGAATTTAACAATGAATTAGCACCATATGTTGGCGCTATTTATGATTTTGCTCAAGATCATTCTGTGTATGCAAGTTATACAGAAATTTTTAAACCTCAAGAACGTAAAGATATAAATGATCAATATATAGATCCGATTACTGGTAAGAGTTATGAGGCTGGTTTAAAGAGTGAATGGTTTGGAGGGCGTTTAAATACAGCATTGTCAGTATTCCGAATAGAACAATCTAATTTTGCTGAATCGATACCGGGAGTGTTTATTGTCCGTAATGGTACACAAACTACAGAGCAGGCCTATCGCGCTGTAGATGGGGTTGAAAGTAAAGGTTTTGAGTTTGAAGCTGATGGTGAGATTAACGACAATTGGGGTATTAACTTTGGTATTGCTAATTTTGAAGCAAAAGATGCACAAGGCACAAAGGTTAATACGACAAACTCTCGAACAACCTCGAATCTATTTGTTAAGTACAAACTTGATCAATGGAGTGCAGGACTTGGTTTAAATTATAAGAGTAAATACTATACGGGAAGTGGAAGCTCTCGCATTGAGCAAGATGCCTATGTTTTAGCAAGTGCGATGCTTGGCTATCAAGTAGATAAAAATATCAAACTTCAATTTAATATCGATAATATTTTTGATGAAAAATATTATGAAGGTATTGGTGCTAACTCAATGAATTGGGGCACACCACGAAATGCAACGTTGAGTGTTCGTTATAATTTCTGATTTAAACTCACATAAGAAAACGATTTATAAAAGTCCTCGAAAGAGGGCTTTTATTCTTTTTAAGCTGGTTTTAAAAGAGAAGAAAATCTTGACTTCTTTTTTACAAATATGGTTGTATTGTACAACTATATGTTGAGTGTGCAGTGATGATTGACCAAAAAATTATTGATGAAATCCGTAGTTCATCTCGAATCATGGTTCGTGAATTAGGTTTTATGAGTTCAACTCTTGCTACTACTGATTATTCTCCGTCAGCTGTTCATTCTTTACTTGAGCTTGAAAATAGAGGTTCTTTAACCGCTGTACAATTAGGACAGCTTTTAGGTCTAGAGAAATCGAGTGTGAGTAGAATGTTGCTTAAACTCATTAAGGCTGGTGAGATTAAAGAGGAACAAGATAAGAATGATGCCAGACTAAAAGTGATTAAACTTACACCGAAAGGAGTGGATACTGTAAGAAAAATTAATAATTATGGAGAAATGCGAGTTATTCAAGCCATTGAAAAGTTAAACTCTTCTGAACAACTTATTATTGCTCAAGGTTTGACAGCCTATGCTGAATCTTTAGTAGACTGTCGAGGTAATAAAGATCTTATAGATAACAATACTATTGAAATTGTGAGTGGCTACCGCGCAGGTATGATTGGCAGAATCGCAGAAATGCATGGTACTTATTATTATGAAAATTATAATTTTGGACCTTTTTTTGAAGGAAAAGTGGCTACCAATTTAGCTGAGTTCTCTAACCGTCTTTATAAAGACTCTAATAATATTTGGTTGGCAATAAAAAATAATAAGATTGTGGGTTCTGTTGCGATTGATGGTGAAGATTTAGGAAATAACGAGGCTCATCTTCGGTGGTTTATTTTAAGTGACGATTGTCGAGGACAGGGAATCGGCAAAAAGCTATTAAAAGAAGCAATAAACTTTTGTGATCAAAAGCAATTCTCTGCTGTTCAATTATGGACGTTTAGTGGCCTTAGCGCCGCAAGAAAACTTTATGAAACTTTTGGTTTTAAGCTGACGAATGAATGGGAAGGAGACCAATGGGGCAACACCATGTTAGAGCAACAATTTACACGGGTAAATAATGGAAATTAACCATAAGCTTTTCTCGACATAAATTTCTTATACTTAGAATGATTTTTTGTGGGTAGATTGATTTATAAACAGTTGTACTTATAAATATTATTTCCCTTTCAAATTCTATTCATTTTTGACAAAATGAAACATGTCACAATGGTCAATTAAAGTAATATGCCCATTAATAATTTTGCTTAAATTTTTGCAGGAATTGCGCATGCTACTTGTTAATTACTATACAATACAATCTCTTAACGAAAGTTTTTAATTAAAAATCTTAATGATATGTTAGAAGTATTTCGATCCACTTCAAGCAAACTGATATTGCTACTTGTTATTGTTTTAGTAGCTATTCTGCAATATCAATTTTGGTTAGGTGAGGGTGGCTATATCCCTCATCAAGCTCTTATGCAACAAATTCAGCAACAAGCTGAGGTAAATGAAGAGCTTAAAGAACGAAACCGTATTTTGGCAGCAGAGGTTTTTGACCTGAAAAATGGTACAGAAGCAATAGAAGAACATGCTCGCCTTGATCTTGGTTTGGTTAAACCTCACGAGACATTTGTTCAAATGAGTACGATCAGTACCCATTACAAACCTATTTATATTGACCCGAACGCTAAAGTTGATTTGGAAACGAATGAGACACCTGCATCCCCAGATATCCCGGACTAAATTGTGGGCAGTAATTCCAGCTGCAGGATCAGGAAGTCGTTTTTCTAAAACTGAATTGAAGCAGTATCAATATATTCAGGATAGGACTGTTTTAGAACATACGATTGGCCGTATAAGCCAACTTCCATTAAATGGTTATGTTTTGGCAATTGGTGGACAAGATACCTTTGCTCAGACTCTAGCATTTCAAAATATAGATAAGGCGCATTTTTGCATTGGTGGAGCTGAGCGAGTTCATTCAGTTTTAAATGCGTTAAATCATCTTTTAAATTTTGCTGATGAAAATGATTGGGTCCTTGTGCATGATGCGGCTCGCCCTTGTGTAACCCTTGATTGTTTAAATGCACTTGTTGCAAATGCAATTGAATCAAATGAGAGCGCTATTTTAGCAATTCCTGTTCGTGATACTTTAAAGCAGGTTAAGTCAGGCAATCAAATTGATAAAACAGTTAGCCGAGATTTATTATGGCAAGCTCAAACTCCTCAAATTACTAAAATCGGTAAACTAAAAAAAGCAATTGAACACGCTTTAGAAAATAACGTCACTATTACCGATGAGGCAAGTGCACTCGAGTATATGGGTGAAACTGTACAGGTTGTAATGGGGCGTTCGGATAATATAAAAATTACCTATCCCGATGATTTAGAACTTGCACGTTTGATTCTGCAATCTCAGTCATAATTCTATTATTTTTAACTTGCTTAGATGATTTGCCCATCTAAGTAAGTTTTCTACATATCTATTTATAACCACTCATATTCTTTTACATTGATAAGTTTTATGATTTATCAAAATCGTACAACTATACTAGATAATGTTCGATCATCGAACAAAAAATATTTATACCGAACAAAACCATGGTTTGATAACTAGATCAAATTACAAAAATTATCAAGAATGTTTAAAAGGAAATCTAAGGGAAACACTCGGGATTGAGTGAAATATCTATCTGTTCATTCTGCCTCTGTGTGCCTAAATCTCTTATCTATTCCTTCCTGAATGAGCACAATGGAGTTGTCTAATGATTGACAAAAGTAAGTCCTCTCTAAGCGAGGTACTATCGCAGATTAAAGATGGCGCGACCATTCTGATTGGTGGTTTTGGTACCGCAGGACAACCCGCTGAACTCATTGATGGACTGATTGAACTCGGTGTTAAAGATTTAACGATTGTTAGTAATAACGCCGGTAATGGCGATTATGGTCTGGCTAAACTGCTTAAGGCTGGTTCAGTTAAAAAAGTGATCTGTTCTTTCCCACGTCAGTCAGACTCTTATGTTTTTGATGAATTGTACCGTGCCGGAAAAGTCGAGCTTGAAGTAGTTCCGCAAGGTAATCTGGCTTGCCGTATTCAGGCAGCAGGTATGGGACTTGGTGCTGTGTTTACCCCAACAGGTTTTGGAACACTTTTAGCTGAAGGCAAAGAAACCCGTGAAATTGATGGTAAAGATTACGTACTCGAATATCCGATCAAGGCGGACTTTGCCTTGATTAAAGCTTACAAAGGCGACCGCTGGGGCAATCTGGTTTACCGTAAATCTGCACGTAACTTTGGTCCGATTATGGCCATGGCTGCTGATGTCACCATTGTTCAGGTGTCTGAAGTGGTTGAGCTAGGTGGATTAGATCCAGAGCACATCATCACCCCAGGTATCTTTGTACAGCACGTTGTACAAGTACAGCCCGCACAGTAAGCAATAAGGAGAAATAACATGAGCTACCAGAAACTCAGCCGTGACCAGATTGCAAAACGTGTGGCACAAGATATTCCAGATGGCGCCTATGTAAACTTAGGCATTGGTTTACCAACCAAGATTGCAAGCTACCTACCTAACGATAAAGATATTTTTCTTCATTCTGAAAATGGCCTGTTGGCTTTTGGCCCACCACCAGCGGCAGGTGAAGAAGACCCTGAACTGATTAATGCAGGTAAAGAGTTTGTGACCATGCTTGAAGGCGGCAGCTTTTTCCACCATGGCGACTCATTTGCGATGATGCGTGGTGGACACCTTGATATTGCCGTGCTTGGCGCATTTCAGGTTGCAGCGAATGGTGATTTGGCGAACTGGCACACGGGTGCACCTGATGCGATTCCTGCGGTGGGTGGTGCGATGGATTTAGCTGTAGGTGCTAAAAAAGTATTTATCACCACAGACCATGTGACCAAGCAAGGTGAGCCGAAGATTGTGGCTGAGCTGAGCTATCCGGTTACGGGTAAACACTGTGTTGATCGTATTTACACTGACCTGTGTGTGATTGACGTGACTAAAGATGGTTTAAAGGTGATTGAGAAAGTGGAAGGTCTTAGCTTTGATGAGTTACAGGCTTTGACTGGTGCAACTTTGATTGATGCGACTCAAGGGTAAGGAAGTAGGGAAATGACATTAAAAAACGCTTATATCATCGATGCCATCCGTACTCCATTCGGCCGTTATGCTGGTGGCCTTGCTCCCGTTCGTGCCGATGACCTTGGCGCTGTACCGATTAAAGCACTCATGCAGCGTAACCCAAATGTAGATTGGGAACAGGTCGATGATGTGATCTATGGCTGTGCCAACCAAGCCGGTGAAGATAACCGTAATGTCGGTCGTATGTCAGCACTGCTTGCAGGTTTGCCGTATCAGGTTCCAGCAACCACCATTAACCGTTTGTGCGGTTCTTCACTCGATGCGATTGCTATTGCTGCCCGCGCCATTAAAGCAGGTGAAGCAAACTTGGTGATTGCAGGTGGTGTAGAAAGCATGAGCCGTGCACCTTATGTGATGGGTAAGTCTGACAGTGCTTTTGGCCGTAGCCAGAAGATTGAAGACACCACCATGGGATGGCGTTTCATTAACCCTAAACTTAAAGAATTGTATGGTGTAGACACCATGCCCCAGACTGCCGAAAACGTCGCTGAACAGTTTAACGTGAATCGTGCAGATCAGGACCAGTTTGCCTTGGTGAGCCAACAACGCACCGCAAGCGCGCAAGCCAAAGGCTTTTTTTCTAAAGAAATCGTGGCAGTTGAGATCCCTCAGCGTAAGGGTGATGCTGTTGTGATTGATACCGATGAACATCCACGTGCATCAACCACCCTTGAAGCTTTAAGCAAACTTAAACCTGTTGTCAAAGCAGATGGTTCTGTGACTGCGGGGAATGCTTCAGGTATTAACGATGGTGCAGCAGCATTGCTGATTGCTTCTGATGAGGCAGTTCAAGCTTACAATTTAAAACCACGTGCCAGAATCATTGCTTCAACAGCGGTGGGTGTAGAACCACGCATTATGGGTTTTGCTCCGGCACCAGCCATTAAGAAACTACTTAAACAAGCCAACCTGACTTTAGATCAGATGGATGTGATTGAGCTCAATGAAGCCTTTGCTGCACAAGCTTTGGCCGTGACCCGTGATTTAGGTTTGCCAGATGGTTCTGACAAGGTGAATCCAAATGGTGGTGCAATTGCTTTGGGTCATCCACTTGGTGCATCAGGTGCACGCCTAGTGACAACAGCATTAAACCAGCTTGAGCAAACAGGTGGTCGTTATGCCTTATGTTCAATGTGTATTGGTGTAGGCCAAGGCATCGCATTGATTATTGAGAGAGTCTAATCATGAGCCACTTATATGCCAGTTTGTTTTATCAAAAAGACGTCACTGACATCTTTAGTGACTCATCTTTAATCACATATATGATTCAGGTTGAAGTTGCGTTAGCTCAAGCACAGGCAAAAGTTGGCGTGATTCCTCAAAATGCGGCTAATACCATTGCCCAAGTAGCTGAGCAGGCAATAGAAAAGTTTGATTTTTCCGCTTTGGCTGTCGCAACAGGTTTAGCTGGAAATATCGCAATTCCATTTGTAAAGCAGCTTACGGCAATTGTTAAAGATGTTGATGAAGATGCTTCACGTTATGTGCATTGGGGCGCAACGAGTCAGGATATTTTAGACACAGCTTGTATTTTGCAATGCCGTGATGCGTTAAACATTGTGGAAGAACAACTTCAACATTGCTACACCACTGCATTACACCAAGCTAAGCAATATCGCTATCAAGTCATGATTGGGCGTACATGGTTGCAGCAAGCTTTACCAATTACTTTAGGGCATAAGCTTGCTCGCTGGGCTTCTGCATTTAAACGTGATTTAGATCGTATTCAAGCAATGAAATCACGTGTACTCACTGCTCAGTTAGGCGGTGCTGTAGGTTCATTAGCTTCTTTGCAAGATCAAGGTTCACTTGTGGTCAGTGCATTTGCTCAGCAGCTGAATCTGACTGTACCGACAAGCACATGGCATGGTGAGCGCGACCGTATTGTAGAAATCGCAAGTGTGCTTGGCATGATTGTTGGGAATACGGGCAAGATGGCACGTGATTGGTCACTCATGATGCAAACTGAAATTGCCGAATTGTTTGAACCAACTGCAAAGGGCCGTGGTGGTTCATCAACCATGCCTCATAAGCGGAATCCAGTTGCAGCAGCTTCAGTACTTGCAGCAGCAAATCGTGTACCAGCACTTATGTCTAGCATCTATCAAAGCATGGTGCAGGAACATGAGCGTAGCTTAGGCGCATGGCATGCAGAATGGTTAGCAATCCCTGAAATTTTTCAGCTTTGTGCTGGAGCATTAACTCGTACTGGTGAAGTTTTACAAGGTTTCGAAGTTAGTGCTGAGCATATGCAGCAGAACCTTGACTGTACCAACGGGCTGATTATGGCAGAAGCTGTGATGATGGCGCTTGCTCCAAAAATTGGACGTTTAACTGCTCATCATGTTGTTGAAGCAGCTTGTAAAACAGCCGTGGCTCAAAAGCAGCATTTATCTAAGGTTGTTAGTCAGTTAGATGAAGTAAAAGAACATTTTAGTCAAACAGAAATTTTGGAAATATTTAAAGCAGAAAACTATTTGGGCAACATTCAAGCTCAAATTGATGCTGTTCTGCAAGAAGCACAAGGAGGAGACATAAAGTGAAACAGCTTATAACCAATCGACAAGGTAAACAGCTCGCTGTATATACCGATGGATTAAAAGATGCTCCAGCACTTGTGTTATCTAACTCGTTAGGAACAGATCATGGAATGTGGCAGCCGCAAGTAGATGAGCTTAAAAGTCATTTTAATGTCATTACATACGACACACGTGGTCATGGCGAAAGTGATGTGATCGCTGAAACATCTTTACAAAATTTAGGTGAAGATGTTGCTGATATTTTAGATGCCTTAGATATTAAAAAAGCTCATTTTTGTGGCATTTCAATGGGCGGAATTACAGGGCTTTGGTTAGCTATCCATTACCCAGAGCGCTTTCTAAGCATTACTGTCGCAAATTCGGCGGCAAAAATTGGACAGGCTGAGGCGTGGTTGAGTCGCGCAGAATCAGTAGAACAAAATGGACTGGCTGAATTGGTTAAAACTACGCATACACGTTGGTTTAGTGAAAAATTCGACTATCAACATAATGTGGTTGCTCAAACGACGATTCAAAGTCTGGCAAACACACCAGCACAAGGTTATGCCAATGCGTGTCGTGCTTTAGCACATGCTGATTTAAGAGATGAAATTGCACAAATCCAGATCCCGGTATTGCTGGTTGCAGGGACATATGATCCGGTAACTACAGTAGCAGATGCTGAGTTTATGCAGAATGCTATTAAGAACAGTCAAATTGCTAAATTGGAAGCATCTCATCTTTCTAATATCGAGCAACCGCAAAGATTTACTCAGGAATTGACTAGGTTTATTCAGCAAATCTAATAGCTTAGTAGTTTAAAAGGAATTGGCCTTAAGGAGGCAAACATGGCGTCTCAGGATTACGCTGCACCAAATAAAAGTATCGATGCTCAAGCATTAATTAATGATGCTCCACTCAGTAAGTATCAATGGATGATTGCAATCATCTGTTTCTTAATTATTTTTACTGATGGTATCGATACTGCTGCAATGGGTTTTATCGCTCCAGCTTTGGCTCAAGACTGGGGTGTTGATCGCTCTCAGTTAGGCCCAGTGATGAGTGCTGCACTTGGTGGAATGATTATTGGAGCTTTGGTTTCTGGCCCAACAGCTGACCGTTTTGGTCGAAAAATCGTTTTAGCTTTTTCGATGCTTGTGTTTGGT
The DNA here is from genome assembly GCF_000196795.1 of Acinetobacter oleivorans DR1. Lineage (NCBI taxonomy): Bacteria > Pseudomonadati > Pseudomonadota > Gammaproteobacteria > Moraxellales > Moraxellaceae > Acinetobacter > Acinetobacter oleivorans. The sequence continues at coordinate 1,805,202 of NC_014259.1, forward strand.
GGTTTTACTTTAGCATCTGCTTATGCAACCAACTTAGATAGCCTTGTCGTTTTACGCTTTTTGACAGGTATTGGTTTGGGTGCAGCGATGCCAAATGCCACCACATTATTCTCTGAATACTGTCCAACACGCATTCGTTCACTGCTGGTGACATGTATGTTCTGTGGCTACAACCTAGGTATGGCAACAGGTGGCTTTATTAGTAGCTGGCTCATCCCGACCTACGGTTGGCACAGTCTATTTTTACTTGGCGGCTGGTCACCTTTGATCTTAATGGTTTTAGTGATTTTTGTCTTACCTGAGTCTTACCGCTTTTTAATTGTTAAAGGTAAGAACCCTGAAAAAGTACGCAAGATTTTAAATCATATCGCGCCAACTCAAGTTCAAAATGCGACTGCATTCCACGTACCTGAAGAGAAAACTGAAACAGCTCAAAAGAAAAATGTCTTTGGAATTATGTTTTCTAAACCATATGCAAAAGGAACACTTTTACTTTGGTTGACCTATTTCATGGGCTTAGTGGTTGTTTACTTGCTTACAAGCTGGTTACCAACACTGATGCGTGAAACAGGTGCTTCAATGGAGCGTGCTGCATTTATTGGTGGATTGTTCCAGTTTGGTGGTGTGGTAAGTGCATTATTCATCGGTTGGGCGATGGATAAATTTAACCCGAACCGAGTTATTGCCATTTTCTACTTTGCTGCGGGTCTATTTGCGATTGCTGTTGGTCAAAGCTTAGGAAATTCAACATTACTTGCTGTACTCGTTCTTTGTGCCGGTATCGCGATTAATGGTGCGCAATCTTCAATGCCAGCGTTAAGTGCTCGTTTCTATCCAACGCAGTGCCGTGCAACAGGTGTGTCTTGGATGACGGGTATTGGTCGTTTCGGTGCGGTATTTGGTGCTTGGATTGGTGCCGTACTACTTGGTAATGATTGGTCGTTTACTGCCATTCTCAGTTTATTACTAATTCCAGCGACTGCTGCGGCTGTTGCTGTATTTGTTAAATCACTTGTTGCGCATACCGATGCAACTTAATAGAGGTCTATGACAATGAATGATGAACAACGCTATAAACAAGGCATTGAGGTGCGGACTGAAGTTTTGGGTGAAAAGCATGTTGGTCGGTCTTTGCAAAACTTAAATGACTTTAACCAAGATTTTCAAAACTTTATTAGCCGTTACGCATGGGGTGAGGTGTGGTCTCGTCCGGGCCTACCGCGTCATACACGTAGTTTAGTGACGATCGCAATTTTATTGGCGCTTGGCCGCGAAGATGAACTACGCATGCATTTACGTGCTTGCTTCAACAATGGCGTAACCAAAGAAGATTTAAAAGAGTTGATCTTACATAGCTCACTCTATGCAGGTTTACCTGCTGCAAATGCTGCAATGCATATGGCCGAAGAAGTCTTTAAAGAGTTGGGAATAGAAGTCAACTCAGTTGCAGCAAAAGAACAGGATTAAGGAGATAAAGATGTCACAACATAGCTGGGGTGCTTACGCCCAACGTAATACAGAAGATCATCCACCTGCATATGCGGAAGGTTATAAGACAAGTGTTTTACGTTCGCCAAAAAATGCATTGATTTCTATTAATGAGACTTTAACTGAAGTTACTGCGCCGCATTTTTCTTCAAATTTGTTTGGCCCAAAAGATAACGATTTGATTTTGAACTATGCCAAAGATGGTTTACCAATTGGTGAGCGTGTCATTGTTCATGGTTATGTCCGTGACCAGTTTGGTCGTCCTGTTAAAAATGCACTTTTAGAAGTATGGCAAGCCAATGCTTCTGGCCGTTATCGCCATCCAAACGATAAGTTTATTGGTGCAATGGACCCTAACTTCGGTGGTTGTGGTCGTACATTAACTGACGAAAATGGTTTTTATATTTTCCGTACGATTAAACCAGGTCCATATCCGTGGCGTAACCGTATTAATGAATGGCGTCCAGCTCATATTCACTTCTCTTTAATTGCTGATGGTTGGGCTCAGCGCCTAATTTCGCAGTTTTATTTTGAAGGCGATACGCTCATTGACACTTGCCCGATTTTAAAAACGATTCCTTCTGAAGATCAACGTCGTGCATTGATTGCACTAGAAGATAAAAACAACTTTATCGAAGCTGATAGCCGTTGTTACCGTTTTGACATCACTTTACGTGGTCGTCGAGCGACTTACTTCGAAAATGATTTGACTTAATCAGGAGCACGAGCATGAATAACTGGAATTTTCAGGAATTAAAAGAAACTCCATCTCAAACAGGTGGTCCTTACGTCCACATTGGTTTATTGCCACAACAAGCAAATATTGAAGTGTTTGAAAACAACTTTAATAACCAGTTAGTACAAGACCAAACCAAAGGCGAGCGTATTCGTCTTGAAGGTCAGGTATTTGACGGATTAGGTTTACCGCTGCGCGATGTGCTGATCGAAATTTGGCAAGCCGATGCGAATGGTATTTACCCAAGTCAGGCAGATACGCGTGAGCAAAAAGCTGATCCTGCATTTCAGGGTTGGGGACGTACTGGCGCTGACTTTGAAACAGGTATCTGGAGCTTTAATACAATTAAGCCAGGTGCTACAGCCGGTCGTAAAGGTTCAACTCAAGCACCGCATATTGCATTAGTCATTTTCGCTCGCGGTATTAACTTAGGTCTTCATACACGTGTTTATTTTGAAGATGAAGCCGAAGCAAATAGCAATGATCCAATTTTAAATAGCATTGAGTGGGCACCGCGTCGCCAAACGCTTATTGCAAAACGTTTTGAAGAAAATGGTGAAATTGTTTACCGCTTTGATATTCGTATTCAAGGCGATAACGAAACGGTATTTTTTGATATTTAAGAAACACCTAAGGCTACACATGATTGTCCATGGATGCGTGTAGCCTTTTTAAAGGATGGTATGAAAGAGATGAAAATGAAAACATTATTAAGCTTAAGTTTGCTTGCACTCCCATTTTTTACAGCACAGGTAAATGCTGAACCTGTTGCTTTAGCTAATCAAACACAACCTGCGACTACAGCAGTTAAAACAATTGTTCCAATTACAGCAAAAACCAAAGAACAAGCTTTAGCGCAAGCTCAAGTGATTGCGAATACAGCAGATGCTGATTTGGCAGAGTTCCGTATCGACTTACTCAGTTTTGCGAGTGATACGAAACAAGTGATTGCATTGGGGCATGAATTAAAAAAGATTTTAGGCAATAAGCCACTAATCGCCACAATTCGCACCAAAAACGAAGGTGGTCAGCTTGAAATTAGCGATGCTGATTATGGTAAGACTTATCAGGCTTATTTAAAAAATCCGTTCATGGACTGGTTAGATGTTGAAATGTTCCGTGATCAAAAAGTAGTTTCAGAGATTGTTCAAAAAGCACATCAAAAGAAAGTATTGATTGTGATGTCTAATCATGACTTCCAAAAAACACCGAGCCAAGATGAAATTGAAAAACGTTTGTTAAAACAAGATCAAATGGGGGCAGATATTCTAAAAATTGCCGTAATGCCAAAATCTAAACAAGATGTTTTCACTCTAATGAACGCAACTTTAAAAGTAAGTCAGCAAACTACTAAACCATTGTTAACGATGTCGATGGGACAGCTGGGTACGATTTCTCGTGTTGCGACTGCCAACATGGGCGGAAGTTATAGCTTTGGCATGATTGGCGAGGCTTCTGCACCAGGGCAAATTGATGTGACTAAGCTCAAACAGATTTTAAAAACCGTTCAACCAACAAACCCATAAATCATAAGGATATGATGAAATGAATACATTACGTTTAACTACTCTTGCATTAGGTTTGATGGTTTCAGGAATAACTGCAGCACAAACTTATGTTGTTGACCGTTATCAAGACGATAGCAATAAAGGCTCTTTACGCTGGGCAATTGAACAAGCCAATGCAAATTCAAGCGAAGCGAGCGAGATTTTGATTCAGGCGGTAGGCAAAGCACCTTATGCAATTAAATTAAATAGCGCACTTCCTGAAATTAAAGCACCTGTCAAAATTATTGGTACCCAGTGGGATAAAACGGGTGAATACATCGCAATTGATGGTTCAAATTATATTAAAGGCGAAGGTGCAAAAGCTTGCCCAGGTGCAAACCCTGAACAGTACGGAACAAATGTCCGTACCATGACTTTACCGGGATTGGTACTACGTGACGTCAACAATGTCACTTTAAAAGGTTTAGACATTCATCGTTTTTGTATTGGTGTATTGGTTAACCGTTCAAGCAATAACCTTATTCAACATAACCGTATTAGTAATAATTACGGTGGTGCTGGTGTCATGCTTACTGGTGATGACGGACAAGGTAACCCAACTGCAACCACGACCAATAACAATAAAGTTTTAGACAACATCTTCCAAGATAATGGTGATGGTTTAGAACTGACCCGTGGCGCTGCGTTTAACTTAATTGCAAATAACCATTTTGTTTCAACGAAAGCGAACCCAGAGCCATCACAAGGTATTGAAATTTTGTGGGGTAATGATAATGCCGTAGTCGGTAATAAATTCGAAAACTACTCGGATGGTTTACAGATTAACTGGGGTAAGCGTAACTATATTGCTTACAACGAAATGACCAATAACTCGATTGGTTTCAACATGACAGGTGATGGCAACATTCTTGATAGCAATAGAGTGCATGGTAACCGTATTGGTGTTGCTATTCGTTCGGAAAAAGATGCAAATGCAAAAATTACATTGACTAAAAACCTGATTTGGGACAATGGTAAAGATATTAAACGCTGTGAAGCAGGTGGTTCATGTGTACCAAATCAGCGTTTAGGTGCAATTGTATTTGGTGTACCTGCACTTGAGCATGAAGGTTTTGTCGGTTCTCGTGGTGGCGGTGTAGTTGTTGATCCATCTAAGCAACAAAAAACTTGTACTCAACCAAATCAACAAAACTGTAATGCTCAGCCGAATCAGGGCATTAAAGCGCCTAAGTTAACCGTTAATAAAGGTTCAGTTGCTGTAGAAATTAATGGATTACCAAACCAACGCTATCAAGTTGAGTTCTTTGGAAATCAAAATGCGGCATCAAAAGAAGCTGAGCAATATTTGGGAGCGGTTATCGTTGCTACAGATGCCGAAGGCAATGCAAAAGCAAATTGGAAGCCAACTGGCAAAGTTGCTTCAATTACAGCGAATGTAACGGATCGTTTTGGCGCGACGTCTGAACTTAGTTCGGCCGTACAAACTAAATAATAACAATAAGGGAAGCGCCTCAAACTGAGGCGCAGCATAGAAATATAGAAATGATAAAAGGGACTTGAAATGCCAAATATAATGAAACTGAGTGTGTTAACAATCGCAGTATTAGGCAGTCAATTTGCACTTGCTAATGAGCCTTGGTCACAAGACCGTCAATGGTTGCTAGGCGACTGGAATGGTGAGCGCCAGCAGCTAGAACAACAGGGCTATAAATTTACAGCTTCTATTATGAGCCAAAGTGCCACAAATTTAGATGGTGGTTACAACGACAGCAATACTTTTGAAAATGCTGCGCAACTTTCTTTAGGTGCAAACTTCGATTTAGAAAAGATTGCTGGGTGGAAAGATACAACAGCGAGTCTAGTCGTGACTAAACGTGACGGAAATGCGCTTACTTTGGAGCGTATTAAAGACCCGCGTTCTAGCCAATTAGGTAATGCTCAAGAGATTTATGGCCGCGGTAAAATCTGGCGTCTGTCTCAAGCATGGGTAAAGAAAGGCTTTGTTGATAATACTATACAGGCCAAAGTTGGCCGTATGGGCATGTCAGAAGACTTCAATAGTTCTCAATGTGAGTTTCAGAACTTATTGCTTTGCGGTGGGCAGCTAGGAAAATCAATTGGTTCAATTTGGTACAACTCACCAGTTGGTGTTTGGGCTGCAAACGTTAAATATCAATTTGCGCCTGAGTGGACTTTGGGTGTCGGTGTTTATGAAGTAAATCCAGACAACATTAAAACCGAATCAAATAGTGATGGTTTTAATCTGGATATGAACAACGTGAAGGGTGCAACCATACCAGTTGAGCTCGCATGGAAACCAAAACTTGCTGCTTTTAATGGTTTACCGGGTGAATATAAAGTAGGTGCGCTGTACTCAACCGCAGAAGCAAATGATATTAAAACTGCGGGGAAGGTTCATGACGGAAAACAAAGTTTCTGGATTAATGCACAACAACAACTGACGAATAACGGCCAAGATCCGAAACGCGGTTTATATGTAAGTTTTAATGGCGTTGTAAATGATAAGGCAACGACCTTTGTTCAAAGTACCCAACAACTTGCTCTTTGGTATAAAGGGCCATTTGATAGCCGTCCAAATGATTCGATTGGTTTTGGTATTGCCAATTATTTGGTCAATGATCGTGCTAAAGATAAGCAAATCGCAACTAACGAAAGTCGTGGATATTATAGCTATGATGCGATTGCATCTGACTATATTCCAATTCAAGACGACGAGCTAAATGTCGAATTGAACTATACCTATCAATGGTCTCCGGCCGTTATGTTACGTCCAAACATTCAATATATCCATCAACCTGCTGGTGTAAAAGCGGTCGATGATGCTTGGGTGGCGGGCTTAAGCGTTAAAGTCAATTTTTAACAATGTTGATGGCTAGTTAGACATAGTTTAACTGGCCCAAATGCTTGAACTATTGTGTTCAGTATATGTGGAGTAGGATCTATGTCTGAGTCAGATTCTAAGTTTCATATCTTATTCAAAATATGGTGTTTTCTATTAGGCCTAGTTTTATTGGCTACTGGTGTTTTTTACATCGTAGGCGGTGGCAAGCTAGTTTCATTAGGCGGGTCTTGGTATTTCCTAGTCGCAGGACTGTTAATTACCATTTCCGCATTTAGTATTTTTCGTAAAAAGGCACTTGGTGTCTGGATTTTTGCGGCTGTTTTTGTTGGCACAGTCATTTGGTCATTTGTTGATGCAGGATGGGAATTTTGGCCGTTATTTTCGCGGTTAATGTTTCCTGCAGGTCTTTTTGCCGCATTATTATTTACCTTGCCTTCAATTCGACGTTATCAATTTCAAACTAGCTTGGCATCTTCATCTTATGCAGTGGGTGGGTTAGTTGTTGTTGGTATGTTGATTGCGTTTTATCAAATGTTCCAACCGCATCCAACAGTAGCAAGTTCCGGTGAAAAGCTACCTTTAGTACCAGTTGACCCAGCTAAAAAACAGGTGAATTGGGAAAATTATGGAAATGATGCAGGTGGTAGTCGCTTTGTTGCTCTCGATCAAATTAACCGAGATAACGTTCATAAACTAAAAGAAGCTTGGCGTTTTAGAACAGGTGATTCTACAACAGGTAGTGGTAATGGTGCTGAAGACCAAATGACCCCACTACAAGTTGGAAATAAAGTTTTTTTATGTACACCACATAACAACATTTTTGCGATAGATGCTGACTCGGGTAAACAACTCTGGAAAGCTGAAGTGAACTCTAAAGCCGATGCTTGGGAACGTTGCCGTGGGGTTGCATACTTTGATTCGACCAAACCACTTGTACAACCAACTTTGGCTGGTGCAAATGCAGTAACCACAGTTGCAACCAATACAGCATGTCCGCGTCGTTTATATACAAATACACCTGACGGTCGTTTAATTGCAGTGAATGCAGATAACGGTCAGCGCTGTGCTGATTTTGGTGTAAATGGAACAGTTGATCTGTTAGAAGGTCTGGGAGCTGGAACTAAAGCTCCACGTTTTGAAGTGACTTCTGCTCCGACTATTGCTGGAACAACCATTGTAGTGGGTAGCCGTATTGCCGATAACGTAGCAGCAGATATGCCGGGTGGTGTTATCCGTGGTTATGACGTCATTACTGGTAAACTTCGTTGGGCATTTGATGCACGTAATCCAGATCCTAACTATGTTCTTAAACCAGGTGAAACTTATAAACGTAGTTCGGCAAACTCTTGGGCTGCAATGTCATATGACCCGCAAATGAATACGGTGTTCTTACCTATGGGTAGCTCATCTGTCGACATTTGGGGTGGTAACCGTAATCCGTTAGATCATAAATACAATACTTCTGTTTTGGCACTTGATGCGACAACAGGTAAAGAAAAGTGGGTATATCAAACTGTTCATAACGATTTATGGGACTTCGATTTACCAATGCAACCAAGCCTAGTTGATTTCCCATTGAAAGATGGTACAACTAAACCTGCTGTTGTGATTGGAACCAAATCAGGTCAATTCTTTGTGCTTGACCGTGTAACCGGTAAACCACTGACTAAAGTAATTGAACAGCCAGTTAAGCCTGCCAATATTCCGGGTGAGCAATATAGTGCAACTCAACCACGTTCAGTTGAAATGCCTCAAATTGGTAATCAGACTTTAACTGAATCAGATATGTGGGGTGCAACGCCGTTTGATCAGCTCATGTGCCGTATTAACTTCAAGTCAATGCGTTACGAAGGTCTATTTACTGCACCGGGTACTGACGTTTCATTAAGCTTTCCAGGTTCTTTGGGTGGCATGAACTGGGGTAGCATTGCGTTTGATCCGACTCATCGTTATATGTTCGTGAACGATATGCGCCTTGGCTTATGGGTTCAATTAATGGAACAAACTCCTGAAGATATTAAGATTCAGGCGAGTGGCGGTGAAAAAGTAAATACTGGTATGGGTGCTGTACCAATGAAAGGTACACCATATAAAGTGAATAAAAACCGCTTTATGTCGGCCTTAAGTATTCCTTGTCAGAAACCACCATTTGGTACTATGACTGCAATTGACATGAAAACTCGTCAAGTTGCATGGCAAGTACCACTGGGTACAGTTGAAGACACAGGACCTATGGGTATCAAAATGGGCTTAAAAGCACCGATTGGTATGCCAACAATTGGCGGGCCGATGGCAACTCAAGGTGGCTTGGTTTTCTTTGCTGCGACACAGGACTACTATTTACGTGCATTTGATTCATCTACAGGTAAAGAACTGTGGAAATCACGCATGCCTGTAGGTAGCCAAGGAACTCCAATAAGCTATGTTTCACCGAAAACAGGTAAACAATTTGTGGTTGTTACGGCAGGCGGAGCACGTCAATCACCTGATCATGGTGATTATGTAATCGCTTATAGCTTAGAACAATAATTAAATAAGGCAAAAGAGAGTAATTCTCTTTTGCCTTTAATTTTAATATGTTTTTTATATTAAAGTGCTGTGGTAAATTCTATTGTTTTAATTAGATAGATTTACCAAATAGTAAAAAAGTGCTTTAACTCATTGCAAAACCTAAAATATTCTTAAGATTGAGAATACTTGAACCGCAGAGGTGGCCGAATGATTAGATATTTTTCACAATGTTTTACCTATAAATAAAACTGATTTGTTTATTAAGTTTTGTTTAACTTAAGGTTGTGAATTTTAATTAGAAATAAACATTATTGTCTTTTTAGTCCTTAAAAGTCGGATTTTTTTGCTGGAAAAACCAGCGTAAATATATATTTATATTATATTTATATAATTTATAGCATTACGTTAGAATGGTCATCGCAGATTATTACTACCCAGTAATAATTTGTATTTCAGGAATTTAAGCTTTTATTGGCTTAAGGCTCATCGCAAGATGGGCCTTTTTTTATGCTCTTTAGATCATAATATTTAATTTTTATAAAAATAGCCTAAGCAATAAGATATATGAATTGATGAAAACAATCACAAAAAATAGTCTTTAATGACAAGAAGTGTATGATTTGATAAATTAAAGCCACTTGATAATAATAGGTGATACGATGAGATTTTTGGTTCTTGCAACTTTATCTGGTTTAGCTTTGATGGGTTGTGCTTCTGTTCAGCAAGCACCGAATACACAAGAGACAATTCGTTATGCTTCTAGTCCATGCTTTGGCGCATGCCCAATCTATTCTGTAGAAGTAACACCTACAGGTTTAATTCGTTTTGAAGGCAAGCAATATACTAAAGCTATCGGTGTTAAAGAAATTCAAGGTAGCGTAAAAGATTATAAAAAACTTGCAGATGATCTAAAAGCTTATCGTCCTGAAACAGGTACACAATCTAAAACTGCGGGTTGTCAGCAAACGGCAACCGACATGTCTAGCTATTACATTTCATGGATTCAACCAAATGGCACGGAAACAAAATTAAGCCATTACACAGGTTGTATCTCTCCTGCAAATACTAGATTGAATAAGGTCATGGAAAAACTGCCTGAACAATTAGGCATTAAAGATCTAATTTAATGACAAAAGCCCCAAAACCTTGGGGCTTTTACTTGTTAAGAAGAATTATAAACTCAAAAGTTTTATATTAAGTATTTCTAAAAGAATCAGCGTATAATACAGATTATAAAAACATATATTGTTAAGAGTGGTTATATGTCAAATATTGTCTATGCCTTTTTGGGTGGTTTATTACTCGGCATCGCAACAGTTGGATATTTATATATAAATGGTCGTATAGCCGGAATTAGTGGATTGCTTGCTCAACTCATTAATCCTACTAAAGATACTTTTAAAAGTTCTGCATTCTGGTTCATTGCAGGACTCGTGATTACACCTTTCATATATGGCTATTTTTATCAGCCTGAAATTGAAATTAAAGCCAATACATTTGCACTTATTTTAGCCGGCGCACTTGTTGGTTTTGGAACACGGCTAGGCTCTGGATGTACAAGCGGCCATGGCATTTGTGGTATGAGCAGGCTATCAAAACGCTCGATGATAGCGACAGCAGTTTTTATGTTTGCTGGCATGTTAACCGTCTATATCATTCGTCATGTGCTGGGGTAATCCTATGAAAAACATTTTTGCTTTTATATTTGGTGGTTTGTTTTCATTAGGCTTAATGATTTCGGGCATGTCTAATCCAGAAAAGGTATTAGGTTTTTTAGATATCTTTGGGCAGTGGGATATCAGCTTAATGTTTGTGATGTTAGGCGCAATTGCTGTGGCATTTATTCCATTTCAAAAGGCTATAAAAAGTCCTAAAACGCTTTTTAATGAGAAAATTCAATTACCAATGAATACACAGATTGACCAAAGATTAATTGTTGGTGCTTTTATTTTCGGTATAGGCTGGGGAATAGCAGGGATATGTCCAGCGCCCGCTTTAACTCTTATTGGATTAGGACATTTTGAAGCGCTTTATTTTATTGTGGCAATGTTATTAGGAATGTTTATTTACCGAGTCTTAAATAAAGGAAATTAAACCTATGCAACAACCTCTAGTAAAAGATTTTTTTGATGAAAACACCAATACTTTTAGCTATGTTGTTGCGGATTTAGCGACCCGTCAATGCGCGATTATTGATAGTGTGCTTGACTACGATGCAGCTTCGGCGACTACAAAAACAACTAATGCTAATCTGATTGTCGATTATGTCTTGGCTCAAAACTTTAAAGTGCAATGGATTTTAGAAACCCACGTCCACGCCGACCATATGACTGCTGCCCAATATTTAAAATCTAAATTGGGCGGTGACATTGCAATTAGTCAGAAGATTTCAATCGTACAAGAAACATTTTCTGCTATCTATAATTTTGATTTTAAGAAATTTAATGAAAATCAACCTTTTGATTATTTATTTGAAGATCATGAACATTTTAAAATAGGGGATATAGAAGCCTATAACATTCCTACACCAGGGCATACACCCGCTTGCTTAAGTTATGTGATTGGTGATGCTGTTTTTGTGGGTGATACTTTATTTATGCCTGATTATGGTTCGGCCAGATGCGACTTTCCTAAGGGAAGTGCTGCTGCACTTTATGATTCGGTACAAAAACTTTATACACTTCCTGACAACATGCGTATGTTTTTATGCCATGACTATAAGCCCGAAGGTCGTGATGAATATGTCTGTCAAACAGATATTAGAACCCAAAAGCAAAGCAATATTCATTTAAATCGACGAGTTTCCAAAGAATCATTCATAAAAATGCGCCAAGAACGAGATGCTACTTTGACAATGCCAAAATTAATTCTGCCTTCAATTCAAATTAATATGAACGGTGGAAACTTTCCGGAGCCAGAATCAAACGGCATTCGTTATTTGAAAATTCCTTTCAACTACTTCTAGAAATAGCCTAAGCATTTACTGGGGATCTTTCTCATACTCTAAATAGCCTAAGCGAATAATAAAATTTACTCTATAAAATAGCCTAAGTAAGATTTAAAGAACTTGTCTTAAGTCCCGCGAAGTCTCTTGCAATAAAGGCAAAATGTGTTGAACTAAATATTCTTCAGTTGTTTTCATGGTTGGAGAGACAATATTTAAAGCTGCAACAACTTTAAAGTCTTGTCCATAAATTGGTACGGCGAGCGCATGAACGCCTAATTCGTGTTCTTCACGTGAGTAACACCAATCTTGTTCTCGAATCTCTTGTAGTAACTCTAAAAATTTATCATTTTCGACATGCGTATACTTGGTCAAACGCTGAAGAGGATATTTTTGAAGCCAGTCTAATTGTTCTTCTTGGCTTAAATGTGCCAGTAAAATTTTACCTGCCGATGTCGCATGTGCAGGTAAGCGGTTACCCAAATGTAAGCCGTATGGATTTACGCGGTCAGTTTGTTGGTGGGCAGCACTACGGGCAATGGTAATGGCTTCATAACCATCAAGTACCATCACTGAATAAATAAGTGAAGTTTGGTTAGTTAACAGATTTAATAAAGGCTGAGACACTTTCGGAAGCTGAGCTGCACCTAAATAAGCTCCTGAAAATTTAAGAACTTTCGGGGTTAAATAGTAATAGTGACCATCTGACTCAAGATAACCTAAATATTCTAAAGTTAATAAATGACGTCTTGCTGCCGCTCGGGTGAGCCCGGTTTTTTCAGCCGCCATAGAAATGTTTAAACGATGTTGATTACTGCTAAAGCTATCTAAAATCGCCATGCCTTTACCGATGCCAGCAATGTAATCTTCATGACGAATCGTTTTTTTGTTGTCCTGATTCTGGATTATCCGTTCATCTTTACTCATTACTGGTCCTTGTACGATAGAAGCTTAATAGATCAATTTGCTTTACTGAAAAAGTTTAATAATTTCATGTCGCAAAAATTGATGTCTTAAATTATCCCTTAAATCTTCGTGCCAAAACATACCCATTTTAATATTGGTTATCTCAAAAGGCAGAGAATGTAAGCAAATTTCAGGACTATAAGATAAATGCTGCAAAATCATACGAGGCATGGTCAATATTGCGTTGGCCTGAGCCGCCAGAACTTGTAACGCCGTTGAGTAGTTTTGACAGCGCATAAATACATTTCTTGAAATTTTTTGGTGTTGGTTTAAATAAATATCTTCAAGTAACGCGCCCGTACGGCGTGATGAAACACCAATGTGTCGTCCATTAATATAACGAGATAAATCGACTTCTTTAAGTTGGCTGCAAATGACGAACTCATCTGTTACCAAATGATCAAAGGTAATTTTTGGAGATAAATATTGTTCTAGGTCAATCACGAAATCGAGCTGCTGTGTCGCCAAGTCCGCCATAATATGTTTTCGATCTAGCTTCATACTGACAAACTGCAAATCTAAATTAAGATTTTGAAAATGTTGAGCAAGCCTTGGAAGAATAATCGGTTCAATCTCATCATGAACGGCGATTTTTAAGCTTTTTAAACTGGTTGGATCAAAGACATGTTTCTGTTGGCTAATATTTTGAATCGTTAAAAGTGCTTGCTTAACAGTTGGATAAATCTGTTCTGCAAAAGGAGTTGCAGACATTTTATTGCCTACACGTATAAATACATCATCTTCAAGTTGCTGGCGTAAACGCTGCAAAGCATGACTTGCTGCTGACTGTGTAATATTGAGACTGCTTGCTGCATTTGAAATACTTTTTTGTTCATAAATTGCGATAAATAGCGGATATAAATTGATATCAATTCGATGGAAAAAACTTAAGTCTAGGCCATGCAGGTTATGAATATTATTCATGAGGTGTTATTTAATAAAATCATTTCATTCATATTAAGTTTCAAGTTATGTTGATGTAAAGACCAGATAATGATGTAAAGGAAAAAGAATGTTTGAACTCTCCAAGAAAGCTCAGGATTTTAACGAGCGAACAAGAAAATTTATTTTAGAAGAAATAGAACCTGTCGAAGCAAAATTTTGGGAAGAAGTTCACGAGTTAAATCCAGATGGAAACTGGAAAAAATGGCAATGGCCTGAGCTTTTAGAAACTTTGAAATCTAAAGCAAAGCAAGCTGGCCTTTGGAATATGTTTTTACCAGATGAAAAGCTGGGGGCAGGGTTAACTGTTCAAGAATATGCGCACATAGCTGAATTAACAGGCCGCAGCTTATTGGCACCTACCGTTTTTAACTGTAATGCACCAGACACAGGAAATATGGAATTGTTATGGCGCTATGGTAGTGAACAGCAAAAACAACAATGGTTAGAACCTTTATTGGACGGAAAAATTCGTTCGGTTTTTTGTATGACTGAACCCGATGTTGCTTCTAGCGATGCAACCAATATGCAAGCGACTGCACTCATCGATAGTAATGAAATTGTTTTAAATGGCAAAAAGTGGTGGTCGTCTGGTTTAGGTGACCCAAATGCCAAAGTCATTATTTTTATGGCGCATACACCAGATGAAACCAAAGACCGCCATCATCAACACTCTATGGTTTTAGTACCGATTGACACGGTGGGTGTCGAAATTCAACGGATGTTACCTGTGTTTGGTGACTACGATGCGCCACATGGACACGGTGAGGTTCACTTTAATAATGTTCGAGTACCTATTGAAAACTTTATTGGTGGAGCGGGCCAAGGTTTTGAAATTGCACAAGGGCGTTTAGGGCCAGGGCGTATTCATCATTGCATGCGTTGTATCGGGGCTGCTGAAAAAGCGCTAGAACTCATGATTGATAGAGGCATGTCTAGAACGGCGTTTGGCAAAGAAATTTTAAAACTCGGTGGAAACCTCGAACGCGTAGCCGATGCACGAGTAGCCATAGATCAAGCTAGACTTTTAACCTTGTATGCTGCTTATAAAATGGATACTTTAGGAAATATGGCTGCTTTAACAGAAATATCTGCAATTAAAGTGGTCGCTCCGAGCGTTTTAGAAAAAGTAGTCGACATGGCAATTCAGCTACATGGCGGTGCAGGCGTTTCAAGAGATACACCATTAACAGGTTTCTTTGCTCAAGCACGCAGTTTACGTTTAGCTGATGGTCCAGATGAAGTACATAAAGGCATGATTGCCAAATTAGAGTTGGCCAAACGTGGTTATTTCGGTCGTCATAAGAAAGTATAAGTTTAAAGGAAGTGAATATGTCGGTAATTGATGTAGGCGGTGAAGTACGTGAAGGTGAAGAGCTTGATATTGGGGCAGTTGAAAACTGGCTAAAAAGCCAAGGCGTTGATTTGGTTGGCCCAGCAGTCGTTACTCAATATACGGGCGGGGCGTCGAATTGGACTTACCGTTTAAAGTATGAAAATACCGATTTAATTTTGCGCCGTCCTCCAAAAGGAACTAAAGCGAAGTCGGCCCACGATATGGCCCGTGAATATATGGTGCAGAAAAATCTTGCGCCTTATTATCCAGTGCTTCCTAAAATGGTTGCACTTTGTCAGGATGAGTCGGTCATTGGCTGTGATTTTTATGTCATGGAACGCATTGAAGGCATTATTCCTCGTGCAAAATTGCCACCTGAGCTTGGCTTTAATGAAGAAGATGTTCATGAGCTTTGTATAAATGTTATTGATAAGTTGATTGAGCTACATCAAGTTCCTTATGAGAACACGGCTTTAGCTGAACTAGGCAAAGGTGCGGGATATTGCCGTAGACAAGTTGAAGGTTGGGATAAGCGCTATGAAAAAGTCCGCACAATCAACGTTCCTTCATTTAAATATGTTCGAAAATGGCTAAACGATAATATTCCTCAAGACTCTACGACTTGTATTATTCACAATGATTGGCGTTTTGATAACGTGATTTTAGATCCAGAACATCCAACAGAAGTGATTGGCGTGCTCGATTGGGAAATGGCGACCTTGGGTGATCCATTAATGGATTTGGGCAGTGCTTTGGCCTATTGGGTTGAGCCAACGGATAACATGATTTTTAGATCAACACGCCGTCAGCCGACTCACTTAAAGGGAATGTTCTCTCGAAAAGAAGTCGTTGACTATTATTTGCAAAAAACTGGATTGGAACCTCAAAACTGGGCTTTTTATGAAGTGTTTGGTGTATTCCGTTTAGCAGTGATTGCTCAGCAAATCTATTACCGTTATTACCATAAACAAACCCGAAACCCTGCTTTTAAAGATTTCTGGATTGTCATTCATGCGCTACATATCCGAGCTTTAAAACTTATTGCACAGCAAAAATTGCAAGAATCAGAATTTGCTCAACAATCTCTACAGAAAATACAGGGTATTTTAAGAAAATGACCACAATTTATCTGGTAAGACATGGTCAGGCATCATTTGGTAAAAGTAATTATGATGAGTTGTCTGAAAATGGTGAAGCTCAAGCGACTTTATTAGGCCAATATTTTAAGCAAATATTGAAAGAACAACCTTATGTGGTTGCAGGAACCATGCAGCGTCATGAGCAGACTGCAAAGCTCGCACTCAATGAATGCTTTCCAGATGCGGTGATTCATCATAATAATTTATGGAATGAGTTTAACCATCAACAGGTTTTTGCCCGTTATGAGCCGCGTTTTGAACAGCCTGAACTGTTAAAAGCTGACGTGGCGCAAGAACAGAACCCACGTGCATATCTTGCCAAAATATTTGAAGGCGCAATTGGACGATGGACCGATGGCGATTTTCATCATGAATATGATGAGTCTTGGCCACATTTTAAAGAAAGAGTCGAAACAGCATTGCAGCAACTTTGTGATGAGTTAGCAAAAACCAAGCCTCGTTATGCAGTCGTTTTTACCTCTGGTGGTGTGATTTCTGTAGCAATTGGAAAATTGCTTGAACTGAGCCCCAATCGAACTTTTGCTTTGAATTGGGCAATTGCGAATACAAGCCTCACGACTTTGCGTTTGGTTGGAAATGAAGCTCAGGTTTTAAGTTTAAATGAACATCATTTTATAAAAGCTGAGCGTCCAGATTTACTGACATGGATTTAAAATAAGGATAAAAGCATGGCGAAGACAATTTTAATTACAGGTGCGAGTTCTGGATTGGGCGCAGGTATGGCGCATGAATTTGCTGCCAAAGGCTATAACTTAGCGATTTGTGCACGCCGTTTAGACAGATTGGAAACTTTAAAAACTGAACTTGAAAATCAGTACGGTATTAAAGTCATTGCAAAAAGTCTGGACGTCACCAATTACGATCAGGTTTTTGAAGTATTTCGCGCATTTAAACAAGAATTTGGCTATTTAGACCGAATTATTGTAAATGCGGGAGTCGGAAATGGTCGCCGTATTGGTAAAGGTAATTTTGAAATTAACAGAGCCACAGCTGAAACAAACTTTATTTCTGCTTTAGCACAGTGTGAAGCAGCAGTTGAAATTTTTAGAGAGCAAAATGCCGGTCATTTGGTGGTGATGTCATCCATGAGTGCGATGCGTGGATTACCAAAACACTTATCGACTTATGCGGCAAGTAAAGCTGCGGTCGCTCACTTGGCTGAAGGTATTCGTGCTGAATTATTGGATACGCCAATTAAAGTTTCAACAATTTTCCCAGGCTACATTCGTACTGAAATAAATGAGGGTGCTAAACATCTACCTTTTGAGGTAGATGCCAAAACAGGATGTAAAGCTTTGGTCAAAGCTATTGAAAAACAACCTGTAAAAGCTTATGTGCCGCAGTGGCCATGGTTACCAATGAGTATTGCCATGAAGGTTTTACCATTAAAGTTGGTCAATAAATTAGGATAAAAAATTACCCCCTAAGATTTAGGGGGATTTTTAATTAAAACTTTTTGGTGTAATTGACGAATAAACGGTCTTCACCAAAGTCATTGCCGTGTTTTACGTTGTAATCAATCCGAATATATTGCAGGGCAACGCCTTTTAAGAAAGGCTGCTGAAATGCATAGTTTAAAATCACATTAGACTCAGTTTCATGGTTTTTTTCACCATTGGCTGCCTTGAAATCATTTCCGTAAACATATTTCACCATCGCATTTAGGCCTGGCACATAATCTTTAAAGTCGTAGCCATACATGACATGGTAAGACTTTTCATCTTCTTTAAAGAAGCCCGTAGCATTCCAGTTAATAAAATAAGTTTCTGGTAAGAAACCATCTGGTAATGGGTAAGCTGATTCACCAATAATCTGTTGGTAACCCAAGCCAAATGTGTGGTTTTTTACTTTAACGGTTTCAAGTAATCCAATGTTCTGCGCATCAATATCTAAAGTATTGCCATCATCTTTTGCATTGAAGTATTTAAACTTAGAGGTGAGGGCAAAAGTTGGCTGTTTCCACGTATGTTCAAGCCCAACATAATGCTTGTTATACAGATCTTCCAAATTGCCAAAATAATATTCGCCCTTTAAAGACGGCGTAAATTGATATCGCAGATCAATATAGTTCAATCCATCAGATTCTTTAGTAACCCCATTTGACGTGAAAGAAAACTTTTTAAAGTCTTCTTCATTACGTGGAGACACTTTTTCAACTCGGCCAATTTCGGCATAGAGCTGATCTGAAAGTTGTGACTTTAAGTTGGTTCCCCAATACGAAGTAAGTAACTGACGACTAGCATCGACTGCCGTTACAGGTAAATCGAGCCAGAGTTCACCGACACTTAAAAGTGTTTTGTCATAGCCCAGCTTTAAAGTCGCGCCGTATTTTAAATAGTCTGAAGCCTGAGATTGCGTTTCTTTATTAAAAGGCAAAACTGTGTCAGCGATATGTTTGTCTGAACTCAAGCGCACGGCGTATTGAACCGATGCATCGGCCCCAATTGTGATTGGCTTGTCTGCTATGACTAACGGAGTGTCATGCATTTTCGATTTATAAAATAAAGACGCTGCCTGAGACCAACTGCCAGTATCTTTTAAGGCATCATTATCAAAATCACGGTTAATGTAGGCATTTTTTAAAGTGAATTTCCATTCATCTTCAGTTTGCTGATTTGGATTTGCGGCCCATGAGTTGCTGCACATCAGTAATAAAGTGGCAACGGCTAAAGTGTGTGGTTTAAAACGGTGAAATAATTCCATAATCCATTTCCCAGATGTATGCCAGTCCTCGGCACTACGTAATTTTGAATATTTCGGTACTCTCTAAGCGTTTAGTTAGAGAGTACATTTTTGCAATTGGTGAGACCTATTAATTTAATTTTTCAAGTTTCATGCTTTCACTAAAGAATTTGCAGCCTTTAAAAAGCAGAATTAGAGCCAGTACACACGACAGACCACCTACAATAGATAAAGAAGAACCTACCATTAACGGGCTACCAAAAACTTTATCTGTGATAATGGCCACCAATGTTGTACCAATACCGAGTCCAATTAAGTTACTCACCAAAAGAAATAGGGCAGAAAGACGTGCTCTAAATTGGTTAGGTGCTAACATCTGCAAAGCAGTTGCTGAAATCACTAAAGGGAAAGATGCAAAGAACATTGCAGGAATCAGTAAGCTAACTGAAAGCCAAAGCTGATCTGTTTGGGTAAAAAATGCAATTGGAATAATTAGGCCAACAATACCAATCACCCCCGTGAACAGAGGTGCATCTTGGCGACCTTTCTTAATAAACCAGTCGTTTAGCCAACCTGCACAAAATACGCCTAATGTGTTTGCAATTAACAGAATTGTGCCGAGCATATAACCTGTTTCGGTCGGTGCGAGTTGAAACTTTCGAATATAAAATGCAGGCGTCCAGCTAGTCAGACTGTAGAGTGCCATCGCATAAAAGGTAAAACCTAAATAATGACAAGCAAATGTTTTTGCATGTTTTTTAATAAACTGAAGACATTGTGAGAATTTGACTTGGTCAACTTGTCCATTTTGGTTGAGCTGTTGTCCTTTACGTGCGGGGTCTTTAACGGTCAGAATAAATAGCAGACCAATAATGATGCCAGGTAAACCGACTACAAAAAAGGCAATTTGCCATGCTTTAAGTGCACCTAATAGTGGAACTTCAATGAGTGTCACGCCTTTAAGCAAGTTAATGACATAACCACCAACTAAAAAGGCGATACCACCACCTAAAAAAGCGCCAATTGAATAAATCCCGACCGCGCGGCCTAGTTTGTCCTTACTAAACATGTCGCTAAACATTGAATAAGCAGCTGGAGATAACGCAGCTTCTCCCACACCGACTGCCATGCGGCTCAAGAACAGTTGAATAAAGTTTTTACTTAAACCACAAGTTGCCGTTGCTAGGCTCCAAACAATAATCCCGATTGAAATCAGTTTTGGTCGTGAAAAACGATCGGCAATATAGGCTAAAGGTAAACCCATAACGGCATAAAACAATGAGAAGGCAAGGCCATGTAACAGGCTAAATTGTGTATCTGAAAGTTGGAGATCTGCTTTGATGGGTTCAATCATCAGTGCCAGAATTTGGCGGTCAATAAATGAAAATATATATGCCAACATACAAAGTGTGACGACATACCATGCATAAGCATTGCTTTTCTTTTGTGTCCTTTCAACAGCGATATTACTTTGGTTCATACACTTAATCCTTATGTATAAAACGCTTAAAGAAATTGATATCTAACTTTTATTATTCCTCTGAAGTTTTCGATATTTCCCCCTTTTAGATAAGAATAATAAATAGGCTAGAAATGAGTAATTTGGTCTCGTACAGACCGGAAGAGTGTTTTTAAACCCAATTAGGAGTTAATGGGTTTTTAAAGATCATGGAATTATTATTTTCTTTTTATATGTAAAATTCCATTACTTATTGAGTATGTTAGAATACCTAAAAAGTATGTTAAGTAAACAGATAGTAATAATTTATTGATTTAAGAAGCTGATTTTTATTTATTTTTTAATATTAAAACTTATTTTAATAAAGAGCAGCGAGCAAAGAAGAACTGTTTAATGCTGCTCTTGAGCGTATCTAACCTGATATCAAGTCAAATAATCAACTTGATGGCATGAGGTCAAATAATTTTTTTAACTGGTGATTTAAATTGTGAAGCTCATCTTCTGAAAAAGCATTCAGGATGCCTGCCAAGGTAACCACACTAATTTGATTAATCTGTTCAACCAACTCAACACCTTTGGCCGTTAATTTCACCATCGAGATGCGTTCATCGGTGGTAGAAGAGTAGACCTCGACAATTCCATCTTCTACTAAGCGATATACAGCTTTTGTTGCCGTAGTTAACTTTAAGGTAGAAAGATTAGCGATATCGGTAATACTGGCTTCACCCAAAGCATTAGTACTTAAAATGATTTTACGGCGTGTATTATCAATACCTAGTTTTTTTATTGATTTTTCAATGAGTTGTGAATATTTTCCATTCACTTGGGAAACCCAAAAAAAAGGGAAGTTTTGAATACTCGACGGTTCTTTATTAGGAAGAAATTGTTCTAAATGATCAAGCATAGCTAAGCAATAACTTAGTGAAAAAAGGGTAATCCTATTATAAACAAAATTTTGGATATTTCCTTGGGAACAAATTATAAAAAATACTTGACAATTCCATTAAATTTTCCGATATTTTAATTAATGAATAAAAATACATGGAAAAGTGAATGAATATTGTTAGCCAAAGCGTGCACAAAGGAAGTGGCAAGCTCAAGGTGATGGTCAAGGACACAATTGATATTCAAGGTCTAAAAACTATTGCTGGTAGTCGAGCTTTATTAAATGTTGAACCTGCTCAAGATGATGCTGAGGTGGTTAAAAACATTTTAAAAGCTGACTGTGAAATTATTGCCAAAACAAATTTGCACGAATTGGCTTTTGGTATTACAGGCATTAACCATGCTTTTGGTACACCCATCAACCCTAAATATTCTGAACTTATTCCAGGCGGATCTTCGAGTGGTTCGGCTGCGGCAGTTGCTGCTAAACAAGCTGACTTTACTTTAGGTACAGACACGGGCGGCTCTATCCGTATGCCCGCTGCGTGCTGCGGAGTTTTTGGTTTAAAACCAACTTTTGGTCGTGTCAGCAGAAAAGGCGTATATCCGCCGTCGAGTTCTTTAGATTGCGTTGGTCCTTTTGCAAATTCAGTCGAGATGATTGAAAAGGCCATGCAAATTATTGATCCAACTTTCAAACCAACTGAATTTACTCGTACACCAAAAATTGCGGTTTTAGATGTCAAAGCAGATGAGGTTGTTTGGAACTGTATCCATCAAGCACTTCAAAAAGCCAATTTACAGTCCACTTCAGAAAAAGTTGAACATTTTGAAGCTGCTTATGATGCAGGCATGCAGATTATTAATTATGAAAATTGGCAAGCTTTTGGTGAATTAACCCAAACTGGCTTAATTGGTTCTGATGTAAATGGTCGTTTATTAAAAGCGGCACACACCACTTTAGAGCAAGTAAAACAAGCGGAAGTTGTGAAAGCGCAGCTCACCCAAGAACTCGATGCTTTATTAGAAAAATATGATGCATTGGTTTTACCGACACTTCCGCAAATTCCACCAAAAGTTTCTGAAGCTGAAAACACGGTTGCTTTTTTGAATCTTACCGGTTTAGTTCGACCATTTAATTTATCAGGACATCCCGTTATTTCAGTGCCACTTGAA
This sequence comes from Acinetobacter oleivorans DR1, assembly GCF_000196795.1. Classification (NCBI taxonomy): domain Bacteria; kingdom Pseudomonadati; phylum Pseudomonadota; class Gammaproteobacteria; order Moraxellales; family Moraxellaceae; genus Acinetobacter; species Acinetobacter oleivorans. The sequence continues at coordinate 1,827,858 of NC_014259.1, forward strand.
ACCAGTGAAGGTTTACCTGTGGGCTTACAGATCGTATCGAAGCATCAAAAAGATGAGCAATTATGCGCTATAGCTAAATTTTGTGTTGATGCAATGCAATAAATTACAAGGAGTTAGATGATGAATAAGTTGTCTAAAATGGAGTTTGCTTCTCAAGACAAAGCAGTTGACTTAGATGCTTTGTGTCAAGAAATTCGTGAGCGTGCCTGTGCAGGTGAGTTTGATAATCAGGCCTATGTGAGCCAAGACATTATCGAAAAGCTTAAGCAAATCGGTGTTTACCGTGCATTGGTTCCGAAACGTTTTGGCGGGGAAGAATGGTCACCACGTCAGTTTTGCGAATTGATTGAAACTTTATCTAAAGCTGATGGTTCAGTCGGTTGGGTGGCAAGTTTCGGTATGAGCCCTGCGTATTTAGGAAGTTTGCCTGAAGATACACTGAAAGAATTGTACCAAAACGGGCCTGATGTGGTGTTTGCTGGAGGTATTTTCCCACCACAACCTGCCGAAATTACCGATGAAGGTGTCGTAGTTCGTGGACGTTGGAAATTCTCAAGTGGCTGTATGGGAGCTGACATTGTTGGCGTGGGAATTTCACCGCTTAAAAATAATGAAATGCAGGGCTTACCACGCATGGCAGTGATGCCTGCCAAAAAAGCCAAAATTGAAATGACATGGGACACCGTTGGCCTAAAAGGTACAGGAAGCCATGATTTAGTGGTCGAAGATGTATTGGTTGAAAAGAAATGGACTTTTGTCCGTGGTGAACCTTCAAAACTAAACGAGCCATTTTTTAAATATCCGTCATTGTCTTTAGCGACTCAAGTATTAACCGTGGTGGGTATTGGTGTTGCAGCTGCCGCATTAGAAGAATTTGAAAAATTAGCTCCGGGTAAAGCATCGATTACAGGTGGGTCAGAAATTGCCAACCGTCCAGTGACTCAATATGAGTTCGCTCAAGCTGATGCAGAGTTTCAAGCGGCAAAGTCATGGTTTTATCAAACCATGGATATTGTTTGGAATGAAATTATTACTGGGCGTGAAGCAACTACTGAACAAATTAGCGATATGCGTCTGGCATGTACCCATGCAGCGCGAGTTTGCGCCAAAGTGACCCGAAAAATGCAAATGCTCGCGGGTATGACAGCAATCTATACCAACAATCCATTTAGCCGTTTTGTGAATGACACCAACGTGGTGACCCAGCATGCCTTTATGGGTGATGCGACTTTACAAAATGCAGGCTCAATCAGTTTCGGGTTAAAGCCAACCCCAGGTTATTTATAAGTTTAATTTTTAAAAGGATATTGAGATGGAAGTTAAAAAATCATTACGCGTTTTGTTCTGCATGGGTATTAACCAAAACTTTTTTGATGCGGAACCTGCTGAAGCAAAAGCAGTTTGGGCAGCATTTGGTGAAATGTGGAATGGCATTCATGACTTACCGGGTGTACATGTTTTTGGAAATCTTGATGATGACCAAAGCATGGTTGGCCCAAGTGCAGGTTGGCCTTGGACAACTTATTTGCTTGCTGATGTTCCGGATATTGAAACCGTACATGCCGCTTGTAACTTATTTAGAACGACGGTAGTGGGCGAAGGGCCATACAAACTTTGGAAATATTGCAAAGTTGAAGCTCGTGTTGGGCGTGAATTGATTATCCAACGTTAAGGCGATGGTAATGAATGACAAAGTGAATTTTGCAGAAATCATAGAGCGACTAGAACAGTTAGAAGCGCACAACGCCATTCGTAACTGCCTGAACCGTTATATGGAAATCTGCGACGAGCTCAATGCAAATACAGACCTTAACGAGCTGATGAATCTTTTTGATCAAGACTGTATTTGGGAAGGTGTTGGTGAGAAATATGCCAAATCCTTTGGCCGTTATGATTCTTGGCAGTCGATTTACGACATGTTTAAAAGCTATACCCAAAAAGAATCTCACTTTGTTATGAATGCACACTTTGTAAATTCAGAACAAATTTATGTAAATCAAAATGATGCAAAAGCTTCATGGCTGATGTTGCAGACTTCAACGTTTCAAGATGGCCGTAGTCATTTAAATGCAGCAAAGCTCAATGTGAAGTTTCAAAAGCAAGCAGATGGAACATGGAAAATTAAACATTTCCAAACACAGAATATTTTCAGTCGTCCCGTATCGCATTGGCACAGTGAAGCCGAACTGCCGGTACCTTCCGAGGAATGACCCAGGACATATTTAAAAGGACTATTGATATGAACAGTATTATCCCGACGCATAACATTGGCACTGATTACGATACTTTGGTTCAAAGTGACCGTGCTCATACTTCTCTTTATAAAGATGAACGCATTTTTGATGAAGAAATGGAAAAAATCTTTTATAGCACTTGGGTGTGGGTTGCACATGCCAGCGAAATTCCGGAAGGCGGAAGCTATAAAACCATTAACATCGGTAAACAGCCTGTTGTTGTGGTGCGTGACCGTAAAAAGAAAGTCCATGTACTTTTAAACCGTTGCCGTCACCGTGCAGCAACCGTATGCGAACATAAAAAGGGAAAAACAAATAGTTTTGTATGTCCGTACCACGGTTGGAGTTATGCACTTGACGGTAGTTTACGTGGTGTGCCATCTCCGGAAAGCTACGGTGATTGTTTAGATAAATCAGAATTACCACTGGTGAGTCTACGGGTAGAAGAATATAACGGCATGATCTTCGCTTCATTTAAAGAAGACATTCAACCGCTTGAAGAGTTCCTTGGGCCTGCGAAAAAATGGATTGACCTGTTTATGAAACAGGGCGCGGGTTATCCAATTAAAGTGTTGGGTGAACACCGTTTCCGTTTCCCGGGTAACTGGAAAATCCAGCTTGAAAATACCACCGATGCATATCACTTCCCGTTGGTACACAAGTCATTCTTGAGTTCTGTCGATGAAAAAACCGAAGAACTCTTTAACTTCGAGAACCAACCGGGCTTTGTTGAAGATTTAGGTAATGGTCACAGTGTCATGGTGATGATTCCTGAACTGGTTGATTTAGACGAAGAGCTCATGGAACGTCCAATTCAAGAGCGTTTTGAAGACTTGGCTCAAGCTTTGCGTGACGAAGGACATGAAGAATTAGAAGTACGCCGTATTGTTCGTGCAGTCGGTGGTTCTGGCTTTAACTTAAATTTATTCCCGAATATTGCATGTTCGATGGCGTTCTTCCGTGTGTTACAGCCAATTTCAGTTGCTGAAACAGAAATTCATCACTCGGTAATTACCATGGACGGTGGTCCACAAATTGCCAACCAATATCGCTTACGTTTGCATGAGCATTTTCAAGGCCCATTTGGTTTTGGTACGCCAGATGACTCTGAAGCTTGGGAACGCGTACAACACGGCGCCAATGCTGGTAATGATTTATGGATCATGCTTAACCGTGGTTTACCGGGCGAAGTCAAAACTGAAGATGGCTTAAAAAGTGATGTCAGTGCTGAAACAGGTATGCGAGCAGCATATCAGCAGTGGAAAAAGATGATGACGGCTTAAGGAGAGAGCAATGAATATGAATCTGCAATTATTAAATGAAGTCACTGCTTTCATCTGGGCTGAAGCAGATATGTTGGACCACAGTGAATACCGTGAATGGCTCAATTTATGGAATGAAAAAGGTGTTTATATCATTCCGATTGACCCAAACCTCACTGACTACGAAAACAACTTAAATTATGCCTATGACGATAATCATATGCGTACTTTACGTGTAGAGCGTCTGGAAAATGGTGAAGCAATTTCTACAGCACCTAAAGCCAATACTGTACGTAGTGTTTCTCGTGTACGTGTTATTCAAGATCAAGATAATGAGATCGTTTTGCGTTGTGCTCAAAACTTGCGCGAGTTCCGTAAAGAAAACCTCAAGCATTACACAGCTGATATTACTTACCATTTGACTCGTGATGCGGCTACAGGCTTTAAGATTAACCGTAAAATCATTAACTTAGTTAACTCAACCGATACCTTAGCTGGTATTAGCTACATTCTTTAGGAGCGGTAACATGAAACAAGTTGTTTTAGTGACAGGTGCTGCTTCTGGACTCGGTAATGTGATTGCTGAATATTTTGCGAGCCAAGGCCATCAAGTGGTTTTGTCAGCAAGTACGCTTGAAAAAGCCGAAAATGCCAAGGTACAAAGTCAATATGCACAAAATATGTTTCCCTTGAAATTAGATATTTCGGTTGAAGCAGATTTTCATGCTGCGGTGCAATGGATTGAAGAGAAATTTTCTAAACTTGATGTGTTAATTAACAATGCCACCGTTACCAAAGCAACGCCCGTATTAGAAATTACTGCAGCCGATTTTGATTGGGTGACCCAAGTTAACCAACGCGGCACCTTTCAAGCTTGTCAAATTATTGGTCAATATATGGCTAAAAAAGGCTATGGACGCATCATTAATATGGCCTCGTTAGCAGGACAAAATGGCGGTACTGCAACGGGTGCACACTATGCGGCAACCAAAGGTGCAATTATGACGTTAACCAAAATTTTTGCCAAAGAATTTGCGGCAAAAGGGGTGACGGTTAATGCGGTTGCACCGGGTCCGATGGAATCTCCAATCGTTCATAGTGTGGTGTCTGACGAGAAAATGGAACAGTTCATCCAGAATATTCCGGTTAAATCCTTAGGAAGTATGCATTTTATTGCTGAAACTTGTGGGTTGCTCGCGAGTCCAAATGCGGGGTTTGTGACTGGTGCAACATGGGATATTAACGGTGGTTTATTCATGCGTTAAGCCAATCGCTCAAGCATGAAAAGGGAGTTAAATCATGACTACACTTTATGATGTTGTCGTTAAAAATCGCCATGTGGAAGGTGGAAATATTGCAGTCATGGAATTTGAATCTGCAACCTCTACAACATTGCCAAAAGTTGAAGCGGGTGCGCATATTGATGTGCACTTACCGAATGGCATGGTGCGCCAATATTCACTTTGTCAAAATCCAAATGACGAAGGAAAGTTCCGCCTTGGAATTTTACGTGACCCTGAATCACGTGGTGGCTCAGTCTCGGCTTTTGATGAAATTAAAGATGGTATGCAAATTCAGGTCAGTGAACCAAAAAATTTATTTCCACTTTTAAAAGCCAAACACAGTGTATTGATTGGCGGTGGAATTGGAATTACGCCGTTAATCACGATGGCTTATCAACTTGCACACGAAGGTGAATCATTTGAGCTTCACTACTGTGGTGCTAGCCCTGAACACTGTGCTTTTGTTGATGAAATTAAAAATGGTGAGTTAGCAAAATATACAACATTTCATTTTAAATCCGAAGGTGCAAGCCACAGAGCATTTTTTGAATCTGCCATTAAAGATATTGACCTTGAGAGCCATATTTATACCTGTGGTCCAGTCGGTTTCATGGACTGGGTGATTAACCTTGCTACAACTCACGATTTTCCTGAACAGCAAATCCACAAAGAATATTTCCAAGTTGAAACTGATACTTCTGGTGATTCATTTGAGGTGGTGGCTGAGCGTAGCGGAAAAATCATTATGGTTGAAGCTGGCGAAACCATTTTACAGGCTTTAGCTAAAGAAGGGATCGACATTGAAATGTCTTGCGAGCAAGGCGTATGCGGAACCTGTATGTGCGATGTAATTGAAGGCGAACCTGATCATCGAGATGTTTATTTTACTGATGAAGAAAAAGCCAGCAATGAACAAATATTGGTGTGCTGTTCGCGCTCTAAAACACCGAGACTAGTTTTAGATATCTAATGCTCTCGCGATTTATATGGATGTAAGAGAAGGTTTAGGAGAAAGATGATGAATGTATTACAACAAATAGATGAGTTTACGGTCGATCCATTACAGTTCCGACGAGCATTAGGAAATTTTGCAACAGGTGTTACCATTGTTACTGCACAAAATGCACAAGGTGAGAAAGTCGGTGTAACTGCAAATAGTTTTAACTCGGTGTCACTCGACCCACCGCTTATTTTGTGGAGTATTGATAAAAAATCGTCAAGTTTTTCAGTATTTGAACAAGCCACACATTTTGCAGTCAATATTTTATCGGGCACGCAAATTGAACTGTCTAATAAGTTTTCGAGACGCAATATTGATAAATTTGCAGACACCAATTTTCAACTTGGTGCAGGACGTGCACCAATCTTAGAAAATTGTTCTGCGGTATTTGAGTGCGAACGCTATCAAGTGATAGAAGGTGGTGACCACTGGATTATTGTTGGTAAAGTGGTTCGTTTCCATGACCAAGGCCGAAGCCCGTTGGTCTACCATCAAGGCGCATATTCTTGTGTCATGCCGCATCCGAGCCTTCAAGTTAAGCAAACTGAACAGAACGGCGTAGACCAAACACATTATGGACACTTATATAACAATGTCTGCTATTTAATGAGTCGTGCTTTTAAAGCCTATCAAACCGACTATATTCCTAAGCAAATGGCTTCTGGGTTCCGTACCAGTGAATCACGTCTCTTACTTGTTTTGGCTAGTGGTACTGCTTCAAGTAAGGAAGATTTACCGCGCGATATTGCTATGCCAATGCAGGAAGTTGAAAGATCGGCTGAAATTCTAAAATTTGAAGGGTTGCTGGTCGATCACGATAATTTATACGCACTAACGGAAAAGGGTAAACAAACGGCACAGTATTTGTTTGATATCGCCGACAGCCACCAAAATGAGGTGTTTAAAAAGTATTCTGAGGAACAAAAAGATATTTTTATTACCATGCTGCGAGATTTTGCAGGAGTAGCATAAGTCCCATTAAGCTGATAAATTGAATTGATTTATCGGCTTCTTCATATCTAGCTGACTATCATCAAAACAATTCCAAGGATAAGGAATTTTTGGCACACAATTTGTTTATCAATAAAACAAGATTGCAAATAAGCCAAGACAGTGCACCACCACAAACGCAAAATTTTGAGCGGTTGCACATGTATAGAGAGGTAAGGGATGAACCAATATGTAAGCGACGCATTACTCACATGGACGCACCATATTAAAAGTGTGTGCGGCAATTTTGAAACCGATTTTGACGGAACCCGTAATTTATTCATTGGTGAAGTTCAGTGCTTTTTATTGGGTGATACCGAAATTGCTTTTATCAAAAACAATGCCAATAAAATTGTCCGAAAAGCCGATGAAATCGATCGAGTGAATAATCGTTTTTGCTTTTTGATTTTACAGTATTCGGGAAAAATGCTGCTCGAATATAAAAATGAAACCTTAAGCCTAAATGAAGGCGATATTGTGTTGGTGGACCCGGTCGAAACAATTTCGATGTATCCGCAAGGTTTGGTAAGTCAGATTTCAGTCCATCTGTCGCGTGAAAAATTACTTAAAGAAAATATTAGTACCGAATATTTTGGAAAACTGATTACTCAAAATATGAGTGGTTTTTTGCTCAAGAATATTTTGAAAAATATGTCTGCTGAAAACATTAAACTTTGGTACGCAACCGAAGATGGTAATGCTTTTGAAGATGCGTTAATTGCTTTAATCAAACCCACAATTAATTATAAAAATATTAATAGCTCAAATAATCTTATGGAAAAAGCTGAGCGTTATATTATAGAAAACTTAGCAAAACCAGATTTAACACCTAAATTAATTGCAGAGCATATTGGGGTATCGCTGCGTCATCTCTACCGTTTATTTCTTCAAGAAAATTTATCTATTAACAAATATATACAGCTCAAACGCCTAGAAAAAGTCAAAGCAGATTTGCTTGATAAAAGAAATAAACAAAGCTCAATTACCCAAGTTGCCTTGAAATGGGGTTTTTGGGACGGCGCTCATTTCTCAAAAATCTTTAAAAAGACTTATGGTATTTCTCCTAAAGAATTTAGAGAGGGTATCTCGGTTTAAAACTTTCATCTCTCAATGTCATTTTTAGACAAGTTCGACGTCATTCTTGAACAAGCTAGCCCTATGTAACTGTGTTGAAATTAAATTCATTAGAGCAGGCTAGATAAGCTTAATAATCATAAAACTATTAAGTTAATCTAATTAATTTCACTCACAGGAAAGTGCATTTTAACTGTCTGATTCAGATAGTTCAGGGATAGACCAAAAGGATGAAACCAATGCGTAAACAACGATTATTGAATGACATACAAAAAATACTGGCACTTAACTTATCAATCGCTGCAAGCTTTTGGGGACTCAATACTCAAGCGTTTGCGCATGGTGGCAAGGCCGAAATGGTCTCACTTTATCAAAACATGAGTGAGCAAGGCGCTAAAGTTGTCAAAGACGATTTTACCAATACTTATATGATCACCAAAGGTTCTATGGTGGTTCGAGCTAAACCCAATTCAGATCAGGTTTTGGTGAACGGCAAACCTTTCAAGCTCAGCGTGCCTTTACTAATCAAAGATGGTAAGCCTGTTATTGGAAAAGACTTTTTTAATGAAGTATTCCAGTCTGGTTTAGATCAAACTTTTAAAATTGAAAATACGTTTCACCCGCTCAATAGCCTAAACTCTGACGAAATTAAAAAGACCTTTGATGTGATTAATCGCTCGAAATACGCCTATAAAAATATGCGTTTTGCCGAGTTAAAGCTTAAAGAACCTGAAAAAGCCAAAGTCTGGGATTACTTTATTAATCACAAAGAATTTAAAGAAGATCGTATTGCCTCATTTATTTTATTAAAGGGGAGTCAAGCGATTGAAGGTGAAGTTAACCTTAACACTCAACAAGTCACCAAATGGAATGTACTTAAAGACACTCATGGAATGGTGTTGCTCGATAATTTTGAAGCCGTACAGCGTGTAATTGAGACAAGTAAAGAATATCAGGAGGCTTTACGGAAACGTGGCATTACCGATGTGAAGAAAGTGATTGCTACACCACTAACTGTTGGATATTTTGGCGGTAAAGATGGTCTGGACAAACAACTCAATATATTAAAAGTCGTCGCTTACCTCGATGTAGGCGATGGTAATTATTGGGCGCATCCAATTGAAAATTTAGTTGCTGTAGTGGATTTAGATAAAGAAAAAATTATCAAGATTGAAGAAGGCGCAATCATTCCTGTACCGATGGCAAATCGACCTTATATGTCGAATAAGCCCGTAGCAAGTAAGCTAAAACCACTCAATATTACTGAACCTGAGGGTAAGAACTTTAGCATTACTGGCCAAACCATACATTGGGGGAATTGGTGTTTGCATGTGGCCTTAGATTCTCGTGTTGGCTTACAGCTTTCAACGGTGACCTATAAAGATAAAGGCGTTAAGCGTAAAGTTATGTATGAAGGGAACTTGGGTGGAATGGTAGTTCCATATGGTGACCCTGATATTGGATGGTACTTCAAATCCTATTTAGACTCTGGCGAATATGGTATGGGGACACTTACCTCATCTATTCTTCCGGGAACAGATGCACCTGACAACGCTGTTTTACTTGATGCTGTGATTGCAGACTACAAAGGCCAGCCACAAGTGATTCCAAATGCGATTGCTGTGTTTGAACGTTATGCTGGGCCTGAATATAAACATCACGAAATTTTTGGCAATCAAGATGCCAGTGAAGCACGCCGTGAACTTGTCATTCGCTGGATTAGTACGGTTGGAAACTACGATTACATGTTTGACTGGGTATTTGCCCAAAATGGTGTAATTGGGATTAATGCGGGTGCAACAGGTATTGAAGCTGTTAAAGGCGTTAAATCACGCACCATGCATGACAGTACTGCCAAAGAAGACACCAAATATGGAACTTTAATTGACCATAATATTGTGGGTACAACGCATCAGCACATCTATAATTTCCGCTTAGACATGGATGTCGATGGTGAAAACAACAGCTTTATGCATATGGACCCTGTAGTGAAAGCCAACGACAAAGGCGGTGTTCGTACAAGTTCAATGCAAATTGACAGTAAAGTCATTACGAATGAGCAAAATGCAGCTGAAAAATTTGATCCATCCACCATTCGTTTACTCACGAATTTCAATAAGGAAAATAAATTAGGTAATCCAGTTTCTTACCAACTCATTCCGTTTGCAGGTGGAACACACCCTGTGGCAAAAGGAGCCAATTTCTCTAAAGATGAATGGTTATTTAAACGTTTGAACTTTATGGATAAGCAAATTTGGGTGACTCAGTACAACCCAGACGAACGCTATCCAGAAGGGAAATATTCAAACCGTTCAACTCATGACACAGGGTTAGGACAATTCATTGGCAACAATGAAAATATTGAAAATAAAGACCTTGTAGTGTGGATGACAACAGGAACAACCCATGTGGCACGTGCTGAAGAGTGGCCAATCATGCCAACAGAATGGGTGAATACACTCATCAAACCTTGGAACTTCTTTGACAGTACCCCGACTTTAAACTTGGGTGAAGAAGAGCAAAACACACAGCACGACCATCACTAAATGGGTGCATGATCTAGAGTGGGTAACGAATCGGTTACCCACACTTGAGCACGGTTAGGCAGTTCGCAAAAAAGGAATTTCTCAATGAAAAATTTATTTTCTCAGGTTGTGAGAGGGACTCTCTTTGTCTCATTTTTTTCAACTGTGCATGCTGGTGAGCTTGAAATTAAGCCAACTTTTGAAGCAACTTTTGGGGCTTTTAGTAGCGGTAAAAGCTATAACGGCGAAAACCTAGATGATGAAAGAGTCAATTGGCAAGAAGGTCATCTTAAATATGGTGCTAAAGGGCAATATACCTTTAAAAACAATCAGCTCTATGCAAGCTTGAGCGGTATTAGCTCGGCAACATTTGGTGATGGCGACGCTGGCCAAAATAGTAATGGCAAAGAACGTAAAACGGATGTGAATGAATGGATCATTGGTTTTAAAGACGGTACCAATAAAGATGAGTTAACGACCTATGATTTAAGTATCGGTCGACAAAATATCATGATTGGTGATGGGTTCTTTATTGCGGGTGATGCATTAAATCTCGGTAAAGCGCCTGCGGACGGCACACTAGATCGGGGCGGAGCATATTATTTGGCAGCTCGTCGAAGCTTTGATTTTACAAGCTTGCTTCAATACAAACCGCAAGAGAATACAACGTTAAAGCTGGCTTATTTAAAGTCAGACAATAAAGCACAATTTTTCCCAAAACTCTTTGTGACTGATCTGATGTATCAGCTTAAAGATAAGGGCGTTGGGTTTACTTATTTAAATGTATTAGACCTTGAAGATGCTGAACAGGTTTCAGGACGACAAGACCTTAAAAATTATGCTTTACGTTTGAATTATCAACCTTTACCAGAGCTACAAGTTAAAACTGAGTTTGTAGTTCAAGATAAAAAAGATAGCCACGAAAATGCTGGCTATTTAGCGCTGAACTATAATTTTTTATCTTCAAAATATACGCCTTCATTCGGTTACCGCTTTAGTCATTTTTCAGACCAATATGACACTATGTTTTATGGAAATACAGTCGGCTTTGGCACATGGTTTCAGGGTGAAGTTGCCGGAAACTATGCTGGTCCATTCAATAAAAATGCAGATATTCATCAAGTTTCTTACATGATGAACTTGAAAGAAAATTTTATGCTGGGTGCTTTGGCCTATAAGTTCAAAACAGTAAATAAGTCTTTAACTAATGTAGACGGACATGAGCTGGATGTTTTTTCGGTCTGGTCGGTTAATAAAAAATTCAATGTTATTCCTTTAGTGGGACTCTATAAACCAAAACACGATATCCATAGTGGTGGTACTCAAAACTACGATGATAAGACCAATGTATATGCGCAGTTGATTCTGCAATACATCTATTAAATTAGAGCGAAGGAGATCGTGTTTATTGGCGGTACATTCATAGAAATAAAATTAGGATGAAATCAGATGGATCAACAATATGACTATATCGTGATTGGTGCTGGCTCAGCAGGTTGTGTGGTCGCAGCACGACTATTAGAAGCCAAGGCAGGGCGCGTTCTTGTTTTAGAGGCTGGAAGCCGCGATAGCAGTATGTTTCATACTATACCTGCAACAGTAGTTAAAGTATTCCAGCAAAAATCATGGCAATACATGACTGTTCCGCAGAAATATTGTAATCATCGTGAAATGATCCTTGCACAAGGAAAAGTGTTGGGAGGTGGAAGCTCGGTTAATGGCATGATCTATTGCCGAGGCCAACGACAGGATTATGATTTATGGGCTTCGGAATGGGGATGCAATCAGTGGTCTTATCAGGATGTGCTGCCTTTTTTTAAGAAAGCAGAAAAAAATGAAAGTCTTGCTGATGAATATCATGGACAAGATGGCATTTTACCTGTCAGTGAAAACCGCTATCGCCATCCTTTAACGCTTGCTTGTATTAAAGCAGGTCAACAAATGGGGATGAATTATGTCAATGATATTAATGGTTGGGATCAGGCGGGTGTAGGGTTTTATCAAACTACTACTCAAAACGGTTCTAGGGCGAGTACTTCTAAAACCTATTTAAAGTCAGTCGAAAACCACCCAGATCTTACAGTCATTACGGATGCCTTAGTACATAAAATTGAAACTCAAGGGGATCAGGTTACTGGGGTGACTTATAGTGTTGGCGGAAAATCACCAATTACGATAAAGGCTCAAAAAGAAGTCATTCTGAGTGCTGGTGCAATTGGCAGTCCTAAGGTTTTATTACTTTCGGGAATTGGTCCAAAACAGCATTTAGATGAACTCGGAATAGAATGCATTCGTGACTTACCTGTAGGTGACAATTTTCACGACCATTTGCATATGTCGGTTAATGCGACAGTAACAACCAATAATAGTCTGCTCGGTGAAGACCAAGGTTTAACCGCAGTACGACACTTTTTACAATGGTGTTTTACACGTTCAGGATTGCTAACCACCAATATTCTAGAAGGTGGTGGTTTTATTGACACCAATAACAATGGTCGACCTGATGTCCAATTTCATTTTTTACCTGTGCTGGATAATTTCGATAATACCCCAGGTGAAAAAGCAGCGGCTCAGGCACATGGCCTTACCATTAAAGTCGGACATGTACAGCCAAAAGCACGTGGGACTTTACGTTTACGCAGTAAAGATCCAAAAGATTTACCTGTTATTGACCCTAATTATTTAGGCCATCAAGAAGATATTGATGTAAATATCCGTGCGGTACAGGCTGGACTTCGCTTATTACAACAACCAGCATTGAAAGCGATTGTCAAAGAAGTGATTGAGCCTGCAAATATCGATCCTGATGATATTGAAGCGATTGATCGATGGATGCGCCAGAACATTAAAACGGTCTATCACCCCGCAGGTAGCTGCAAAATGGGCAATGCTCCGCAAGATTCGGTCACCGATCAGACGCTTAAAGTACATGGTTTTAAAAATTTACGTGTGGTGGATTGTTCTATTTGCCCACAAGTTCCAAGCGGCAATACTAACGCAATTGCCATCATGATTGGTGAACGAGGTGCAGACTTTATTTTGAATCAGGTCGCGTAGTTGCTGTCATAACAATATTTTAGAAATGAAAAGAGGAAAAGAAAATGAGTGAAGTTCAGATATTAGAAAGCGTCCAACAATTTATGGCACGTCAACATGGACATTTTATTAATGGAAAATTAGTTGTTGCTGAGCATTTAGATAAAGTGGATATTGTAAATCCATCGACCGAACAAGTTGTTGCTCAAATTAGTATAGGTAGTCAACAAGATGTCGAAAGTGCGGTGAAAAGTGCTGAACATGCTTTTCAAAATGCTTGGGCTGAAACGACGCCGTATGAACGTGGCGTTAAACTAAATAAGTTGGCAGATTTAATTGAGCAACATGCTGAAGAACTTGCACAGCTCGAGACGTTATCTACTGGAAAACTCATCAATATTTCCCGTCATCTTGAAGTTGCACAATCTGTTATTTTCTTAAGATATTTTGCTGGTTGGGCAACCAAAATTAATGGTCAAACCATGCAACCGTCTATTCCTTCTATGCAAGGTGAGAAATATACAGCCTTTACTTTAAGACAGCCTATTGGCGTGGTTGCAGGGATTGTGCCTTGGAATTTTTCACTCATGATTGGTGTTTGGAAAATCGGCTCAGCTTTAACAACTGGTTGTACCATTGTGCTTAAACCAAGTGAGTTTGCCAGCTTATCTTTATTACGTTTAGCTGAACTTGCCATTGAGGCAGGTATTCCGGCTGGTGTAATTAATGTGGTTACAGGTAAGGGCGATACAGGGCAATATTTAATTGAGTCGCCGCTCGTTAAGAAAGTCTCGTTTACAGGTTCGGTACCAACAGGCATTGCCATTGGTAAGCTCGCGATGAGCAGCGATTTAACTCGTGTCAGTCTGGAGTTGGGTGGTAAAAATGCCATAGCTGTTTTGGCAGATACAAATATTGATGAGATTTTACCAACTTTGTTGCAAGCAACTTTTGTACATCAAGGCCAAGTTTGTGCATCTCCAGAGCGTTTTTTTGTACACCATACAAAACATGATGAACTTGTCGAGAAACTCTCTAAAGCACTCTCTAGTTTTAAAATTGGATCGGCTATGGATGAAGGAAGTATGTTTGGTCCACTCTCTAATCAGCCACATTTTAATAAAGTGAAACATTATTTAGATATGGCTAAAGCCAACAATCAGATTATTGCTGGTGGTGCGGCTCTAGATCAGACAGGGTATTTTGTACAGCCGACTTTGATTTCCTTCAAAAATACGGATGATCCTTTATTTTCAGAGGAAACTTTTGGTCCAGTAGTTGGGGTAATGTCATTCGAAACTGATGAAGAACTCGTTCAACTGATGAATCAGTCGCGCTTTGGTTTAACCGCTAGTATCTGGACAAATGACTTATCTAAAGCTTTGCGTTTAATTCCTAAAATTGAAGCAGGAACCTTGTGGGTCAATATGCATACGTTCTTAGATCCATCTGTTCCATTTGGCGGGGTAAAAGCTTCAGGAATTGGCAGAGAGTTTTCTGATGCATTTATTGAAGATTACACCGAATTAAAATCAGTTATGATTCGGTATTAAGCCAATAAAGAGGTTTGTCACTTTATAAATAACAAACCTCAGCTTTTAAAATAAAAATTGGACTAAAACATTAGTAGTTTAAAGTGATGCTTTGTTGAGTTGATTGGTCGATTTCCTTTTGACTCACCGCATCATCTTTACACTTGTAACTTTCAAATAAAGGAAGCTGATCTGCAAAGTGGACATCAGGTTTTCCATTTTGATTAATAAATCCACTTTGTCCTGGGGCCAAAATCGAACACATGGTGACTTGATTTGGATTTAAGACCACTCTAAACGTAGCACTTCCCGTATTTCCATAAGTACTAAGGTGTTGTTCATGTGATGGGGCAGCCCATGGAATACCGACGGAGTTTTTGCTAGAAAAGCCCATCGTTGCTACTGGAATTTTCCAGTCATTCGGGTCAGTAGAGTGATACTGTTTTGAAAGTTCAGTCAACGCATTTTCTAAAGCTTTTAAGACAACCTCATCTGCTGTTTGTCCTTTTAAGAAATCAACTTGTTGAGGAATACTCGCCTGTTTTCCTTGCAGGGCATTCCAGATTAATTTTGAAGCACTCGCAGGCTGTGCACTTCGTGGATCATTATTTACTGGATAAAGCGTATCGGTATAACGCTTATAAATATTTTCTGAAAGGTTTGGTTTGAGTACCAGTTCAATCATTTGATTAAGCCATGCACGTGTAATTGCTGGTGCTGCACCTTGATAATATTTCGCCTCACTATCAGGGCGTAATTTAAGATCCCAACTGGCAAGTAGTGGTGCGACTTTTTTGGCTAATGGCGATGCATTAGGGCTTTGTGCCGCTTGAATCATATAAGGAACAAAATAACGGGCATTTAAATCAGACCATGCAGCTGTTTTATTAATTTCCCAAATTTCTTGCTGACTCAGTTTTGGTTTACTTTTTAAAGGTTCAATCAGTTCATTCGCCCGATCTACATAAGAAAAGTTTGACGAATCTGAGCGTAAGCCAGCATAGGCTTTGTTATTCCAGCTTGTGACATAACCTTTTTGCGGATTGTATTCTTTAGGGTTATGCGAGAAGTCATAAAAACCTTGCCACTCCATTGAACCATCACCTTTAGCTGGAAGCTGAATATGTTGGTTTTCAGGACGAATAGGTAAACGACCTAAAGCAGCAACACCGATATTATCTTTAGTATCGGCATAGAACCAAGTGATAGAGGCTGCGACACGTTTGGCTTGAGCAAGAAATTCATCCCAATTTGAGGCTTTCGCTGCATTTGCCCATCCTAACAAAGTTTCAATTTCTACGCCTTCCCAGCTACGTTTTTGCGCATACGCCGTATGGTTATTATCATCCCATGTACTTATAAAACCTTGTTTACTCTTATAAACATCTAAAACATGGTCTGCTTGATTTTTAACTTTGATTTTTACTTGCTTGTGCTCAAATGGAATATAAGCTCCTTTGTATAAATATTCTTTTGAATTGCTTGGATTTAGAGTGAGTTGGTAAACATCGTTAGTATCGAGTGAGCCTACCGTAGAGCCCCATGCTATTTTGCCATTGGTTCCAAATAAAATTGCAGGTAAGCCAACAGGAGTAATACCTGTCAAATTATAGCCCGCTCCATGTAAACCAATATCGTAGGTGATTGCTGGTGTATACCATCCTTGCTGTGGGCCATTATATAAAACTGCTTGGCCTTCAATAGTCTTATCACCTTTTAAGACCCATGCATTACTGGCGGTAGGTACACCATCTACAACACTTTTGCCTAAAGCAATCCGAGCTTGCGCTAGATAGGTTTTTGCTGCTTTGTTTGAAATAGGGCTAATGTCTTTAAGTATTTGCTGTTGACGCGCTATAAGCTGTGGTTTTTGTGCATATTGGATAATGGTTGGAGCACTTGGGTCATTTAGCCAACGTAATTGTTGATAGACTTTAAGACCTTCTTCTTGGCCTTTTTCTTTTTGCAGTTGCGTGAGCAAATCTAAATTTGATACTTCAGAACTGGCTGAAAAGAAGCGATTCAAAATTAAGCCTACCCAAACCATAGCAATATCTTCTGGTTGCCATGTTGATGGTTTAAAACCATGATCTGTGAACTCTTTAGGCATAAGAGCTGGATCTGCTAAAACCTCTTTAACCCGTTTACTAAAACCTGCGGCATAACCTTCAAAAATTGCTCGGTCTTCTGGTGAGAGCGCGGCGAGTTGCTGCTTAATATTTTCTGGGTCAAAACGGCTATGCGTCGCAATATCATATTGAAGATAGTCGGGGCCGAGGACCTCAGCAACCGTACCTTGTCCTGTACGTTTTGACATTTCCATCTGGAATAATCGATCGGTCGCTACCGAATAGCCATAACCGTAGAAAAGCCCATAGGTATCATTTGCATATACATGAGGAGTACCGAATTTATCACGCTTAATCGTGATCTGCTTTTGTGTTGGTGTTGAGTCTAAACTTGATGAAGAATTACAACCCGCTAAAAGTGCGCCTAAAAGTAATGTTCCATATTTAATTAAAGGGCGTGTAGGGTGAGGCCGAGAATTCAGCATAGGTATGTTCAATTTAGATATCCTTACTTTCATTATGATGTAGAAGTGAACGATTTAAGAATCTTCTTAGATTCACGTCACTGATGAACAAGCCCTGTTCATGAATTTAAAATACTGTTATTTATCCATGTAATTTTCCATTACATTTGAGGTATATATTTATACCTTCTCGAACAAGTTATGGTGTTTTCTATTTTGAGAGAATAAAAAAGGCCATGATTGGCCTTTTTAGAAATGAATAAATTTTAAGAAAGCGGAATTAGCTCACTAAAAAATCTTTTAGGATTTTATTAAAAGCTTCTGATTGTTCTACATTGGAAATATGAGAGGCATCTATTTCTGCAAGTTTTGATTGTGGAATGCGTTGCTGCATAAATTCACCATCTGAAACGGTTGTTACAGGATCTTGAGTTCCAGCAACGACTAATACAGGAATTTTGATGTCTTTTAACTGCTCACGGACATCCGCTTTAGCCAAAGCCTCACAACAATTGGCATAACCCATTGCGCTGCCAGCACTTAAGTCGTTACACAGGTTGTTGACAATTGAAGCATGACTTTGGATAAAGGGATCTGTAAACCATCTCGAAGCTGCTGTAGCTGCGATCGGTTGTAAACCTTGCTCACGTACTAATTTTGCACGGTCAAGCCATGCCTGTTCTTGTCCAATTTTAGCGGCAGTATTTGCCACAACCACATGACTAAAACGGTTAGGGTAGTGAATCGCAAGCCATTGACCGGTTAAACCACCCATAGAAATTCCACAAAAAGCAGCTTTGCTAATATTCAGATGATCCAGTAAACGGACAACATCTTCACCTAATTGCTTTACAGTATATGGACCGTCAGGCGTAGATGATGAACCGTGACCACGAGTGTCATAGCAGATCACAAAAAATTGATCTTTTAACTCATTAAACTGTTTTTGCCACATACCATAATTGGTGCCCAAAGAATTGGAAAACACCAGAGCAGGGGACGACGGTTCGCCAAAAGTTTGATAGTTAATTTGTGCATCGGCAGATTGAAAAGATGGCATTTGTTTCTCCTTAAAGTGCTTCAACACGTTCAATAATCAATGCGATGCCTTGGCCTACACCAATACACATTGAACATAAGGCATAGCGTCCGCCTGTTTGCTCAAGCTGGTTTAAAGCTGTAGTGACTAAGCGTGCACCTGATGCACCAAGTGGATGACCCAAAGCAATTGCACCACCGTTTGGATTTACTTTGTTGCTATCATCTGGCAAACCTAAATCACGGGTCACTGCCAAAGCTTGTGCAGCAAAGGCTTCATTCAGCTCAATCACATCCATCTGATCTAAAGTCAGGTTGGCTTGTTTCAGTAATTTTTTAATCGCTGGGGCTGGGGCAAAACCCATAATGCGTGGTTCTACACCCACTGCTGTTGAAGCAATGATCTTGGCACGTGGTTTGAGGTTGTAGGCCTGAACTGCCTCATCAGAAGCAATCAGTAGAGCTGCTGCACCATCATTAATACCTGAAGCATTCCCCGCAGTCACAGAACCATCTGCTTTGACAACCGGTTTAAGTTTGCTTAAAGCTTCAAGGGTGGTTGATGCACGTGGATGTTCATCGGTATCAATCACAACAGCATCCCCCTTACGCTGAGGGATTTCAACTGCCACGATTTCTTTAGAAAAAAAGCCTTTGGCTTGCGCGCTTGCGGTGCGTTGTTGGCTCACCAAGGCAAACTGGTCCTGATCTGCACGATTCACGTTAAACTGTTCAGCGACGTTTTCGGCAGTCTGGGGCATGGTGTCTACACCATACAATTTTTTAAGTTTAGGGTTAATGAAACGCCATCCCATGGTGGTGTCTTCAATCTTTTGGGTACGACCAAAAGCACTGTCTGACTTACCCATCACATACGGTGCACGGCTCATACTTTCCACACCACCTGCAATCACCAAGTTCGCTTCACCTGCTTTAATAGCACGTGCAGCAATGGCAATCGCATCGAGTGATGAACCACACAAACGGTTAATAGTGGTTGCTGGCACCTGATATGGTAAACCTGCAAGCAGTGCTGACATACGGCCCACGTTACGGTTATCTTCACCGGCTTGATTCGCACAGCCATAGATCACATCATCGACCTGTTCCCAATCTACATTCGGGTTGCGCTGCATGAGTGCTTTAATCGGCACAGCGCCAAGGTCATCGGCACGGACAGGTGCAAGGCCACCGGCATAACGGCCGAATGGAGTACGGATGGCATCGATGATATAAGCGTTTTTCATTCTTACATTTCCATTTTGAAATCTGTTGCTGTCATTGCCACAAATGATGGGTTTATCCATTCTTCCTTTGCAGAGGCAATGCCTCACTTTTGACAGGGCAAAAGTGACAAAACCCTTTGTTACGCAGACACAACATCCCTGTTGTGCTGAGCAACGAGGCGACATCCATGTCGCCACCTCGTATCCGCTAGCAGTTTGCTATCGTGACAGGTGACATGGATGTCACCCGTTGGACAGGGAGGCAAGGAAGCCTCCTCTGTTCAACATAGATTTTTGTTACTTTTCATCTTTGAAAAGTAAGGTATTGCCTATACAAAAGGCTTTTGAATATCAATGTAATTCAAGGCCGTGATGCTATTTATTAACTGTAGCGACTACATCATTTACAAACTTAATTCGTGGCATCAATCAAAGTTGCACCTGTTAAAGCCTGCAACTCATCAAAGCTAAGACCTTCAACTTTCTCAATCACCTTTAAACCATCTTTAGTCACGTCAATCACACACAGGTCAGTGTAAATACGATCAACACAGTGTTTACCTGTAACTGGGTAAGTCAGCTCAGCCACAATCTTTGGTTCACCTTGCTTGGTCACATGATCTGTGGTGATAAATACTTTTTTAGCACCTACAGCTAAATCCATCGCACCACCTACCGCAGGAATCGCATCTGGAGCACCCGTATGCCAGTTTGCTAAGTCACCATTCGCGGCAACCTGAAATGCGCCAAGCACGGCAATATCAAGGTGACCACCACGCATCATCGCAAAGGAGTCGCCATGGTGGAAAAAGCTGCCGCCTTCAAGCATGGTCACAAATTCTTTACCCGCATTAATTAGTTCAGGGTCTTCTTCACCTGCCGCTGGTGGTGGGCCAAAAGCCAACAGGCCATTTTCAGAATGAAGGAAAATATCTTTATCGTTAGGTAGGTAGCTTGCGATCTTGGTTGGTAAGCCAATGCCCAAATTCACATAGGCGCCATCTGGAATATCTTGTGCCACACGTTTTGCAATCTGGTCACGGCTGAGTTTCTGGTAGCTCATGTTATTTCTCCTTATTGCTTACTGTGCGGGCTGTACTTGTACAACGTGCTGTACAAAGATACCTGGGGTGATGATGTGCTCTGGATCTAATCCACCTAGCTCAACCACTTCAGACACCTGAACAATGGTGACATCAGCAGCCATGGCCATAATCGGACCAAAGTTACGTGCAGATTTACGGTAAACCAGATTGCCCCAGCGGTCGCCTTTGTAAGCTTTAATCAAGGCAAAGTCCGCCTTGATTGGATATTCGAGTACGTAATCTTTACCATCAATCTGGCGAGTTTCTTTGCCTTCAGCTAGAAGTGTTCCAAAGCCTGTTGGGGTAAACACAGCACCAAGTCCCATACCTGCTGCCTGAATACGGCAAGCCAGATTACCTTGCGGAACAACTTCAAGCTCGACCTTTCCGGCACGATACAATTCATCAAAAACATAAGAGTCTGACTGACGTGGGAAAGAACAGATCACTTTTTTAACTGAACCAGCCTTAAGCAGTTTAGCCAGACCATAATCGCCATTACCGGCGTTATTACTAACAATCGTTAAATCTTTAACACCGAGTTCAATCAGTCCATCAATGAGTTCAGCGGGTTGTCCTGCGGTACCGAAACCACCAATCAGGATGGTCGCGCCATCTTTAATCTGCGATAGTACCTCGCTAAGAGAGGACTTACTTTTGTCAATCATGTGAGAAACCTTAGAGCATGAGGTAACGTGATGTTATTACTACCGCTAAAAATTTATTTAAATTCTTAATGGTAGTAATAAATGGAATAAATTTTGTGAGTCAAAAGCGAACTTTTAACTCACATACACTTTCAATTAAGCGCTAGCGCGACGGCGTTCAACTTCAGTTGAAGGAGCAGCAGCGGCATCTTTAACAAGTTCGATGTTAAATGTGATGTGTTTGAAAGCGTGATCTAAACCACGGCGTTGGATTTCAGCTGGGTCAGTTACATCAACTGCTGTTGCCACTAAGCCATCACGAGTTGCAAAGGCAAAGTCGTCCCATAAGTACTCATCACCCTCAATGTTGAATTGAGTTGTAAGCTTGCGGAAACCTGGTGCAGAAACAAAGTAGTGAACGTGGGATGGACGGTTACCATGACGGCCTAATTTGTTAAGAAGGGCCTGAGTAGTACCTTCTGGCGGGCAACCATAACCTACTGGCATTGTGGTTAATGCAACATATTTACCATCTGCATCAGTCAAAATACTACGGCGTAAGTTGAAGTCAGATTGAGACTTATCAAAGAATGAATAGTTACCTAAACTGTTAGCATGCCATACTTCAACTTTAGCATTTTCAATGATATTGCCGTCAGTATCAGTCACCGTACCTTCAATAATTAAGGTATCGATTTTGCCAGATTCAGTGCCATCATCCATACGAGCAAAACCAACGGTTTCAGGCGCGCCAGCTACATAAAGTGGGCCTTCAATGGTACGCGGTGTGCCACCCGTAACACCAGCTTTTGCATCAGCTTCATCTGCACGTAAATCAAGATAGTGCTCTAAACCTAAGCCAGCTGCCAAAAGACCAAGTTCGTTTGCTTGACCTGCGTCTGTGAAATATTCCAAACCTTTCCATACTTCTGAAGGTTGGATGTCTAAATCTTCGATGGCTTGAAATAAATCCCCGAGAAGGCGCACTACAATTTGTTGAACACGTGCATCAACTTCGCCTTTTGCAGTGTCGACATTCATTTGTTTTACAAGCGCATCAATTTGTTGACGGTTCATACTAAAACTCCTTAAGTATGCAATACGGTTTTGGGTGGCAGCGCTGCGGGCATGTTGTTTTGCTAGCGAATAAGTGCCGCCACGTTCCTTGTTACCTTCTGAATAAATATATTTAGTTTTTGAATGTGCTTCAGACCACACACTCAAACTATTTTCTTAGATTACGAATCATCATCACGAACAGAAGAAGGGTGACGATTAAGTGCCATCACTTCGATGTTCATATAAGGATAGAGAGGTAATCCTTGTAAAATGTTGTGCAACTCTTCATTGCTCTCAACATCAAAAATACTGATGTTTGAGTACTGGCCTGTAACTCGCCAGATGTGACGCCATTTACCTTGGCGTTGTAAATCTTGCGAATAAGCCTTTTCAACGGCCTTAATTTCATTTGCTTTGTCGGCTGGCATATCGAGTGGAATATGCACATCCATACGTACATGAAATAACATGGGAAACTCCTTATCCTGTTGCCTTAACGACGTAACTTCTCGACTTTATCTTCATCAATTTCAATGCCTAAGCCCGGAGCCGTTGGCAAGTGCAATTCAAAGTTTTCGTAACGTAGCGGTTCTTTCAAAATTTCTTCGGTAAGCAATAACGGACCAAATAATTCAGTACCAAACGCTAATGTTTCAAAGGTTGCAAATGCGTGAGCAGAAGCGATGCTACCTACAGGGCCTTCAAGCATAGTGCCGCCATAAAGATCGATTCCAGCCAAACCTGCAATCTTGGCAACTTCACATGCCTCGATCAGACCTCCTGATTGTTCAATTTTCACGGCAAATACATCTGCACCATGACTTTTTGCAATACGGTATGCGCTGTCAGGACCAGTTAAAGCTTCGTCCGCCATGATTGCGACATCAAAACGACGTGTTAAACGCGCAAGTGCTTCAGTATTTTGAATAGCACAAGGCTGTTCAATTAAATCAATCCCGCCATCTTGTAGCTGTTGAATACCTTGAATACATTCCAGCTCTGACCATGCACGATTTACGTCAACACGTACACTAATATCTGCACCTAGTGCTTTTTTAATTGCAATCACATGATCAACATCGTGTTGCAAATGGCGTGCACCGATTTTGAGTTTGAACGTGTTATGACGTTTCAACTCAATCATTTTTCGAGCTTCAGCAATATCTTTTTCTGTATCACCAGACGCGAGCGTCCAAAGTACAGGTAAACTATTACGCAGACGGCCACCTAAAACTTCACTTAACGGCACGCCTAAACGTTTTGCCTGAATATCAAGTAGAGCGGTCTGAATGGCACATTTCGCGAAACGGTTACCATTAATATTCTTACGAATCAGTTTTAGTGTTTGAGCCACATTTAAATCTTTAACTGATGCGAGTAATGGTGCAAAGTAAGTATCAATATTGGCTTTGACACTTTCAGGACTTTCTTCACCATAGTTCAGTCCACCAATGGTGGTCGCTTCACCCCAGCCGACAATACCATCCGTAGTCGTAATTTTAACGAGCACCAAAGTCTGAGTACGCATTGTAGTCACAGACAGCTGGTGAGGACGGATAGTTGGAATATCCACAAGTATGGTTTCTATGGTTCTATACATGAAGTTTCAACTATTACGAACTTGTTTACATACCATAGAAGAATGTAATAGCCTAAAATAGATATAGAACGGTATTTTAAGATACTAAAAAGGTATATTAATGGAATTAAGACATCTACGTTATTTTGTTACCGTTGTGGAAGAACAAAGTCTGACTAAAGCGGCTGAGAAGCTTTTTATTGCCCAGCCACCACTCACGCGTCAAATCAAAAAACTAGAAGAAGAATTAGACATTGATTTGTTTGTGAAAGGCTCACGTCCATTAAAAGTGACGGAAGCAGGGCTGTTTTTTTACCAACATGCCGTTCAAATTTTAACGCATACTGCTCAAGCTGCTTCCATGGCTAAAAAAATGAAGCTGGTCGAAAACATTGTCAAAGTTGGCTATGTCAGTTCACTTCTGTATGGGCGTTTACCACAGGTCATTTATCTATTTAGACAAAAGAATCCTGACATTCATGTCGAGCTTATTGAATGTGGCACACGAGATCAGGTTGAGGCTTTAAAGTTAGGTAAAATCGATTTAGGTTTTGGTCGCTTACCCATTAGTGATCCAGCGATAAAAAGGCTTTTACTTCGCAAAGAAAAATTAAAACTCGCGATTCATAAAAAGCATCCATTAAGTGAATTTCAAGATTCAGGAATTTACCTATCTCAAATTATCAATGAGACGATTTTTTCTTATCCAACGACACCTAAGCCTAATTTTTCGACCACTATTCAAGCTTTATTTACCAAGTTAGGTTTAATACCAGCCAAGCTGACCGAAGTACGAGAAATTCACATGGCGCTTGGTTTGGTGGCTTCGGGCGAGGGTATTTGTATTATTCCAGAAAGTGCCTGTGATATTGGAATGAAGAATCTAACTTATTTAAATATCTTAGATTTAGAAGCTTATAGTCCCATTTCTCTATCGATGCGTAACATGGACCAAAGTTCTTATATTCCTAAAATTTTAGATTGTATTGAAGAGATTTATAGCGAAGAAGAAGTGTCGAGAAATCTAAATTTATAACTTTTTAATACGTTTTAAATTGAATTATCATGTTATTTTAAAACTTTAAGATTATAGGTAATATTTAAAAGGAATTAATAGATGAGAAAAATTTTAGGCGTAGCTTCTCTCATTATGTCTACCTGTGTTGTACATGCTGAACAATTAAACGAACAAGAAAAAACTTCTCCATATAGCGCGAATGTTACTTTTGCTAGCCAATATATTTCACGTGGGTTTCAACAAACTTGGGGTAAACCTGCTTTGCAAGGTGGACTGGATTATGCCAACCCGAATGGTTTTTTTGTCGGGACTTGGGCATCAAGTGTAAGCTCTAATTATTTGCGAAATGCCTCGGTTGAATGGGATTTTTATACAGGTTATTTAAAAACAATCGATAAATTTTCAATTGGGATGTCGGTTTTTTACTACTACTACCCAGGCGCGAAAAGTACACCAGAAACAGGGAGTAGTAGTTATAACTATGGTGAAATCGTACCTCAAATTGGCTATGGTCCTTTAAGCCTCAAATACTTTGTGACTTACACACCAGATTATGCTGGATATAACTCTAAAACCATGGGTGGACCTGCTGGTAAAAGGTCGAGAGGTTCAAGTTATTTAGATCTTAACTTTACCCAGCCGATTAATGACACCTGGACTTTTGGCGCTCACTATGGCTATGAAAGGATCAAAAACTTTTCAGAATCTAATTTTCAAGATGTTAAAGCTGAACTCGTTAAAGATTTAGGTGATGGCTGGACTACAGGACTAGCGTATACAAAAGCATGGGATAAAAATGACTACTATAAAAAGTATAGTAATGGAGAATCTGGTGCGCCTGTTTCAAATCCAATTGATTCGACTTTTACAGTCTCTGTAAAAAAAGTATTTTAAATTAGATTTAACAATAATGGCTTTTAACTGCGCTTGGGCATCTTTAAATTTAAACTTCCAAACGTAGTTAAAACTGAATTTCTATTTATTTTTAAGTTAATTACGGCTGAATTGAGAATAACTGCGATTGAACTCAGCATAAGTTTGAAAGCTTCTCGTAATTTTTATCCTAAAACTTATATGGACTTTTATTAAATTCAATATTGATGATATGAAATAAAATGAATAGTAGGCTACTGTTTATTCCATAAAAAAACATCATAATTGGATATAACCTTTACTTATAAATCTTGTCCTAAGCTATTATGAAAATTGAAGATATTGAAGCTTTTGTTTGTTTTGTCAATGTTCAATCTACCAGTCTGGCTGCCCAGCAATTAGGTATTTCACAACCTGCTATTACTAGAAGGATCCAAAATCTAGAATCAGATTTGGGATTACAACTTTTTGACCGTAATACACGCCCTCTAAAATTGACTCAGCTAGGATTTCAAATTTTTGAGCAGTGTGCACAGGTTACTGCTGAAATAGATGCATTAGGGCAACTAGTGAACAGCTATAAATTATCGACCCAAAACTTACGGATTGGTATTGCGACAAGTCTATCAGACACGATCTTGTCAGGTATTTTAGAAGACTTAAAGCAAAGTTATCCCACATTAAACTTAGAAATTAGCACAGGTTGGGGTATCGATTTATTAGATAAATTTAAAGAAAAAAAGCTAGATTGTATTTTTTCAACAACAGCCCAAACTTATGGGCAGAATGACCAGATAAACATGGAAATTTTAGGTCAGTTACAAATTGTGCCCACGGTTTCTAAAAAATTAAAAAAGATGTCTGTTCAGCATCTTGCCGATTGTCAGTCTTTAGGATGGATTATTAATACTGAAGGGTGTGGTTTTCGCCAATATCTTGTATCGGAATACCATAAATTGAATCAGTTACCTAATATAAAAATTGAGGTTACAGGAACCAATTTGCAGATGAATTTATTGGCTCAAGGTCTTGGAGTAGGGTTATTACCTAAAGAAGTTTTTGAAAAGAGTATTTATGCTGCTCAACTTACCTCAATTGAACTTACTGACTTCAATTTATCAGTGCAACTTTTTTATATGATTCAACCCGATTTGAATGAAGTCTATCAATCAATTTGCCAAGAGATGAGCCGCAAAGTACAGAGCATACTAGGATGGGGATGAAATAAAATATCAAGAAATTTTATTGAGCATAATCAATATAAAAAGTATTAATTGAAGATAACGCTTTCGTTGACGTCCGCAATGTTTTGAGCACTACTCATTCTGCTAGTATTCCATATTTTAATATTATTATATATTTAATATTTGTTTTTAACATATTAAGACCTGCCGTATTCTTATAAAAAATACATCGGGTTTAAATATGGCAATTCAAATTTTAGGAATGATCTGGCACCGTGAGGCATCTGAAATTATTCCAGCGACGAAAACTTTTGATAAAAATTATATTGTCAAAATTGCTCAGGCACATGAACAGGCTGGTTTTGACCGTATTCTATGTGGCTATTGGTCGGATCAGGCTGATGGTTTTTTAGTGACAGCCTATGCTGCAGCACATACGTCTAAAATAAAATTTTTACTAGCACATCGTCCGGGCTTTGTTTCTCCAACATTGGCAGCCCGTAAATTGGCAACCTTGGATCAGTTGACGGATGGACGTTTAGCACTACATGTTATTTCTGGCGGGAGTGATATCGATCAGAAAAAAGATGGAGATTTTTTAAATAAACAAGAACGCTACGCACGTAGTGCCGAGTTCATCGAAGTTGTACAAAAAACATGGTATAGCCAAGAACCTTTTAGCTATGAAGGTGATTATTACCATGTAGTAGATGCTTATTCTGAAATTAAACCACTCCAAACACACTTACCGATTTATTTTGGCGGTTCTTCAATAGAAGCTTTACAAGTTGCCGCAAAACAGGTTGATATTTTTGCGCTTTGGGGAGAGCCTCTAGCGGGGGCCCAAGAGCAGGTTGAAACACTAAATCAGTTGGCAGCACAACATGAGCGCCAACTTGATTACAACATTTCATTTCGTCCAATTATTGCTGATAGTGAGTCTAGAGCTTGGGAAAAAGCGCAAGAAATTTATCAATTATCTAAAAAACAATTAGAAAATTTTGGCTTACAAGCTGCCAGAAAAAAACCACAAAGTACGGGTGGGCAACGTTTACTTGCAGCAGCGGGTCAAGGCGAACGTTTAGATACCAATTTATGGACTGGTATCACTTCTTTAGTTCAGGGCAGTTATAACTCCACGGCATTAGTGGGGACCCCTGAACAAGTTGCAGAGTCTATTTTGCAGTATTACAAACTTGGTATTCATAGCGTATTGATACGTGGGTTTGATCCTGTTCAGGACGCAATTGATTATGGTCGAGAGCTATTGCCCCAAATCCGTGAAAAAACAGAAAAATATGATCAACAGCAACAGCTGATCTCGGCCTAATCTGAAAGGAAATAATAATGAATCACTATGGCAAAATTTTATTGGGTGTTTTTACAACAGCAATTTTAGTCGGTTGTACAAAAAAAGAGACTTCACCTGAACATGCTCAGGCATCTGAAGTCAAAGCAAATAAGGGGCAGGTTGTGCTCAATATTGGTGATCAAAAAGGCAATATGCGTGCACAGCTTGAAGCATCTGGTGCTTTAAAAAATGTCTCATATAAAATCAATTGGTATGAATTTCCAGCTGCTGCACCAGTTGCAGAAGCATTAAAAGTAGATGCGATTGATATTGGTTATTTGGGTGATGCACCGTTTATTTTTGCCAATTCTAATGGGGGAACAGCCAAGGCTATTGCCGTGTATAAAGCAGATCCATATCCAGTCGCTATTTTAGTGCCGCAGAATAGTCCAATTAAGTCTGCCAAAGATTTAAAGGGTAAAAGTTTAGCATTTAATAAAGGCTCAATTAGTCATCTTCTAACTTTAAAGGCCCTAGAACAACAAGGTCTGAAGCCTGAAGATGTAACGTTTAAATTTTTACCGCCTGCCGATGGAAAATTAGCTGTTGCCAATGGTTCAGTAGATGCTTGGGTGGTATGGGATCCATATACGGCATATGCTGAGCTCAAGGATCATTTTCGTGTTGTGGTTAATGGTCGTGGTTTGTATTCAGGTTATACCTTTTTAGCAGCCACGGATAAATCTTTAAAGGATCAGAGCAAACGTGTGGCAATTCAAGATTTCATCTATCGTTTAAAAGAGTCACAAGCTTGGGCGGGACAACATGGGGATGAGTTTGGTAAAGCTTATGCCAAAATCACTGGACTACCAGAAGATGTGGGAATAAAAGCTTTTAAACGCCGTAATGCCTCGTGGGAGCCGATCGATAATGAAGTGATCAAAGTTTCTCAAGGAACTGCCGATTTTTATACCAAATATAAGCTGATTGATAAAAAGTTTGATGTGACATCTTCATTTGATACTGGTTTTAAAGTGGAGCAAAAATAAAGATGAGTCAGTTGCAACAAGTACTCCAGCCATTGATTGAAAGAATAGAATATGGAATTTCACAGCAATTAGAAGATGTTGATCTCATACAATCTTTTATTCCAGAGTTTCGTAGATTGCTGCATTTAAGTGATTGGTTGCCAGGCTCTTATCGGCAACCGAACCCTGAACGCTATCAACAGTTTTTATTATATCGCGATCCGCAAGATCATTTTTCAATTGTCAGTTTTGTATGGGATAAGGGACAAACTACACCAATCCATAATCATGAAGTTTGGGGAGTCGTTGGTGTTCTGCAAGGTGAAGAAATCTCACAGCGCTATCAAAGAAATGCATTAGGGCATTTTGAGATCACAGGTGAACCAGATTATTTAAAAGTTGGCGAAATTGATTTTTTTACTCCAGCTTCGGGTGATGTGCATCAAGTGAGTAATGCGCTGTCCGATCAGGTTTCAATTAGCATCCACATTTATGGTGCAGATATTGGCAAAGTAGAACGCTATACCTTTGCTTTAGATGGCACAGCAAAGCGTTTTATTTCAGGTTATTCAAATCAGGAACATTAATATGACAACCAATATTCAAACTTATCAAGATATCCGCAAAAAGCTATTGGCTGGTCAAGAAATCGCACTAATTGATGTACGTGAAGAAGATCCATATGCTCAAGGTCATCCTTTGTTTGCTGCCAATATTTCTCTTTCCAAATTTGAAGTAGAAATTCTCAATCGAATACCTCGTCTGTCTACAGATATTGTTATTTATGATAATGGTGAGGGTTTGGCAGAACGTGCCTATCAACAGTTACAAGCATTAGGCTATCAGCAGATTTCATTATTGGATGGTGGTTTACAAGGCTGGAAAGATGCAGGCGGTGAAATTTTTATTGATGTCAATTCAGCAAGTAAAGCCTTTGGTGAATTTGTTGAACATCATAAAGGAACGCCGTCACTGTCAGCTCAAGAAGTCCAAAAATTAATTGATGATCAGGACAACATTGTTATTCTGGACGCTCGTCGTTTTGATGAATATCAAACCATGAGTATTCCGGGCGGTATCAGCGTACCTGGTGCTGAATTGGTACTCCATGCTAAAAATATTGTTAAAGATGAAAATACTAAAATTATTGTGAATTGTGCAGGGCGTACACGTAGTTTAATTGGTACACAGTCATTGATTAATGCCAAGATTGGACATGAAGTCTATGCTTTACGTAACGGTACGATTGGTTGGACATTGGCACAGCAGCAATTAGCTTTAGGACAACACCAACAATATACTAATTTTGCTAATAAAAATAATTCATCAGGCATATTAGAGAATGCCAAACAATTAACCCAGCAGGCTGGTGTAAAAACGATTAGTTTGGAACAACTACAATTGTTCCAACAACAGAGTGAACGCACCACCTATGTTTTTGATGTACGGTCAGAAGAAGAGTATATACAATCGCATTTACCCAATAGCCGTTGGATTGGTGGTGGGCAACTAGTTCAGGAAACTGACCATTATGCGAGTGTACGCGGTGCCAGAATTGTACTCATTGATGATCAACTCGTCCGTGCTTATATGACTGCCTCTTGGTTGGCGCAAATGAATTGGGATGTCTACGTACTCGATGCGGATTTTCAGACAATATTTACCGAGCAAGGAGCATGGAAACCAGTTGTTCCGTTATTGCATATAAAACATCGGATTACACCTGAACAATTGCAAGCATGGTTAGATGTCGGTGAAGAAGTCACTATTCTGGATTTTACAACTAGTGCAAACTATCAAAAAGGGCATATTCCTACTGCTCAATGGGTATTAAAAGCAGATATTGAACGTCTGTTTAATGAGAAAAAAATTCCAACAAACAATAAAATTGTTGTGACTTGTGGTACTAGTCTGTTAGCACAATATGCAGTATCTGCTCTTCAAGCTAAAATTTCAGAAAATGTTTATGTCTTGGAAGGCGGTAATCAGGCATGGGCAAAAACTTTTGTTTTGGAAACTGATAAACATGTGTATTTATCACCCCGCATAGATCGGTATAAACGCCCTTATGAAGGAACGGATAATTCTATCCAAGCTATGCAAGACTATTTAGAGTGGGAATATGGATTAGTTGCCCAACTGAATACAGATGGAACACATGGTTTCTTTGTGGTTTAGTTAAATATTTAGCTAAAATATTGATGAAAATCATAATAGCTCTTTTAAAGCAAAGAAGAGCTATTATGAAAATCAAAAGTATTAATCAAAATTTGTTCTTGAGATTTCTCTAAAAATGTTTTTTTGAAACCAAGTAATAACTGTTGCCTGAAAAACAGTTATTCAACAATAAACTATCACTTTTATGCACAGATAGAGAAAGATCTTTTTGTAAAACATTGAAAATAATTATAAAAATATTTGGCATGTAAATTGAAATATAACAGCAATATTTTTTTATCTCATCGTTTAGCAATCGACGTTATGAGGGGGGTATTGCAAAAATGTCAGATTATTCGCAAAGTCTTATTTCACTGTTGGCATACCACGCAACAGCACGTCCAGATGCAATTGCATTAAGACATAAAAAACTAGGTCTGTGGCAGCAGTGGTCATGGAAAAATTTACTAGAACTTAGCGAAAGATACGCGTCTGCGCTTTATGAGTATGGTTTTCAAAACAAGCAAACTTTTCTTATTGTCAGTGCTCCGAATATTGATGTAGTTGCTATTAGTCTGGCTATTCAGGCTTTAGGTGGCGAAGTTCAATTAATTGACCAAAGTGTTGATACATTAAAAACAGAAGACTTTTTACGACACCTTGCGATTTTAAAACCAGATTATATTCTCGTAGAAGAACTAGAGCAGCTTGTTTCAATTGAGACATTACGTTATCACCCAATTTATATTTTTTATATTGAACAAAGCAAATTAAGTACATTTGAATATGACTATGTTGTAGCTGTCGATAAGTTATTAAAAAATTCCAACGAAAAATATCGTATTGATTTTAAAAAGACTCAGCTCGAACCTGCACAAATTGCTTTTAGCTTTGAACGGATTGAGTCTAATCAACGACTGAGAGTGCAATATTCTCATCAAGATTTGATTGCAGAAGCCAAACATTTAGTTCAAAACCACCACTTAGATCATCATGAGGAAGCATTTGTTACGCGTGCTTTTTCAAGTGTTGGGCACATTCGTTATCTATGGTCATCGTGGCTACTTGCAGGTTTTAACTTAAATATTCCTGAGACCTTAAATACTCGCGACCAGGATAGACAGATTATTTCGCCAACATTGATTTTAGGGACCAATGAAACCTATGCCCGTGTTGAGCAGTTAATTTACAACCGCTTACCAAGTGATAAATGGCTTGCCAAACATTACTGGCACGCACTTCAAAAACAGAAAAATGAAGAAAAATTATCTTTGATTGATAAGTTGAGCTTTGCCTTATTTAAGCAAGTCATTTTAGAAGAGTTGGGTTTTTCACATCTTAAAGTGGCTTTAACAGTGGGGCAGCCTGTAACGCTTGCAACACGAAATTTTTATCGAAGTTTAGGTGTGAAGTTACACGAATGGGGAGAATATGCCGAATGGCAAAGTACCCAATTGGACAATTCGCAGCTTCATTCTTTGCCAATAACAACAATAAATTAAGAAGGGGAATATATGTCAGTATCATCTGTGGTATTGCTAGAACTTAAGGCAATTGATTTATCTTTTGGCTCTTCACAAGTGCTCAAGCAGCTTAGCTTAGAGGTGAGAGAGGGAGAGATTTATTCTTTAATTGGTCCCAATGGGGCCGGCAAAAGTTCGGTAATTAATATTATTAATGGCATTTATCAGCCGCAATCTGGTCAGATCATTTTTGCTGGTCAGGTTTTGCATAATTATAAGGCAAAGCATGCACCCTATTTAGGAATTGCGCGCACCTTTCAAAATTTAGCACTCTTCAAGCAAATGTCGGTATTGGACAATGTCTTAACTGGACGGGTATTAAAAAGTCGTCACTCATTACTAGGTGCATTATTGTCTTTACCAAGCACTCAAAAAAATGATGATTTACAGCGTTTTAAAGCTGAAGAAATTTTAAAACTGTTGAATCTACAAGAATACCGAGACCAATTGGTTAGCTCATTGTCTTATGGTTTGCAAAAACGTGTTGAGTTAGCAAGAGCATTGGCAGCAGAACCTCAGTTTCTGCTTTTAGACGAGCCAATGGCTGGAATGAACCATGCTGAAAAACGAAGTATTGCCAAGTTTATTCAAAAGATAAATCAACAGTTGGATATAACCATTTTCATGATTGAGCATGATTTGGCTGTCGTGATGGATATTTCTGACCATATTGTGGTGCTGGACTATGGCAAAAAGATTGCAGAAGGCACGCCACAACAAATTCAAGAACATCCTGAAGTGCTGAGCGCATATCTAGGGATTCAAGCGCTTGAAGCGCATTGAGCATATACAAATAAATTAAAAATAAGAGGTTAGTTTTTATATGTCATTTTTTCTAGAAGTCTTGCTAGGGGGTACGTTGGCAGGTGTCATGTATTCCTTGGTTGCCATTGGGTTTGTTTTAATTTATCGGGCATCGGGTGTTTTTAATTTTGCACAAGGTTCTTTGGTTTTATTTTCAGCTTTAACTTTTGTCAATTTAACTGAACGTGGCATTCCATTTGTGGTGGCTTTTATTGTCACGCTATTTGTCATTTTTGTGCTGGTACTACTGATCGATGCATTAATTTTAAAACATTTAATTAATCGCTCTGTCATTACATTGTTTATGGCAACTTTGGGTTTGAGTTATGTCATTGAGGGATTAGCTCAAACTGTATGGGGAACACAGGTTCATGGATTAGATCTGGGAATTTCTGATTCACCCATTAATTTCTTTGGCATCATGCTGAGCAAGTTTGATCTGTTCGCAACAGGTATTGCTGGAACATTGGTCATTATTTTATCTCTTTTATTTAGTAAAACCCGCTTTGGTATTTCACTACGTGCAGTTGCTGATGATCCTTTAGCCGCGCAATCTGTGGGAATCCGTTTAAATCATATCTGGATATTGGTTTGGACAGTAGCAGGGTTTGTTGCATTAGTCGCTGGTTTGTTGTGGGGCGCACGTTTAGGTGTTCAATTCTCGCTTTCATTGGTTGTACTAAAGGCATTACCTGTACTGATTATTGGTGGTTTTACTTCGATTGCAGGTGCGATTTTAGCGGGCTTGATTGTGGGAGCAACCGAGAAACTAGCGGAGATTTATTTAGGCGGCATTATTGGCTCCGGAATTGAAAACTGGTTTCCCTATGTGCTGGCGATTCTCTTTTTATTGGTATACCCAACCGGTCTGTTTGGTCAGAAACAAGTGACGAGGGTATAAGCAATGTTTTTATTTAGCCAAGCAAGACAGTACGTACAGCAATATCAAGATGAGAAACGCATTTTCCGCCTTAAAGAGCATCGTATTTTATTTATTTTTGCACTATTGATTGCCTTTCTTTTCGTTCCATTTTTGGGGCCAGATTACTTATTTAATGCCATTTTAGTCCCTTTTCTAGTTTTGGCACTTGCCGGATTGGGACTTAATATTCTGACAGGCTATACCGGACAACTTTCATTAGGTGCCGCAGCTTTTATGGCAGTGGGCGCATTTGCAACTTATAACTTAGAGCTGCGAATTCCTCAGTTGCCATTACTGGTCAGCATTTTTTTGGGCGGTGTAATTGCTGCTTTAACTGGGGTTGTGGTTGGTCTGCCAAGTCTTCGAATTAAAGGCTTTTATTTAATTGTTTCCACCTTAGCTGCACAGTTTTTTATACCGTGGTTATTCACACAGTATGGCTGGTTTACTAACAATAATGCTTCGGGGGTGATTACTGCTCCTCGTATGGAAATATTGGGTTATTCCATAAATAGCCCAGTCGGGCACTATTTATTAACCTTAAGTATTGTTGTGGTTCTCACTGCTTTGGCTCGCAACCTGATCAATAGTCAATATGGTCGTAATTTTCGTGCTGTACGAGATATGGAAACTGCGGCAATCACCATCGGCATTCCGGTGAGTCAGACTAAATTACTGGCGTTTGCGATCAGTTCATTTTATCTCGGTATTGCGGGGGCACTTTGGGCTTTTGCTTATCTTGGAACCATTGAAGCAGATGGGCTAGATCTTAATCGATCATTTCAAATTCTATTCATCATCATTATTGGTGGTTTAGGCAGCCTAACCGGCAGCTTTTTGGGCGCCGCATTTATTGTGCTGTTGCCTATTTTATTGAGTGTTTTGGGGCAAGCTGTTTTCGGACAGGCTATCGATCAAGCACTACTACAGAATCTACAAAAAATTATTTTCGGGGCTTTGATCATTTACTTCTTGATCAAGGAACCAGAAGGATTAAGCCGTTTACTACGTAATTTGTATCACAGATTAAGAAAATGGCCATTACGTTACTAATTGTTTTAACAACACTTTTGTCTGTTTATTTAGAGATTAATTTATGAAGTTATTTAAATCTTTGTGGTTTTGGCTGGTGGTTATTGCCATCGCTTTAGTCGCTATTGTGTTTGTCACGAAAAAAGACAAACAAAATCCACCTGAGCAAAAACAACAAGCCGCAACTGAGCAGCAAACACAATTGTCGGATAAAAATGCCCAGTATTTCCCGTTACAGAGTTATCGGGTTGGCCCTTATGCTGCTGGGGGAACGGGCTTTTTCGGGGGCTTTATTGACTACATGAAAGCCGTCAATGCCAAAGGCGGTGTGAATGGCGTGAAGCTGGTGTGGTCTGAGTGTGAAACCGAGTATGTAGTAGAAAAGGGGGTAGAATGCTATGAGCGTTTGAAGAATGGTTTAAATGGAGCGCCTGCTGCAGCAACCAACCCTTTATCTGTCGGTATCGCTTATGCAACTTTGGAGCGTTCAACGAAAGATAAATTACCGTTGATTACTATTAATCATGGGCGTACAGATTCTACGGATGGCCGTGTTTTCCCATACGTATTTCCATTGCAGCTCAATCCGTATAGTGAAGTATCTGCAATTATTAATTATTTAGGTCAGCAAAGCGGTGGCGTGGAAAAGCTAAAAGGTAAAAAAATCGTGGTTCTATATCACGGTTCTCCTTACGGGAAAGAAACGATTCCAGTTATTGAGATTTTATCGAAAAAGTATGGCTTTGAAGTAACCAACATTGAAGTACCACATCCCGGTAATGAACAACAATCTCAATGGTTGAATATTAGACGGATTCAACCGGATTGGGTCATTCTTCGTGGTTGGGGTGTGATGAATCCTGTTGCATTAAAAACTGCACAGAAAGTAGGTTACCCAACCAATAAAATTATTGGAAATATCTGGTCAAACTCAGAAGAAGATGCTGCACCAGCAGGTGCTGCGGCAAATGGTTTCATTTCAATTACGACTCATCCATCAGGAACGAACTTCCCTGTATTACAAGAAATTAAACAACTTGTTGTTGATAAAGGCCAGTCAGATCTTGCTGACAAAAATCGTTTCGGTACGGTTTACTATAACCTAGGTGTGGTAAACGGTATTTTGAATGTAGAAGCAGTACGTGTGGCACAAAATAAATTTGGTAAACGTCCGCTTACTGGTGAAGAGGTCCGTTGGGGCTTTGAACATATCAACTTAACTGAAGCACGTCTAAAAGAACTTGGTGCATATGGTTTGGTACAGCCTTTAAAATTATCGTGCCAAGATCATGAAGGCGGTGGTGCGGTACGTTTCCAACAATGGGACGGTAAAGAGTGGAAAGTAATTAGTGATTGGGTACAAGCAGATCGCAGCTTATTACGTCCGATTATTGAACAATCTTCAGAAAAATATGCTAAAGAGCAAGGCATAAAAGTTCGAGATTGCGCAACTGAAGAATAAGATCAGGAGATGACCGCATGTCTAAATCATTAAACAGTATCAAACCTGAAAGCAGTGAACCATTGTTAAATGTCGATGATATTGAAGTCGTATATGACCAGAGTATTTTGGCAGTTAAACGGGTGAGTTTAACTGTTCCTTCTGGTTCTATTGTTGCATTGCTTGGCGCCAACGGAGCTGGTAAGAGTACAACTCTGAAAGCAATATCACAGTTGATTTTTGCTGAAAATGGGCAAATTCACCGTGGCAAAATTGAATATCAGGGTGAATCCATACTTGGGAAAAATCCAAGTGATATTGTCAAAAAAGGTTTGGTGCAAGTCCTTGAAGGACGTCATTGTTTTACACATTTGACTGTTGATGAAAATTTAAGGACAGGTGGTTTTATTTCGCATCATTCGGGTGCCAAACTTTCGACTGCATTAGAGAAAGTTTATCAATATTTTCCAAGGCTTGCTGAAAAGAAGCAAACATTGGCTGGTTATCTTTCTGGTGGTGAGCAGCAAATGCTTGCCATTGGCCGGGCATTGATGACAGAGCCAAAGTTAGTTTTATTAGATGAACCTTCAATGGGGTTAGCTCCTAAGATTAGTTATGAAATTTTTGAATTAATTAAGTCGCTTTCTGAAGAGCAAGGTGTGAGTTTTTTGGTTGCTGAACAAAATATTCGTTTGGCACTTGGCTACACCAATTATGCGTATGTCATCGAAAGTGGAGAGGTCAAAGTTTCTGGACAGACTCAAGTTCTTTATGAAACCGGACAAATTCAAAAAGCATATTTAGGAGAGATTGCTTAGCTTTTAATAACCAGTCATCAATCAAATGATTGATGACTGGCTTGATATTGATAGATAAAATAATTTATTCGCCGCGTTTATTTACAACCAGCTCACCTAAATCAATCAGTCTAGAACGAATGACATTACGACTTAAACCTAGCATTTGTGCAGTTTTAACTTGATTTTGATGGCAATAATGATAGGCGATTCGTAATAATTGCTCTTCAAATTGTGCGTAAACTTGTCCATCATTTTGCTGAAATAGCTGATGAAAAACTTCTTTTAATTTAGGGTTTATGACGGGTTCACTAGCTTTTTTTTCTTGAAGCTTATTTTGGTTCAGTTGAGTGGGTGGTTGAATTAATGTGAGATCATGACTTTCAATAATGCCATTTTGGCAAATTAATAGCGCATGATGGATCATGTTTTCTAATTCACGAATATTACCAGGCCACCAGTAATTGCTGATTTTTTCTTTTGCAGCATTGGAAAAATCGGCTTTGTCATAACCAAGTTGAGCATGATATTTATCAATAAAGTGATAGGCGAGAGGTAGAATATCTCCTTTTCGCTCACGTAAAGGTTTAATGTTTAAGGTAACCACATTAAGACGGTAATATAAATCTTCGCGAAACTGATCGCTAAGAATGGCTTGTTCTAAGTTTACATTTGTTGCTGCGAGTACTCGTACATTTACAGGAATACTTTTACGAGAGCCCAAACGGACTACTTCACGTTCTTGTAATAGCCTTAAAAGTTTAACCTGAATCCGTTTAGATAAATCCCCAATTTCATCAAGTAATAATGTCCCACCGTTTGCAGCCTCGAACCACCCAGCATTGCTCGATAATGCCCCTGTAAAGGCACCTTTTTCATGACCGAAGAGTTCGCTTTCAACAAGGGTCTCCGAAAAAGCCCCACAGTTTACCGCAATAAACGGTTTATTACGCCGTTTACTGTGGTTATGAATTTGTCTGGCAATGAGCTCTTTACCTGTACCTGTTTCACCATGAATTAATACACTCGCTTCGCTGGGTGCAATCTGCTTGATATATTCAAGCAATTTTTTGGATTCTGGGTCGTTAAATACCTGTGCCGTGGCTTTATGAGAGTCACTGCGCTGGGTAATTTCAGGTAGGGTAACAATATTATGCCGCATCTAATATAGGTCTCTCATTTATATCAAATCGTTTCTGTCGGTGAGAGTTCGATACATATCGGTTATTCCTGAGTAT
This sequence comes from Acinetobacter oleivorans DR1, assembly GCF_000196795.1. Lineage (NCBI taxonomy): Bacteria > Pseudomonadati > Pseudomonadota > Gammaproteobacteria > Moraxellales > Moraxellaceae > Acinetobacter > Acinetobacter oleivorans. The sequence continues at coordinate 1,867,269 of NC_014259.1, forward strand.
TCAATTGTCGATGATGTTATGAATAGAATGACGCTTGGGGATAAAGATCATTTAGAGCCCAAATTCCTAAATCTTGCAGCTTATATTCCACTGGGTCATGTAAGGTTTGTGTTCGTACATTGCGCCAGAATCGGTCAAATCGTAATGATGCCTGAGTTGCTCTGGCTCCTGTCACCTCAAAAATACGATTGGTAATATCTAGACTTGTTCGTGTTGCTGCTACTTTTGCTGTTGCTACGGCAATAGCAACCTCACCACGTTGTTGTTCTGTCAGGTTTTCGGCAATGTCCCATGCTTTTTGTAATTTGGTAATCGCATTTTTGTTTAACAGGCGTAAGGCTTCTAGTTCTAACCAGAACTCACCATAGTGTCGCAAAATGTAAGGGTCTTGGTCTGCATGTTCCACACCAGATAAAAACCATGCACGTGATTCAGTTTTTGTATAACGTTTGGCTTCAAGCATTGCACCTTCGGAAACGCCCAAGAACATATTCACAAAAACCAATTGTGCAATTAAAGGTCTTAATGTTGAAAATGGTGTACTTAGTGGCCCTGGGTCAAGCAACATATCTTTAATTTCAACACGAACCCGTTCGAAAATGGAACTACCACTGTCTGTTTGACGTTGTCCAATATTATCCCAGTCATGGTACAACGTAATTCCTGAGCGTGAGGTTGGTACCGCTGCAATTAAAAGATTTCCAGTTGCTTCATCTACTCCTGATGCAATAAGCATTTCTGAGTCAAGCGCACCCGAGCAAAAACTTTTTTTTCCAGAAAATTCGTACCAGTCATCTTGTTTTTTTACGACGGTACGTTTGTCGAGTGGGTTTAATGCATTTCCCCAAAACCACGATTTTTCAGCAGTGAGTTGGTACCAACGCTGCCATTGCTGTGAATTGCCAAATAAGCGAACCGTTGCTAAAAGCAAATGATGAAAACCAAAAACATGGGCGAGTGAGCTATCAGCCTGAGCAAAGATTTTGACAACATTAAAGATATCTTGCCACTGACCGGACAAGCCACCAAATTGCTCTGGAATGGATAAAGAAAGAAGACCACTTTGACGAATTAAATCACGTTCATATTTAGGCGTACCGCCAACTTTATCTCTTTCTATAGCAGTTTGTGCAAACTGTTGAGCCAGAGACTGTGCAACAGGAATGACATCAGAAAGACTACGAATACTGTGGTTCTGATTAGAAACGTTCATACTTGCCTTATCCTTTATTTATCTATTTTTTACATAATTTAAGACTTACTTTCACGATGTGGCGTGAAGGACGAATAAATAATTGGTTGGTGCTTCAATTGATTTATAAGTTGTTATAGCTAGATAAATCATAAGAGATCAACCAAACTAAAGTCTCATAGCATGCAGCCAGCAAACACTATGCCAATAAAATATTTATTAAATTTCAACAGACTGTATCTTTTTTCTCATGGGGCAGGTTGGCTCTAAATTCAAAGTGTTGATGTGCTGTTGCATAAACAACACTATGCTTTTGGAATGTTGCCTATTTCACATCGAGTACTCTAAATGAGCAAATAATTAAATTTAATATTATTTGCACTTAATATTATTGGTATTAGTTATCTAGAAAACTTAGATTAAGGTGCGTTGTTTAGCTATTTTTCTGATTTAAGAAAAAGTACTCGTTCAGATTGATTTCATCCACTTTAAATTTTGGAGATTATTATGGATATCGTCAAACATCCCGAATCTCGCCAACTCGTACGTACGGTTAAAGCTAGTGCATATGTATTTGAAGATCAAAATTCAAAGTGTTTAATGTCTTATGTTGAACAAATCGCACCAAGCGAAGCGTCCGTTTTAATTGTTGGTGAAACAGGAACAGGTAAAGAACTGGTTGCTCGAAAGATTCATGCTTTATCTAATCGGAAAAATAAACCCTTTGTTGCTGTAAACTGTGGTGCTTTATCTGATACGTTAGCTGAAACAGAGTTGTTCGGTCATGAAAAAGGAGCTTTTACAGGAGCCATAAGCCTTCAGATCGGGTGGTTTGAAGCAGCGCATGGCGGAACTATTTTTTTAGATGAAATTGGTGATTTGTCACCAAGCATTCAAGTGAAGCTGCTAAGAATTTTACAAGAAAATGAAGTGGTTCGGGTTGGTTCTCGACAGACCAAAAAAATTGATGTCAGAGTAATTGCTGCAACGAATATTCGATTAGAAGAAGCCGTATATGCAGGTAATTTCAGAGAAGATTTATATTTTCGATTAAAAGTTGCATCGCTCCATGTTTTACCGCTTCGCCTACGAACTGGTGATATTTTACCTCTAGCACAGCACTTCATTTATGACTATTCGCAGAGTCTGAATAAGAAACCGCCTATGTTAAGTGAAGAAGCTCAACAATTGCTCGTTGATTATCATTGGCCGGGAAATATTCGTGAATTAGAAAATGCAATTCATCACGCATTGCTCATTTGTAAAAATGGGGTGATTCAAAGTTATGATTTCCAACTTTCCGGTTTCAAGCATAAATTACTCACTTCTGAATATGATTTTTCGATTTATCGCAACTCAAATCAAACTTTAAAACAATTGCTGTTTAGTTGGTTTGAACAAGGAATAGAAGATTTAAATGAGCAATTAGAGGCAGAAATTACAGGAGCTGCCTATGAATATTGTCATCACAATCAATTGCATACTGCAAAATTACTAGGAATAAGCCGAAATATTATTCGTGCAAGATTGATTAAACATGGTTTATTGTCTCCAAATATTCGCATATAGATCGTGCTTATTTTTTGTATTAACCCAAAATTACCATGTGATTTTGGGTTTTATTTTCTTACTCAAGAAAGATTTAATATTGTTGTTTCTTTAATTTCAAAATAAGACATATATCATTTAAAACAATTACTATTGTTTTTAAACTAATCTAATAGATATTTCTATTAGATGAGTAAACATATCTTATTAAATAATAGTGTATCCGCCATCAATTGTAATACATGAGCCATTCATAAAACGCGCTTCATCGGAAGCTAGAAAAATAGCTAACTCGGCAACTTCAGACGCTTCTCCAAAACGGTCCAATGGAATTTTATCAGTAGGGCGAGTTTCTAGCATTTTGGCAGTCATTGGCGTACGAATAGTGCCTGGGCAAATAGCATTAATTTTGATGCCATGTTTGGCATACACTGCTGCTAGATGTTTTGTATAACCAATTACAGCATGTTTTGAGGCTGTATAAGAAGCGCCTCCCATTTGAGCTACTAGACCCGCAATAGATGCAATATTGATAATTGCTCCAGAACCCTGTTCAATCATTTTAGGCAAAACTAAATTACTTAAATTGAATACGGCTTTTACATTTATGGCAAACATTCGGTCCCAAAGTTCTTCGGTTGTATCTAAGCTATTGGTATATTTGTCGAAAATACCTGCATTATTCAGTAGTACATCAATTCTTCCAAACTTCTCTAATGTAAATTCAACTAACTGCTTGAGCTGATCAAATTGAGTGACATCCACTTGAAAAGCAAAGGCTTCTCCACCTGCGTTGATGATTTTCTCGGCAACTTGGTTAGCCTGTTCTAAATTCATGTCGGCAATAATTAATTTTGCTCCTTGTTGTGCAAAAGCAATTGCTTCAGACTCACCCATACCAGAGGCTGCACCTGTGATAATACAGACTTTATTTTGTAGTCTAGACATAATACATTTCCTAAATCCTAAGTTTTGATCTAAGCTCTCTTTGTGAAATAGATGCTTAAATATTGAAGTTCTCCTGTAAGACTTAAAATACGTATTTAGCCAAACGAGCTCTAGATACAATCTGGGAATGAAGACGATATTCAGACATACTGAGCGAATATCGGACAGGGAATTTAGAAAAGGGAAAATGATGAGGGATCAGATTATTCAACATCCGCTCTCAGAAGAGACGATTAAATACGATGACTACATTGCAGGTTTAGCAAAGGGCCTCAATATTCTTGAAGCATTTGGCACAGATCGACAGCGTTTAAATGTTACTCAAGTCGCAGAGCGAACTAATATTACTCGTACAGCAGCACGTAGATATCTAAAGACACTCAAGTTTTTAGGCTATCTTGAAACTGATGAATATTATTACTGGCTAACACATAAGGTACTTAAGTTTTCAGGGGCTTTTTTAAGTACAGCACATTTGCCAAAAATATCGCAGTCTGTGTTAAATCATTTATCTGAAAAAACGACATTAGTTTTCTCAGTGGTGGTTCAAGATAATTATGAGGTTGTTCCGATTGCTAGAAGTGTTCCGCAAAATGATAATTTCCGGGTAAGTCCTTTTGGTATTCATCTGGGTAATCGAATTCCTGCTCATGCTTCATCTACGGGTAAAGTTTTATTAGCGCATAAATCCTTAGAAGAGCAAAAGAATTGGATTAAGTTATATGGACTTAAACGATTTACTGCATATACATACACAGAAGAAGCCAGTTTTCTAGCTGCATTACAGACCATTAAGGACAATGGTTATTGTATTTCCGCTGAAGAATATGAACTGGGCGTAACAGCAATTGCGATACCGATTATTAATCAGACTGGTGATATTATTGCGGGATTAAATGCTGTTGCTCCGATTTCTAAAGTAAATGATACCTATCTGATTAATACGGTTTTGCCATTACTAAGAGAGGCAGCCAAAGAAATTCGAGACATGATTTAGTTTATTGTTTTGTAGTTTCAATCAAACGTCCTCATCGGGCGTTTTTTTATATTTAAAATAATTTTATCAATATTTTAAGACTATTTAATTTGTCTTATATAACCGTTGGAAGAGATGATTTTATAAACAGTGAACGATATAAGATGTGTTTGCGCGATCATCGTTCAATTTAAAAGAAAGTAGTCTAGTCGGAACTGTGATAGCCCCGTAGTTTAATAAAAAGAAAAGCGTTCGATACAACACTATCAGGATGGTGTAGCCAGCTATTTCAGGCAAGTGAACGCATGGATCTGTCGCAAGGAGTGACAACAATGAATACCAAATTACCTCAACAGCTTGAATGCGATTTGGTTGTGGTGCGTGCAGGGGCAGGCGGTTTGTCGACTGCGATTACTGCTAAGAAAAAAGGCTTAAATGTTATTGTCCTTGAAAAAGACGATGTGTTCGGAGGTACAACAGCTTTTTCTGGTGGAGTACTATGGGTTCCAGGGAATCATCATGCAAAACAAAATGGTATACAAGATAGCCGTGAAGCAGCATTGACCTATTTAAAGCATGAAACCAAAGAATTTTTTAATGCTGAGGCTGTAAACGCATTTCTGGATTATGCACCTGAAATGCTCCAGTTTTTTGAACAAAATACCTCAGTCAAATTTATCCCGACACTTTATCCAGACTATCATCCGGATGCTCCGGGTGGGGTTGATATTGGTCGCTCTGTACTAGCTGCACCCTATGATATTCGTGGTTTGGGCGAGAATATGAAGCGCCTACGTCCGCCTCTTAAAACCATTACCTTTATTGGCATGATGTTTAATTCATCTAATGCAGATTTAAAGCACTTTTTTAATGCCACTAAATCGTTTACTTCATTTATCTATGTGGCAAAGCGATTAGCTATTCATTTAAAAGAACTGGCTATTTATGGTCGTGGTACCAATGTCACAAGCGGTAATGCTTTGGCTGCACGTTTGGCTAAATCTGCATTTGATTTAGATATTCCAATCTATACAGAAGCTGAAGTTAAGCAGTTAAATTTTGAAAATGACAAAGTTGTTGGCGTACAAGTTCAACAACCAGATCAGCACTGCCAGATTAAATCTAAAAACGGAGTCGTGCTGGCATGTGGCGGTTTTTCACATGATATTGAACGACTCAAACAAGTTTATGCGCACCTGAAACATGGTGGTGAACACATCTCACCTGTGCCAAAGACTAATACAGGAGATGGTTGTCGCCTTGCAGAATCGGTTGGTGGTGTAGTGGATATTCAATATGCGGATTCTGCTGCATGGATGCCAGTGTCAAAAGTCCCTTGTACAGATGGCTACGGCGTGTTCCCACATTTATTAGACCGTTATAAGCCTGGAATTATTGGTGTGCTTAAAAACGGCAAACGTTTTACCAATGAATCAAACTCTTATCATGATGTAGGTGCAGATTTATTTAGGGCGTGTGAGGAGTTCGATGAAACAGCCATGTGGTTGATCTGCGATCATAAAACGATTAGCAAATACGGTTTAGGTTATGCCAAACCTGCCCCAATACCACTTTCATCTTTAATTAAAAAAGGCTATCTCTTTAAAGGTAATAGTTTAAAAGAACTGGCACAGCAGGTGGGAATTAATGCTGAGCAGTTGGCTAAAACAGTACAGCGTTATAACGAAGGGGCTGTGAAAGGCCAGGATCCAGAATTCCATCGTGGTTCTACTTCGTTTAACCGATATTTGGCCGATCCAGATCACAAACCAAATCCATGTGTAGCACCAATTGAGCAAGGTCCATTTTATGCTGTGAAGGTGTTTATGGGCGATTTAGGAACATTTGATGGAATCAGAACAGCCGTTACTGGTGAAGTTTTAAATCAGTTTCACCAACCCATTCAAGGTTTATACGCAGTTGGTAATGACCGTGCGAGTATTATGGGTGGAAACTATCCAGGTGCAGGAATTACTTTAGGGCCAATCATGACTTTTGGTTATATCACAGGATCACATATTGCTGATTTAGCTAAAGGAGGGAATGGTTTTATATCATCTAAAAATTCTAAATCTGCCAACTCTCAATCTGTTAAGGAGACTTTTCATGTTTCATAAACCGATTGTTGATCACCGTATTTACAATATTACACCACGATGCATGCCTAGATTTCTTGAGGTATTCGATCAGCTGGCGATGCCTATTTTGAAAAAGCACTTGGGCGAGCCACTTGGTTTTTATATTAGTAATATCGGTACGTTAAATCAGGTCGTACATTTGTGGGGTTATGACAGTCTGGATGACTATGAAAAGCGTAGTTTTGCCCGAGATACAGATCCTGACTTCCAAATTTATTTGAAAGCATCTGAAGGTTTAGTGACGTCACAGGTGAATCAAATTTTAAGGCCAGTGAACTTAGCTTCACTAATTAAGCCTTAAACAGCAGTTTATTTAAAAATTCCCTTAAGGAACGGTGTTTTGAGAAAAACACCGAGGGAAACTTCGTGCTTTTATAAGGAGAAACTCATGAGCACAAGTCAAATACAAAGGAAAGATGTAAAAAGTATATTAAATGAAAATAAGATGGGTGGACTACAAAAGCTCATTCTATTTTTTTGCTTTGCTATTATTGCCCTAGATGGTCTGGATGTCGTAGTCATGGGATTGATTGCTCCTCAGATTATTCAGGAGTGGGGTATTAGTGCACAAGAGTTAGCACCAGTTTTAAGTGCAGCATTGGTTGGATTAGCAATAGGTGCATTAGTTTCTGGGCCTTTATCAGATAAATTTGGCCGAAAACCAGTGCTAATTTTAAGCGTACTTGGCTTTGGTATTTTTACTTTGCTAACAGCGTTTTCAACTGATATCACACATCTTTTAATTTATCGTTTTCTTACTGGATTAGGTGCAGGTGCTGCTGCTCCCAATGCAGCGACTTTAGTTTCAGAGTATGCAGCAGATCATCGCCGTTCATTTTCAGTTACTGTTGCCTACTGTGGATTTTCTTTAGGCGCTGCCGCAGGTGGTTTTTTAGCAGCATGGCTGATTCCGGAGTTTGGCTGGCGTAGTATGTTGATATTAGGCGGCGTACTACCTTTGATTTTGGTACCATTTTTATATTGGAAAATGCCTGAATCAATTACTTATTTAGTCAAACAATCGTACTCCCAAGACAAAATCAAAGCGATTTTAAAACGCTTATTTCCACAATCTTCTTTTTTAAATCAAGAAATTTATCTGAATGAAGTAAAAACCGAGAAATCTGGTCTAGGTCTAATTTTATCTAGTAAATATCGCTATGGCACGATTATGCTCTGGATCAGTTATTTCATGGCATTATTTTTAATCTATCTATGCAGTAGCTGGTTACCAACCTTAATTAAATCGAATCAATTTACGATTTCTCAAGCTGCCATTGTGACTTCGTTCTTTCAAATTGGTGGTCCTGTTGGAAGTATCACTCTTGGTTGGTGTATGGATCATTATCGTCCGCGTTTGGTACTTTTTATTGCGATGTTGATTGGCGCACTTGCAACCTTTGGGTTAGGGCATTTTGGTTATGATATGGTGCTTATGTGTATTTTTGCATGGATTCTTGGTTTTACCTTTAATGGTGGGGCCGTTGGTTTAAGTGCTTTAGCGACTGGATATTATCCGACTTCTGCTCGCGCAACCGGAGCAAGCTGGATGAATGGTATTGGGCGCTTTGGTGCAATATTAAGTGCATTTGCTGGAGCTGCGATGATCAGTTCAGGTATGCCATTTTCTATGATGTTCTCATTGTTAATGATTCCTGCTGTACTTTCTGGTTTTGCCGTTTTAATTCAGGGTATTAAAACGAAACAGTCTATTGTGCAAACCAAAACACAGTTGAGTTAAATCAGTAATAAAGCAAGATGATTAACTATTTTAAAATCTATCTTTGCTTCTTAAATATTTTCTATGGCTTTGAATTAGCTTGATCAGCGTGCTGGTCAGGTAGGGATAAATACACTTAAAAAATGTATAGCAGTTGATTCAGCTGAAATAATTCAAGGCTTTATGTTCATAATAAACAATGTGCTAAGGAACAGCATTAATGAAATTTTCTATGACTTCGCTTGCGATGATTTCAACTTTTACATTAGCAAGTAGTGCGGTATTCGCCTTCGATCCTTTAGCTCAGGATCAAAAATGGATATTGGGCGATTGGAACGGAAAACGGGCTCAACTCGAACAGCAGGGTTATCAATTTACCGCCGCTTTTCAAAATGAAAGTGCTGTTAATTTAAGTGGAGGATATGACGATTCATCACGACTATTTAATGCAAACCAATGGACATTTGGTACACGTCTAGATTTAGAAAAAATAGCAGATTGGAAAGATACTCAAGCCCAGTTGAGCATAACGAAACGAGATGGACAACCGCTTTCTACTGATCGGATTAGTGATCCTAGAGCGCCGCAATTTAGTAGTGCTCAAGAGATTTATGGGCGTGGACAATGGTGGCGCTTAACCAGTGCATGGATTAAAAAAGGATTTTTGAATAATGATCTACACATTAAGGTAGGTCGCATGGGACTTTCAGATGATTTTAATGCATCACATTGTGAGTTTCAAAACTTAATGTTATGTGGAGGTCAGTTAGGTAAAACAGTAGGAGATATTTGGTTTAATAGTCCTGTAAGCCAATGGGGAATTAACGCCAAATATCAATTTTTACCATCGCTCTGGTTTGGAACAGGGATTTATGAGGTCAATCCTGAAAATGCTTTAGAGCAACATGGTTTTAATTTGGATATGGATCAACGTAAAGGTATTTTAATTCCTGTGGAACTATCTTGGAAACCCAATCTAGCATTTTTCGATGGCTTAAGTGGTGAATATAAAGTCGGTGCATTTTTGTCAACGGCAGATGCACGTAATGTTAGTACAGATGAAAAAGGTAATATTGAGCCAAATGCAGCAGATCGGAAATGGCAAAACAATAAGCATAGTGTTTGGCTTAATGCGCAACAACAGGTTTTTGCGCCTGCGGACGACCCTAAGCATGGTTTATTTATTTCAGCAAACTTTACTTTTAATGATAAATCTACAACTGTTGTTGAAAGCACACAGCAACTAGCACTTTGGTATAAAGGCATATTTGAGCGTCGACCAAATGATACCATCGGTTTGGGCCTAGCACGTTTTGATGTGAATGATCGTGTACAAGAGCGCCAAAATGCATCTAATCAATTGCTGGGATTAACCGAAGCTGACTATGCGAATCCGAAATATACACCGATTCAGTATGATGAATTGAATATTGAATTGAACTATAACTTTCAATGGTCACCTAGTATTGCTTTACGACCAAATATTCAATATGTGCATCAAGCGGGTGGTGTAAAACAAGTGGATGATGCTTGGGTAGCTGGTATGACCATGAAACTTAATTTTTAAATATGTATGAGTAAAAAGGCAAACAGGGGTTTGCCCTTTTATTTTCCAAACAAGATTTTTAGATTTTCTTGGAAAAGCGTTTCAAGTGATAAAACTTCATTTGGATTCAGGATGCCATTGTGAATCATACCCATCCACATAGGACTCACAATAAGCAATGCAAATTGCTGTGGGGAAATAGTGGCTGATAATTCTCCACGTTGAATCGCTAAACTGGTTAATTGCTCAAGCTCATACTGAATAGGTAAAAAAATCTTATTTACGTAAGTTTGACGAATATGCGGAAAATTATTTCCTTCACGTAAAATTAAGAGTGCCATATCCGCACGACCAGTCCTTTCAAGCGTTAAAACACTGGGAATAATCTTTTTACAAATAAACTCGTAAACAGTTTCATTTTGAGTGATTTCAGAAGCGCGAATAGGGCGAAATGAATCGTTGATGAGAGCATCAATTACTGCTTCAAATAGCTGATCTTTAGTTTCAAAATAAGAATAAATTGTACCTTTGCCTAATTCAGCATGTTTAGCAATATCTGAAATTTTTGCTCTTGCAAAACCCACTTCAATAAAATGTTGTAGAGCAGAGTCAATAATTTTCTTTTTAGTTTCTTGCGTCTTTTCTAGACTAGGGCCGCGTGTTTTAGATTTCGTCATGTTGAACTAGATTTCATTGTTACCAATATTATTTTAACATAAATTGACCTGCAGGTCATATTTGAATTAAAATCGACTTAAAAGTCACTTTTGGTTGAATTATGCAGACACCAAAGTCCAGTGTTCAATATTGCATTATTAGCTTTGCGCTGTGTCTTGCTGCTTTAAGCACCGCTCTAGCAAGTCCTCTATATGCAATCTATGAACAAGAGTGGGGAGTTTCAACGTCTCAAATAGGCTATATCTTTATTTCCTATATGTTAGGCGTAGTTTTTTCACTTCTGTTTTTAAATAAACTCAATGCAATTTATCACTATAAAAATGTGATTTTGGTCAGTCTGGCTTTAACCATTTTAGGTTTAATGTTGTCTGCATTGGCAAGTTCTGTTTGGTTACTGGGCTTTTCGAGGTTTCTGATTGGAATTGCTTCAGGACTTATTACCACTGCTGCAATGGTGGGACTCAAAGACCAATATCCGTTTCGTAATAAGGCATTAGCTGAAAAGCTTACTTCTATAATTACTGTCTTGGGTTTTGGTTTGGGGCCTTTGGTCGGTGGTATATTAGCTGATCATACTGTGCGACCTTTGGCTGATCCTTATTGGATTATTATCTTTTTTTCACTTCTAATATTTATCAGTGTGTTTTGGGTCAAACCCAGATTTAAAATTGAGAAAAAATATCAGTTAAATGAGTTATTAAAGTTACAAGGTTTAGCATTGCCGCAGGTAGCTTCACGTAAAGTTTTCTGGGTCTGTAGTGTGGCTGCACTTTGTAGTTTCGGGGCCTTCAGCTTATATGCAGCTTTAGCTGGGACTTTTATTAAAGAATTACCGATTAAATCGTCAGCCACCTTAACAGGTGTATCAATTTCAATCATTTTATTTGTGTCAGTACTGAGTCAATTATTTTGTAAATCGTTTAAAGAATTGCATGTGTTGTATGCAGGGCTATTAGCTTTATTGCTTGGAACGATTAGTTTGGTGATGGCAGAAGTCGAACACATAGTTTGGTTTTTATTGATTAGTATTTTACTAACGGGTATGGGACATGGTTTTACCCTAAGTGCTGTCTATCACTTTATTGGCAATATGATGGATCGGGAAAAAAATCCACTGATCTTTTCTAGTTATTTGTTTATTGCCTATCAAGGCACGATCTGGCCTGTCATCCTTTCCAGTTATTTTATTGAATATTTCGGGGTGGTCATCACATTAGGGCTGATTGCAGCATTATTAATGGTGACTATCGTTTGGTTGATGCATCAACTTAAATTTAAGGTAGGGCCTATATTAGCTTGTCATAAATAATGATTGCTCAGTTTTTGGAGCTTGAAAAATGTTTTAAAGGGAGTTTAGGCAATCGAAATATGATTTTGATTGCCTTAGAAGCTAAAAATTAGATATGGATCAAATTGATGATGGATGCAATTTTTTCAGAAGTTGCCATGAGTGCTGGTGCTAACTCTTCAATACGTTTAGGACTTAATCGTACAGAAGGCCCTGCAATACTGACTGTGCCAAAAGGCTCACCTGTCTGTGGGTTGAGAATGATTTTAGCCATAGCAGACATACCTAGCTCATAGGTGTCACTAATCACACCATAACCTCGCTCTCTAGAAGCATTAATCATTTGCTCTAGTTCTGTAAGGTCTTTTGGTGAGTTTGGTCCAAAGTTCTTGGCTTTATCGAAACCTTCACGTTCCACAATTCGTGCAAAGTCATTTTGATCAAGGGTAGATAAATACGCTAAACCACAAGCTGAAGCTGGTAAATAGGCCACGTTGCCTGAGTCAGGATCATATTTTAGACCTGATTTGGCTCCTTGAGCCTTACCAATCCAGATAATTTTTTCGTCTTCGATTAAACCGAGGCGAACCAGTTCAGAAGAGGTTTCTGCGAGTTCATCAAGATAGGGTTGAAATGTTTCGGTAATCGAGCGTGAAGACAGAAAACTCAAACCCATTGAGGCAATTTTAAGAGTGAGCTTGTAGTGTTGGGTGATTTCATCTTGATAGATATATCCCATGTCTTTCATCGCAGTCAGAATGCGATGCATTGCAGACTTTGGGATATCAAGATCAACAGAAAGCTGACTAAGTGCACATCCATCCACTTCTTTTAATAGTGCTTCGAGGATGAGCAAAGAACGATCGGTATTGCTGAGCATAAAAATCCTAATATTATTTTCTGGAACAGTGTTCCAAAAAAATTAAAAACAGATTATAGTTGTTTTAGATTCTATCTCAAATGCCGTACAGATGAATCATTCAGATAAGGAGTTTCCTAATTATTCAGCTTTTGAGAATAAGTAGGGAGCAAAACTGAATAAGCGATGGAAAACGCATATTTGCTTATACACACTAATGGAGTAAGTGTATGACTCAACAGGTAAATTTAAGGGAGTTTATTGATGAAAATCCTATATCCCCAATACAAAAACTAGTCATCTTTTTATGTTTAATGATTGTCGTTGTTGATGGTATTGATATATCAATTATGGGATTTGTGGCTCCCGTCATTAAGCAGCAATGGGGAATTACTACAACGGATCTTGCACCCGTAATGAGTGCAGCTTTAATTGGTTTAGCTGTAGGTGCAGTGATTTCAGGACCTTTGGCAGACAAGTTTGGACGTAAAAAACTACTCATTATTAACTTAATGGGTTTTGGTGTATTTACTTTATGTGCAGCAGTTTCTAGCAATGTGACAGAACTGATGATGTTCCGTTTTATTGCTGGTTTATTTATGGGAGGGGTAATGCCGCAAGCTGTTACGTTGGTAACGGATTACTCTCCCATGAGAATGAATGGCCGTATGGTTACCATCATTCTAAGTGGATTCACAATTGGTGCTGCTATTGGAGGTTTTTTGGCTGCTTGGGTGATTCCACATTTTAACTGGCATGCCATGATGATTATTGGTGGAGTCCTACCACTTGTTCTAGCCGTTATCGCAGTATTTAAACTACCTGAATCTATTGGTTATAAAGTCCTGAAGGAACATCCAAAAGCAGAGATTGATGCCATTATCCATAAAATGGCACCAGATTTTGATACAGCTAACACTGTTTTCGTTTTACCTAAAGCAAAAACTAATACGGTTGATAATCCAGTAAAAGCAGTCCTGAGTCCTTTTTATTTCTTAGGCAGCTTTTTGCTCTGGTGGAGCTATGCATCTGGTTTGTTTGTGGTGTATTTACTTGGAAGTTGGTTACCAATGATGAGCCATGAATTTGGTTTCAGCATTAGCGAAGCTTCAATTATCACTGCGATTTATCAGCTAGGGGGCCCAGTAGGTTGTATCGCCTGCGGTTATTTGATGGACAAGTTGAATCCACACCTTGGATTAGTGATTGCATATCTTTTAGCGATTGGCTTCATGTTCTTTCTAGGTGCAGTGGGTCATAACTTTGTAATGTATAGCATGATGTGTTTCTTCATCGGTATGTGGATGAATGGTGCGAATGCAGGTCTTAACAGTGTTTCCAGTTCATTTTACCCAGTTTTTGCTCGCGCGACCGGCAACAGTTGGATGCATGGGATAGGCCGATTAGGAGCAGTGGGTAGCGCATTTGCGGGAGCATATTTTTTAAGCCTAGGATGGGCGACGAGCAAAATATTCCTTGTGCTTTGCTTACCAACCGCCGGTATGGTCGCAGCATTAATCATTATGAAACTGGTTTATTCGCCAACAAAGATACTTCAGCACGAACTTAAAAAAGTTCAAATCTAAAATTTTCTAACTCATCGACTTTTAAGGAGATTGAATAATGGATATTCAATTGAATGGATCAACTCGTCTTTATTTTGTGGTAGGACATCCGATTGTACAGGTCAAATCACCTGAGGGTGTAACGATGGAGCTGCTTAAAAAGGATTTAAATGCGATTGTTATACCTGCTGATGTAGCACCAGAACAATTCCCAAATTTTGTTCAGCAAAATTTGTATTTAAATAATAGTGACGGCTTGATTGTCACGGTGCCTCATAAAATTTCGGCTTTGAATTGCTGCCAAAAATTAACTTCACGTGCACAGTTTATTGGGGCGGTAAATACGATTCGCCGCTGTAAAGAAGGGTGGGAAGGAGACATGCTTGATGGTAAAGGCATGGTACAAGCGATACGAAATAAGTTAATCGAGCTAAAAGATAAACGTGCCATTTTGGCGGGAGCTGGTGGAGCAGGTAAAGCGATTGCTTATGAATTACTTCTTGCTGAGGTAGCAGAGTTAGCAATTTTTGATGTAGATCAAACGCGTCAAAAACAATTAGTTGAACAACTTCAACAGCTAGGTAAAGGAAAAGTTGTTGCACATAACAATGATCCAACAGGATTCGACGTTGTGGTCAATGCGACACCTATGGGAATGAATGGCGATCCTTCAGCAGCTTTTCAATTAGAAAAAATAACTGCACAAATGTCGGTTGCAGATGTGGTGACTAGTCCTGAAAACACACCATTTATTCAACATGCATCGACTTTGGGATGTAACGCAGTCAAAGGAACGGACATGTTTATTGAGGTTCGTGACCTAATGATTGCTTATTTACTTGAGAAAGAGCAGGAGCAACAAGATGTCGCGTGAATATTCACTTTCATTTTTGACAGTTGCAGATGTGAGTCCTGTAGAAGCAGTCAAAATTGCAGCAAAGTGTGGTTATGCAGCAGTGGGCTTACGCCTGCTGCCAGCAGCACCTAATGAAGTAGATTATCCAATTTTAAATGATAGCAAGCTAATTAAGGAAACAAAGGCTGCTTTGAATGACACGGGTGTTCGTATTGCTGATGTTGAAATTGTGCGAATTACTCAAGATTTTGAACCAAGAAAATATTTGCAGTTTTTAAGTACCGCTGAGCAGCTCGGTGCTAGGCATATTTTAGTTGCAGGAAATGACCCTGAGCAGTCAAGACAAATACATCACTTCGCACAATTTTGTGAATTAAGTAAACAGTTTGACTTGAGTTGTGACCTAGAGTTCATGCCGTGGACCAATGTGAAAAATTTGTCGCAGGCTGAATATATCGTGAATCAATCAGGGCAAGAAAATGCGGCCATTTTAATTGATGCATTACATTTTGACCGATCAGATTCAACACTTGAGCAGATCAAAGCACTTAATCCAAAGCAATTGAACTATGTTCAGCTTTGCGATGGTTTTGCTGAATATGATCCGAGCGACGAAGGCTTAATTAAGATTGCACGTTCTAATCGATTAGTGCCAGGGCAAGGTGAAATTGATCTTGTAGGGTTAATTCGTGCTTTGCCTAAAGAAATTATATTAGCGGCAGAAGTCCCCAATTTAGTACTAGCTGAACGTCCTGCTCTCGAACGCGCTGAAGTTAATTTGCAAGCAATGAAGCAGCTCGTTGCACTCGCTCAATTGGGCACGGTTACGGGGTAATAAGTATGAACGCAAAAACCCAACAACCATTTCAGATGATTCCGATGCCAATTCGTGAATGCTACGAATGTGATGTTTTAGTCATTGGCTCAGGTGCAGGTGGGCTTTCAAGCGCCGTGACCGCAGCATATGAAGGATTAAAGGTTATTGTCGCAGAGAAAGCATCCGTATTTGGTGGAACTACTGCTGTATCGGGAGGGTGGTTATGGATTCCTAATACACCTCATGCTGTACGTGAAGGAAAAGCCGAATCAATTGAGATACCTAAGCTATATTTAAAAAATATTTTGGGTGAAAAGTATGATGAAACAATGATTCATACTTATTTAACTCAAGCACCAAAAATGGTGGAATTTTTCGAAGCCAAAACTGAGGTTAAGTTTAATATTGGTGCCGCAGTACCTGACTTTTTCAATATTGAGGGTGCTAGGGTTGGGTGGCGTTCGATTGTTGCGGCACCTTACGATGGTCGTTTACTTGGTCAGAAACTAAATATCCTACGTCCGCCAATTCCTGAAACTACGCTTTGGGGAATGGGTATCGCTTCTGGCGCAGATATGAAGCATTTCATTAATACTTTTAATACAATTCCATCCTTTATCTATGCGACCAAAAGAGTATTACGACACTTTTTTGATCTAATTTTTACTAAGCGCTCTACTCAAATTGTGAATGGTAATGCTTTGGTGGCTCGCTTACTCAAATCTGCATTTGATTACAAAGTAAAACTATTAGCAAATCATGCCATGACTGAATTAGTTGAAGAAAATGGTCGAGTGATTGGAGCATTATTTAAAACACCAGCTGGTATCGTCAAGATAATAGCAAAACATGGCGTGGTATTAGCGACTGGTGGTTTTCCGCATGATGAAAAACGTAAACAAGCTTTATTTAAACATGTGAGTGAAGGAACTCCTCATCATTCAGCTGCTCCTGAAACAAATATAGGTGATGGCTTAATTGCAGCAGAAGCAATTGGAGCAACTGTTGACCAAACCTTGCCTTGGTCTGGCGCATGGGCACCTGTTTCATTAATTCCGCGTTTAGATGGAACTTTAGGTCGTTTTCCACATTTGGTTGAGCGAGGTAAACCGGGATTAATTGCAGTTTTAAAAAATGGCTGTCGGTTCACGAATGAAGGTGATTCCTATCCTGCATTTATTAAAGATTTATTCAAACATACATCGCAAGGCAAACAAGCACATTGCTGGTTGATTTGTGATCACAAGTTCATCCGCCGTTACGGCTTAGGCGCTGTTAAACCTTTTCCAATTTCTCTAAAGCCTTGGCTAGACAACGGTTACTTAAAACAAGGACACACTATTCAAGAGCTGGCTGTGGCGTGCGGTATAGATCCAGTTCAGTTTTTAAAAACAGTAGAGCAGTACAACCAATATGCCTATTTAGGCCAAGACCCCGAGTTTCAACGTGGTACTACTCCTTATCAAAAAGCACAGGGTGATGCCGATCATCATCCGAACCCATGTATTGCCCCGATTGAAAATGGACCATTTTATGCAGTTGAGGTGGTGCCAGGAAGTTTAGGGACATTTGCAGGACTGGTTACAGATGAATATGCCCAAGTTCTAAATAAAACAGGGCAACCAATTAATGGATTATTTGCGGCTGGAAATGATCTCAATAGCATCATGGGTGGTCAATATCCAAGTGGTGGAATTACCTTAGGTCCAGCCATGACATTTGGTTATCTTGCTGCAAAAAAAATTGCTGAGCAGGCTAGAACTGAAACAGTAGCGTTCAAGCCACATAGGCAGGATTAAGGAGAATTGAACATGGATAAAGAAGTTGATTTATTGGTTATTGGCGGTGGGGCAGCAGGCATGTCCGCAGCACTTTTTGCCAAGCTTAATGGATTAGATGTCTTACTTTGCGAAAAGGCTTCACAAGTAGGTGGCACTTCAGCAACATCAGGTGGAACGATTTGGGCACCAGGCTCACATTTAAGTGTTCAAGCAGGCGTTCCTGATGATATTGAGCAGGCTCGAATTTTTCTTAAATCTGTCGTTGGTGAACGTGGTGGTGAAGAACTTCGTGAAGCATTTCTAGCTTCATGTGCGGATATGGTCCGTGATTTAGATGAGAAAACTACAGTTAAGCTTAACGCTTGTTTAGCACACCCCGACTATGTCAAAAATCAACCAGGTGAAGCATTTGGTGGTCGTGCACTTGCGCCTGCTGAGTTTGATGCAAGTGTTTTAGGTGCTGACTTTAAATATGTACGTCCTCCACGAGCGGAATTTATGGGCTTAGGCGGCATGATGGTCAATCGTACTGAATTAAATGCATTGTTAAATCCTTTACAAAGCTTTCAGAACTTTATGACTACCTTAAAAGTTGTGGTGCCTTATTTTCTGTCACGTCTACGCTTTAATCGGGGTACACGGCTTGTTATGGGTAATGCTTTGGTAGGTAGCTTATTTTATAACCTTAAACAAAAACATGTTCCTGTTTGGTTCAATGCACCACTGCAAGAGTTACTGATCGAAAAAGGCAAAGTGGTGGGAGCCAAAATTGAAACCGAACAAGGCGTAAAAGTCGTTCGTACCAGAAAAGGTGTGGTTTTAGCCACAGGTGGTGTGGGGTGGAATATAAAGTTGCGTCAACAATTGTTTCCAAAAGGTTTAATTGCAGACTCACTGTCACCTTACTCAAACACGGGTGATGGGCTTAGTAAAGCTATTGAAAAAGGTGCAAAACTTGATCCCTCTGTGGATAGCAGTGTGCTTTATTTTCCATGTTCAATTCATGTTCATGCCAATGGTTATAAAGCTATTTGGCCGCACATTATTTTAGACCGGGCCAAACCAGGCGTGATAGCTGTCAATGATGATGGCAAACGCTTTGTCAATGAGTCAGATTCGTACCACGACTTTTGTATGGCTCAGCTTAAAACAAATCAAGGTAAACCAAAAATTCAGTCTTACCTGATTTGCGACCAAACTGCGATTCAAAAATATGGGTTAGGTTTTGTTTTGCCAGGCGCAAAAAAACTCGATTACTACCTCAAAGCAAAATATTTATTCTCTGCAAATTCACTAGAAGAGCTTGCCCAAAAGGTTGGGATTAACGCTCAAGGATTGGTGAATACAGTTCAACGTTTTAATCACCTCGTTGAACAGGGTGTAGACACAGACTTTGGTAAAGGCAGTGGTGTGATGAATCGTTTTAATGGAGATCCTGAAGTCAAACCTAATCCATGCTTGGGCAAACTTGAGCACGGTCCCTTTTACGCTTTACCTGTCATTCCAATGGACTGTGCGAGTAGTGGTGGATTAGCTGGCGATATTTATGGTCGAGTGTTTGATCAGAATAATCAGGTGATTACTGGACTATTTGCCTGCGGTAATGACCTATCTTCAATTTTTAAAGGAACATATCCGGGCCCAGGAACAACACTAGGGCCAGGGATGGTATTTGCTTGGCGAATTGCTCAATTTGCCGCAGGAAAACTAAATAAACAAGTGACTGAACAACCTACACAAATGACACAACCACGGAGAACCGCATGAAGCTTTATCAACTGATTAACATTACTATCAAAATGGGTACAACTGCGACTGTTGCAGCAGGTATTCAAAGTTTTTACCAAGATGAGGCAGCTAAAGGTAAGTTACTTGGAGTATTTTTCTCTGATATAGGCGAGCTCAACCAAGTTGTTGTATTACGCAGCTATGCTTCACAACAAGAATTAGATGATGAAAATACGCGTTTAGCAGCACAAGAAAACTTGTTTGGTGCATCTGAAAATATTATTAGATATTCAGTAGAAAATTTTGCTGGTTTTGACTTCTTACCAGAAGTTGAGGTGGGTGAATTTGGTCCTGTATATGAAATCCGCACTTATGAGTTGAAACATGGTGGTGTCCCTCATGTCCTTGAAGCATGGAAAAATGCAGTGCCAATTCGGACTCAATACTCAAAATTAACAATAGCGATGTATGCTCTTGATGGCACACCTCGTATTGTAAGTATTTGGCCATATGCGTCATTGAATGAGCGTTCGGAAGTTCGTGCCAAATCAGTGGCAGATGGCATTTGGCCACCAAAAGGTGGTCCACAGTGGTTAACTCATGCAATGAAGTCAATGATTGCACTACCAACTTCCGTATCGCCACTGAAATAAAATTTGGTAATAATGTATTGAAAACTAGCCTACTATTTAGTTAGTAGGCTTTTAGATGTATAAAATACAATCAAGAAATAGGTTTATATATCTAGTTTAACTACTCTAATTTTATTGAATAAAGCATTACTAAATTTTAACTGGCAAATTAAGCACCACCTGAGCATCCTCAATAACATCTAAGCGTAAAATTTTTGAAGCACCTAATTCATTTAGCAACGTAGTTAAAGGCCCCTCATTTTTCACTAGTTGTACTTTTTTTGGAAAAAGCTTTTGTGAAAAAGAAAGAATATTAGATTGAACGTCTGTTCGGTGCCATTTTCCATCCACTACATGGAGCATGGTTGCTTTATTAATATGCGTTTCAGAATCGACATGTTTTAAAGTAGGAACAGCAGTTTTTAAACTTAAATCTAATTTTCCATTAACATCAAAAATATTGGCTTGGACTTCTTTTGAGTTAATGGAGACGTCAATTTTAGTTAACCATTTTGGTAGCTGGTAACCATATACACCACGTACTCTGGCGATTTCAGTATCAACAGGCAAAGCTAAAACATGGGCATAAAAATGACGTTGACGCATCGATTTCATTAACTCTACGATATGTGGCCCACGAGCATTAGGTTGACGTACGATAATCGCAATCGATACTTCGTTATAAGGGTCATTGTCACAAACTGAATAGGTAAAGAATGTGACGGCGACCAAACCATAGCCCGGAAATGGTTGTAACGGCGTTAAAGCAGCGGGAAGTTTTGCTTTAATTTGCTTAATCGGAGCAAGCATGAGTAGTTGTACATTTGCACTACGATAATAAAAGTTGGGTGCCCAAACAGGACCTACTCGGGATTCCACAATTTTTTTAGTAATATGACGGAAAAAGTCGATATTGCCAGCAGCTGGATCTTGAGCCACTTCATCTAGGTCAGGATTCATTCTAAAGCGGTCATAATAACCACCTTTCGGTACTTTGACTTTTTGTTGCCCGAATTCAACCTCAGTAAATTGTTGTTTTATATTCATTGGAGTTCACCTTTACATTAATTGACCGAGTAGCTACCGTTGTCTTTAACAAGACGTATTAATTAATAGCCAATGTGGTCACTATAAGTTTAAAGCTAACTTTAAAGTCAAGGCTTTAATTTTGATATGTCAAATCTTTGACATTTAAAAGAAATAAAATAAAAACAATTAAAGATTAAAAAGATACAAACTTGATGAGCGTCTTCATATAAATTTTATCTTTAAAAGATGATTAATATAGTTGACCTTAAAGTTAACTTTAAGCTTAGTATAAATATTCAAATCTTTATAACGAATCAACAAGCGGTTTTTCACCAGGAGAACAAAGATGGGTTATGTAACCACAAAAGATGGCGTAGAAATTTTCTATAAAGATTGGGGACCACGTGATGCCCAAGTTTTATTTTTTCATCATGGTTGGCCTTTAAGTTCAGATGATTGGGACACACAGTTGCTTTTTTTCCTTAAAGAAGGTTTTCGTGTAGTTGCTCATGACCGCCGTGGCCATGGACGTTCAAGTCAGGTGTGGGATGGTCACGATATGGACCACTACGCAGATGATGTTGCAGAAGTGGTCAAACATCTGAATATTAAAAATGCAATTCATATTGGACACTCTACAGGTGGCGGTGAAGTTGCTCACTATATTGCGCGTCATGGTCAAGAAAACGTTGCAAAAGCTGTTCTTGTCAGTGCAGTTCCACCACTAATGGTTAAAACTGAAAGTAATCCTGAAGGTTTACCAAAAGAAGTTTTTGACGACCTGCAAAATCAAGTTCTCACTAACCGTGCGCAATTTTTCCGAGACTTACCATCGGGTCCGTTCTATGGTTTTAACCGACCAGATGCGAAGCCATCTGAAGGTATCATTGCTAACTGGTGGCGTCAGGGTATGACGGGCAGTGCAAAAGCACATTACGATGGTATTGTGGCGTTCTCACAAACTGACTTCACCGAAGATTTAAAGAAAATCACCATTCCTGTTTTGGTGTTGCATGGCGATGACGACCAGATCGTACCTTATAAAACTTCTGGTGTGAAATCTGCTGAGTTACTCCAAAATAGCCAACTCAAAATCTACCCAGGTTTTTCTCACGGCATGTTAACTGTAA
This sequence comes from Acinetobacter oleivorans DR1, assembly GCF_000196795.1. Taxonomy (NCBI): domain Bacteria; kingdom Pseudomonadati; phylum Pseudomonadota; class Gammaproteobacteria; order Moraxellales; family Moraxellaceae; genus Acinetobacter; species Acinetobacter oleivorans. Next base: position 1,889,700 of record NC_014259.1, read on the forward strand.
ATCATGACGTGATTAATGCTGACTTATTGGCATTTATCCGCGAATAATTTAAAGCTTTAAACTTTAAAAAAGAGGCACATTAAGTGCCTCTTTTTTTATATAAAAATAATAAATTCAATTAATTAAGTGTAGAGGTGCGAAAAGGTGTTGACATTAAAGTTAGCTTTAATCTTAAAGTAAAGCCATACTGAATGAGGTCATTCCAATGAAAGTGTTCGAAAAATTAGTATTCCCAAATGGCTCATATGTTCCTAACCGTATTGCTAAAGCAGCAATGGAAGAAAACATGGCTGATTTAAACCATGCACCATCAGAAGAATTAATGCGTTTATATCAAGCTTGGGCAAATGGTGGTGTCGGTCTAATCATTACTGGAAATGTGATGGTAGACCGCCGAGCGATGACTGGACCGGGCGGCGTAGTGCTTGAAGATGAAAAACATCTAGATACTTTTAAAAAATGGGCACAAATTGGTCGTTCAAAAGGCGCTCAGATTTGGCTTCAAATTAACCATCCGGGGCGTCAAATGCAAGCGAACCTTGGTCAGCAGACTTGGGCGCCATCGGCTATTTCACTTGATCTCGGCAAAATGTCCAATCGCTTTAATACGCCAATCGAAATGACTGAATCTATGATTACAGAAGTGATTCAGCGTTTTGCAAACACGGCACGATTAGGTGAAAAAGCAGGATTTACTGGTGTGGAAATTCATGCAGCGCATGGGTATTTATTAAGCCAGTTTCTTTCACCACTGAGCAATAAACGCCAAGATCGTTGGGGTGGTTCTTTAGAAAACCGCGCTCGCATTTTAATTGAGATTGTAGAAGCTGTTCGTAAAGTGGTTTCCCCTCAATTTACTGTTGCAGTAAAACTGAACTCAGCCGATTTCCAACGTGGTGGGTTTAGCACTGAAGATGCTCACCAGGTAGTTAAAATGCTAAATGAACATGCAGTCGATTTGGTTGAACTTTCAGGCGGTAGCTATGAAGCGCCAGCAATGCAGGGTGAAGCGCGTGATGGCCGTACACTTGCTCGCGAAGCTTACTTTTTAGAGTTTGCACAGAAGATTCGTAAAGTTGCCAAAATGCCTGTTATGGTGACAGGTGGCATACGCCGTAAACAAGTAGCAGAGCAAGTAGTTGAAAGTGGTGTAGATATGGTCGGTATTGCCACAGCTTTAGCGATTGAACCTAATTTGCCAAATGCTTGGAAACAAGGCAAAAATGTTTCACCTGAACTCAAGCCAATTACCTGGGAAAATAAAACATTCGCTTCTCTTGCCAATATGGCAGTGGTGAAATTCCAGTTACGTAATTTAAGTGCTGGTAAAAAAACAAAACCAAATGTTTCACCAGCTTGGGCTTTAATTTTGCAACAATCAGCGATGTCATGCCGTACCCGCCAATACAAAAAAGGTATGCGTGACTATACATTTGCTTCTTAATAAGTGAGTTGTGTTATGACAAATCCTAACGATTCAAACTGGATAATTTATGGAGCAAATGGCTACACGGGCGAGTTAATCGCTCGTGAAGCTGTACGCCAAGGTCTAAAACCAACTTTGGCTGGTCGTAACAAAGCTAAGGTTGAAACATTAGCTCAAGAGTTGGGGCTCGATTATAAAGCTTTTGGGCTTGATAACGTAGATGCGGTCAGTGAGCAGCTCCAAGGCTTCAAACTGGTCATGCACTGTGCAGGGCCATTTTCAGCAACATCAAAACCCATGATGGAAGCGTGTATTAAAGCAGGCGCTCACTATTTAGATATTACGGGTGAAATCTCTGTATTTGAATTGGCACAGTCACTGAACAGCCAAGCTGAAAAAGCCGATATTGTGCTTTGTCCGGGTGTTGGTTTCGATGTGATTCCGACAGATTGTGTTGCCGCGGCACTGAAAGAAGCATTGCCAGATGCGACCCATTTAGCACTTGGTTTTGACTCTAGAACAGGGTTTTCACCGGGTACTGCTAAAACAAGTACAGAAGGCATGGCCGAAGGCGGAAAAATTCGTAAAAACGGAAAAATTACTACCGTTCCATTAGCACATTATGTTCGGACCATTGATTTTGGTGACGGTAAAAAAAGTGCTATGAGTGTTCCTTGGGGAGACGTATCTACTGCATTCTATACAACAGGCATTCCAAACATTGAAGTGTTTGTACCCGCGTTTCCTAAAATGATTTTTGGTGCGAAAATGATGAACTATTTACGCCCAGTATTAAAAATTAATGCTGTGCAGAAGTTTATTAAGTCGCGTATTGAAAAAACCGTTGTTGGGCCAAATGAGGAACTCCGCGCGAAAGTACCTACCTATGTTTGGGGTGAGGCAAGAAATACGCGTGGGGAAGTCAAAACTGCTCGTATCCAAACAGAAAATGCGTATAGCCTTACCGTAAATGGCTCACTGACTGTGGTGAATTATTTACTCAAAAATACCGTGAAAGGCGGTACATATACACCTGCAAAATTGATGGGTTATAAGTTAGTGACGGAGCTACCGGGTTCTGGTCCATTGGTTATTAATTAAAAGCTTTTATTAAAACAGTATGTTTATAGATTGTCCCGAATAAGGAGTCACTCTTATTCGGGTTATTTTTAAATATTTCAAGTAAATACGGCTTAATATGGATAAAAAGAAAAACAGAAAACAAAACACTGCATAAGAAATAATTCAAATTGAATATACTAAAAAGCGATAAATATTTTTCATAACAAAGGAATGAGAATAATGAGAAAACTCATACTATTTCTACATGCATCGCTTGACAGTTTTGTCGAAGGTCCAAATGGGGCAATGGACATAGGCTGGATTGCTTACGATGCCGATTTAGCAAACCATGCCAAAGAAATTTTGAGCACTGCCGATACGGTAATTTGGGGACGTGCGACCTACCAGATGATGCATAATTACTGGCCAACCATGCTTTCAAATCCAGAAGCTTCAGAGCATGAACGCAATCATGCTGAGTGGATTGAAAAAACAGAGAAAATCGTTTTTTCAACTACTTTAGATACAGTTGAATGGAATAATTCCCGTCTTGTAAAAGACCATGTCGAAGAAGAAATTAATAAGCTGAAACAGCAAGTGGGTAAGGATATGGTGATTCTGGGGAGTCCTCGATTCGCGCACTATTTGATGCAACTTGATTTAATTGATGAATATAAAATTACAGTTTCGCCCGTGCTGATTGGTAAGGGCTTGCCACTGTTTCAAGGCATTCAGCAAAAGACCAATCTTAAACTTATTGAAAATAAAACGTTTGCTTCTGGAGCTCTCGGTCTTCACTATCAAAAGATAAGCTAATTTTTTCTATAATATTTGTATGGAAAAGACGAATTACAGTGCTGGTCTATAATTCGTCTTTTTAGCTTTATTGCATACTGCTTAAACGCTTAACAACTGTTTCAGCAATTTCTTTACTCGACTGAGGGTTTTGTCCAGTAATAATTCTATCGTCCGAAACCACATACGAAGTAAACGGAATAAACGCTTCTTTGTATTTTGCTCCACGTTCAATAAGTCCATTTTGTAGAGAAAAAGGAACTTGAGACTTAATACCTGAAAGTGTTTCTTCAATATTTGCAAAACCAGTAACGGTTCTACCTGCAATTAAGGGTTTGCCATTTTCATCCTGTAAAGGCAATAAACCACCCACACCATGACATACTGCTGAAACGACTCCACCTTGGCGATAGATTTGTTCACTAATGTTTTGCAAAGCTTTATTGGTTGGGAAATCCCACATGGTTCCATGGCCACCGGTATAGTAAATGGCTTTGTATTGCGAAGGATTAATCACATTTGGAGCTAATGTTGTTTTTAACCGCTGCATAAAGGCTGGGTCGGCTAAATGCTGATGTGCTGATTTGTCTAGGTAAATGGACTTTAGGCTACGTTCATCTAGTGGAACTTCACCACCTAAAGGACTTACAAAATCCATTTCATAACCAGCAGCTAAGGCCACATCGTAAAAATGAGTGAGTTCAGTCAGCCAAAGTCCTGTTTTATCCGAACGGGAAGGGTAAGCCGAGTGATTGGTCATTACGACTAAAATTTTTCCGTTTGCTTTGGTAAAGCTTTGAGCTTTATTTGACTCAGCGGCATGTACCACATGTGTAGTCAAAAAAATGGCAAAAATAATGGTTAAACAACGCTGAAAATTCCAAACTTTAAACATGACAGGTCCTCATTCATCACCTGTAGCCAATCTTATGTTTAAAGCATACTTTAAGGTCAATAGGTCTCGAAGAAATTACGGTGTTCTTGCTTTGTCGAAATAAAGTGTCATGAGCCTTTCTGCATTTTGCTCGCAGGTAATTTCATCGGGTTTGTTGTTGATCGCATCAATCATGGTGCGTAAGTTTTGCTTACTCACCTTTAGCTTTTGTTCTAAAAGTTCTATTTCCTGAATTTTTAATTCAATTGTTTGAATAAGGGCATCATGGTTCCAAGTGGCAACTTTAGAAGGCAAAAAAGCTTTAATTTCAGCTAAGGAAAACCCAACTTGTTGGGCTTGCTGAATTAAAGAAAGTTGCTTCAAATCGTTATCGGTATATTCACGATAGCCATTCGATTTTCTTTTTGCTTTAGGTAAGAGTTTGATTTGCTCGTAATAACGAATTGTAGGGGTGCTTAAACCACTTAATTTGGATAACTCGCTAATATTCATGGCCACAGACTCTATTGACATTCAAGTTAACTTTAGACTTATAGTCACTTAAAAGCAAGGTTCATAACTTTACCAAGCACACACTTTCAGTAACAGCTTTCTATGCTTTGATAGATGAAAGAATAGAATTATAAATATGAAAAATGAGGTGAGAAAATGTCTAAACGCATATTACACGTCGTCACCAATGTTTCACGCTATAAGGATGTTAATGAACCAACAGGGCTATGGTTAAGCGAACTCACCCATGCCTATGATGAATTTGAAAAGCAAGGTTACATACAAGATATTGTTAGCCCAAATGGCGGAAAAACTCCAATTGAACCTAAGTCACTTTTGCCGTTAGTTGCTGATAAATCTGTTAAAGACAGAGAAAAAGATCAAGCTTTTATTACGCTACTGGCAAATACATTTAAGCCTTCTGATATTCATTGGGAAGATTATGACGTGATTTACTATACAGGTGGTCACGGTGTGATGTGGGATTTTTTAGATAACCCTGAACTTCAAGAAATCACCAAAAATATTTATGAAAATGGCGGCATCGTTTCGAGTGTTTGTCATGGCTATTGTGGCTTGCTCAATGTACGACTTTCAAATGGCGAGCGACTGATAAAAGATAAGAAGTTAACGGGCTTTGCTTGGAGTGAAGAGGTCTTGGCCGGAGTGGCAAAAAAAGTGCCGTACAATGCCGAAGAGTTAGCGAAAGAATACGGCGCTCATTATGAAAAAGCTTTTATTCCTTTTGCTCCATATGTCGTTCAAGACGGCAAGTTAATTACAGGTCAAAACCCTTTTTCAGCTAGAAAGACGGCTTTAGCAATAGTAGAAGAGCTAGAAAAGTCATAATTGTTAATGATTCAAATATAAACTAGAAAAGCAAAACCAGTGACGGTTTTGCTTTTCGACTGTTTAAATAAAGTGGTGTGATCTAGCAAGGCTAACTTTAAGGAACAATCACAAAATCAGGGTTAGCTATTGCAAAAACTGCTTCGCGGTCTGCGGCTGGTGGATAAATCCAGATGGTATTAATTTCTTGTTTAATTTTTTTAGCTTCATCACGCACAAATTGAACCTGACGATCCCAACCTTCGCTATAGAGTGCGCCCCAAGGACCTAAGTCAACACACGTCACATACTTCGGTTGACTGTATGGATGAAGTGGTAAATCAACTAGTTCTGCCGCAGCGTTGTAACCCGCTACACGGCCTAGACTCATGGCATGTTGGCAAGACATCACGTTAAAGTTACCTAAATCATCGGTTGGAACTTTTACCGTATCGCCAGTGACAAAAATATTTTTTGCTTCAGGTGCATGTAAATAAGCATCCCCTAAAATACGTCCTAAATTATCTTTTTCACCAGTAACTTGAGAGGTGAGCGAGTTGGCTCGCATGCCCGCAGTCCAGATCACGGTTTGTGTTTCGATTTTTTCGCCATTAGAAAGCGTTACCCCTGATGCATCTAGTGCTGTAACTCGTAGTCCAGCTTTACCTTCCACACCAAGCTCGCTAAGAGCTTCTCGAATAACGGTAGCAGCTTGGTCACCCATTGCTGCACCAATTTCTGTTGAGGAATCTACTAAAACAACACGTATATCAGTTTCGCCTAAAATGCTACGCAGACGTTCAGGCATTTCGGTAACGGTTTCTAGCCCAGTAAGCCCACCACCTGCAACGACCACGGTGTTACGCGCTGCATTTGCAGGTTTATGGGCTAAGTTTTTAAGATGTTGATCTAGTTTTTCGGCATCTTCTAGTGTGCTTACGCTAAAGCCATATTCGGTAAGGCCCGGTATTGGGGGCATAAACGTAGTACTTCCGGTTGCCAGAATAAAACGGTCATAGCTTAAGGTTTGTTTGCTGCCATCGGTGGTGGAAACTTCAATTGCCTGTTGGTCGACATCAATTTTATTTACCCAACCTGCTAGAAATTTAACCCCAACCACACTTAATAAATCTGAAATATCAGGGTTCATGTTTTCTAGTACAGCTTCATAAAGACGAGGACGAATATCAACATTCGGGCTAGGGGAAACCATCACTACTTCAATATTTTGTTCTTGCGACGCTAAGTAAATTGCTCTTTGTGCAGCAAGTGCAGCCCATAAACCAGCAAAGCCAGAACCAGCAATAATAATACGCTTACTCATTTGATTATCCTTTTGATAGATTTTTCGGACAACACATTCCAGCTCATCACAAAATTTAGGGTGAGCGAATCCTTTCTCTGATTGTCCGAAAAATCTGAGAAGGCGTTTAAAACGATTAGTGGAGTTTTAGCTTAGGGTTTGAGGCCCTATCAGCTCGTTAGTCGGGGGTGTCCCGCGATATTTTATTTTTCCGCATTTTTGCTGTTCTTGCTTCAATGCGATCATTGATCCAGCCATTTACATCGCTAAAAAATACGTCGGGTGCATAACGGCCAAAACGGTCTGCAATATCGCCAAGTGTATGAGCACCTAGCGCATCTCGCATGGCTTTTTCGGCCTGTAGCATGACCGCATGCACTGCACACACACCACCGGTTGCCCAATCTGGCGGGGCATGATTAAAGACCGCACATTTCCCACGAACTTCTTGGCACTCAAAAAGCGGTTTTTCACCTTCGATTGCATTCACGATATCTAAAAAACTGATTTCATGAGCGGATCGAGCGAGTAAATACCCACCACGAACACCTTCTTGAGCAATAACAAGACCTGCCTTTTCAAGTTTAGGAAAAATCTTGGCCATAAAACTCGGAGAGACTCCTTGTAATTCGGCAAGATCCTTACTACTCAAGGGTTTATCTTCATTGTTCACAAGAAAAAGAAGACAGTGAATCGCATACTCGACGCTACTAGTGATATAAGCCATTTAATTTCATAATTGATCAATTACAAACACAGACTAATAGAGTCTGTGTTTTAAGTCAACAATAAAACTAAGACAAAGTTAGTCCTAGTTTTATTTAAAGAGAATGCAAATAAGGAAAATTGACGTTATATATCTGAATTTAAATACCTTTAAAGAGAAATAAATAATTTAAAAAATATCGAAAAACTTACGAACGCCACCAATAATTTTCTATATTTGGCTCATTCAGATTTAGGATTTCGCCCATTTGTGGTGTGCTAATGCCCAAATCTTTTTGCTTAGCCAAACCGACAATACGTTCAAACGGGTCATCCCAAGCATGAAGTGCCAAATCAAAAGTACCGTTGTGTACAGGTAACAAATGACGACCTTTTAAATCGATATGTGCTTGTAACGTTTGCTCTGGTTGCATATGAACATCGGGCCATTCAGGGTCATAAGCACCAGTTTCTAACATGGTCAGATCAAATGGGCCATAACGATGTCCAATCTCTTTAAATCCATCGAAATAGCCTGTGTCACCGCTGAAAAATACACGTAAGTCATTATCAATAATTACCCACGAAGCCCAAAGGGTCGCATTACTATCGCCCATACCACGGCCTGAAAAATGATGAGCAGGGGTAGCCACCAATTTTAGTCCATCTACATGGGTAGTATCCCACCAATCAAGTTGTTGAATTTTTTCTGCTGGAATTCCCCATTTAATGAGTGTGTTACCGACACCAAGTGGTGTTAAGAAATGCTCAACTTTATCGTTAAGTTGCATAACAGCATGATAGTCGAGGTGGTCGTAGTGGTTATGCGACAAAATCACGCCTTTAATGGGTGGTAAGTCCGCAATGCTAATCGGTGGTTGGTGGAAACGTTTTGGCCCAAGCCATTGAAAAGGTGATGCACGCTCTGAAAAAACTGGGTCGGTTAACCAAAATTCATTTTGCAGTTTTAGTAAGATAGTTGAGTGGCCCAAACGAAATAGAGAGCGATCGGGTGCACTTAATAACTGCTCTTTCGACAAACTTAAAATAGGAATTTCTTTGTTTGGAACGGTGTCTTTTGGTTTGTTAAATAAAAACTTCCACATGAGCTGAAGTGTTTTGCCAAAAGAAGGCTTGTGTTGATTGGGACGCGTATTTCTAAATTTGCCATTGTGCTGTTGAGATGGCATTAAGGGAGAAGGCAAGTCTGTTGTGTTTGAAATAGTCATCTTGTTTTTCCTTATTGGAACAAACCTATATGTGCAAATAAGAACTTGGGCTAAGTGCTTATTTTGATTTATTTAAATGAGTATTTGCTCACTCATTAATTCGTTTAAAAATAAGGACGCCGCGCATCCTTAACTTTTATCTAAATTGAAACTGCATGCCAAAACGCTTCAAAACCAGATTTACGATAAAGCTCGGTTTGAGAAGGGTCTTGAGCAATAAAATTAAGTGTAACTTCTGCAAGCGCACCTAAAATTGAAGCAATAAATAACGGTGGATAATCTCTTAATTTGCCATCATTAATACGTTCTTGAATATTTTGGGTGAGGTCACAAAAGGTTTGCATGCCAATTTGTTTGCTTTGCTCGGTAATTTGTTCAGAGGTTGAAAGCTGTGCCATGACTTTGCGTTTGAGTGGAGCTTCTAAACTCCAGTCCAAATAGCTTTGCCAAATATGAGACATTTGTGTTTGCAAATCGGAGTGATCAGGGTAACCAAGCATCATGACCTGACGTAGTTCAGCCTTTAGTGAAAGATATAACTGGTTCAGCAGTTCTTCTTTATTGCTAAAATAGGTAAATAAAGTACCTTCCGCGACACCAGCGACTTTTGCAATTTTTGAGGTAGACGCACGCTCACCAAGCTCTGCTAATGTTTCAATAGCAGCACTTAAAATTGCATTACGTTTATCTTCACTGCGTGGACGAGCCATATACAAACACATTAATTGAGTGATTACTCAATCATACATAAAAATAGCAAGACAGCAAGATATATTTTGTTAGATCCACATTATTGATTCGTTCTAAAAGTAATTGGTGTTTGACCTGTCCATTTCTTAAAAGCTCGTGTGAAATTTGTAGGTTGTATATAGCCCAGATAAAGCGCAATTTCTTGTATATCCATATCACTATGAAGTAACAAATGCTCAGCTTCTTTTTGTTGAGCTTCTTCAAGCAGTTGCAGATATGAAGAACCGACTTGGTTCAAATGGCGCCGCAATGTTCGGCTAGACATGTTTAAGCGAGTCGCAATTTCATCAAATGAGGGATAACCCACCTGCGGTTTTAAGTTTAGTTCGGCCTTTACGGTCAGGCATATATCTTTAATTTGCTCGGAAAAACGGATTTGTTCAGCTTCACACTGCACCAGAGCTTGTTTAAAGGCAATCGGATCTGCCATTTTAATGGGTAAATCTAGAAGCTGTTTTTTATATCGAATTTGATTAGTTGCTTGGTTAAATCGAATAGGTGGCAATAAATGCTGAGAGGCTTTGTGATAGGTAGGTTCTGGCCAATCCACCCATAACTCAATTTCAGTAAAGTCATGCTCTATCAAAAACTGACCAGCTTGAATCACCCCAATCATCAAACATTCATAAAAAAATCGTCTAAGCTTTTCCACTTGCGCGGGCTGATTGCTGACAACAGGATGAGTTTCTTTAATTTCAATAATAGAAAATTCATGATCGTCTAGCAGAGCAATGCGGTAATCTTTTAATCGCATGTTAAAGAATTGCGTTGAAACATCGAGAGCCTGATGTAAGTTTAGGCTACTCATTAACGCATATCCCATCGGGCCATGAGCAGTTAAACGCAGTTTTAGCCCATATTCATATCCTAAGCCAGAATCTTTCGACAATAACAAGCTTTCCCATGCCAGTTTAGACCACTGCACAGGAGTAATTCGCGCATCTAGTTGATCTAAAAGGTTTAAGGGAATTTTACTTTTCTTCAAAATTTCAAGCGCAGAAAATCCTTTGTCGACCATGATTTCTAGTAACAAATGCGCATAAGAAATAGGAATGCTGGCTTTGGAAAGCCCATAAGGATCTTTCATATTGTTTTTTATTATGGCCGAAAATGATTATCAGTATGTCTGATCCACATCTCACGCTCAAGTTAAAAGTTCGGAATAATCAATTTACTATATTTTGAGCATCAATTATGAGCTTACCTATTCCACAAGCTTCCTCTCGAGTTGTGATTACTGGCGCTTCATCAGGCATTGGTGAACAGCTAGCAAAACAGTTTGCTGTACGAGGCTATTCTTTAGTTTTAGTGGCTCGCCGTGTAGAAAAATTAGAGGCACTTGCTGAAAAATTAAAAGCCGAATATCAAATATCCGTAGATTTATATCCATGTGATTTGGGTGATCGGGCGGCGCGAGCTAAATTTCGTGATTATTTAGAAAATATTGAAGTAGCCATTCTTTGTAATAACGCTGGATTTGCGACTTTTGGTTGCCTACAAGACTTAGATGCAGACCGAGAGCGTGAAGAAGTTGAAGTTAATTCAGTGGCAATTCATGACCTGACTTTAGCTGTGTTGCCACAAATGATTAAAAGAAAAGCTGGGGCAATACTCATTGTGGGTTCTACTTCTGGTCATCAGCCGACTCCAGCAAATGCAACTTATGCAGCAACCAAGGCATTTGCCAATTCTTTTGCCGAGTCATTACATAGCGAACTTAAAGGGACAGGGGTTAGCTGTACGCTACTGGCTCCGGGGCCAACGAAAACTGGTTTTAACGAAGTTGCAGGCATTACAAAAATTGATGGTGTAGGTGGCGGTCTTGTTTGGGTAACCGCAGAACGCGTCGCCAAAGAAGCCATTCAAGGAATGGATCGAAATTGTCGAATTGTGATTCCGGGTTTCGTGGCACAGGCCCAAACCTTTGGAGGGCGTTACACACCACGCATTATTTTGCTGCCCATTCTTAAACAAGTATTTTCGAGATTAAGCCCATGAAACAGTTGATTAATGACTTACGTGTGCTTGTGGGTTTAGCCAATCTTGGCAATAAGCTTTATCACAATGCTCAATATTTGACTGCTGTTGTTGAAATTGATGAAAAAGCAATGGCGCGCTGGTTACCATCTGGAATGACACTAGTTAAACCTGCCAGAGCCGATCTGTTTTGTGCGTATTTCCCAGAAAATGTCTATACGGGCGATTACCATGAAGCGGGTCTATTTGTTCATATTAAAGTTGGCAATAAAACAGGAATCTTTTGTCCTTGGATGATTTTGGACGATGACCGCGCCATGATTATTGGCCGTGAATTGTTAGGCTACCCTAAAAAGATGGGAGAAATTAGCTGGGAAAATGATGGCAAACGCATTTTAAGCAAAGCTTCACGCCGAGGCACAACACTCATTGAAATGGAAGCCAAGCTGGGTGAAGTCATTCATGATGCACCTCCAATTTTAGGATTACCGCATCGGAATATTACGGGTGGATTAGGAATTAGTTTACCCCGTGAAGTTCGATTCACCCCGAAAGAGCATCCAGTTGAAGTGCGTCAGGTTGAAATGAACTTACGTTTTACAGGCACAGCAAACGATCCTTTACATGATATGGGGTTAGGCGAAGTTATTGAGGCCAGACTACATCGCGTTGATTTGTCGGGAGGGGTAATTCCACCGATTCAAATACCTCGGTTACGTACGCCGTTATTTTTATTACGTCAGTTTAATCCACGCGTTTTATAGCTGGAGAATAAAGATGAATGCAGTTTTTGAGTCAAAGCCAGCACAAGATTTTTCTAAAATTTCCGCATCAATTGACATTACAGTGCGCCAGTTAGACTTATCTTTTCCAGATGAAATACCAGAGTTTTGGTTTAAAAATAATCCCTTGCTGACCATGTTATTTACTGCTTTGTCGAGTGCTTTTCCAGATGGTGAGCGGCAGTTTATTTATAGTGTGCGTAATTATCAGGACAAAATTAGCGATCCTATTTTGCTTAAACAAGTCCGAGCTTTTATTGGTCAAGAAGCTCATCACGGCAAAGAGCACGATGCGCTTAATGCTGTCATGCTTAAAAAAGGTTATCCAGTTGAACGTATTTATAAACGTTTTAAAAAGATGAACCGTATGTTGCAGCAACGATTTTCTTTAGAGCATCAGTTGGCTTGCACGGTATGTATGGAACATTTAACGGCAATTTTAGCGGACTATTTTATTAGTATCGCGCCCGAAGACTTAGAGTTGTTTAATGTTCATTTGCGAAAAATTTGGGCTTGGCATGCCATTGAAGAAACAGAGCATAAAGCTGTGGCGTTTGATGTTTACCAATCTTTAGTGAATAGACCTTATTTCTTACGGTTGGTGATGTTAGAAACCACACTTTCTTTTGTCATCATTACCACCAGAGGAACAAAAGAGCTTTTAAAGGCTTCGGGCAAAAATAGAGATTTTAAAAGTCTATATGTGGGTTTGAAATATTTGCTTGGCGGTCAAGGTGTGATTCGAAAAATTAGTCGCAGTTACTTAGATTTTTATTCTAAAGATTTTCATCCTTGGCAACACGATAACCGTGAACAAATGATGAAATTAAAAGACCTATATCTTAATGAATGATTTTTAAATTTAGGAAGAAACAAAATGACAAAACCTAATTCAAAACCCACATTAGCAAGTCCTTTAACGTTAGCCTGTGGCATTAGTATTCCAAACCGAATTGCCAAATCTGCCATGAGTGAACAACTTGCTGATCGGCATGGTTCACCGACCACTGACTTACAACAGTTGTATGCAGCTTGGGCCAGAGGTGGAGCAGGGTTATTAATCACAGGCAATGTGATGATTGACCACCGTGCTTTTGTTGAACCACGAAATGTGGTTTTAGAGTCAGCAGAATTTCTGCAAGCAAATAAGTTATGGGCTCAGGCTGCTAAGGCCAATGGCAGCAAAATTATTATGCAAATTAACCATCCCGGCCGTGTTGCAGTTTTACCACTTTTGAAAAAGCCAATAGGCCCTTCAGCAGTTGGGCTTGATTTACCTGCCATGAATATTATTCGCATTCCGCGTGCGATGACCGAAGCGGAAATATATGAACAGATCAATCGATTTGCTCAAACTGCGAGGCTGGCTATTGAAGCTGGTTTTGATGGAGTACAGGTGCATGCAGCGCATGGCTATTTACTCTCACAATTTTTATCACCTCTAGCCAATGTTCGGACAGATCAGTGGGGCGGTAGTCCTGAAAACCGACGCCGTATGCTCATTGAAACAGTTCAGGCTGTGCGAGCTGCAATAGGCAAAGACAAAATATTAAGTGTAAAACTCAACTCTGCCGATTTTCAAAAAGGCGGATTAAGTCAGGAAGAATCGATAGACATTGCATTAGCTTTAGAAGCAGAAGGGATCGACCTATTAGAGATTTCAGGCGGGAATTATGAATCCCCTGCACAGTTAGGCTATGCACCAGATCGTTCTGCTCAGCGTGATGCATATTTTATTGACTATGCCACTGCACTTCGTAAACAAAGCAAATTACCACTCATGTTAACAGGTGGACTGCGCGATGTAGATTTTATGAACCATATTGTTGCCAATGGTACGGTCGATTTGGTTGGATTGGCTCGACCTTTTGCAGTACAGCCTGATTTAGCCAAACAACTGTTAGCAGGAAAATCGGTATTAGAACCAGCAAAAATTCCAGCCATTGGATACAAACCTGTAGATGCCTATTTGCAACTCGCTTGGCATGCTTCGCAATTTCGCCGTATTAGTAGTGGACAAAAGCAGAAAGTGATTAAGGGCTTAGTACGTACATTGATTGCTTTTGGTCCACGTATGGGCTTTAACATTTTGACTCAGGATTAATGGTAAGTGCTTTTGATATATAAGGATTTATTATCATGAATAGTTTAATCAGACAAAACCATGTCATTGTGCCGCGGCGTCCAGTATTTAATTTTACTGAAACCCCATGTCATTGGATTTATGATGATCCCATAGTTTCACAGATATTAAATTCAATTAACCCAATTACACCTGCACCAGAACGTTGGTTTTGTCAGACGTTTAGAGATGCATTGCCTTATATTAAAGATGAAAAACTGAAAGAGGCAGCAATTGCTTTCATTAAACAAGAGGGTGCTCATAGTTATGGGCACACTCTCGGAACTCGGCATATAGAGGCGTTAGGGATTGATTTAAGTCGTTATACCAAGATGACGAATTGGATATTTAATGACATGATTGGCCCAAAACCATTAGGCTATGAATTGAAGCATCCACGCTTAAAGTCGATGTGGCTAACGACCCGATTAGCAATGGTGGCCGCGGCTGAGCATCTGACTGGAGTATTAGGGGATTGGGTTCTCAATGCAGAGGGGCTACAACAAGCACCTGTCGATTTGGAAATGTTACGTTTATTGCAATGGCATGGGGCTGAAGAGGTTGAGCACCGTGAAGTAGCCGATGCAATGTTTAGATATTTTAGCAATAGTAATGTACTTCGAGTGGGGGCAGCGGTTTTCACGTTCCCTCTATTTATTGTTTTGGCTTATGTTGCTGTCGAAAATCTAGTAGAACAAGATGCGCAATTACCACATCGTTTTCGTTTCAAAGATTATTTCCGAGCAGCTCGACAAGACCGTGTGCCGAAAGTTGATAATATAATATTTGCATGTTTGCGATACTTTAACCCCAACCACAGCCCTTTAAATGAAGGGTCAACTGAGCAAGCCTTAACTTTTTTATCTACAATAAAAGAACTTAACTAAACTAAATAAAAGCTTGTACGAATATTGCTTCTTTTAGGCTCAGAAATAATGAATAAGACCTTTTAATTCATCTTATTCATGGTCTATAGCCGCCATATGAGCGGCTATATAATTTTCGAACCCTTGCGTAATCTAGATAATATTTGAGCTATGTACCTTATTCATCAAATTGTAAAACAACTTTCCCTTTTGCTCGTCCAGTATTTACATATTGGAGCGCTTCTTTAATTTGAATAAAGTCATAGGTTTGGTCAACTACGGGTTTAATTTTTCCAGCTTCTACCAGTTCAGTAATTTTTGAGAGCTGTTGACCATTGGGTTGCATAAATAAAAATGAGTAAGTAATCCCGCGTTTTTTTGCTTTATGTCGAATTGACCAGCTTAACATCGGAATAACACATTTTAGGAACCAGTTCGGATTAATTGCCTCTGCAAAAGCATGGTCAGGTGGTCCTGAAATACTAATAAGACGTCCACCACGTTTAAGAACGTTCAGTGATTTTTCTAAGGTTTTCCCGCCTTGTGTATCTAAGACTACGTCGTAATCTTTAAGTTCTTGCTCAAAGTCCATTGTTTTATAGTCAATGATGATGTCAGCACCTAGCTCTTTCACCCAACCACTGTTTTTGGCACTGGTTGTGGTTGCTACTGTAGCGCCAAGTGATTTGGCAAGTTGAATTGCAATTGAGCCAACACCGCCAGAACCTGCATGAATAAGTACTTTTTGACCAGCTTTAACTTTTGCAATTTCAACTAGTGCTTGCCATGAAGTTAAGGCAACTAATGGTAGGGCGGCCGCCTGTTCCATTGAAATATTTTGCGGTTTCAGTGCAAGTGAAGACTGTTGAACCACAGTATATTCAGCAAAAGCGCCGTTTAAATCTGTCTTGGCATAGACTTCATCTCCAGCTTTAAACTGGGTAACCTTCGATCCAACTTCTACGACTGTACCTGCAAAATCATTGCCTAATATAAAAGGAAACTTCACTGGGAGAATTGCTTTAAATTCACCCTCTAAAACTCTTAAGTCGAGAGGGTTAATGCTGGCTGCATGAACTTTAACGAGCACAGCGTCTGCTGTTAGTGGTGGTTGAGATTGTTCATCGAGCTGTACGTCATCAATGTTGCCATAACGGCTAATGTAGGCTGCTTTCATTTGAAACCTCTATTTCTCAAAATTATTTTAAAGTTTTATAGGCTTGGGTTTATTCTAAACTTTCAAGCTGCGGTGAATTAATTTGTCAAAGATCTTTGCAGGTGCAAATCGTCTTAACGCTTTTAAGCTTTTTGCAGTTTTTCCTGCTGTGTAGCGTGGCACAACATGTTGACTTTGAATGACCGCTAAAATTGTATTGGCAACCACACTTGGGTCATCTGACTTATTAATTGAATTAATCATTTGTTTATGTAGCTTTTCACGAGTTTGATCGTAAAAAGAAATTTTATTATCTGCTTCGAGTAAGTTTACTCCCAAAGAAGTATTAGTGTAAGCAGGTTCAATAAGTGACACACGAATACCTTGAGATCTTAATTCGTGATCTAAAGATTCAGAGTAACCTTCAAGTGCATGTTTTGATGCAGAGTAAAGTGCGCCAAAAGGCAGAGGTAAAAGCCCAAGAATTGAACTGATATTTAAGATCAATCCTGATTTTTTCTGGCGCATATGTGGAACCACTGCACGAGTCATTCGAACCGCACCAAAAAAGTTGGTGTCAAAAATAGCCTGTGCTTGTTGCATTGAGCTTTCTTCGGCACCAGCAGGCGCTATTGCAAACCCAGCATTATTAATTAAGACATCAATTTTTCCTTCAGTTGCTATTACTTTCTCAACGCCTTGGGCAACTGAATTGTCTTGATTTACGTCTAACTCAATAAGATGAAATTTGTATTTTGATGAATCTTTTGCTTGTCGGCTTGTGCCATAAACAATAAATCCAGCCTCATGTAAAAGGTTTGCTGTTGCTAAACCAATACCAGAAGATGCACCTGTAATTAGAACTACTTTACCAGTCATACCATTTTTTCCAATTTGAAGGTGTTCGCTATTCAGTTTCACCTTGATATTTTCATCATAATCTAAAAACAAAATAGTTACTACTAAAATGATAGTGACTTTTATCGAATTTATTTCTAGTTTTTATTGGCTCATACGATTTTCAAACCAATTTCAAAATTAATGGAGAAAGAAATTGCATACAAAAAATAAAAGCTCTGCAAATCATTCACCAACCTTAAAGCTCAATGTCGATGGAACTTTATTTACTTATCGTGAATTTGGGAAAAAGAAGGCATACCAATTATTCTGCTAAATCATTTTAGTGCTGTAATTGATGATTGGGATCCTAGAGCCATTGATGGGATTGCTAAAGAAAAGTGGAGCATCATCTTTGATAATCGGGGTGTTGGCGGTTCACAAGGAAAAACTCCAGCTACTGTTTAAGCAATGGCTGATAACGCGATTGAATTTGAAACGCTTGGTTTAGTTTTATTAATTATTTACCCAGACACAAGTTGCGGAGGCATATTTCAATTTCATCAAGACTTTGTGGGAAAGGGAATTCAGTTTTTAGAATAACTTGAATATTGTATAAAATGATGCCTCGGTTGACATCATTTTATATAGCTAGTTTTATACGATATTCTTTGAATTCCAGATAGTTAGAGCTTTATTTGCCGCATTTTCTGCTATTTGTGCTTCTGCGCCTAATCCAACTATTAGATTAATACACATTGGAATTAGAATTTCGGTGGTTGGATTAGGGCAACTAGTAAAGTGTTGCCCAAGCTCTAACATAATAAATCCATGCAGTGCACTCCATAACTGTGCCGCCATCACATCAGGGTCAATGTCTCGAATATATTTTGCTTCTATCAGATTGACACATTCTTGACGTAAGTATGAATAAGAATTTTTAAATGCTTCTGTACTTTCATTGGCTGACGCTTCACTTCTCCGAAGTGGTGTGTATCGTCCCTGAATAGACAAGCCAAACATCAAATCATAAAGATGCGGATTAGCCATAGCAAAATTTCGGCATTCTAAAGCCATTAAACACATGTTTGTCATTGGCTCGTCTGTGTTTTCTATACTTTTAAATAAACGAGCTTGTTGGGTAAATCCTTCGTCAGCTATGGCTTGCAGCAGCTCAGGCACCCCGCCAAAGTGAGTATAAACACCCATAGTGGACTGACCTGCTTCTAAAGCAACAGTTCTCGCTTTAATTTGAGAAGGACCTTGGTTTTCGATTATTCGCATTGCTGCTTCTAATAAACGTGTACGAGGACTTTTTTTTTCCATAACAAAGTTATTGCGCAATAAAAATAACATTGTTATATTAAACCATAACAATGTTATTGTTAATGCTTAGTAGCTACTAATTTCATATTTTTTCAATAAAAGTTAAGCAAAGCTGAACGGATTCTTCCAGCGAGATATCGAGCTTAGAGACATAAAATGTGGTGACTAGGATTGCATCATGAAGATACTTAAAAGTGCTGTTTTGTCAGCAGTAGCAATAAGTTTAGCGGCCTGTAGCCATTATTCTCAGTCGTTAAATACAAGTAATAGCAAGGCTAATGTTAGTCAAATAAAGAAGGGTTCTGAAATGATTAATAGTGAAATACAGAGAAAGCACATTAAATTGGAAACTCATGACAATGTGCTCATTGCTCACTTAGATGGCGGTCCTTATCAGTTAATGGGACTAGATATGGCTGAAGAGTTATCTGAACTATTAGATGATCTTGAAAAAAAGCATACCTCTGTTGAGGCAGTAATTTTTACTGGGGATCATCCAGATTATTTTATTGCCCATGCTGATGTCCGTTGGTTGCAAGAAGGTGGAGCTAGTATTCCAAAGCTGGGGCTAAAAACTTCTTCTTTGGTTGCACGTACATCTAAAAGTATTCGAGGAGTTCCAGGCTTAGAGCAGTTAGCGGAACTTACCCCTTTAGATGGTGGTATGCAATTAGATAAATTGCATGAAACTTTTTTACGAATGAATAGAAGTGGTGTGATTTTTATCGCAGCATTAAATGGCTCTGCTCTGGGTTTGGGTAGCGAGTTTGCACAAGCCTGTGACATCAGAATTATGGTTGATGGCAATTATGTAATTGGCCAACCTGAAGTCTTACTGGGTATTAATCCAGGAGGTGGTGGGACTCAGCGATTAACGAGATTAGTGGGAACTCATCGAGCGTTAATGATGATGCTTGAAGGAAAACCTGTATCTCCAAAAGCTGCGTTAGAAATTGGCTATGTAGATGAAGTCGTGCCTAAAGATCAGTTGATAGATAAAGCTTTAGAGCGAGCAATTTATTTGAGTAAACGTCCTAAAACAGCACGAGCTGCAATTAAGCGTGCGGCATATTTTGGTGGGTCGGAAACATTAGAAGAAGGTCTGCATAGAGAGCGAACTGAATTTATTCATATATCCCCAACAGAGACAGCACAAAAGCTCATGAAAGGCTATCTAGAGCAAACCGATCAACGTAAAAAATTACCTTTCTATGATGCTGAAGTATTTCAAGAGACTTTAAAGCGTGGCTCACTTCCATTAGCGTCTGAAGGAAATAAAAAATGAATAAAAATCAAGTAAATATTTCTAAATATCAGGTTGTTAAAGAAGATATTCGTTTTGATTCAGGTGAAACTTATTGTTCTGCATGGCTATTTTTACCTAAAGGCGTAACAAAACCTCCTGTAGTTGTGCTTGGGCATGGCATTGGTGCAATCCGAGAAATGAGATTAGATGCTTTTGCAGAACGTTTCGCCCAAGCGGGTATTGCTGCTTTAGCCTTTACCTATCGATATCTTGGCGACAGTGGTGGTGAACCTCGTCAACTCATGTCTGTAAATCGCCAATTAGATGATTGGGAAGCAGCTTTAAAATTTGTAAAAAACTATCCGTCGCTTGATGGTGAGCGTGTAGGAATTTGGGGAAGTTCTTTCGGTGGAGGGCATGCAATTACTATTGCGAGCAGACATCCAGAACTTAAAGCTGCAATTGCACAATGTCCATTCACAGATGGTTTAGCTTCAGCGTCTGCACTAGGCTTAAAAGATACCTTAAAAGTAATTCCAGTCGTAGCCAAAGATTTATTTGCAAAACTATTTGGATTGCCGCCAGTCATGGTGCCAATTGCAGCTCCTCCGGGACAGCCCGCTCTTATGAACGCTCATGATGCCTTAGAGGGCTATCTAGCATTAATGCCAGAAGGCGTCGAATTCGTAAATTACTTAACCGCAAGAATTATTCCAGAAATTCTAAGATATCGACCTGGATTAGTCGCCTCTAAAATCCAGAGCCCAATACTCTTTTGTGTAAGTGATACCGATACAGTTACACCAGCAGGCCAAACTTTAAAACTCGTTAAACATGCTCCACGTGGGGTCATTAAACTTTATGAAGCAGGGCATTTTGATTTTTATACAGGTGAGGCTTTTGAGCAATTGGTTAACGATCAAACTCAATTCCTTAAGCAAAATTTCAATTAACTTGCTGTGATTTCATCTAGATTTGTAAAGGAACTACTATGCAATTTACTATGCTTTCTAAATTAAGGGCAGAGGAAGCCCCAAATGCTCACTGCATTTCTGACTCGAACATTTCTTTAACTAATTATGAGTTTCATAAAGCTGTTCTTCGAGCAGCTGGCACAATGGATAGCCAAGGTATTTGTGAGGGTGACGTTGTCGCACTTATGCTACCAAATCAAGTTGAATTTGTTGTTGCCATGTTTGCCGCATGGTATTTAGGGGCTGCTATAACTCCAATTAATCCTATGCTTACGCACAAAGAAGCAAATCATCAGTTAAAGGATTCAGGAGCAAAACTACTCATCAATTTAACAGGTGAGAAAATCGATAATAATGTCTCTTCAATAGCTGTAACTATGCTCAAGCATGGTGATGAGTTTCAACATGCTCCAGTTGTTAATCCTGAGGCATTGGCTTTATTAATATATACAAGTGGTACAACGGGTTTACCAAAAGGAGTCATGTTAGATCATTCTAATATTATAGCGATGACTGAAATGGGGCGTGAGGGATTACAAATATCTGAAAAAGACCACTGCCTTTTAATTTTGCCCTTATTCCACGTCAATGGAATTGTAGTAAGTATTCTTGTTCCTCTTGCTTCTGGTGGTCGTGTAACCATCCGTCAAAGATTTGATATAGAAACTTTCTTTTCTGATATAGAGCAATTACGCCCAACATATTTTTCAGCTGTACCTACCATTTATGCAATGTTATATGCCTTGCCTAATGAGGTTGTGCCAGACGTATCTAGTTTACGTTATGGCGTTTGTGGAGCTGCACCAGCTTCAGTTGACTTACTCGTTAATTTTGAAAAGCGATATGGTTTTCCAATAGTAGAGGCATATGGCTTATCGGAAGGTACATGTGGCTCTACATTAAATCCAGTGAATGGTATCAGAAAAGCTGGAACGGTAGGGCTGCCATTACCCGGTCAAAAAATAGCTATAGCTGATTTTAATGGAAAACATTTATCTGTAGGTGAAATCGGGGAAGTGTTGATTCAAGGTAAAAACGTTATGCGGGGTTATCTGAATAAACCAGAAGAAACAGCCAAAACGGTTGTAAATGGTTGGCTACACACAGGTGATATAGGTCGAATTGACGATGAGGGATATCTTTCAATCGTTGGGCGATTAAAAGAAATGATTATTCGTGGGGGCGAAAATATTTATCCAAAAGAAATTGAAGATACATTGCTCGAAGTATCCGAAGTTTTTGAAGCGGCTGTGATTGGTGTTTCTGATGAAAAATGGGGGGAAGTAGTTTGGGCATTTGTCTCCCTTAAGCCTAATACCCAATGTTCAATTGATCAAATAAATCAGTATTGTAAGCAGCATTTGACTCGTTATAAGCAACCAGAAAAAGTGATTGTTCTTCCGACTCTTCCTAAAAATGCAGTTGGTAAAATTGATAAACCTAAGCTTCGTGGGCTATATCAAGTTCAGGGAGCATAAAATGTCGAAATTACTAAAGATCGTCATGCATCTAAAAAATGGGTTGTCCAAAAGATAACAAGCTAGAGTGAGGAATTATTATGCGAAACACTTCTTCTGACAGCCCATTATTTGATTACGACTGGGTAGTTATAGGTTCTGGTTTTGGTGGTAGCGTTTCTGCCTTACGCTTAGCTGAAAAAGGCTATCGAGTTGCCGTATTAGAGCGTGGAAAACGCTATAAAGATGAGGACTTGCCTAAATCGACTTGGCAACTCAGTAAATTTTTATGGGTACCTTCAATTGGATGGAAAGGAATCATGCGAATGAAGATTTTTCGCCATGTTTTTTTTCCCAGTCAATCTGCTGTTGGTGGCGGTAGTACGGTTTATGGTGGAGTTCTCTATCGGGCTAGGCCAGAGTTCTTTAAAAATCCTCAGTGGAATCATCTTAGGGATGATTGGCAACAGGTCTTAACGCCATTTTACGATAAAGCCGAATATATGCTGGGCGTAGAGACTGTTGAGTTTGATTCTACAAATCAAAATATTGCAAAAGAAATGGCAGCTCGTTTTGGTTGTAGTGATGGATTTAAGCGTGCACCGACAGGTGTTTTTTTCGGTGAGCCAGGCAAAAAAGTGCCTGATCCTTATTTTGGAGGTGAAGGTCCAGAGCGTACAGGATGTATTCGCTGTGGCGCATGTATGGTTGGTTGTCGGGTCGGAGCAGTAAACTCATTAAGTAAAAATTATTTATGGTTTGCTGAAAAGAAAGGTGTTCAAATTTTTCCAGAACATCAAGTCACTGATATTAAACCTTTAAATGCATCAGATGGAAGTGATGGCTATCGCGTTACAGTTCAAACAAAAGGGTTGTTCTTTACTAAAAAAATTACGTTTTCGACTAAAGGTGTCGTGTTTGCAGGAGGCGCACTGGGAACCAATGAATTATTAGCCAATTGTAAATTGAATGGTTCACTACCGAATATCAGCAATAAATTGGGACAATTGGTGCGTACCAATAGTGAATCTGTGCTTAATGTAAGATTGCCCAAAGATCTAAAAACGTGGAATGACGTTACTGCAAGTAGCAGTGTACATATTGATCAAAACACACATATTGAGTTTTTGACCTATGGGCGACATGCGGACTTTATGAGTTTGATGTATACCGTTTTAGTGGGTAACGGAAATCGATTAACACGCCCACTCAAATGGTTGTGGCAAATTGTGCGGCATCCGGCACAATGGCTGAAAACAGTGTCACCTATTGGGTGGAGTCAGCACATGATTACGTTGTTGGTAATGCAATCTCTAGATAACTCAATCCAATTTTTACCTAAAAAGCGTTGGTTTGGTTCTGGATATAAATTAATTACTAAGCAGAATAGTGATAAGCCAAATCCAACATACATTGATATTGCAAATCAGGCTGCACAGTGGGTAGCTGATTATACAGGTGGTGTTGCGCAGAGTAATATTTTAGAAGCAATAGCTGATATCCCGACGACAGCACATGTTTTAGGTGGGGCTGTCATTGGAAAAGATGCTGCTCACGGTGTGATTGATCATAATTTACAAATATTTGGATATAAAAACTTATTGGTTTGTGACGGATCAGCAATGCCAGCAAATCCTGGGGTAAATCCAGCTTTAACAATTACTGCTTTAGCTGAATATGCAATGTCTAAAGTAATAGAACCCTAGAGATATCCAACCTTTAAGTCTTGAACTGATGATCAGTAATTTTAAGGGCTGTTTTGTGTATCAACACGAAGCAGTCCTTTTTTATTTCATTTAATTTTTACAAGAAATTCAAGTAAATAATAGTTAGTACTAAAAAGATAGTGACAAAGGGGGTTTATCAATATATAGTTAATATTAAATCGATACCTACTCTGTTTTTATCTTTTCTCTCTTTGAAAGATCACTCATAAAAACAGATGAATCAGATCAATGAATTAAATTTGAGGATCAGAGAAATGAATTTTTTATTAAATACAGTTGCTATGAGTTTGACGGCGATATCTATTTTTAGTGCTCCCTTAAGCCAGGCTGAGACTGTGGAATCACTCTCTTTTAGCACCCCCTTAACTAAGGCGAATGAAGTGTCAAAAAACAGTGTTATCAATCAGCAAGCCGGTCAAAATCCCCAACTCAATACAAATTGGACAAATGTCCCAACTCAATTTATTAGTGCAGGTGGCGTTAACTTCGCTTACCGAGAATATGGTCAACAAAATGGTGGAACACCTGTCATTTTTTTAAACCATTTAGCTGCTGTACTAGATAACTGGGATCCACGAATTATTGATGGAATTGCGGCTAAACATCATGTTGTTGTGTTTGATAATCGCGGCGTTGGTGCTTCGACTGGTGAACCAGCAAAGTCAATTGAACAAATGGCAGATGATGCGATTACTTTCATTCAAGCAAAAGGCTTTAAGCAGGTTGATTTATTTGGCTTTTCGATGGGCGGCATGATTTCACAAGAGATTGTGCTAAAACAGCCGAATTTGGTTAGAAAAATGATTTTATCGGGAACTGGCCCTGCGGGCGGTACTGGAATTAGTACAGTCGGGCGAGTTTCTAATTGGGATTTAGTTCGTGGAATGGTGACTGGTCAAGACCCTAAGGTTTATCTTTTCTTCACTCGTACAGAAAATGGTAAAGCTTCTGCAAAAGCCTTTATTCAACGTATTAATGAACGTACTGAAAACAGGGATAAAGAAATTACCATTTCTGCCTATCGTGCCCAGCTTAAAGCATTAAAAAAATGGGGAAGTAAAAAACCTGCTGACCTTTCTGTGATTCAACAACCTGTTCTTGTTGCCAACGGTGATCATGACCGAATGGTGCCAACAGTAAATACTTATGATTTAGCAAAGCGCTTACCGAATAGTTCACTTGTAATCTATCCAGATGCAGGTCATGGGGGAATATTTCAGTTTAATGAAGATTTTGTAAAACAATCACTTACATTCTTAGCTAAATAAGAACTTAAATTTAGGACTATGACCATGACAACAATTACACACCAAACAGCCGAGACCCAATTCATTGAAGTAGATGGAGCAAATTTTGCCTATCGTCGATGGGGTAATGCAAATACAGAGCAAGCACCGCTATTTTTTCTTCAGCATTTCCGAGGTGGTTTAGACAATTGGGATCCACTGATTACTGATGGTTTAGCGCAAGGGCGTGAAGTCATTTTGTTTAACGGTCGCGGGATTGCTTCATCTACTGGCCAGCCCCGTACTCGCATTGAAGATATGGCAGACGACGCGGCAGCAGTCATTCGTGCATTAGGTTTAAAGCAGGTTGACCTATTAGGCTTTTCACTGGGCGGGTTTCAGGCACAAGATTTAGTACGCCGCCATCCTGAACTCGTCAGAAAACTAATGCTTTTAGGTACGGGACCAAGAGGTGGCAAACCACGTGGAGATGATCCAGAAGTTGCCGCTTTGGTATTGAAGCATGCAACAACTGCTGTGCCTTCTGAAGAAGACTTCCTCTTTTTATTTTTTGGCCGATCTGAAGCTGCTATTCAGGCAGGGCATGAATTTTGGCAACGTCGCCATGAGCGTAAAAACCAAGATCCAGCAAGTTCAGTTGAAGTCATGCAGGCACAGATAGAAGCCAATATGCATTTTTTACCTAAACTTGATGAACAAGATCCTTTTGCACATTTACGTGAGATTAAACAACCTACTTTCATTTTAAATGGTGTCGATGATGTGATGATTCCGACCATCAATGCATATCACATGGCACTTAACATTCCAAATGCTCAGCTATTTATTTATCCCGATGCAGGACATGGTGCCCAATTTCAGTATCCTGAACGCTTCGTAAAACATGCAATCCAGTTTTTAGATGAATAATGCCCATGAGTTCCGTCCATTCAATTTGATGAATCAAGAAGATAAAAATGATGAAATTTAAATTATTGCTGTGGATGCTGACCAAGCTCATGCAGCGTGCTGTAAAAAAGAACCCGAAATGCGCAGCTTATGTGAAAGATAAAAATGTCATCTTTCAGATTCAAACAGCAAGTGGTGAAGGCCGCTATTTCGAAGTGAAAAATGGCAAGATTAACTCTTATTCAGGGCTAACCAAGTCACCAAGTTTTACCTTTACGTTTAAAACGGGTAGCAAAGGGTTTGCCGTGTTGTCAGCGAAAGACAGTGTAAACACTTTTTTAACTGCACTTAAAACACAAGACCTTGTCATTACCGGAAATTTTGTGGATGTGATGTGGTTTCAAAGTTTAGTGGACTTTATTCAACCCCATTCAAAACCCTCTTTAACTGTGTGAGATAAGCCATGACTCATCTGCAATTAAAAACGAATCTTTTGAATCAGCCTTTAACTTTACCGAATGGTGTCATCATTCCAAACCGCTTAGCGAAGGCCGCAACCAGTGAAACTTTAGCCAGCTATTCAAATAATCCAAACGAAAAACATGTTCGGCTATATCAGCGTTGGGCCGCATCAGGGATTGGGATGATCATAACTGGCAATATTATGATTGACCGCAAAGCCTTAGGTGAGGTTGGCAATGTGGTGGTTGAGGATGAGCGTGATTTTGCAATTTTACAGAAATGGGCAAAAACCGTGACCGAACAAGGTTCTCAATTATGGGCACAGTTAAATCATCCGGGAAAACAATCACCGAAAGGATTAAATGTACGTAACATTTCTGCATCGGCAGTGCCATTTGGTGCAGAAATGCAGTCTTTATTTGCAACACCGGATGAAGCAACACATGAAGAGATTCTAGAAATTATTCAGCGTTTTGGGCGTAGTGCTGCGATATGTAAAAAGGCTGGATTTAGTGGAGTTGAGATTCACGCTGCGCATGGTTATCTGATTAACCAGTTTTTGTCACCTTTGCACAATTTAAGAAATGATGAGTGGGGTGGTACACCAGAAAAACGTCGCCGTTTCTTAATGGAAGTTTATACAGAGATCCGAAAACAAGTCGGTAAAGAGTTTCCTATTGCGATTAAGCTTAACTCGGCAGACTTTCAAAAAGGCGGGTTTACCGAGCAAGACTCCTTAGAAACTATTCAGGCTTTAGCGAATGCAGGCATTGACCTGATTGAAATATCGGGTGGCACCTACGAATCTGGAGTAGCCAAAGCTCCACAAAAAGCATCGACAATTGCACGCGAAGCTTTCTTTATTGATTTCGCCGAAAAAGTGAGAACACTCGTAAAAACGCCGTTGATGGTAACAGGTGGATTCCGAACTGTAGAAGGTATGGATCAAGCTTTGCAGTCACATGCATGTGATGTTATTGGAATTGCAAGACTTATGGCAATTGAACCTGATGTACCCAAATCTTTACTGGCAGGAAAAAATGGTTTTCAGTCAGTGCAACCCATCAAAACTGGCATCAAAAAAATTGATAGTCTCGGGATTATGGAAGTACTTTGGTATACCCAACAACTCAAACGGATTGGTAAAGGTAAAGAGCCGAAACCTAAAGAAAGTGGCTTATGGGCATTTATTAAATCAGTTTTACTCAGTGGTTGGGGAACTTATGCCACCCAACGTAGCCGAGCAAAATAACCCATTTACTTTACATCAGGCCAATAAAAAGCACTCCAATTGAGTGCTTTTATATTTAAATCATTCATTACTTTTGACTGATCGGGCGAGTACCAATTTCGGCTCCCGTCACTTGGTCAATTACAATAGGTTTGATTTCAGTGCCTCGTTCTGCATCAATGAAAGTTACCATTTTCTCAGGTTGCTCAAAGGGTTTATATTTTCGACCCCATGCACCAATCACAAATAAAGCTGGTAAAAAATCTTTACCTGCTTGAGTTAATACATACTCTTCACGTGGTGGGTGTTCAGAATATTGTCTTTTTTCAAGTAAGCCTTCTTCTACTAAAACAGATAACCGTTTTGTTAGCATGGTTGGTGCAATACCTAAGCTTTTACGGAACTGATCAAAACGAGTGAAACCCGCATGAGCATCTCGTAATATCAACATGCTCCACGCATCACCTAGTACAGAAAGGCTTCTGGCGATTGGGCAGACTTCTAGATTGCTATTTTTACTCATATCGAATTAATAAACTCAATAGTAACTACTAAAATAATACTAACACAAAGTAGCGAATTAAGCGAGTTTGAATGCTAAATATACAATAATAACTCTATGTCCCGAGTCAATTTTGAACTATGTCTGCACTAGGCTGACTTTCTAATAACTTGGATAAATTATTTTCAAGCCAAGTAGTTAAATCAAAAAGTCGTTCGGAAGCCTCGCGTCCAAAGTCTGTTAATTGATAATCTACACGAGGTGGTATTTCTGCATAATCCTGACGTACGATAAAACCATCGTGCTCAAGCGTTTTTAAGGTTTGTGCCAACATCTTTTCACTAATGCCATCAATAATTTTCTTTAACTCATTAAAACGCAGACGTTGATCTCGAAGTGCAACTAAAATCAAGACACTCCAACGGCTCGTGAGAGTTAATAAAATTTTTCGAGAGGGACAATCTGCTGCAAAAACGTATCCTTTCATCGCGTACCACCTTCATTACAAAAGTTTACATTTGTTTCTAAACTTACTTTTAGGTAAGTACTTACTTTTAGTAAGTTAAGGTACTACGATGATTGGAATATATCAACTACATCAGATGGAGATCATCATGCGTATTGCAGTTACTGGTGCATCAGGTCAACTCGGCCAATTGGTTATTTCTCAATTACTCGAACGGACTGACGCAAAAAATATTGTCGCATTAGTTCGCAATCCAGAAAAAGCATCAGATTTAAGCTCAAAAGGGATCGAAGTGCGTGCTTTTGATTATGGCCATGACGCAGATAAACTTTCGGTTCAATTGGCTGGTATTGATAAGCTTTTATTAATCTCATCGAGTGAAGTTGGTCAACGTACAGTACAACACCAAAATGTGATTAATGCGGCAAAACTTGCAGACGTAAAATTTATTATTTACACGAGTTTATTAAATGCAGATACATCACCACTTCTATTAGCACAAGAACATGTTGAAACTGAACAATATTTAAAAAAATCGGATATCCCATATACGCTATTACGTAATAACTGGTACAGCGAAAACTATGCAATGGGGCTTGCACAAGCAGTTGAGCATGGCAAAATTTTGGGGGCAACGCATCACGGCAAAATTGCTTCTGCTTCACGCTTAGACTATGCGACTGCTGCCGCTGTGGTATTAACGCAAGACGGGCATGAAAATAAAGTTTATGAACTAGCAGGCGATGCGAGTTATACCCTTGACGATGTTGCAAAATGGGCAAGTGAAATTAGCAAAAAAGAAGTCATTTACCAAGACCTACCAGAAGAGGAATATAAAGCGCTCTTGATACAATTGGGCATACCAGAAGGGTTTGCTGGCATCTTGGCAGATTCAGATGAAGGCGTATCTAAAGGTGGTTTGTATAGTGATAGCAAAGATCTGCACCAGTTAATTGGTCGTGCCACTACAAGTATGCAAGAGACGATTAAAGAATTCTTATCTTAAGTTAACGCTATAGTTCTTATCTAAAAGCAAAAGGCTTAAATTGTTCGGATTTAGGCCTTTTGTATATTTTAATAAATAGGTTTCCCATCATTAATATGCAAAGTAAGTTGACCCGATCAGATTTTTTCCTGATGTATAGCGCAACTTTGATTGAACTGCTGTTACTGCTTCTTCTATCATTTCTACTTCTGTTTATTTTTACTTAAGTTTTTCCTTAAATATGTAATTAAATGAAAAACAATAATTAATTAAATAATTTCTATCCAATTTCACATTGACACCTTAATTTTTGAAGATTACCATTTGCGGGCTGGCCTACATTGCCAGTCGGTTTTGACGGACCGATGATCGACCACATCAGATTATTCCTTTCTGAGGGATAGTTTTATGTGCGCACACCTCGTTCCCTCCCGTAGCGGTAGGACGGGAGTGGGACACCTTCGGGTGTGCTGGATGTCGAACCCAGTCCGTCAACCCGCTTCCGTTCTGCCACCATAATTTATAATGTTTCGGCAGAACTCCCAAAAGAAGGAGTTGGCCCATGCACATTCATAAATTATTGGCAGTCACTGTCAAAATCAAAATCTATCTCGACACAACTTAAATCAATTTAAAGCAGTTTGATGAGCTATAGGCTTATCGGACTTTAAATCATTACGTCTAAAACTTAGCAACAATAAAACTTGAGATGTGCCATGCACAGTCTTTACGGCTTTGCTGTGCCTTTTTTCTCTCAAAAAGTATCTCTTTTGAAACAACAAGAATTTATAACGGTAAAACGATGCCAACTTTAGAAAGATCTTCCAAAAAATTACATGTTATTCATACTGCAATAGAGCTGTTCAATCTCTATGGATTTCACAATACGGGCGTGGACTTGATTGCCAAAGAATCCAAAATTCCTAAAGCCACTTTTTACAACTACTTTCACTCAAAAGAGCAGCTTATTGAAAGGTGTGTATCTTTTCAAAAAAGCCGCCTGAAAGAAGAAGTGCTGGCAATTATTTACTCAAGCTGTTACCGAACCTCAAGCGATAAACTCAAAGAGATTATTGTTTTACATGTCAATTTTAATAGTCTGTACTATCTATTACTTAAAGCTATTTTTGAAATTAAAAAGATTTACTCTCAGGCCTACCAAATGGCAATTGAATATAGAAAATGGTTACTTCGAGAACTTTTTGATCTGGTTTTTAGTTTAGAGAACAACACACTAAAACCCGATGCCAATATGGTTTTAAACTTAATTGATGGTTTGATGTTCCAGATTTTAAGCTCAAATCGTTTGGATGAAAGGGATGTGGTGGTGGGGAGGTTTTTTGGTGGGATGGCTCATTAGTAACTTGAAGTTTTTTGCTGTTATAATTTTCAAATGGTGGAATACGCTAAAATAATTAGATTTAGTTTAATGCGCTGACTCAAGAATTATGTCATCTTCGAATAGCAATTATTTATAGAGAATTAGATGGAAGAATTAATTTCTGCTACAGCAACAATACATGGTGCTCAGATTCAGGCTAATTATACACTTTGGGCAGCTGTCATTGGGGGAATAATTAGTGGCTTAGCTTTAATAATTTCAATAAAACTTACAGCAGATTCTACTTTAAAAGCGCATAAAATTGATAAATTAGCTGAGGCAAAAAGAGATGTTTATCTGGATTTAGTCCGTAAGTGGCAAAACTTTATGATGGCAGTTTTTTCTTTCATTAGCGCAAATAAGGAAGTTTACGAAGAAAATTTTAGTTTAGCTTTAACCGAGTTAATTGCCTCTTTACATGAGGCCAGTTTTATTTCTGATCCGTTGACTAAAGAAAAAGTATTAGATTTTACAATGCAATTAATTGAAGATTTATTCAAGATTAAACGCTATGGTACAGAGTTCTATGAGTTTGAAGGAAATGAACCTGAAAGACTGAGAATACAGATTGAGGTAATGGATTTTATGCGTGACTATGGAATTAAAGCTTTAGACTTGCAAAGAGAACTAAGGATTGAAATAGGATTAAAAGAGGATGAAATAGTAAATCAACGAATACTTAAAAAACAGAAAGAATTTTATGAGAATGTAAGAATAAAATTAAAATTTTTTTTGGAAAACAAGAATGAAGGAACTAAAGAAACTTAAATTTTTGTTAGAAGAAGTTCTAAGTTTTAAATTAAGCAGCGCAGTTATTTTAAAAGATTTTTTATTAACTATAAAAATATGATTAAAAGTAACTATAGGTAAAATATGATAAAAAAATATTTAGTAAGTGGGCTATTTGTTTTAACTCTTGGTGTGACTGTCTATGCAAATGATGAAGTACCGCGTGTCCAAATTTCTAAATCAGGACCAAAAAATCTAACAGCAGAAGCACGTATAAAACTTTATAAAAATGGTTCGTTTGACGTAGTTCTTACAAAGAGTAGTGGTGATCTGGAGCAAGATGAAAAAATTTTAAAAGCGATAAGAGCTACAAATTTTAAGATATTTCAAGAAAAGCTGAATCTTAGATATAAGAATCTGGATTATCCAGTTTACTTCAGTCAACCATTTATAATTACACCTTCCACAGACAAAGTTAAAAATGAAGAATAACCATTCTTTATTTTTTATTAAGAACTTTACTTTGTACATGGGAAATTTTAGGTTGGCATGATACTGGGAAAAGTATAAGTAAATTGCACTTTTGGCATTAGAGAAAGCCTATCAAAGATGTGGTTTTTATATTACACATCGCTTAAAAAATATACAGAAACCTCGCTAAAACGAGTTGGAATGCTACAAACGCGAATGATACTTTAAGTTTCACTCTTCCCAATAAGTGAGGTGAGCAATGAAATTGTTAGCTTTGTTCAGTATGGGAGTTGCAGCAAGTTATTGGTATAAAACTATAAAAGATAGCAAGCTAACTCTTCTGAAACCTAATTTTGATGAAATAGTAAAAAACTTTGTATTAGCAGAATTTAACACCTAATACATACCGCTAATTTTAATTAAATAAAAGCTCATCGGAAGGTGAGCTTTTTTGTTTTATAGATTTCAAATTTTCTTTTAATAATAAAAAACACTCTAATGCACTTGTTTATTTAGTTGTTCTAAACTAACAATGCAGTAAAACAGGAGTGTTAAAGTATGAAATCAATAAGTGAGTACATTCCTAATGAGGAGCAAGAAGAGGAATCGTTGATTACTGCAAAAATTGATTCAGAAATTGGAAAATTAAGGAAAAGAAGGGATGAACATTTACTATCCTATATTGATGAGGAGAAAAATATTAAGTATAAAATTCAAATAGAAAGTTCAACCAAGAGTTGATATTCGATTAATAAAGCTTATCTATCCTAACCAATACGACTAAAAATTCCTGACCGTTTACACTAAATAAAGCTTCGCAAAATATCCTTATTTTGGGGGGATTTTTTCTATATGTGTTAAGCTGATCTTCATAAATTTATGGATTATTACAATGTTCATTTGTATTGGCGGTGATTTAGATGGTGAAGTTGTATATGACCGTGAAGGTACTTACTTTGAAGCCAGTGAAATAGATGTAAGTAAACAATCAACATACAACCGCCAGAGTTACTTAGTGGGCGAAAATATATATCGTTTTTGGCTTTGTGCAGAATTATCTTATTTTGAAATTACAAAAATAGCGAATGATCACTTGGCGCAAAAACATCCCTATCTTTCATAATTCAGATATTAAAAAATAAGCCTGCCAATTATGGTGGGCTTAATCTATCTAGGCGGAGTCGGCTAAATACTGGTTAAGTAAAAACAATTAAAAAAGCCCCTCATATCTGAGAGACTAGTCATATCAATTTTCTGGAATGAATGGCTGTAATTTCTTAAATAACTAAACAAATCAAATTGATAAAAGTAGTTAATAGTATAATAAATCAGTGCACTAATTTATTCTTTATAGTAGCAGAGCCTCAAAACAACGTCCAAAGCACTGTTAATAAGAAATTATTTGTTATTAGGATCAGGTTGTTCATTATTCTCAGGCAGATCTTTTACTGTGCCTGGAACTTCTGAAGGTTGAGTTTCAGTAGGTGGTGTTGCAGGATGCTTGTTCATTTGAGATTTGATGATATTAGCGTGGTTAGTTGTATTTTGAGAAAAACTTTTAAAACCTGACATTTTTATCTTCTTATCTTCATTAGGGAGAGTTGATAGTACACTTTAAAGGCCTTTACATTGCGGTAGTTTTAAGACTCATGTGTGTTGATTTGTCCAAGAAAGGATCTTTATGTCGACAACTTATTTCATAAATAAAATCAATTATATATAACCTGTTGAGTCTTATCCTTTAAATTTTGAAATTGCCTTATCCAACTTTCAAGTAGGGGTACACAAAGTAAACATATATAATTTTTTTCCACGTTTTGGATTGATAGTTTTTTAAAAATTAATTCAATCTAGTTGCCTACAAAATATTCATAGTATAAAAATATCGTTGGGCATAATATGTATGATTAAATTGGAGCATATTAATGCTAAAAGAAATTACAATTATTGATTTCCAAGGTAAAGAAAAAAGAGCGCACGCAAACTATACAGAAGTAGATACTAATAAAATCGGTCATTCTTCTAGAGTTCAGAGACCCAAAGTTGAATATATTTTGTTAAAAGGTGAATGTATTTACCCTACTTTAAATTTGGTTTTCAACAGTTCCGATGGCAACAGCTATTATATAGAGTAAACATGATATGTCAGACAATTCAACAAAATGGCTTTGTGTGGGTGGTGTTCTAAGTGGTGAGTGGAGAGAGCAGCAATTAGAAGCATTTGATGTTGATCCTAATGATTTAAATACTCATAGTTATGAAGCAATGAAACTCATTAATCCTGTTACCAAGACAGAACAGCATTTCTATGTATATACCGAGTTACAAGAACACGCATATGACAGGGCAATAAATTTTGCCTTATCCAAAAATCAATAAGAACAAGAGAGCACTTAGGTGCTCTTTTTTTTAATAAATAGTCGTTGTATTTAAATCATAGATTTTATAAGTCTAGTATTAGCAGAATTTAAAGCCAATACATACCGTTAATTTTAATTAAATAAAAAGCTCATCGGAAGGTGGGCTTTTTTTTAATTTATAAATTTCCATAGAAAATTCACTTATGTTGTATATTTTTCAATCAATTAAAATAAATTAAGTAAAATTAATATATTGTTTTATAATGCTTTTTGTCGGAAAATTTTACCAAAAGTTAAAAAAATCTTTATTTTAAATGAAGAGGTTAATGGAAACCTCTTAAATAAAATAAAGGAAATAAAATGGATATTTTAAAATTAATAGGCGGAAATCTGCTCGCCGTGGCTTTTGTAACGGGAACTCAAACAGCACATGCAGAATTTAAACGGTTTTCTGTATCTGCTGGGTGGTTGCATGTCATGCCACAAGGTAAAGCAAATCCATTCAACATCAATACTGCTGTAGCAAATGGAACCACTGCCAAAGTCGGAACTATTTCTACTTCAGCATTTATGAAATCAATAGACCCTAATGCAACATTATCAACTGGGGAAAATGCCAAAGAAGTTCTCGATATGGTATTTAGTCATCCAGTCGATGAAAACGGCAATCAACAACAATCGGTTGGTCAGCTATTAGGGCTTGTAGATGAAAATGACATGGTTTCGCCAGATATCACTGGTACAGCAACCATTAAAGGATTAGAACAATGGGAAGGTAAAGGTACAGGGCTTGAAGCAGAAGATGTAGACACTCTGGGTTTAATGTTTAATTACTATGTGAATGAGAACGTGTCTTTACAGTTAATTGGTGGGATTCCTCCAAAAGTTGATATTAAGGGGAAAGGAGAAATTAACGCGCCGTTATCTGGTTTTGCAAATCCTGAAGGATTAGCTGCTTTGGTTATCGGGGATAAACTTGATTTATTACAAGACATTCCAATCACTAATCTGGGTAATAAATCGAAAGCTGCTACGGTGCGTGCATGGACTCCAGCATTAGAGGCTCAATATCAGTTTGGTAAGGCAGGAGTAAATAAATTGCGCCCATATATTGGTGCCGGAATTATGTATTCACGCTTTTCTAACATTAAGTTAAACGACCAAATTAATTCTGACTTAATTGCTGCGGGGCATATGATTCAGAATGTTCTAGATAATAATGCTGGCGCTGCATTAGATGGTAAAACTTCAAGTGCAAATCCATATGTTTGGGTTAAAGCAACTGATGCGATTGCCCCAATTGTGAGTCTAGGCGCTACTTATGACATCACGCCAAATTGGTATGCTGTTGGTTCAGTGTCCTATGCAAAGTTAAATAACCGCGCAAATATTGATGTGATTGATAGCAAAACAGGTAAGCAGTTAATTCATGCCTCAACCAAAGTTGATATTGATCCCTTAATTACATATCTAGGTGTGGGTTATCGTTTTTAATATCCTCATTTAAATATTAATCTATCATTTAGGAAAATTTACGATTTAACCTGTCGTATTTTCTGTGCATAGAAAGCCCTGCCAAACATCAATTATTGGTGGGGTTTTTCTTTTTTAACGTATGATATGTTGGTATCAATTATTCTATCCCTAAACGACCACTTTATACTTATAAAGTTGATATAGTTGGCGAGAAGGCTGATGGGGTAGTTAAAATTGATATGAGGAAAGATCAAAAACAGCTTAAATATCTTTATACAATTAAAATTACGGATGAAAATCCTCATGGTTTTCGTATAAGAATAGGAATACATTGATTCATCATATCTTGCTGTTGTTTTAATCTAAAAGCAGCTATTTTCCTGATACAGCTATTGCTGTTTCTAGCACATTATCGATCATGATGTTGAGTTCATCATTACTCAAATGACTAAATTGTCCGTCAATAATTAAATAGCTTAGACCATGAACCATGCCCCAAGCTAATCTTGCCATCGTTTGGCTTTGTTCAGTATCGACAGAGGTTTGAAATGCTGTTGCCGCTGCATATAGCATTCCTGTATAGAATAAATCTGTCATAGATTTTAATTTTTCATCATCTTGAGCAACAGCAAACTGGCTATACATCAGTCTAAATAAAGATGGGTTTTTAATAGCAAAATATATGTATTCTTTACCTGAGTTTAAAAAACCGGCTTTGGGGTTGGTTGCATTATGAATAGCATGCGCTTGAGCTTCTATTAATTGTTCAAAACCATATATGGCTAAAGCGGTCAGTAGTTCTTCTTTATTTGCAAAATGCCTGTAAACCGCATTTGGGGATACTCCAATCATGCGGGTCAATTCTCGCATACTAAAATCAACACCCTGACTAGACTCTAATAATTGTAAGCCATTAATAAGTAAAGCTTCTCTCAAATTACCATGGTGATAGCTAGAAGTTGGATTTATGCCCGATGTTGACACTATAAACATCCTCGTGTAATTTTAATTAAGTATACAGTGTATACATTCGTTGATACATACTGGAATTATACAAAAAATTAATCAACAGGTAGGATGTAATCGAATGAACAGGACAAGTATCCGTAATGAAATTGTTAACAATAAGCTGGTTTCTTCCGTAGTAGGGAAGTTTCTGAGTTTCCATCAAAGCCGAGTTCCCTATAGCCCAGATAATCCTTTTCTTGTAGGTCCCTTTGCACCAGTTACTAAAGAGGTTTTTTCAAGTGATTTGGTTGTGCATGGAGAAATACCATCTTCATTAAATGGCATTTTTTTAAGAATGGGTCCAAATCCATTAGAAGTTGAAAACCCTGCAAACTATAATTGGTTTATGGGCGATGGGATGGTACATGGCCTAAGGTTAAAAGATGGTCAAGCATTATGGTATAAAAATCGATATGTAGGGACGCATCACATACATAAAAAATTAGGGCGAGAGAAAATAAAAGGTGAGCCTCGAGGTCCAGTTGATGTCGCAAATACGAATATTATTGGTCATGCAGGAAAGATCTGGACAATAACAGAATCAGGGCCGTTTCCAGTCGCTTTAGATCATGAATTAAATAGCCTTAAATATGGTTTATTCAACAGTAAAGATAATTATCCTTTTACAGCTCATCCTCATGTAGACCCAGATACGGGAGAGTTACATGCGATTTGCTATGATGCTTTACTGCCAATGCAAGTCTATTATCAGGTGATTGATCAATCGGGCCAAGTTAAGAAGCGGGTCAGTATCCCTGTTAAGCATGGGCCAATGATGCATGATTGCGGTATGACAAAAACTAAAATGCTAGTTCTGGATTTCCCTGTAACTTTTTCAATCGAGAGAATGTTACAAGGGATGCAATTGCCCTATTCATGGAATGAAAAGCACCCTGCGCGAATAGGTGTCTTACCAAAAAATGGTGATGCACAGGATATAAAATGGTTTGATGTAGATCCATGTATTATTTTTCATTCATTTAATGCATATGATCTTGAAAATGGCGATATCATTTTTGATGCTTGTGTTCACACCAAGACCTTTACTGACTCTATTCAGGGGCCAGTAGATAAGCAGCTTATCCAGTTTGAAAGATGGACTCTGCAATTTGGTACTCAAACTCTAAAACGGGAAGTAATTTCAAAAATTCCTCAAGAATTTCCTCGTCTAGATGAACGTTTTGTTGGGAAACCTTATCGTTTTGCTTATTCAATTTCTGTTGGAAATGAAGGTGAGCCAGTAGATAATATTAATTTAAAAGCAAATAATTTATTGGTCCATGATTTACTCAAAGGTGAATCCTATAAGCATTCATATGGTGATGATTATTTCACTGGCGAAGTGATTTTTTTACCAAAACACTCTGAGAGTGAAGAAGGTGATGGTTGGTTAATTTCGTATATCCATGCTTTAGACGGAATAAAGCCAAGTAAAGTCGTAATACTCGACTCCAAAAAAATTGGGCAAGACCTCCAAGCTACTATTGATTTACCTGTAAGGGTGCCTTTGGGTTTTCATGCAAATTGGGTAGATATTTAAAAAGATAGTTTAATGTGCATTCTGCTAAAAGAATGCACATTTTATATAATTAGAAAAATATTATGCTTTTGATATTTATAGATAATATTTACAAGTTTTTAGCATAATAGACTGAAAGATATGAATTTTATATGATTGAGTAAAGAAAAACCGAAGGTCACTTGAGAGATTAAATTAAAATATAAGAAATATGGTAAAGTTAAAAACCTAATTCAATACATTAAAATTGATATCAAGCTATTGTAGGAAAAACATGGTTAAAATTAAACCTCACCCAGCAACAAGCGGAAATGCATCGGCTGATCGCCTTTTAACTTTGTTAACTGCTTTTAGAATAGGTGATAAATCTTTAACCCTAGCAGAACTCGCTGAACGAACAGAATTAAATAAAGCAACCATCATGCGCTTAATTGTTTCGCTAGAAGATTTTGGTTTTGTTAACCGTCTTTCAGATGGCAGATATACGCTTGCCAGCGAAGTCATGCGTTTAAATACAATTTATCAAGATGCTTTAGACTTAGAAAGACATGTTGTGCCTTGTTTACAGCAACTTGTAGATGAAATTGGCGAAACAGCTTCTTTTTACGTTAAGCATGGGGCATATCGTCTTTGCCAATATCGAATAAACTCTACCCATCGATTGCGCGTTCATATTCAGCCGGGTGAAGTTCGGCCAATGGATGGTGCGGCAGGTGCTCAAGCATTACGGTCAACACACGAACAAGTTTTATCAAGAACTGATCCTTTTTATTCAACTGGTGTAACGGAGCCACATGCTGCTTCAATGGCATTGCCTGTGTTTGATGCTCAAAATGATGTGGTTGGCGCATTGGTTGTTTCAGGTCCATCAAGCCGCTTTACTTCGGAAATTGCAAAATCTGTGGGTGATTTCTTCTTTAAAATTGCAGATGACTTGACCAAAAGTTTGGGTGGTAAGAGTATTCGTAATTAATCTTAATATTTTAAATATAAAAAGGGCTAATGATTTAGCCCTTTTTTTATTCGTGTTATTTACGAAGTGCTTTGTGGTTGGTTAAACAAAACGGCTTTCTTTCTAGACATAATGAAAACCATAATAGCCGATACGAGATTTAAGGCTGCAAGTGGAAGTAGGGCTATAGCATGGCTTCCTGTTGCATCATGGATTGCACCATAGATATTCACCATCATGCCGCCACCAATCAGGTTAGCGCATGCGCCAATTGCTGCTAGTCCAGCCGCCGTTGTAGTCGGTGACATCCATGAGGATGCTAAAGCCCAGAATGGACCTTTCACAGAATAAGCACCAATTAAAACGATACTGAGTAAAAAGATTGTGCCAATAAGTGAAGACGTGAACAAAGCAATTAATAAACCAATTGAGATCATTAATAGAGCGATTGCTGTATGCCAAAGGCGTTCATTTTTACGATCTGAGCTACGACCCCAAAGAATCATGGCAATAGAAGCTAAGCCATAAGGAATCGCATTTACTAAACCGATTTCTACATTACTCAAACCGAATGATTTAATTAATTGAGGTGCCCAAACACTCATTGTACTTCCAGCAGCAGAAGCACCAGAATAAATAATGATCATAGCCCAAATATATTTATTCTTTAGAAGTTGCCATAGTGAAATATGACCAATCGGAGTTTTTTGTTGGCGTTCAAATTGTAGTCTTTCAACTAACCAAGCTTTTTGTTCGCTATTGAGCCATTTTGCCTGTTCTGGTCGATCTGTGAGTACAAATAGGCAAGCGATACCCAGTAAAATCGCAGGAATACCTTCTAAAATAAATAGCCAATGCCATCCGCGCATGCCCATCAAACCATCTAGGGATAGTAAAAAACCAGATAATGGTGAACCTAGAAAGTTTGCCCCCGGAATTGCCACCATAAATATAGCAATCATTCGGCCTCTATAATTGGCGGGCAACCAATAGGTTAGATATAAAATCACACCAGGGAAAAAACCAGCTTCGGCAGCGCCTAGCAAAAAGCGCATAATATATAACGATGTGGAGCTTTCAACGAATGCTGTTGCAGCTGAAATTACCCCCCAAGTCACCATAATTCGGGCAATCCATACTTTTGCTCCAAATTTTTGCATGGCGAGGTTGCTGGGTACTTCAAATAGAAAATATGCAAAGAAAAATAAGCTACTGGCAAAACCAAAGGCAGTAGCTGTTAATCCAAGGTCTTCATTCATTTGTAATGAAGCCATACCAATATTGCCACGGTCAATAATAGCAATCACATAACAAAGCGTTAAAAAAGGCAGCAATCGCCACGCCACCTTGCGCATTGTTTCACGTTCAATCGCACTCGCTTGAGAATATTCTGTAGACATAAAAAAATCCTTTTTTATATTCAATATTTTAATTGTTCTCGCATCTAAAAGCTTAGAAACAATTGAGTTCCATGATTAGCTATTGAGTAACTTCCAGTTAGCGATAGCTCGTGGGTTTAATAGTTGACCATCCCAAATACTCACAATCTGTTCGAGTGCTAAGAGACCAACGCGATTACGTGAATCTGTTGTGTTTGCTCCTATGTGAGGAGTCACAACCAAGTTAGGTAATTCCCATAATGGATTATCTTTTTCAGGTGGCTCTGAAGAAAAAGTATCTAAACCTGCACCAGCAATTTTATTATTTTTTAGTGCATCAACTAATGCAGCTTGATCAATTAATTCACCACGTGCTGTATTAATTAAGATGCTTGAGCGTTTCATCTTTTCAAATTGGGCATGAGAAAATAAGTGTCTATTCTCTGCTGTGAGTGGACAGTGTAGGCTAATAATGTCACTGGTTTCTAAGAGTTTTTCAAAGTCATGCTCTTGTTCTACATAATCAAGCTCTGGCAGATTTTGTAGAAACGGATCATATACTTTTACTTTCATGTTTAAGGGAGCGACTAACTTCATGAGAATGCTACCGATTGCCCCTAAACCAATTAAGCCCAGCGTTTTTCCATATAACTCCACACCATTTGCACTTGCTTTGTCCCAATGACCTTCTCTGATTCGTTGGTCTAACCACGTGACTTGTCGAGCAACATTAAACATAAGTGCAAAAGCGTGTTCGGCAACAGACTGTGCATTTGCGCCTACGGCAATAGTGACAGGAATTTTTCGTTCAGCGGCAGCCTGAGTGTCGATTGTGTCAAATCCAACACCATGTTTTGCAATCACTTTTAAATTATCTGAAGCAAAAATCATATCCCTAGAAAGTTTGCCTGTTCGCACAATAATTGCATCAGGTTGTTCATCATGGATGAGTTTTTCCATTTCATCTTTTGGCATGTAGGGTTCAGTTGGAATCAACTGAATATCATGGGATTGAGCATACAGTAACGCATCTGAAGTTAATGTTGGCCCCGTGATAAGAACTTTACGTTTCATTTTGACTTGCACTCCATTTTAGTATTTTGAGCAAAATACGTCCTTAATAATCCATATTATTAAAACTTCATTTCAAAAAAATAGTCAATAGTAAAAACTAAATTTAAAAATTGAGTAAATTTTAGTTTAAATTTAATTAAAAATGAAATGACATTTCAAAAAAATGCTGTCATATTAATTTGCACAAGAAAACTGATGTAAGGGAAAAGTTATGGCAATTGGTTTTAGAGTGCTAAAAAACGACAGAAAAGTTGAGCAAAAATGGATTGAGCAATATCGAAATCTACCAGTCGCTAATGTCAGTGACTCAATGAATCGAATGACTTCAGGCGGGGCTCAATTAAGACCAATGCATAAAAAGGGATATCTTTGTGGACCTGCCATTACAGTTAAGGCGC
This sequence comes from Acinetobacter oleivorans DR1, assembly GCF_000196795.1. Taxonomy (NCBI): domain Bacteria; kingdom Pseudomonadati; phylum Pseudomonadota; class Gammaproteobacteria; order Moraxellales; family Moraxellaceae; genus Acinetobacter; species Acinetobacter oleivorans. The sequence goes on from NC_014259.1 coordinate 1,932,183, forward strand.
GTCCGGGTGACAACTTGATGTTGCACTACGCTATTGATATTGCCCAAGCGGGAGATGTCATCGTGGTTGATGCGGGTGGCGATCTAACCAATGCATTAATTGGAGAGATGATGGTTGCTTATGCCATTAAGAAAGGTATAGCCGGCATTGTTATTAATGGTGCGATTCGTGATTCGGTTGTAATTGGAGAGGGAGATTTTCCACTTTTTGCAGCAGGAGTTTCACATCGAGGGCCTTATAAAGACGGACCGGGGGAAATTAATGTTCCTATCGCAATCAATGGAATGGTAATTGAACCGGGAGACTTGATTTTAGGGGATGAAGATGGACTTTTAAGCGTGCCGTATGCAGAAGTAGAAGAAGTTTATCTGAAGGCAAGTGCCAAACATGCCGCTGAACAAAAGCAATTAGATCAAATCGCCGTAGGTGAAAATGACCGTAGCTGGGTGATCAACAGCTTAAAACAAAAAGGATGTGAATTACCCGAATAAGGTCATTCAAAAATATTCGAGCAGGAGCGGAACTAGCGAAGTCAATGGTTGAGCTTCGTTAGGCTCTCAAAAGTTAACTCAATAATTATTAGGTCGCTAATTGAAAAATAGGAAATTTCAATTTGGTCTAGATAATTTCGTCTAAAGGAAAAGGACATGAAATATAAAGGGATTATTTATTTATCGTTATTAATGAGTATTACATTGCAGCAAGCCCAAGCTGAAAGCGAAGATAACTCAGCGCTAAATGAAAAAATAAGTAAATTACAAGCACAAATAGATTACTTGATGGAGCAGCAAAATTTAAATAAAAATAATGGATTGAATAAAGCACCTGATTTGATTCGAAACAAAACATCAAACACCGAAACGCCTATTACAGCTGACCAAACTAAAATTAAATTTTATGGAAATATACGGGTTGATGCCGCATATGATTTTGAAGGCTCAACGCGTTCAATTGCGAATAAAACAGGGTCAATACCATTAGACAATTCAAACTCAACCAGTAAATCATTAAATGTTTCTGCTGCGACTTCCCGTGTAGGTGTTGATATTGTCAAACCGACCTCAAAAGGAGATTTGATTGGAAAGCTAGAAGCCGATTTCATGGGAAGTGGCGGAGATAACGGTAATGGTTCGGTTCGGGTTAGACATGCGTATATTTCACTAGGAAATTGGTTGATTGGTCAAACCACTTCACCTTTTGTGAATAGTGATACAGCTCCAAGTTTGGTTGATTTTACAGGCGCGATGGGTACAGGAACTCAGCGTAATATCCAAATCCGTTATCAGCACGTTGTTGATGCCAAACAAAAATTATTAGTCGCTTTGGAAGGCGGTGATGTTGAAAATAAAAATGTAGAAGGCGGCAGCCGTTTTCCTGCATTAACCATGCGATATGAATTTAAGAATCCAGATTTTTTGGTTCAATTGCATGGCATGCTTCATGAAAATCGAGCAGTTTCTGACTCGAATGAAGAGCAAACTAAACTTGCTTGGGGTGCTGGATTAGGCACAAAGTATAAGCTTTCTGAAAATGACTCAGTTGTGTTTAATTACTATCACATCGCTGGCGATAACCGTTACATGCTTTATTCAAAAGATAATGATGCTTTCTACTTTGATCAAAATCGGATGTATTTAAGTGAATTTGATTCTGTTGAGTTAGGGTATATGCGTAAATGGAATGAAAATTTACGTTCTTCTTTGTCCGCTGGTAGCCTTGTCTATAAAGATTCAAATTTTTCAGAAAATAATCCTGATCAAAATAAAAGGCTAATCAATGCAAGCGTCAATTTATTTTGGACGCCTGTAGAGAAAATCGATCTTGGTGTTGAATACACCTATGGTAAGAGAGAAACTTTTTCAGATTTAGAAGGAAAATTATCTCGAATCAACTTATTAGGTCGATACAATTTTTAATGTAATCACAGCCACTTTAATATCGAAAGTGGCTTTCTTTTATCTGATTAGGACTAATATTGTGGAACAAATTAATTATGCGAATGCAAGATCACAATTTTCAAAAGTCATGGAAAGAGTGCTGTTAGGTTACGCCGTAAAAATTACACTAAAAGAGAAAGACTCTGTAGTTCTAATCAGTGAAAAGGCATATCTTGAATATAAAAATGCGATGTTTGAGCTTAATAAATTAAAAAACAAAGATTTTTAACTCCCCACGATCCGCTTCTCAAGCATCTCCATAAAAGTTTTTAAAATAATATTGTGGTTTTTGCCTTTCTTCTATCGCCATTTACTTTTTTTAAGCTATGAAAGCTAGTGTGATTTTAGAAATTATTAAAATTAAGATCAAATTAGTGTGCTTACTGACTATAGTCTTGGTAAGGTAAATTATATCGATTAATAAAATTATTATTATGAATTTTTATAGATTTTATTATTTTTTGTGGTAAATTTTTTTGCGCTACAAACAGGTTTTACAAAAATGAAGAATATATTTACTTTTACTAAAGTTGGCTAAAAACTCTTCCACAGAGGATTTACTTAAATGAAGATTTTAAAAGCTACTGCAGTTGAAAATAGACAATATTTCTTACCAAGATGATGACTTAATAAAGCTAAATATTACAGATACTAAAGAGATTGAAAGCATGATTCTATTAAATACACTTGATGCTATAACACCTATATTAACTAATTTGTTTAGTTATGATGTAAGCACAGATAAAATTATTTTTAATGCACCCAGTGATAGTTACATTGTTGAACAGAAAGTTGATAACACTTGGGTTCAAATAAATCTTGAAGAAAAATTTGATTGGTTGAATACCGAATTCCGAGTAACTACTACAGATCAAGCTGGAAATATTTCTCAACCACTGATTACTATAATTAATACTGCATCAGGGACTTATAAACCAACAGATACTACTTCTAATCAAATTGTTAAAGGATCTACAGGAAATGACTATCTATATGGTGGTGATGGAAACGATACTTTAATTTCTAATACAGGCTCGGACTATCTATATGCTGGGGCGGGTAATGACACGTTGATTTATGGTGGTAATTCAAATGCGTATACGGCTTTACTAGGTCAGGCGGGTAATGATACTTATATCATAGATAAAGTATTACTTACTTCATCCAGCTATATTCATATTTTAGATAATGCAGCTGAAGAAAATACTCTTCAGTTAAAATCAGTGTCCTCTGGTGATATTTCACTTAGGCAGTCCGATTCATTAATCATAATATCATTCAATGATTCAGCATCAACAATACGTTTTGGTGAGGGACAATTATCTTCTATTGTATTTGACGATGGAACTGTTTGGGATAAAGCTCAAATTGAAGCGAATACTATTGGTAAATTATTAGGTACTGATGAGGCAGATGCTTTACAAGCAGATGCTGAGATTTCAACTATTTATGGTTTGGGAGGCAATGATACGATTCAAGGTGGTGTACAGAATGATTATCTGTATGGTGGTGATGGGAATGACACACTAATTTCTAATACAGGTACGGACTATCTATATGGTGGTGCAGGTAATGATACGTTGGTTTACGGTGGTAATTCAAATGCATATACGGCTTTACTAGGTCAGGCGGGTAATGATACTTATATCATAGATAAAGTATTACTCACTTCATCAAGCTATATTCATATTTTAGATAATGCAGCTGAAGAAAATACTCTTCAGTTAAAATCAGTGCTTTCTAGTGATATCTTACTTAAGCAATCCGATTCATTAATCATAATATCATTCAATGATTCAGCATCAACAATACGTTTTGGTAAGGATAATTTATCTTCTATTGTATTTGATGACGGAACTGTTTGGGATAAAGCTCAAATTGAAGCGAATACTATTGGTAAATTATTAGGTACTGATGAGGCAGATGCTTTACAAGCAGATGCTGAGATTTCAACTATTTATGGTTTGGGAGGCAATGATACGATTCAAGGTGGTGTACAGAATGATTATTTATATGGTGGTGATGGAGACGATACTTTAATTTCTAATACAGGTTCGGACTATCTATATGGTGGGGCTGGTAATGATACGTTGGTTTATGGTGGTAATTCAAATGCATATACAGCTTTACTAGGTCAGACAGGTGATGATACTTATATTGTAGATAAAGCATTATTTACTTCATCAAGCTATATTCATATTTTAGATAATGCAGCTGAAGAAAATACTCTTCAGTTAAAATCAGTGCTTTCTAGTGATATTTTACTTAAGCAATCCGATTCACTAATCATAATATCATTCAATGATTCAGCATCAACAATACGTTTTGGTGAGGGACAATTGTCCTCCATTGTATTTGATGATGGAACTGTTTGGAATAAAGCTCAAATTGAACAACATATTGCCGAACCTGTATTTGGCACAACTGGTAACGATGTAATCGAGACAAACATAGCAAATCAAACTTACTCTTATATTCTAGGAGATGGTGCAGATACAGTGGTTTTTAATATTCTCGATAACACAGATAATTTAGGTGGAAATGTTAAAAGTGAGTGGACTGATTTTAATCTCGTAGAGAATGATAAAGTTGATTTGTCTCAATTGCTTATAAATGAAAATGGGAATCTTCAAGATTATATTTCTGTAAAAGATACTGAGGCGGGGCTCATTATTTCAGTTGATAGAGATGGGTCTAGTCAATCTACGTATCATTCACAAGAACTAATTTTGCTTACTGGTAAGCATGATACTTTAGAGAACTTAATCGCTTTAAATACCTTTATTCATTAAGTTGTTTAATAATAGACTAAAAAAGAGACTATTAATCAGTCTCTTTTTTAACCCCCCACGATCCGCTTCTCAAGCATCTCCATAAAAGTTTTTGGTAATTTAGCTTTATATTCAAATGAATTAAATAAAAGCTAGAGGTTTTTAGATCGTTTGTAAGAAATTAATTAAAGTAATTGATTTTAAATATAATTTATATTGTAGTAAAGATTAACAATGTTATAGAAATTTTTCTATGTAAGATTATCCAAATACCAACAAGATCTTCACCAATTCTAATGGATATGGCTTAAATAGAAGAAGATTGCTTAATTATGATAAATTTCATATTATTCAAATATAAAGAAAAATTGAATAATGTGTTTTTTTGTGTAAAATAAAGTTCTTATACGTACAATTCTGTATATGAGATGTTAACTAGAAATTTTATAACTACTTCCCTTATTCTTTTTGCGGGTTTTCATCAATATGTCTATGCGATTGAAGATGTTTCTTTACCCAGTCAGGTGCTTCAAGATCAACGTTTAAAAGAGCTTAACCAGCAAATACAAGACCAGCTTGCCCAGCAAACTCCTTACCAAAACACCAAGCCATTACAGGACTTTAAGCATCTGGTTGTTGAAGAGAGTCCATGTGTGGCGGTTAAACAAATTAGTCTTGTCCCTTTAAATGACCAGTCAGAGTCTGAACTACAGCAATTTAACTTTGTGGTTAAAGCTATAAAAAAACACCCACAGAATGTTTTGGGTAAATGTATTGGAACCCAAAGTTTACATAACATCGTGAACTATGCCCAAAACGAACTTTTAAAAAAGGGTTTTATTACCAGTCAAATTGTCGTGAGTCCGCAAGACTTAAATCAGGGTAATTTAAACCTGAGTGTGCAAATCGGTCGCCTGAATAAAATCATAATTCAGGAAGGGAAAATTTCCTCATTACAGCTTAAGACAGGCTTGCCATTTAAAGCAGGTGACATTGTAAATCTAAAAAGGCTCGATCAGGGGTTGGAAAATCTCAAACGTGTCTATGCGGTAGATATGCAAATTGCCCCTGCAAATAGTCAAGATAAAGAATTAACGGGCTATAGCGATTTAATACTTAAACTTCAGCCACTACAAAAAGTTAATTTTAATTTAAGTGTAGATGATTCGGGTAATCAGGATACTGGTACCTATATGGGAAACATCGGGTTAGGCGTCAATAACCCATTTCATTTAAATGATATTTTATCGTTAAACGTGAGTCACTCATTAGATGACTTTCATGAAGACTTAAACCGAAGTTACTTTATTAGTTATCAATTGCCTGTTGGTTATTATGATTTAGGTCTTAGCTACAATGACTATCAATATAAGCAAACAGTCTTAGGTGCGAATGGTCCACTGCTTTACCATGGTAACAGCCAACAAGCCAACCTGAATTTGTCTCGTGTGATTAGCCGTAGCGGGCAGCATAAAACTAGTCTGTATGGAAAACTTTATCATAAGGAAAGCCAAAGTTTTATTGATGATGTTGAGATTAATGTCTTACACCGTAGAACCTCAGGCTGGAATTTAGGGTTTCAGCATCGTCAATATTTAGGAAATGCAGTATTAGACGGCAGCATCGATTACCGTCGTGGGATGGGGGTAGGTGCCCGAACTGCACCAGAAGAAAATATTACCAATATTGAGGGGAAACATCTTCCTGTTGAAGGTTACTCCCGTGCGCCACTTTTAAGTGCCGATCTGCGTTTTAGCACACCATTCCTTTTGCTCGAAAAACCAGCTCAATATCGCCTTAACTGGCGTGGACAATATGCACCAAAAATTTTAGTACCGAATGACCGCTTTTATATTGGTGGTCGCTATAGCGTGCGTGGTTTTGATGGTGAGCTCATGCTTTCCGGAGATAACGGGCAGTATGTACAGCAAGAAATTAGCTTGAATGCACCAATTCCAAATACCCAGTTTTACATGGCGGTCGATCAGGGCTGGGTTAATGGGCGTAATAGCATACCGGGTCAGCGTTATTTACTCGGGAGTGTTTTAGGGCTACGCACCTATCAAAATAGTTTTTATCTGGATGCCTTTACAGGTCGAGGGCTAATTGCACCTGACAGCATAAAAAAAGACTGGGTTACCGGTTTTAGTATCAACCTTTCTTATTAATTTACTTTAGAAAAGACTTAATTCATGAACAAGAATAGTTATCGCATTATTTATAGCAAAGCACGTCAAATGTTTGTGGCGGTGGCCGAAAATGTACGAAGCCAAACCAAGGCATCAGGCCAAAGTGAAGCAAGTACCCAGAGCAATATTAATAACACTGAATCTCAGGCATTTCATCAACTCTGGCAAGTGAAAGCATTGGTTGCCAGTATAAGTTTGTGGATGCCTTTAGCACCTGTCTATGCGGGTATTGTGGCGGATAGTGCAGCAAATGCTGCGAATAGAGCAGTGATTGGTGCTGGTAAGAACTCGGCTGGTACAGTTGTTCCTGTCGTTAATATTCAAACTCCCAAAAATGGGATATCTCATAATATTTATAAACAGTTTGATGTACTGGCTGAAGGTGCCGTCCTGAATAACAGCCGCCAAGGGGCTACGACACAAACGGTAGGAAACGTTGCAGCCAACCCGTTTTTAGCTACAGGTGAAGCACGAGTTATTTTAAATGAAGTAAATTCATCAGCGGCTTCACGCTTTGAAGGGAACTTGGAAGTTGCAGGGCAAATGGCAGATGTGATTATTGCCAACCCATCTGGTATTAGTATTAAAGGTGGTGGCTTTATTAATGCCAACAAGGCAATTTTCACCACAGGTAAACCTCAGTTAAATGCTGATGGTAGTATCAAGCAGTTTACGGTTGACCAAGGAAAAATTACGGTTTCAGCAAACCCTAATTCTAAATTTGGACTAGGTGGAAATAATAACGATGCAAATTATGTAGACCTCTATGCGCGTGCATTAGAACTTAGTGCTGAACTACGTGCTAAAAATGATATTCAGGTCATTGCCGGGGCGAATAATGTCAGTGCAGATTTACAGGATGTTACTGCTAAAACTGGTACTGGAACCGCACCGACATTGGCGGTAGATGTTAAAGCGCTGGGTGGGATGTATGCCAATAATATTTACTTGATGGGAACTGAAAAAGGTTTGGGCGTGACTAACGCAGGGACTATTCAGGCAGTAAATAATCTGGTGATTACCAGTGCCGGAAAAATTGAACACAGTGGCACAATCAGTTCGACCAGTAAAACCCAAGGTTTAGTGAACATACAAACAACGGGTACTGATGCAGCTGCCGATATCAACTCATCAGGCAGTATTAACAGTAATAGCATGCTAAATATCGATTCAGGTAATAATCTGAATGTAAATGCTAAAGAAATTCTTATTAATGTCGGTAGCCTGGCTTCATCACCTTTAATCGTTAATGCCAAAGGTAATATCAATCTGGCTGCTGATACCCGCATTATGGATGACTCACAAGGTGGAGATGTCTATATTGATGCAGCGAATATCAATCTTGCCGCTGGATCAGAACTCAAAAGTAACCGTGGTACAGCAACCATACAAGTACAAAAAGACTTGGTTGCAGCAAAAGGCGCAAAACTGATTGCTGCCAAAGATTTAAATGTTTTAAGTAACGGTAAGTTATCACTTACAGAGAACCATATACAGGCATCATTAGGTTCAATCAATCTACAAGCAAATTCGGCTAATACCCAAAACTTGATTGATCTTCAAGGCGGAACGATTTATGCGGGTAAAGATCTAAACCTGTATAGTTCAGGAGATCTGAATCTAAAGAATCTTGGATTTTCACTTGAAAATGCTGCAACCAGAGTTAAAAACATTAAAGCCTATAGTGGACGTGATCTGGTCTGGAATAATGCTGACAAGGCACTTCCCCTTATTACAGGTATGGTTCAACTTGATGCAGCCAATAATTTAACCGTTACAGCAAAAGAAATTTCCAATAAAGACAGTATCCAACTCCATGCCAATCAAATAACACTCAATAGTGCACTGACGTCACAAAAAAATATTGATGTGAGTTCCGAAATTGCTGATCTTGTTTTAAGTCAGGCACTCAAGGCTCAAGGTGATATTAATCTAACCGCACTTGCTGGTGGAGTTACTGCAAATAGCTTAAAGGCCACATCTTCGGCTGGAAAGATTTCTATACTTGCTAATAAAAATATAAATTTAAACTCGACCCAGACAACCAAGGCGATGCCTTCAGCTGATAAAGATGAATTAACAACTGATCAGACGGTTATTAGTGGTTTAAGAGGCGTAACGCTTGGCTCGATTGGTGATGGCACCGTTAACTTGCAATCAGTACAAGTTAATGCGAGTCAGGGCGATATATTAGTTTCGAGTAATAATGGAATCAATCTAAAAGTTAATAATGATGTAGTTGTTACTGGGGATACGGGCCGATTTAAAACGGTAAATAATGTTCTAAAGGGACAAACTGTTTCGATAGAAAATAGTAAATCTGATATTAAAATCCAAAATACAGACCTCAGCTCTACGGTTGGTAAACTTGCGATCAATAGTAGAGCAGGTATGAGCACAATTATCGACAGTGTATTAACATCAAAAGGTAATACCGAACTCTATGCAAAAGATTTACTGACTTTACAGGGTGTGAATGCTACATCAGACCAGCATCTGGCGGTAAGCTCTGGTCGTACGGTTTATAGCAATGCTGAGTATACGCCAGCGACCAAATGGATTGCGGATAAAGTCACTAACTTAACATCTAAGGGTGTGACCTCTGTAACGGCTACAGGAAACCAAGTATTACAAAATACAAATTTAACAGGTGGAGCGGTTTTATTAGAGGCGGGTGGTTTTATTGCAGGCCAGACTGGATTGAACTTAAATGCGGTCGGAAGTGATTTACTCAAGAATGATACAAAGTTAAATAGCCTGAATGGTGATTTAACAATTCAAACCAATTCTAACTTAACGATTGATCCAAAAGTTTATAGTTTAAAAGCAGTGGGTGATATTGAACTTGTTTCTAAAACCGGTACTTTAACTTTAAAAGGCTATGGAGGAACAACTGGTAATGGATCAGAACAAGTTATTAAGTTGGATACAGCAAATGGCGGTATCAATTTAGAAGGTGCTAAAGTTGATGTTCAAGGTTCACAGTTAACAGCACAAAAAGATATTAAGATCGTCTCGACAAATGGTGACTTGGTGGTTGATGGAGTTAGAAATACAATTACTAATCAACATACTGATGAATATAAGGCAAAAATAACAAAGCTAGATGAAGAGATAAAAATATTACAAAAGTCGAGTGACTATGAGGCCATAATTGCATTCTTTATGAAAGAGGCTCTTAAAGTCTATGCAAGAATTAGTTCGGGAGAATTAATAGAAGGAAGCCCTGAAATGGAGAGAGAGCTTCAAAAAGCTCTTCAAAAGACGACTAAGGAATTCCCAGAATACGTTTCAAAATATGGTCCGCTAAGAGACCAAAAAGATTTTTATTCAGAAATGATAAAACTATTTAACGTAGGTTACGTAAATGGAGAAGTACACTCTGGTTCAAAAATTATCAGCAACACAGGCAACATCCAGCTCGTATCTAATAAAGGTTTAAGTATAAGTGGTTCATCAATTGATGCGAAAGATGGAAAGGTCAATTTTGAAGCTGCTGGAACCTTAGATGGTGAGGGATATAATATTCAAGGAAAATACAATAACCCTACTGAAAACAGTGTAAAAAAAGGTGTTATTAAAGGCAGTATTATTATTGACGCTAACCAAGACTCATATGAGCAAGGAAGTCCTTCTGATAATGATTATCGTTGGTTTAGTCCAGTAAGTCCTACAACTATTAATGGAACTAAAGGTGTTTCTATAAAAGCTACAGGCAAGCAGAGTACAGATAATTTAATTTTACAAGGCGTGGCAATTACCTCAGAAAATGATGTAGATATTGAAGCTTATAAAAATATAATTTTTGATGTTGCAATTAATAATAGTTTTAATAAATCTCAGAAGACTGAGACCAAAAGTAAATGGTATGGCAAAAAGAAAACGATTACCACAACGCAGACTGATGAGAAAAGTGGTGGCTTATCCGTCGATATTGATGCAAAAAATATTAATATTAAGAGTCAAGCAAAGAATACGCCTGCTATGAGTGGTCAGAATCGTACTAGTATTGATATGTATTCAAGTCAACTAACCGCGATTGATGGAAAAATTAATATTCAGGCAGGTGGTGATCTAAACTTTTTAACTGCTGATGATGTATCACTGAATACAACAGATATCAGTAAAAAAAGTTCATTTCTTGGTGTCAAACTGAATAAGTCACATACCACGAATACGCGGAATGTGAAATCAGAATTACCTGCAGAATTAAATGCCGATTATATCGGAACCAAGTCTGGATTTGATACTCGTTTAACAGGAACTGTATTCAACTATCTAGAAGGAGCAGAAATCCAAGCGGGCGGGACTATTACTTTGGAGGGAGCCTCGACTACTGTTACAGAAACTCTAAAAAAAGAGAGTAATAGTGTTGTTTGGCAGTCAATGCAAGATAAAGGCTCAATTACTGAAACTGCTCAATTACCAAGTTTTAACGGTCCAGTCTTACCTACTTTTAAAGCCGCTGGTGGTTTAAGTGTACAAGTTCCAATTAGTGAAAAAGACGCTAATAAAGTTGAGTTGCGGGATGAAATTCTAAAACTGGCTAATCAGCCAGGTAATGCATATCTCAAAGAATTAGTTAACCGAAAAGATGTTGATTGGCAAACAGTTTTATTAACCCAAAAAGATTGGGACTATAAATCACAAGGTTTAACAGGTGCTGGGGCAGCAATTATTGTCATCATTGTAACAATTGTTACGATGGGTTCAGGTACGGCGGCGGCGGCTGGTGCAGCAGGAGGAGCTGCTGCAAGCGGTACTACTGTTGGACTTGGCGCAAGCATGCTCGGTGCTGCTGGCGTTACTACAACTGCAGCTGGAGCAATCGTTCCATCAGCTCTAGGTGCCATGGCAAATGCCGCAATTACCAGTCTGGCAGCTCAAGCAAGTATTGGTTTGATTAATAACGGCGGAGATATTGGTAAAACACTAAAAGATTTAGGAAGTAAAGATTCTATTAAGAATTTAGCAGCATCTGTAGTTACTGCTGGACTAATGAGCCAAGTAGGCACCACTTTAAATATTAAATTAAATGATATGCCTCGGCTAGAGAGACTGACTAATAATTTCATACAAGGTGTTGGTTCTAATATTATTAGTAGTAGCATTCAAGGTAATAACCTATCTGATAATTTAAATGCTATTATCTTATCAGGATTAACCAATGCTCTACATGCTGAAGTAGCACAAGGAATAGGAGAAAACTTTTCCCCTTTATTAAAAGATAATCCTGATCTTTTTGATAAGGTACTTCATAAAATTATTCATATCGCAGCAGGTTGTGCTATAGGCAGTGTACAAAAACAATGTGAGGCGGGCGCAATTGGTGCTGGAGTTGGCGAAATTCTTGCAGAGGCTATGGTTAATGATAATTTAAATAATCAAACTCCTATTAATGAGTTAGAAATTAAAAATTATGGAAAGTTGTTATCAGGAATAATCTCTGCATATGCTGGATATGATGTTAATACTGCTGCAAATGCAGCAGAAACAGTCATTGAGAATAATGCATTCGTGAGTGCTAAAGTTAAACTGGAAGGTGCTAAAAGGAGCTGTACAGATGCTGGATTCGCCTATGGTTCTAGTGGCTGTAAAGAGTTTTTAACTAAAAAATATGAAATGCAACCCGCATTACGCAATGCTTTAGTACAAAGTAAAGTTTCTGAAATTATTTTTGAAACACTTGAAGATGTAACTCCTATTTGGGGGAATATAAAAGCATTTAGAGATGCTGAAACTAAAACTGATTATTTTGTTGCTGGTATAACGGTTTTCCCTATAGCTAAATGGGTAAACTCAGGCAAAAAAGTAATTACTTTAATTTTAAAAGATGGTAGTGAAGTTGATGCCATTATTTCAAGTGCGGGTACAGGATACCGTATTTATGTACCACAAGTTGGCAAAGATATTACTGAGCAAATGGCTAAAGGAAAAACAGTAACATCTACAACTTTTAAACCTGGTGCACGACAAACAATTAATAATATTAAAGGTGTGGATAAATCAGGGAATAACTGGTCGGTTAATTTAATTGGTGACGGTACCAAAATGAATAAAGCGGCTCAAGTAACTTATATAGATGTTAGTCCTGCAGGTGTGAAAACTACTAAAATGGCCAATATTCCTTATGATAGTAGAGGTTTACCTATTTTTGATGATATTGCTAAATTTACGACACCAATTACTACACATAAGACGGAATCTACACAATTTAAGTATGCAAGCTTATCACTATGGGAAGCTATACAGAAAGGTCAAATCAACTCAAGTCAATTTACAAGTGAGCAGCTAAAGCAAATACAAGCTGGGGCTAGTAAAATAAAGGGTTATACTTGGCATCATAACGCTCAATCCGGACCAAATAACATGCAGTTATTACCAGAAGTTGTACATGATGCAGTTAAGCATATTGGCCAAGATTCATTAAAAAAAGGGGTAATTATTAAATGATGATGCAAGATATTGGTGATCAATACCCAAATGGTACAATCGATAAAGAAGTTATTGAGAGTTTTGCGTTGAGTTTAGGTGTGACTTTTCCACCAGAATACATTGAACTTATTTCTAAACATGATGGGCTTTATCCTGAAATTTCTGACTTCGACTATGTAGATACTGATGGGGAGCTGAATATCAGTACAGTTGAATTAGGAGGATATTTGCATGAGCCACGTATAGAGGGGATGCAATTTCCTGAAGGTGATGATGATTATGAGGGAAAGCTCATAGGATTTGGAGCGACACCTGGTGGAAATTTTATTTGTTTTGATTACAGACTTCCTTGGATCAAAGATCAACCAAAAATCGTACTTGTTTTACATGATGACTTCTATGATTCTGGAAAAAATGAAGGTAAAAGAAAGGTTCTATATCTAGCAGATAACTTTGTACACTTTATAAATTCTTTACATGAATTTATTGAGTACTAATCTCTAAATATATAATTTATTTACAGTAAATTGACTATAAAAAGAGGCCATTAGTTGGTCTCTTTTTTTAACTTCCAATAATCCGCTTCTCAAGCATCTCCATAAAAGTTTTTAAAATAATATTGTGGTTTTTGCCTTTATGAGTAATTAAACAAATGGGTGTGCTGTAATGCATTTTTTCTTTTGAAACAGCTTGCATAAAACCATCTTCAACCCATTTTTTTGCATAGTGGTCGGGTAAAAAACCTAAGAATTTTCCTGTTAAAATCAGAAATGCAATTCCTTCACGGTCACTTGCTGTCGCTTTACAGTCTAAAAGCTGATGCAACTTTGCTGCTTCAGGTGTAATTGCATAATTGGGAAGTACAGCTTGCCATTCTTTTAATTCATCTAAATCCATCTTGCTACATTTGCCAAACAAGGGATGGTTTTTACCGCAATATAAAAATGAACTTTCGCTATATAAGTTAAAATAGTCTAGGCCAGACAGCGGAGTCACAAGGGGAATTGCTCCCGCATGTAAACGGTTATCTAGCACACGACACTCAATATCTGAAAGCGTACTCATGCTAATGTTAATGATTACTTCAGAATGTTCTTCGGCGAGTTGTGCCAGCGTATTGGTAATGTAGCCACTTGGCATGGTCACGAGGTTATTAATAATACCTATATTAAATTCGCCCTTTAGACGGTTGTGCATTTGATTGACTTTAGAGCGAAAGTCTTCGATAGAGGCGGTGAGCACTTCTATATATTCTAAAATTTCACGACCTTCATCAGTCAATGCAAACCCTGCGCGGCCACGTTGGCATAACCGAATGCCTAGACGGTTTTCTAAATCACTCATATGCAAACTAATTGCAGAACGACTAATACCAAGAATACTTTCGGCAGACGTAAAGCTGTGACAGTCACAAACCGTTTTAAATATTTTAAGTAATTTAATATCAAAATCAGTGACTTGATTTAATTTTTTAGGTTTCATTTAGTTTTGTTTTTTTAAATCTAAACTCAAGATAATTTGAATTTATCAAAACTATAGTGCTATGTACACTCAAAAAATAGCCTCAAAACAAGAAGAGTGATTATGTTTGATATCGACAAATTAACTGATGACGACGCAGCATCGGAAACCGTTCAATCAAATGCTCAGATGAGCTTAAATTATCAAGCGCATTGGATGCCATTTTCCGCAAATCGTAATTTCCATAAAGATCCGCGCATGATTGTCGGTGCTAAAGGGTCTTATTTAATTGATAGCGCAGGCCGCGAAGTCTACGACTCTTTGTCGGGCCTTTGGACTTGTGGTGCTGGGCATACGCTTCCTGAAATTCAGCAAGCTGTAAGTACTCAGTTGGCAAAGCTGGATTATTCACCGGCATTTCAGTTTGGTCATCCATTGTCGTTTCAATTGGCTGAACGAATTATTCAGCTTATGCCTGAAAAATTGCAGCATGTATTTTTTACTGACTCAGGTTCAGAGTCTGCCGACACCGCAATTAAAATGGCGCGTGCCTATTGGCGCATTAAAGGTAAACCAAGCAAGACTAAATTGATTGGTCGTGCCCGTGGCTATCATGGTGTAAACGTTGCGGGGACAAGTCTTGGTGGTATCGGTGGTAACCGAAAAATGTTTGGTCAGCTTATGGATGTAGACCACTTACCGCATACCTTACAACCCAATTTAAGTTTTACTAAAGGCTGTGCTGAAACTGGTGGCGTAGAGCTTGCCAATGAAATGCTTAAGTTAATTGAGCTACATGATGCTTCGAATATCGCCGCAGTCATTGTGGAGCCAGTTTCTGGTTCGGCAGGATGCATTGTGCCGCCGACTGGTTATTTAAAACGTTTAAGAGAAATCTGTGATCAACACGATATCTTACTTATTTTTGACGAAGTCATTACTGGTTTTGGGCGGATGGGGAAATGGACGGCTTCAGAATATTTTGACGTTACGCCAGATATTTTAAATTTTGCCAAACAAATTACCAACGGTGCTATTCCACTGGGTGGCGTGGTGGCAAGCCATGAAATTTATGATGCCTTTATGCAGCAAGATTTACCTGAACATGCGGTTGAGTTTACCCATGGCTATACCTATTCGGCGCATCCTGTTGCCTGTGCGGCGGCTTTAGCAACACTCGATGTTTTAGAGAGGAAAAATTTAATTCATCAATCGGCTGATTTAGCTCCAAGCTTTGAAAAACTTTTACATGAATTAAAAGGCGCTCCAAACATTATTGATATACGCAACTGCGGGCTGATTGGCGCTGTGCAATTGGCACCCCGTGACGGCGATGCGACGATTCGTGGTTTTGAAATTGGTATGCAACTTTGGAAAGCGGGTTTTTACGTCCGTTTTGGCGGAGATACGCTTCAGTTTGGTCCAATGTTTAATAGCACTGAAGCTGAGTTGCAACGACTCATGAATGCCGTGGGTGAGGCAATTTATCAAGTGAAATAACACTGGTCGACTTAGAACTTAATTGGACAAGATGAATAGACACAAGGAATAAAGATGAACACTTTAGAGAATTTTGACAGCAACACTGGCGCTCACACAGACACAAATCAGAGCCAACAAACCATTAAAGTAGTAGGGCATTTTATTGATGGTGGACTTGTCACTAAAAATACCAAGAAACAACCTGTTTATAACCCAGCGACAGGTGAGAGTACAAAAGAAGTTGCACTTGCAGATACAGAGTTGGTCAATCAAGTGGTTCAAATTGCAGAGCAGGCTTTTCCAGCATGGCGTGATACACCAGTGATTAAACGTGCGCGTGTGATGTTTAAATTTAAGCAATTACTCGAAGAAAATGCTGACAAGCTTTGCCAACTCATTGGAGAAGAACACGGAAAAATTTGCCATGATGCCAAAGGTGAATTACAACGTGGGATTGAAAATGTTGAGTATGCATGTGGTGCGCCTGAGTTTTTAAAAGGTGAATATTCAAAAAATGTGGGTCCAGATATTGATTCGTGGAGTGAGTTCCAACCGTTAGGTGTGGTTGCAGGTATTACGCCTTTTAACTTTCCTGCAATGGTTCCGTTGTGGATGTTCCCGATGGCAATTGTTTGCGGTAATTGTTTTATTTTAAAACCTTCGGAAAAAGCGCCTTCTGCCGCTTTATTTTTAGCGGAGCTTCTAAAACAGGCGGGATTGCCTGATGGTGTTTTTAGCGTTGTAAATGGCGATAAAGAAGCAGTTGATACGTTGCTACATCATCCTAAAATTCAAGCGGTTAGTTTTGTCGGTTCAACGCCTATTGCAGAGTACATATACCGTACGGCAACGGCGAGTGGTAAGCGCTGCCAAGCTTTAGGCGGAGCAAAAAATCATGCGATTATTATGCCTGATGCCGATATTGATAACGTCGTGACATCTTTGTTAGGTGCTGCATTTGGCTCATCTGGCGAACGTTGTATGGCGTTATCAGTCGCAGTTGCTATTGGCGATGAAGTGGCCGATGTTGTGATTGAAAAACTAAAACAAGAAATGAAACAATTGAAGTTTGGACACTATGCAGATGAGCGTAATGACTTCGGACCGCTCATTACGCAAGCACATAAAGACAAAGTGCAAGCTTTTATTCAAAGTGCAGAGCAACAAGGTGCTAAAATTGTTGTGGATGGTCGTGATGCAAAACCGACAGGTTATGAAAACGGTTTTTTTGTTGGGCCGACTTTAATTGACCAAGTTTCGCCAGACATGACAAGTTACCAGCAAGAAATATTTGGTCCTGTTTTACAGGTCATTCGTGTACAAACCATGCAAGATGCAATGCAACTGATTAACGACCATGAATATGGTAATGGAACATGTATTTACACTCGTGATGGTGAGGCTGCTCGTTATTTTACGAGCAATATTCAAGTTGGTATGGTTGGGGTTAATGTGCCATTACCTGTACCAGTTGCGTATCATAGCTTTGGTGGTTGGAAGCGTTCATTGTTCGGTGATTTATATGCATATGGTCCAGATGGTGTGCGTTTTTATACACGCCGTAAAACCATTACCCAACGTTGGCCTTCAACTCAGCTTCGTGAAGCTAAACAATTTGCGATGCCTACATTAAATTAATCAATAAAAGGGAAAACTCTGATTTTCCCTTTTTTGTTTCGTACAAGTTGGAGAAGTACATTTTTAAGACGGTTTTAAAATCAGTTTGTCAATTTGAAGGAATCGAATATGAACAATGATAAAACAATAAAATTAAGTGAAGGACTTTCTAATCGACATGTCACCATGATTAGTATTGGTGGCGTTATTGGTGCAGGTTTATTTGTAGGTTCTTCTGCGGCAATTGCAAAAGCAGGGCCTGCTGCCGTACTCGCTTATATAATTACAAGTATTTTAGTTTTTCTGGTCATGCGCATGCTGGGTGAAATGGCGGTCGCGCAACCTGACACAGGTTCATTTTCTACATATGCCCGTAAAGCCATTGGCCCTTGGGCTGGGTTTACCATTGGATGGTTATATTGGTGGTTTTGGGTGTTGGTGATTCCAATCGAAGCCATTGCTGGAGCTGAAATTTTACACTCATGGTTCCCGCAAATTTCTAGTGCCGTTTATGCATTTGCCTTTATTATTTTACTCAGTCTAGCTAATTTTTTTAGTACCAAAAGCTTTGGTGAATTTGAGTTTTGGTTTGCACTCATTAAAGTCATTGCGATTGTAGTGTTTATTATCATTGGAGCAATGGCTGTCTTTGGAATGTGGCCTTTAGCAACAAATGTGAGTGGTGTTGGTAACCTATTTTCAAATGGTGGTTTTATGCCACACGGAATGGGCGGTGTTTTGTCAGCAATTTTAATCTCAGCATTTTCATTTTTTGGAATAGAAATTCTTTCTATTGCAGCGGCAGAATCTAAAAATCCAGAAGAAAAAATTAAACGTGCAACGAATTTAGTACTTTATCGAATTATTTTATTCTTTGTTGTTTCAATTTTTCTTGCTGTTGCCTTGGTCGATTGGCGTTCCCCAGACTTACAAAAATTCGGTACCTTCCAGTTTGTATTAATGAGTTTAAATGTACCTGAAACTAAATTGATTATGGACGCTGTCGTTTTTATTGCGGTTGCAAGCTGTATGAATGCCGCAGTTTATACCTCGTCTCGAATGTTATTTGCCTTAGGTACACGCCATGAAGCACCGAGTATTGTAACAAAGATTAATAGAGCAGGTGTACCGACTTCAGCCGTATTTTTATCGACTTTGGTTGGCGTGATTTGCTGTGCCGTGAACTATATGTTTCCAGGCCAAGTCTTTGGATTCTTGCTATCCACCACAGGTTCAATCGCATTACTGGTTTATCTTGTAATTGCATTTTCACAATTACGGTTAAGACATAAATTGGAAAAAGAGGGCGCAGCTATATCTTTTAAAATGTGGTTGTTCCCTTGGTTAACGTGGTTTGTAATTTTAGTGATTATGACTGTTTTAGGTTATATGTTCTTATCACCTACCTATAGTTATGAAACTACTTTATCTTTAGGCGTAACTTTATTGGTGGTCATTTGCGGGTTGTTTGTCACGCGAAAGCGTAAAGCAACCAGATCGGTTGCCATGAATTTAGACTAATTAAAAAAGAGTTTATAAAGACTTTGTGTAGTGAAATTTTATTCATCTATGCAAAGTCTTTTTGTTTTATTAGATTTCAATAGTGTCTGTTAAATTTTCTATTCAGAAAAAAGTTCAAAACATACTCTTCTTAACCATTGGTTGCTTGGTGTTTGGTGAACTCGTGCATGCCAATGCTGCTTTACGCTATAAGTCGGAAAATGATAAGGCGGTTCTAAAACTTTTAAACCACCTCTGACTAAAAGCACCTGACTTAAATAATGAGGAATAGTCGCAATCGCGTCTGTGTCTTGAACAACCAAGCCAACCCCTAAATAGCTTGGCAAACGAACCAGAATATTTCGGTTTACTCCCAGTTTTTGTAACTCATGCTCCAGCACGTAGTGTCCACCCGTTGCAAAAATATCGACATGTAGCTCTTGGCGAAACTCTTGGTCTGAAAGCGTTGTGCCTGTAAGCCTCGGGTGTTCTTTACTGGCAATACAAATATAACGTTGCTGGAAAAGTGTTTGCTGATAAAAACCTGCTTCAAGCTGAGGCAAAAAACCAATGGCTAAATCAATGTCTCCATTTGACATCATGACTGGTGTATTGGCATCAATAGGGACAATTTCTAAGCGAATATTAGGCGCATGGGCACGTAAATAATTGATCAGTTTAGGTAATAAAACCAGATGACTAATATCAGTCATGCTAATTTTAAATTGATAATTTGAAGTCTGAGGATCAAATTCAATATTGTAGTTTTGAACCAGTTTTAGTCGGTTCAGAATTTCTACAACCAGCGGATATATTTGTTTAGATAACTCAGTAGGTTGCATCTTATTTTCAATACGGACAAAAAGTGGGTCCTGAAAATGCTCACGTAATTTATTTAACGCAATACTTAAAGTTGGTTGTCCAATTTCTAGCTGTTCGGCAGCTTTAGACACACTGCTATGTTTATAAATTTCAAAGAAAATTTGTAAAAGCCGAGTATCAAGATCAAACACTTTAATTTCCTTGTATTGATTTTATCAATACAGACTATTGCTTTTTGTGCATGGATTCAACAATTTTCGATTGTTACATTGATGATCAAGGAAGAATAGGTCGTAAAAGTACAAAGCATTCTTGTACCAATTGGCCTTAAATAGAGGATCTGAAATGGAACAGTTAGCAACGCTAGATGACTTACCGAAACGTTATCTTGGTCAACTTGAAGAATCAAATTTAGTCCCTTTATGGCCAAGTTTACGCAATGTATTACCTCCGCATAAACCGATGCCGCAGACCGTAGCAACCGCTTGGTATTTTCAGAATATTAAACCTTTATTGCTCGAAGCAGGTGAGTTAACACCAATTGAAAAAGCTGAACGCCGTGTATTGGTTTTAGCAAATCCCGGACATGGTCTGGAAAATATGAAAGCCAGTTCGGTCATGTATCTTGGCATGCAGCTTTTGTTGCCAAAAGAGTGGGCACCATCACATCGACATACCCCAAATGCAGTACGTCTGATTGTTGAGGGTGAAGGTGCATATACGACGGTTGAAGGTCAAAAATGCATGATGGAGCATGGGGATTTAATCCTTACACCATCAGGGCTGTGGCATGAACATGGACATGATGGCGATGAGCCTGTGATCTGGTTAGATGTACTGGATTTACCTTTGGTTTATTACATGGAAGCTTCTTATGTACAACCGGGTGAAATCCAAAAAGTGACCAGTGCCGGAAATGCTCATCATTATGGAACGGGCATCGTACCAACAGCACATTTTACCCGTGAAAATGCCTCGTATCCGATCATGCGTTACTCTTGGAAAGAAACCAAAAAAGTTTTGCATGCACTTGCAGATGATGAAAATCATCAAGCACCAATTCAGGTGACTTACATCAATCCTGAAACCGGCGATGACTGTCAAAATATTATTGGTTACTCCGCTTTAATGCTCAGACCAAATGAAACGTTACAGCTCCAACCGCGCTCTACTGCCCAAATTTTTCATGTGATTGATGGTCAGCTCCAAGTCAAAATTGATCAGAAAGATTTCAATTTAAATAATGCTGATACGGCATGTGCGCCATGTTTTTCTCATATTGATTTAATCAATACCTCTGATCAACCATGCTATTTGTTTATTGCAGATGAAGCGCCCTTACAACGGAAACTGGGTTTGTACTCTGTGCGTGAGCGCCAGTAAATAGAATATTTTATAAGGATATAAATCATGTCAAATACTCAACAACCGATATTAATTGCTGGTGGCGGCATTGGTGGGTTTGCAGCTGCACTCGCTTTGGCAAAACAAGGTTTTAAGGTACAGGTTTTTGAACAAGCACCTGAAATTGGTGAGATCGGTGCAGGTATTCAACTAGGGCCGAATGCATTTCATGCCTTTGATGCGCTAGGAATTGGTGAGATTGCTCGCAGTAAAGCAGTCTATACCGACTATATGGTTATGCATGATGCGATTGATGAATATCAGGTTGGCAAAATTCCAACCGATGAAAAATTCCGTGAACGTTTCGGTAACCCATATGCGGTGATTCACCGTGCCGATATTCATGGTTCATTGGTCGAAGGTGCTAAACAATACGGCAACTTGGAAATTATCACTAATTGTCATATTCAAAAAGTTGACCAAGATGATGCTGGCGTAACGATTACCGATCAACATGGTAAGCAATATCATGGTCAGGCACTTATTGGTGCTGACGGGGTTAAATCCGTTGTGCGTGATACCTATGTGGGTGACCCTGCATTAGTTACAGGTCATGTGGTTTACCGTGCTGTTGTACCTGAAAGCGAGTTTCCTGAAGACTTGAAATGGAATGCAGCCAGTATTTGGGTCGGACCAAATTGTCACCTTGTGCATTATCCACTACGCGGCGGAAAGGAATATAACGTTGTGGTGACGTTCCATAGTCGTGAGCAAGAACAGTGGGGTGTAACCGACGGCTCTAAAGAAGAAGTGCTGTCTTATTTTCAAGGAATTTGCCCGAAAGCTCGTCAATTGATTGAGTTACCTAAAAGTTGGCGCCGCTGGGCAACTGCAGACCGTGAACCGATTGAAACATGGACTTTTGGCCGTGTGACATTACTTGGCGATGCAGCACATCCAACCACGCAATATATGGCGCAAGGTGCATGTATGGCGATGGAAGACGCCGTAACTTTAGGTGAAGCATTACGTGTTACTGACCATGACATTTTAAAAGCTTTTGATATTTACCAAAAAGCACGTGTGGCACGTACAGCACGTATTGTTTTGTCTTCACGTGAAATGGGCAAAATTTACCATGCTAAAGGTGTACAACGCTTGGTTCGAAACGATTTGTGGCGTGGACGTCCTACTGAACGTTTTTATGATGCAATGGAATGGTTATATGGCTGGAATGTCAATAACTGCCTTGATGCAGTGAAAAATTATCAAGGAAATGTAGCATGAAACTCTATAGCTTTTTCCGTAGCGGTACATCGCATCGAACTCGCATTGTGTTGAACCTAAAGGGTTTGGCTTACGAAGCAACTTATATCTCGCTCGCTAAAAATGAACACCATCAAGCTGCTTTTAAAGCTTTAAATCCGCAAGGGTTTGTACCAGTAATTGAAACTGAATCAGGAAACTTGTTGCAAAGTCCAGCCATTATCGAATGGCTAGAAGAACAATATCCCGAACCAGCTTTATTGCCTACAGATGCATTGGGTCGTGAAAAAGTCCGTGCTATTGCTGCATTAGTTGGATGCGATGTTCACCCCTTAAATAACAAACGTGTTCTTGAATATTTACGCCAGAACTTAGGGCTGGATGAGGCACAAATCAATGCATGGTGTGCCAAGTGGATTCAGGATGGATTTGCAGCTTTAGAGCATATTTTGGAACAAGACCAGAGTCGCGAAAAGTTTTGCTATGGCAATCAACCTACTATTGCAGATGCCTATTTAGTTCCACAAGTCGTTTCTGCCGAGCGTTTTAAAGTCGATTTATCGGCTTATCCAAACATTAATGAAATTTACCAACATTGCATGACCTTAGAAGCATTTCAAAAAGCAGCACCTGAACAGCAGGCCGATGCATTTTGAGTCGTGATTAACTTAATAGAAGGAATTTAACATGTCATTTATTTTTGAACCAATGACCACTGCGGGTCTATTTATTCACGGCTCAGAGCATAAATTTCCAGTACGCCGTGTGTATTGTGTCGGCCGTAATTATGCTGCTCATGCACGTGAAATGGGTTTTGACCCAGACCGTGAACCACCATTTTTCTTTTGTAAGCCAAATGACCTTGAATCGGTTGTTCCGGTAAATACAGATGCGGTTGATATTCCATATCCATCTGAAACTTCAAATTTTCATTATGAAATTGAGTTGGTTGTTGCAATTGGTAAAGATGCCAAAAATGTATCGGTTGAGGATGCAGCGAACTATATCTATGGCTATGCCGTCGGTTTAGATATGACCCGTCGTGACTTACAGATGGCAATGCGTGAAAAAGGTCGTCCATGGGAAATCGGTAAAGCTTTTGATTTTTCTGCACCAGTTGGCCCAATTCATCCGATTACTCAAACGGGTGAAATCAATAATGCCGATATTCATTTAACGGTAAATGGTAAAACTGAACAGCACAGCGATGTCAGTCACCTAATTTGGTCTGTGGCCGAAACGATTGCCAATTTATCTACGTTATTTGAATTAAAAGCAGGTGATTTGATTTTTACAGGAACTCCAGAAGGCGTGGGTGCTGTAGTGAAAGGTGATGTTATGCGTGCAGACATTACCGGGCTGACTGGAATTACGGTGAATGTCAAATAAATCAAATTGATCTGATTTATTGAAATAGGTGCTCAACCTAAATAAAAAATACAGTTGGGCACCTTTGCTAAGGATTGCATATACGCCAATGTATTGGCGAAAGGAGCTCTCATGTCTCAAAATTCTATAGACGTACAAAGTTTCATTGATGAAATACCGCTATCGTCTTTGCAAAAATTAATCATGTGGTTGTGTTTTTTGATTGTTGCGATTGATGGGTTTGATACCGCAGCAGTTGGATTTATTGCACCTGCTTTAAAGGCAGAATGGGGGTTGCAAGCAACCGATTTGGCGCCTTTATTTGGCGCTGGCTTATTTGGACTGATGGCTGGTGCACTCATTTTCGGACCTTTATCCGATAAATTAGGCCGTAAACCGATTTTGATTGGGTCGGTCATTATGTTTGGAATTGCCAGTGTTTTTGCCTCTTTTTCAGCAGATTTACAAACACTGATTATTTGGAGATTTCTCACTGGTTTGGGTCTAGGAGGGGCTTTACCCAATGCAATTACTTTAACCTCTGAATATGCGCCTACATCTCGTCGCTCTAATTTAGTGACCATGATGTTCTGTGGCTTTACTGTGGGTTCCGCTCTTGGTGGTATTTTTTCGGCTCAGCTACTTCCTCATATTGGCTGGCACGGTATTTTGCTCATTGGGGGAGTATTACCTTTAGCGACTGTACCTTTCTTATATTTTTTATTACCTGAATCTATTCGATTTTTAGTGCTTAAAAAGAAGGGTACCGAAAAAATTGAAAAGATTATTCACCGTATCGCACCGCATTTAAATAGCACTCCTACGTTGGTTCCAACAGTCAATGAAGTCGAAAAATCAAGTTTGAAGGATTTGTTTAATAAAGGCTTTGCTTTGGGCACTTTTTTGATTTGGTTTACCTTTTTTATGAGCCTTCTCATTATTTATATGATTTCAAGTTGGATGCCTACTTTATTGACCAATGAGGGCTTTAATTTATCCAACGCGTCATGGCTGACTTCAATTTTCCAAATAGGTGGAACCATTGGTGCCATTGTCTTGGGCTTACTGATGGATAAGATGGATGCAACCAAAATTTTAAGTACGGCTTATGTTTTTGGTGGTTTTTTCCTGATTTGTTTAGGGTTTGGAATTGAACAGGCAAATACGGCTTTATTGATGTTTGCCATGTTTGGGGTAGGTGCAGGAATTAGTGGTTCGCAAGTGGGAGCAAACGCTTTTGCATCTAGTTTTTATCCAACACATTGCCGAGCAACAGGGGTTAGTTGGGCCAATGCAGTAGGGCGCTCAGGGTCGATTGTGGGATCAATTATGGGTGGCTGGTTAATGTCATTAAATCTCTCCAGTTTTGAAATTTTAAGCATTTTAGCGATACCTGCATTTTGTGCCGCGGTTTCGTTGTTACTCATTAAACGTTTAAAGAAAAATCGGTCTCAAGTTTTAGTCGCTTCGAATTGAGATAAGGCGATTCCACTGAACAAATATATGTCTGCGCCAAAGGATGGCGCAGACAATAATTAAAGGATGATTTGTTTCATGAAATATTTAAAAACACCATATTTAAAGTTTTCTACTCTTTTATTTATCTGTAGTGGTCATTCAATGTTGTGGGCAGCAGATACTACTCAACAAAGCGAAGATGAATGGAAATTCACTTTAAAAAATGCCTATATCAACCGTAATTTTGATAATGATGCACTCAAAGATACGGGTAGCTGGTCTCAGGCAGCATCGCTATTTTATAAATCGAAAATGCATGACACTACACTGCAAATTGCAGACAAACCCATTACGATTGGTACAGATGCTTCTGTCCAATACGCCGTTCGCTTGAGTTCAGATAAACATGTTGCGGACACGGTTTTGCCTTTTAATAAGGAAACACAATCTCAAGCATCTGACTTTTTAAAATACGGCGCCACTTTAAAACTGGGCTACGACAAAACCCTTTTAAGCGTCGGTGAACTCTGGTTAGATTTACCTGTAACGGCTGTCGATGCCAGCCGACAATTACTTGCTTCTTATTGGGGAACCAATCTTAGGTCGCAACTTTCAGATCAGCTCTATGCCGAAATTGGCCGAGTTGAAAAAGTGTCACCACGCAATGAAGAAGACTTTAAAAAGTTTTCTTTCACATCAAATGGAGTTACTAAAGAATCTGATGGTTTGAACTACATTGACCTACGCTATCAATTCACGCCGTCTTTAAAGGGTGAATATTACTTCGGTAATTTAGAAGATCTCTACAACAAACACTATGTTGGTCTTGAGCATAATTGGAAACAACCTAACTTTGCGCTTACTTCTAAGTTTAAGTACTTCAATGTAAAAAATGACGGCAATACTTTTGATATCGATGCGCAAAACATTGGAGTACTAGAAACAGTTAAAGTAAAAAACCATACCTTTGGTTTGGGTTACCAACAAATTATCGGTGAATCGGCATACCCTTTACCAGATGGTTTCTTACCAGAAACCTATTTCATTAACTGGAACGCCACCGGATTCTTTAAAAAAGATGAAAAGTCTTATCATGTCATGTATGGCTATGACTTTAAAGATTATGTACCAGGCTTAAATGCAATGGTGAAATATGTTTACGGAAATGATTTTAAAGCAGCCAATGGTGAGAAAAACCACGAAACCGAGTCCAATGTCATTCTGAACTATGCATTTCAGCAGCCTTTCTTAAAAGGCGTTGCCCTGCAATATATTCGGATTGATTACAACGTAAAACACGGCAATGACTTTGGTGAAGACCGCTTGTTTGTAAACTATACCAAAAAGTTTTAAAGACTTTTTAAAACTCATCATTTAAAAAGAGACCATTCAATGGTCTCTTTTTTTTAATTACGTCACAACCTCAAATTTACTTTTTATTGGTATCTACAGAAACTACAACAGATAGACCTGGGCGCAACAACTTAATATCTTTTTGATTTTCAATAAGCTTGATTCGTAAAGGTAAACG
Organism: Acinetobacter oleivorans DR1; assembly: GCF_000196795.1. NCBI lineage: Bacteria > Pseudomonadati > Pseudomonadota > Gammaproteobacteria > Moraxellales > Moraxellaceae > Acinetobacter > Acinetobacter oleivorans. The sequence goes on from NC_014259.1 coordinate 1,959,364, forward strand.
CTGAACAATCTTGGTAAAGTTACCTGTCGCATTGGTCGCCGAGATCGGAGAGAAAAATGCGCCAGTAGATGGAGAGAAGCTGTCTACTACACCTTTTAATTCAACATTATAAGCATCGACATATACAGTGACAGGCTGACCAATTTTAATTTGTTTTAGCTCAATTTCACGGAAGTTTGCTTCTACATAGACTTGATCTAAAGGTACAACCACCATGAGTGGATTACCTGCACCTACAAAGTTGCCCACATTTGCAGACTTTTGTCCAATCATGCCATCAATAGGCGCTCGAACTTCTGTATAGCTCAGATTCAGTTTTGCTTTATCAAGTGCGGCTTGGGCTTGTTTAAGAGCAGCTTGTTTGGCTTGAACCTGAATTTTATATTGGTTGAGTTGATACTGTGCATCGGTAACTTTTTCTTTACTGCTGTCTAAGTCAGCATATTGCTCAGTCAATGTAGTTTTTGACTGTTGTGTAATTAATCTAGACTCAGCACCAAGTGCCTGTAGTTGCTCATAACGCGCTGTATTATCTTTTGTGAGTTTAATCCCAGCTTCTACTTTTCTAAGCTGAGCCTCTGTTTCTCGAATAACAGTCGGTTGTCTTTCTACTGCTAGCTTTGCTTCATTTAAATCAGCTTCAGCTTTAGCATAATTAGATTCTGCTTCAGCTAAAGCAGCTTCATAATCTCTTGCATCAATCCGTGCCAAAAGCTGGCCTTTTTTTACGGTCTGATGATCTTTAATATAAATTTCTTCGATATTTCCAGAGACTTTAGGGGCAATTGTTGAGTACTCTACATCTACACGTGCATCGTCTGTTTCAATAGTCGAAGATGGTAAAAATATAAGTTTTAAAACCCATAAAATAGAGGCTAAAACAATAATGAACGCAATAACCATAACCCAATGCTTTTTGAGATATTGCACCTTTGTTAATTTGGCTGACTCGGTCGCAGAGTGATCTTGGGCTTCTAGAGTACTCATAAAGATTTTCCTGAGTTATGACTATTCATTAACTTAATGAGAGCAATACGTGGCGGATAAGTTCGAACTGGCAAAATCAACATCACGATGAACAAAATAGCGGTAAGGCCAGCTAAGATGAGATATTGATCGCTAATAACTAAAACAGATTGTTGCGCTTGAATCGCAGAATTTAGGGCAGATAAACCACCTGAAACACGATCTGCACCATTTGCGGTGAGCACAGGTGGAGTAAGTGGATTAATGACAGGACCTTGAATATTTTGGAAAACATGTTGGGCGGTGTTTTCAATCAGCCGTGTTGAATGGTATTCACCGCGCACTCGATTGATCCAATCCAAAATACATACACCCAGTACACCGCTAATCGCACGCGGAGTATTAATCATTGGTGATGCATAAATTGCCATGGTTGGGTGAACGCTGTTTGTTCCCATCATTAAGAGCGAGAGCACGACACAGGTTTGTCCCAAACATGAGATTGCATGCCAAAAATAAAATTGATCTTGATTCCATGTGGTATCAAGTTGACTTGCACCTAGGCAACCCGCAATGACCAGAAGTAAACCAAACCCATGCACATATCGGCTATCCACCCAAGCTTGATTTAAAAGCTTCACAACAATAGGAATATAGATAAATTGCAATGCCGCAATTTGTAAGCCAATCCACATGGTCTGAGTGGGTTTATAGCCATGCACTGCACTTAAGTAATTGAGTGGTAATGTGCTGGTTGACATACCAATAATGACAAAGCAAAAGAGTGCGAAAACAGCATAAGCAAAATTTCTGATTTCGAGCATTTGCGGTTTAATGAGTGGTGACGGATAACGCCATTCATGTATGAAAAACCAAGGTAAAGTAATTGCACTAATTAAGGCTAATACACAAATTAATTGAGAATGGAACCAGTCTAAATGGTTGCCATGCAACAACATGGTGCTCAGGCTGGCTAAGCTAATAATCGCTAAAATGGCACCCATCCAATCGTAAGTTTTTATTCTTGAATAATTCAATGGATCTTGGGGAATACCAAAATACACTAGTGCAGCACTTAGCGCACAAAAAGGAATGGTTTGGAAAAATATCATTTTCCAGCCAATCACATCTAAATAAAAAGCAGAGAGTGCAGCACTTAGGTTAGGAAAGAATGTTGCAGTTAATGCGTAGCAGGCGAGACCCCATAGCCGAATGTCAGGTCCTAAAAATCTAAGCGCACAGGCCATGAGCAAAGGAATGGTTAGACCATTGGCAAGACCTTGTAAGCCTCGCAATAAGTAAAAGATTTCGATATTTGGACTAAAAGGAATTAAAACGCTAGAAAAGAGGCAAAGTCCTATAGCAAAAAGCAGAACTCTGCGCATAGAAAAAATGACTGCCCAACTGGTAGACAGAATCATGCCAATAATCATGGCACTCGCGTAAATACTGTTGACCCAATAGCCAGAGTCAACACTAATTCCCATCGCGCCACGAATGTCGACTAAGGTAATGCTGGTGATTCGGTTGTTAAATTCAACAGTCATTGCAGCAAATATTGCACCTGCTAAACCGATGAGTGGCTTTGTATTCATTTTTTACCTTAAATCTTAAACATCCATTCATTGCAAGGAGTAGATATTTACTGTACTGTACCGATCGGTACTCTACTCTCTAATTAAATTTCCGTCAATTCTCGATTTTGAACTTTTCGATGAGTTACACTTAGAATGAAATCGCTAAAATTTTTATAAGGTCAATATGTCAGTTTCAACTAAAGCTAATGAAAAAGATCAAAAAATTCTGGATGCAGCAACCAAGTTTTTTTTGATTCACGGTTTTAGTGGAACAACGACAGACATGATTCAAAAGGAAGCGGGTGTTTCAAAAGCAACGATGTATGGGTGCTATAAAAATAAAGAAGCGATGTTCGCTGCGGTGATTGAACGTCAATGCAGGAACATGCAAGAGCAAATTATTTTAGTCGAGACAAAAGCTGAAAATTTACGCTCAGCTTTAACCGAGATTGGGAAAACTTACCTGTGTTTTATATTGTCGCATTCAGGATTGGCATTTTTTAGAGTTTGTATTGCAGAAGCAGTTAGATTTCCAGAGTTATCTGAAAAATTCTTTGAAGTAGGTCCACAAAAGCTTGCAAATATTATTGCGGGTTATCTTGAAAAATCTCAAAAAAATAATGAGATTGAGTTAAATTCTTCTGCTGATATAGCAGCAAATATCTTCTTGGCATTATTACGAAGTGATGCCCATCTAAAGTGTCTGACACATCCTAATTATGCAATTTCTGATAGTGAAATTAGTACTTGGGTTGAATATGCTGTTGATCTATTTATGAAAAATATCAATTACAAGCCAAGTTAATTTAGGAAATTTTATTCTATCTATAAGCTCTAGATGTAGAAGTTAAAAAGAGACCAGTTTGAGGTCTCTTTTTTAAATTGATTAGATAGCCTCTCTGGTCATCTCACCATTCACCAACCTTAAAATTTGCAATGGATTGCTGTCTTTTAAAGCTTCTGGCAATAAACTCTGCGGATAGTTTTGGTAACACACAGGTCTTAAGTAACGGTCAATTGCCAAGGTTCCAACAGAAGTTCCTCGGGCATCTGAAGTGGCTGGATATGGTCCACCGTGTACCATGGCATCACACACTTCAACACCTGTTGGATAGCCATTTATGAGTAATCGTCCAGCTTTCTCTTCTAACACCGGAACCACATCTGCAAATTCAGTTAAGTCTGCTTCATCAGCAATTAAAGTCGCAGTCAGCTGACCATTCATGCTTTGTAATGCCCGAATGAGTTGGGCTTTATCTGCCACTTCAATGATGACTGTGGTTGGCCCAAAGATTTCTTCTTGCAGAAGTTGGTCGCCTGCCAGTAACAACTCAACATCCGCTTTAAACAGTTGTGGCTGTGCCTGATTGCCTTGGTGGGTTTGACCTGCCAAATGTTTAATGCCTTGATGCTGGGTTAAGTGCTCAAGACCAGCGGTATAGCTTTTTAATGTTCCGGCATTCAGCATAGTTTGTGGAGGTTTGCCATCCATAATTTCGGTTAGGTTGCTAATAAGCTGAGTAAACTCGGCTGATTTAATTCCCAAGACTAAACCCGGATTGGTACAGAACTGACCACAGCCTAAAACGACTGAATCTGCTAAGTCCTGTGCAATTTTTTTACCACGGTTTTTTAAGGCTTCTGGCAACATCAGCATTGGGTTAATACTGCTCATTTCAGCGAACACTGGAATCGGTTGGAGGCGGGCTGCTGCCATGTCACATAAAGCGCGACCACCACGCAGTGAACCTGTAAAACCAACTGCCTGAATAAAAGGATGCTTCACTAAAGGTTCACCCACGCCATTACCATAGATCATGTTAAATACGCCTTTAGGCATATTTGATTTTTCTACAGCACGTTCGATTGCCTGAGCTACGAAGTCCGCTGTCGCCATATGTCCGCTATGCGCTTTGACTACCACCGAACAACCAGTTGCCAGTGCCGAAGCCGTGTCACCACCCGCAGTTGAGAATGCTAAAGGAAAGTTACTTGCCCCAAAGACTGCCACAGGACCAACACCGATTTTAATCTGACGCAAGTCTGGGCGAGGTAAAGGCTGACGCTCAGGTAAAGCGGTATCAATACGGGCACCTAAAAAATCACCACGGCGTAACACTTTGGCAAACAGGCGCATTTGTCCACTGGTACGGCCACGTTCACCTTGCAAACGTGCAAGCGGTAAAGCCGTTTCCTGTGAGACGATTTCTAGAAAATCTGTACCCAAAGCATCGAGCTCATCGGCAATATTTTCTAAAAAGGTAGCACGCTGTTCAGGTGAAGTATGGCGGTAAGTCTTAAAAGCTTGGCTTGCTGCATCACAAGCCTGATTGATTTCCTGTTCGGTTGCATGGTGAAACTCATAAGGCAAAGTTTCGCCAGTCGTTGCATTGACACTTTTTAGTAAAGTGGAACTTTGTGCACTACGTAAACCGCCAATAAAGTTGTGTCCGATAATGGTCATAACAAATATCCTGAAATTAATGAGAGTGTCTTGGAAGGTTGTCTTGATTTACGACTCGCATATATAAAGTTGCAGGCTCTAAACAGCCACCCGTTGATAATTGGCCAACCATGTTGCGATACATTTCTTGCCAAGGCGTTTGAGATGTAGAGACAGTGGGTTTCCATTCCTGACGGCGTTTGTCTAACTCTTCGTCTGAAATGAGGACATTTACGGAACGTTTATTGAGATCAATGCGCAAACGATCATTTGTTTTTAATAAAGCAATGCCACCACCTACCGCCGCTTCAGGTGACATATTTAAGATAGAAGGGCTAGCAGATGTTCCACTTTGACGGCCGTCGCCTAGGCAAGGCAGAGAGTCAATTCCTTTTTTAATTAATTCTGCGGGAGGAGCCATATTTACAACTTCTGCGCTGCCCGGATAACCAACAGTGCCAGCGCCACGAATGACCAAAATACAATGTTCATCAATGTCTAAGGCAGGGTCATTAATTCGTGCGTGGTAATCCTCTGGTCCTTCAAAAACGATCGCCCGAGCTTCAAAGCTATTTTCACCATTTGGGTCAGATAAATAGGTTTTCTTAAATGCTTCACCCACAACAGACATTTTCATAATGGCGCTATCAAAGAAATTGCCACTAAGCACAATAAAACCTGCACCATGTTTTAATGGTTGTTCATATGGAAAAATGACATCTGCATTGGAGGTTTTTGCATTTTTAGCAATTTCTCCCATCGTTTTACCGCTGACTGATGCACAGTCTTCATGTAAAGCGCCGGCCTTTTGTAATTCATGCAAAACAGCAGGAACACCGCCAGCACGGTGAAAACCTTCACCCAAATATTTACCCGCAGGCATACAGTTCACAATGAGCGGAATGTTTTCTCCAACACGTTGCCAGTCTTCTAAACTCAGCTCAATCCCCATATGACGAGCAATTGCAATTAAATGAGGAGGGCAGTTACTTGATGCACCTAATGCTGAGGCTACAGCAATGGCGTTTTCAAATGATTGTTTATTCATGATTTTAGATGGTCGTAAATCTTCTAAAACCATTTCACATATTCTTTTGCCGGTCATATAGGCCATTTGCCCGCGTTCGCGATAAGGTGCTGGAATGCTTGCACATGTCGGTAAAGACATACCTAAAGCTTCTGCTAATGCATTCATTGAAAGTGCAGTACCCATGGTGTTGCAATGTCCGACCGAAGGGGAAGCGGAAGTCGTCATTTCCATGAAGCCTTCATAGTCGATTTCACCTGTGGCAAGTAAATTTCTTGCATGCCAAAGTACTGTACCTGAGCCAATTAACTCACCTTTAAAATGACCATCTAACATTGGCCCACCAGATAACACGATTGCCGGTATATCTGTTGTTGCGGCTGCCATTAAACAAGCAGGTGTCGTTTTATCACAGCCTGTTGTTAGTACCACACCATCAAGTGGATAGCCATGTAAGATTTCAACTAAACCTAAGTAAGCTAAATTTCTATCGAGTGCAGCAGTAGGTCGGCGAGACTGTTCAGCAATCGGGTGAACAGGAAACTCCATCGGGATACCGCCCGCATCACGAATGCCTGCTTTCACACGTTCAGCAAGCTCTTTGTGGTGACGGTTACACGGGGTCAAATCACTACCAGTTTGTGCGATACCAATAATAGGGCGGCCTGATTGTAGCTCGGCACGGGTCAGGCCATAATTCATGTAACGCTCAACATAGAGTGCTGTCATGTCAGCATGTGTAGGATCATCAAACCATTCTTGGCTGCGTAAAAAAATCCGTTTATCTTGATCATTCATTTTTAGATCCTTCTACTGATCTCGCTCAGCAATTTAATTTTTCAAGTGATGAATATTACGATTGAACTGGTCGATAATACGTGAAATTTATAGTAATTCGCGTTGTTTTAAATTGTGCATCAAAGCATTTATGCCAAAATTCCACGGCATCGCTTTATCACTGGTCATGACCGTGTTGTATAGAGTGCCGAGCTTTGGTGAATGAATACGAACGACATCTCCCACTTTATGGGTAAACCCTGCACCAGCTTGCTCACGGTCTTGGGTAGGTGCAAATAAAGTACCCAAAAACAAAACAAAACCATCTGGATATTGGTGATTTTCATTCAGTGTTTGTTGAATTAAATCTTCGGGATCACGGCTAATTTGAGACATAGAGCTAATGCCATTGAGCACAAAGTTATCTGTACCCTGAATTTGCAGTTCAACATCACAAGCACGGATATCATTTAAAGTAAAAGTATGATCAAAAAGGCGAATAAATGGTCCAATTGCACAAGATGCATTGTTATCTTTTGCTTTACTCAACAGTAAGGCACTACGGCCTTCAAAGTCCCGTAAATTCACATCATTACCTAAAGTCGCACCTAAAATTTTACCGTGGCTATTTGCAACCAATACAACTTCCGGTTCTGGATTATTCCACTCAGACTTTGGGTGAATACCAATATTTTGCCCCGTTCCTACGGCTGCTAAGACAGGTGCTTTGGTAAAAATTTCAGCGTCGGTACCAATACCCACCTCAAGATATTGAGACCACATATTTTGTTCAATTAAATATTCTTTGAGTTGCAGCGCTTTTTCAGAACCGGGTTCAATTGTTTTTAAATTATCGCCGATTACCCCTTGTACAATTTCACGGATGGATTGGGCTTTTTGTGCATCGCCGCCCGCTTGTTCTTCAATCACACGCTCTAACATGCTTGCTGCAAAGGTCACACCAGCTGCTTTAATCACTTGTAAATCAATAGGAGCTAAAAAATATGCCTTGTTTGTATCTGGCTCAGCGACTGTGTTAGCAAATAACTCATCAATTGACCCAACTAATTTTCCTTCAATTTCAATTAAAGCTTTTAAAGGATCCGAACTTTCAAGTAACTGAGAAATAGTGTGGAACTTTTCAGAAATATCAAAAACCTGATCGCCTTTTAAAAGAATCGGAGATGGGCCAGAAATTTGATTTGGAATCCATGCACGACCAATTAAATATCCTTGGGTAGCGTCTTCTGGTAATGAGTTCTGGGAATTTAACGTAAAGTTCATTTAAAGCATCCTTCTTTTACTTGAAACCATGATATGTTTCTTATTTAATAAACACCAATCGTAATAATTTAATTATTAATAACGAAAAGTTATCGAAAAGGATTTTTGAAAATGGCTGATTTGACTTACACAAGCTTAAATAATTGGTTGAAATTTAAACATTTGGTGCTATTAGAAACTTTGGCGAGGACCAATAACATGCATTTGGCAGCCGAGCAGATGAACCTGAGTCAGCCCGCGGTGAGTAAAATGCTAAAGGAAATAGAAGGATTACTGGGCTTTCCTGTTTTTGAACGACTACCTCGAAATATGCCAGTAACGGCTTTAGGCGAACATGTAATTCGATATGCGCAGCGTGTGTTAAATGATGCAAAGCATTTTGTTGAAGATATTGAAATTTTACGATTAGGTGGTCACGGTTTTTTAAAAGTTGGTGGTATTTTTGCAGCAACCGCGGTGGTGATACCAAATTCAATTATTGAGATTAAAAAACAATGGCCGTTACTTTCTATTGATGTTGTTGAACAGACCAGCGACCATTTAATGGAAATGCTAAGTGAACACACTTTAGATTTAGCTATTGGCCGTTTTACAGATGTGACGCAAAGCCAGTTTTTTGATTTCCAACCTTTAGGCCCGGAGCCGTTTTGTATTGTTGTTAATAATGCTCATCCATGTGCCAAGAAAAAGTTTTGTACATTAGAAGAATTATTAAATTGGCCATGGGTACTCTATCCTAAAGGCACGCCAATTCGACAACGTATGGAAGGCGCATTTGCCCGAGCAAAAGTCAAAATTCCTTTAAATACGGTTAATACCATGTCGATGCAGACCTTCTTACAGATATTAAAAGGGGCACCTATGGTGGGGATGTTGCCCGAAGCGATGGTGATTGATCAGGTAAAAGAAGGGCAATTACAGATTTTAGAAACAGATCTAATTTTAGATGCACAGGATTATGGTATTTTGACGCGTAAAAATGAACCAGTTTCTGATATTGCATCGGCATTTATTAATATCTTGCTTAAAAATGCGAAACGTAAATAAACGACTCAGCCTCAAACCATGATGAGATTTGAGGCTTTAAAATTAAAAGAAAAACCTACTTTGTTTAGTAAATTTATAAATATAAAACTGATATTAAAAAGTTATCAATATTTAGAAATTATTCATTGGAAATTATTGAAAGGAGTCCTTATCGTTTAATTCACGACAATTACAAAAGTTTTTAAGTGAATAAAAACTAGGAAAGGACCTCTGTATGAATGTGCTAATCACTGGTGGAACAGGTTTTATTGGAAAACAAATTGCTAAAGAGATCTTAAAATCTGGCAGTTTGACTTTAGATGACAATAAACCTGAACCCATCGATAAAATTATTCTGTTTGATGCATTTGCTGGTGATGATTTACCGCAAGATCCAAGAGTTGAAGTGATTGTCGGTGATATTACCGATAAAACTACAGTTGCTCATATTACAGAAAATATTGATGTCGTCTGGCATTTGGCTGCTGTGGTGAGCTCAGCAGCAGAGGCCGATTTTGATTTAGGTATGGATGTTAATTTGTATGGACTCTTAAATTTATTAGAAGAATTAAGAAAGAAACAAACCACGCCTCGAGTTATTTTTGCTAGCGGCTGTGCTGTATTTGGTGGCCAATTACCAGAAGTTGTGACAGATGAGACAGTGGTTACACCAAAGTCTTCTTACGGCATGCAAAAAGCAGTAGGAGAATTGCTGGTCTCAGATTACTCAAGAAAAGGCTTTATTGATGGCCGTATTTTAAGATTACCGACTATTGTGGTTCGTCCAGGTAAACCTAATAAAGCTGCATCAACATTTTTTAGTTCAATCATCCGCGAACCGTTAAAAGGTGAAATGGCTGTTTGCCCAGTCCAGTCAGATACACCTGTTTTTGTTACTTCACCACGACGTTGTGTTGAATCAATGATTAAAGCTGCATCAATTTCTTCAGATGTACTTCAAGATAACCGAATTATTCCTCTACCGGGATTAACAGTCACCGTTAAACAAATGCTTGAGGCGCTTGAAAAAGTCGCAGGCAAAAAAGCAACTGATTTAGTGCAATGGCAAGAAGACAAAACCATTCAACGTATTGTTCAAAGTTGGCCTGTTCAGGTGAAAGCTGAATATGCTGAATCTTTAGGTTTCCAAGCAGACGAAAATTTTGAAAGCGTGATTCAGGCACATATAGAAGATACCCAAAATTAATGGCAGTGATCGCCAATTGATGTGAGAGTTATTATGGAAGATATCAAAAATGTAAGTGCTCTCGAAGAGCAGACAATCAAACGTATTTCGAATCGAATTATCCCGTTTCTCATTATTCTATTCATTATGGCATTCCTAGACAGAACCAATATTGGTTTTGCTGCATTACACATGAATGATGCACTTGGAATTACTCAAACCATTTTTGGTCTAGGTGCGGGAGTTTTTTTTCTAGGTTATTTTATTGCCGAAGTGCCAAGTAATATCTTGCTTCATCGTTTTGGAGCACGAATTTGGATTGCTCGAATCATGATTACTTGGGGAATTATTGCTGGACTCATGGGTTTTATTCATAGCGGTACGCAGTTTATTGTTTTACGGTTTTTACTTGGAATTGCTGAAGCGGGCTTCTTTCCGGGTGTGATCTTTTATTTAACCTTGTGGTTTCCTGCAAAATATCGCGCTCGTGTTTTTGCCACGTTCTATCTAGGATTACCAATTGCTCAAATTATTGGAGCACCAATTTCAGTCGGTCTTATGCAATGGGGCAATACCATTGGTTATGAAGGTTGGCGTTTAATGTATATCCTAGAAGGTATTCCATCCATTATTTTGGGATTAATCTGTCTAAAATATTTAACCAATAACCCAAAAGAAGCTGAGTGGTTAACAGCTGAGCAGCGCCAATGGTTAATGTCTACACTAGAGCGCGAAGAAAGAGAAAAAGAGCAGTCGAGTGAAGCTGCTTTAACAAAAGGAGAAATGATCAAACAAGTGTTTAAAAATCCTTTAGTGTGGATTATGGCAATTGTTTACTTTGGAATCACCTCTGGTTCAAATGCAATGTTTTTCTTCTTACCAAGTGTTTTAGAGTCATTCCGTAATACATTTGGTATGCAAATTAGCCTTATTCAAAATGGTTTACTTACAGCAATTCCATATGCATTTGCAGCTGTTGGTATGGTTTTATGGAGCCGCCGTTCTGACCGTAAACAAGAGCGGTATAAACACGGTGCTTGTGCTGCACTTATGGCGGCTTTTGCAATTGCGATTGCACTAATTGTAAATCAACCTTGGGCAATTATTGTGGGCTTTATTCTGCTCGCGATTGGTGTATTTAGCGCAATTAACATTTTCTGGACTATTCCTGGGCAAACTCTAACGGGGGTGGGAGCCGCTGCTGGAATTGGATTAATTAACTCGGTGGGTAATTTAAGTGGCTTTACTGGCCCATATTTAACTGGATATTTATATACGACCACAGGCACTTATACAGTCGCATTCCTTGCCATTGCAGGCTTTGTGGCGATGGGCGGCTTAGGACTACTGCTATTAGCAAGGTTAAAATCGAATAGTTTAAAAGTAGAACAGCAGCAACTTAAAGTTCGAACTGCTGCGGAGATAAAATAATGGCGACTATCGGGTTTGTGGGTACAGGTATTATGGGACTACCGATGGCTATGCATTTACTAAAAGCAGGCCATCAAATTAAGGTTTGGAATAGAACTTCTTCTAAAGCAGATAGCTTAAAAGACGCGGGTGCTCATCTTTGCTTTGAACTTGAACAAGTTGGAAAAGATGTAGATTTTTTGATTTGTATGCTCAGCGATGGAAAAACCTCTGATGAAATTCTATTTAAAGAACACGGTGCAATCTCTCAGTTAAAACCTGAAAGTACGGTTATTGTCATGAGTTCAATACCAGTTGAAGTTGCAAAAGTACAAGGTGACAAATGCAGAGAACGAGGGCTTAAATATTTAGATGCTCCTGTTTCTGGCGGTGAAAAAGGTGCTCAAAATGCAAGTCTCGCCATTATGGTGGGCGGTGACGCTAAAACATTTTCACAGGCTGAAACTATTTTACGTGCAATGGGGCGCCCAATTTTAGTTGGTGGTGTTGGCTGTGGAATGCTCGCAAAACTTGTGAATCAAATGATTGTAGCAACTACCATTGCAACTGTAAGCGAGGGCTTATTACTGGCCAGTAAAGCAGGCGCTGATCCTATTAAACTAAAACAAGCACTCACAGGAGGCTTTGCCGATTCTCCAATTTTACAGCAGCATGGTGAACGTATGCTAAATCGAGATTTTAAACCAGGTGGCACTGCTCGAAACCAGCATAAAGATATTCATACAGCCGTTAGCTATGCCAAATCACTAGAGTTAAATTTGCCAATTGCTCAACAAGTCAGCCAATTATTTGAAAATATGCTTGCTGCCGGAGACGGGGAGCTGGATCATTCTGGTTTAATTCGTGAACTTGAGCGAATGAATCCAATGTAATATTGCTTTAAATTTAGCGGTATTTGATGACAGACATAATAAGGTACCGCTTTTTTTATGGTTAATACTAATACCTTGAAATAACCTTAATAGTCCGTACGAGTCTTTTATATATTCTTAATATCTACTGACGGAGAAACCCCAAAAAAACGTTTATATTCTCGGGAAAATTGCGACAAACTTTCATATCCGACTTGAATACTGGTCGTTGAAATATCATATTCTTCGGTTATTAATAAACGCCGTGCTTCGGTTAACTTCATTCTCTTTTGATACTGTAAGGGACTCATTGAAGTGATATCCCTAAAATGTTGATGAAAACTAGAAGCACTCATCCCCATTGTGCTTGCCAGTTCTTCAACGCTAAAGGATTTTGCAAAATTTGTTTTTAGCCATTCAATCGCTTTCACAATTCGATGGCCAGTAGTTCCGGCCGCCACAATACGTTTAAGTCGATCGCCTTGTGGACTCATCAATAAACGATAAAAAATTTCCTTAATAATAAGAGGAGACAAGATGGGGATGTCTTGTGGTGTATCTAGTAGTTTTATTAACCGTATAAAAGCATCATTCAACTCTGAATTGACTACTCCAACAGCCATTCCTTTTTTCTCAGTATTTACGTCTTTAAAAGGAATATGGGCCTCAAGCATGATTTGGGCGAGTACATACGGGTCTAGCCGTAGCACTATCGAAAGATAGGGGCGTTCAACTGAAGCTTCAAGAACTTGAGCAATGACAGGCAGGTCAATTGCAGTAAAAAGGAAATGGTTAGAGTCGTACGTATAGGTTTCTTCGCTAAGAATCACCTGTTTTTTCCCTTGAGCAATCATACATAGACTTGCATCCATCATGCTGCTACTTGGTTGTGTCAATGTTTCTGCACGATATAAAGTCAGCCCCGTAATAGCTGTTTCGAATGTACCTTTTTCTCGGGTCCATTGATCGACAAGTTGAGCTAATTCTTGATTACTGTCTAGAGAAGACCTATTCGCCATTCAGATTCCACCGATTACTCTCTGTATTTTTATTGTAGGCATTTCAAATAAGAAAAATAGTGAGAAGTGCAACAATTCGGAGGATTAGGCAAATCTGTGAGAGGAATTGAACAACAGCTTACGATTTTCATTTTTATACTGATCAACATGGCACAAAGTCGATGAGTTGGAACTTAGTGAACCAAAATGTTCCAAAACCTATTTATGGATTTTCAAAATCTATAGCCATCAATGAATGTCCAGCGAAGAATTCGTCTTTATTTAAACATTAAACATGAGAGAAAAAATATGACAATTGAAGTTTTAGGTTATGCCGCGCTGTCATCAGAAACTCCTTTAGTTCCGTTTAAGTTTGAACGTAGAACCCCACGTGAAGATGATGTTGTCATTCAAATTGAATATTGTGGTGTTTGTCATTCCGATCTACATCAAGCTAAAAATGATTGGGGATTTAGTGCTTATCCGATAGTTCCGGGCCATGAAATTGTAGGGCGTGTCACCTCAATTGGTCCTAAAGTCACAAAATATAAGGTCGGTGATTTAGTGGGAATTGGCTGTATGGTCGATTCATGCCGTACTTGTTCGGCTTGTCATTCAGGACTAGAGCAATATTGTGAGGAAGGTAACATACAAACTTATGGCGGCGTAGATCGCCATGATCAACGACCAACTTATGGTGGATATTCACAAAGCATTACATGTAGCCAAGATTTTGTATTAAAAGTACCTGAAAATCTGGATGCTCGAGCTGTACCACCACTACTGTGTGCTGGTATTACGACTTGGTCACCGCTGCGTCATTGGAATGTTGGAAAGGGCAGTAAAGTCGCTGTAGTCGGTTTAGGTGGTTTAGGGCATATGGCGATTAAACTTGCCAATGCTCTAGGCGCTGAAGTGACATTATTCACCCGCTCAGCAAATAAAGAACAGGATGCAAAACAACTCGGAGCGCATCATATTGTGTTATCAACAGATGAAGCTCAAATGAAATCAGTGTTAAATCAATTTGATTTGATTATTGATACCGTGCCTTATAACCATGACTTGAAGCCTTATATTCCAACACTAGCTTTAAATGGAACAATTGTGTTAGTTGGATATTTAGGTGAAATTAGCGCAAATTCAGTACCTATGATTTTAGGAAGAAAATCAATTGCAGGGTCGGTCATTGGCGGAATTAAGGAAACACAAGAGCTACTCGATTTTTGTGGTGAGCATAATATTGTTTCTGAAATAGAGATGATTGATATGCAAAACATTAATGAAGCTTTTGAACGTATGCTAAAGAGCGACGTGAAGTATCGTTTTGTGATTGATATGAAAACTTTATCTGATTATTAATCTGGGGTTTGATCTTTGCTGTGCATCTTTTTAGAAAGGTGCACAGCTCATAGCTATAATAATGTGAGTGTAGGTATTTATCTAAAAAGTATTATGATTTTTATTTCTTATTTATTTGAAGAAACTTCGATAATAAGGCGTAAAGAGTGGTTATTCATCACTAGCGGTCACATCAGCTGCTTTAATACTTGGATGATCTTTTTTTAGATCCTTATCTTTTCTCACTGTTGTATTCGGAAGGATAGACAGACCATTTGAAAGAGCCAACTTTTCAAGTTCAACGACTATATTACGGTAATCTTGGCCATTACGGATTTGAGAAAATCTACTTTTATAGTTTCTTTCCTTTTTTTCATCTAGGAGGATTGAGTTAACCCCCATTAGATAATCAAAATAAGAAACAGATTCATAGACATATTTTGCTGTTGCTACTGACTTAAAGGATATTAAAATACTAAATATCAGTAATGTAGGTAATAAAATCTTATTTAATATATAGACTTTATTGTAGAATTTATCTGTCTTTTCAGAAGATTCAAGAAGCTCTTTAATAGCTTCTGTAGTAAATTCTTCACTGGTTTCTTCTTCGGTTTCTTTAGGTATTAAAGCTTTTAACCTAGCCTTGGCACTCTCGTATTCTTCACGGTATTTACTCATGTTAATGTAAGACCAAGCACATACTAATATCGACACGATTACTAATAATAGGGATAACAGGGAATAAGTAGATTGCTGTAAAGCAATGAGGTCATGAGCAGAAATGCTGGCGTAGACTTTCTTACTATAGGCTACTGAGAACTTAATATAATATGAAGTAAATGCAGGGACTATATAGTCACTCAGTATCGTCCACACAATACTCCCAACCACACTCAGAAGAATAGGAATACCTACATTCTTATAGATAGATGTTTTCATATAATTTTCCGCAAAGTAAGTTGTTATAAAAATTTGCGATATTTTACATAAATGAAAAGGTAGAATAAATCTGAAAATAAACTAAGCCCTTCCTTGCAGATAAAAAATGAATTAAATTCAGAAGGGAGGAATACTATATAAGTAGTATCAAGTTAGGTATTTTTCTAGTAGTTCGACTGCAATTTTTTCAGCTAATAAAATTAAACTCAAAACTAATCAATAAGCTATGGATAAATAAAATTATTTATTCTTTATTTTAAAACAAAAAGGCTTAATCTGTTCAGATTTAGGCCTTTTGTATATTTTAATCAATAAGCAAGACACGCATATTTTTTAATAAAAATTCAATTCATAAACCCCAAAATTTTCTGGGGCAAATCTGCGAAGTAAGTAGATCTGGCCAGATTATTTTCCTACTGTATAGCGTAACTTGAGTTGAAGGCGCTGTCTTTACTATTATTTCTGTTTATTTTTCACTGAAGAATTTCCTTAATTATGTAATTAAATGAAAAACAATAATTAATTAAATAATTTCTAGCCAATATCACATTGACACCTCAAATATTGAAGATTACCATTTGCAGGCTGGCCACATTGCCAGGCAGTTTTGACAGACTGCTCATGAACTTTCACATCAGAGTTATTCCATCTGAGGAATAGCCTTGTGTGGTGAAACACTCGTTCCCTCCCGTAGCGGTAGGACGGGAGAGGGACACCTTCGGGTGTGCTAGTTTAAGTTCATGCTAGTCTGTCAACCCTCTTCCGTTCTGCCACCATAATTTTATGCTCTGGCAGAACTCCCAATAAAAAGGAGTTGGCTTTGCATATTCATTATTTCTTGGCAGCCTTTGCCAAAGTCTATATCGACACCACTTAAATTTTTTAAAGGTTTGATCGCCAATAGGCTTTTCAGGCTTTAATTCGTCACGACCCAAAAAACTTAATCAACAATAAAACTTGAGATGTGCCAAGCACAGTCTTTATGGACTTTGCTATGCCTTTTTTTCTCCCAAAAAACGGCAGCGGTTTTTTATATCTCATTTATATACAACAATAATTTTTTATAACGGTAAAAATATGCCACATTCAGATCTCCCATTTCGTGCTTTAAGCGTACTACACACTTCCCGCCATCTTTTCAATAAATACGGCTTTCACAATGTCGGGGTAGACCGAATTGTTGAGTCGGCAAAAATCCCAAAAGCGACTTTTTATAACTATTTTCACTCAAAAGAACGTCTAATTGAAATGAGTCTGACTTTTCAAAAAGATGGACTTAAACATGAAGTCATTTCAATTATCCATACTCAAAAAGAATTAACCTTAGTTGTAAAACTCCGCAAGATTTACTTTTTACATGCAGATTTAGAAGGGCTTTATCATTTGCCGTTTAAAGCTATTTTTGAAATTGCGAAAACACACCCAAAGGCCTATCAGACTGTAGTTGACTATCGAAACTGGTTTATTAATGAAATCTATAAATTGCTTTTAACAACCAACCCAAATGCTTTAAAACAAGATGCACACATGTTTTTGTTTGTGATTGATGGAGCAATGGTTCAGCTTTTAGATCCGAGTAAACCTGATGAAAGGGAAAGATTGTTAGATTATTTTTTGGTAAGTTTTTCTCTTTAATTTGCAATTTTTGTTAAAAAAAGGAGTTAAACTAGTTTGAGCTTAACTCCTTATTAGAATGAAAAACTATAGTTTAGAAGGAATGTATTTACGCAAAGCAAAGATAAATAGCGTAAATAAAATACTGAAACCAAAAACAGGTAAGCTTAGCCCTAATACGAGACCCACCAATATTAATCCTATTTTTTGTGAGTTAGTTGCACGGTTCCAAACTAATAGGCTTTGCCCAACAAAGTGGCTCGTCATGAGTTTTAAATTCGAGTTTTTAAACGCAGCCCTATATGCATAAACAATCATAATGCACAGCACGAAAGCATAAAGTGCTAGTACCAATTGATTTATCCAGCCAAATAAAACACCAATATGCGCATCAACTCCCCAACGAGTGAGCTTTGCCACCAGTGAATAGTCTTTAAACGCAAGTTGGTCGATGACTTTATGTTGTTCCATATCAATTGCGATACTGTCTGCTTGAGTTGGCCATTTGCGCTGAATCTCGGCTATCGTCCAAGCTTGATTTCCACTGGTTGGTGGCTTGATTTGTATTTGTGCTGCATCAATACCATGTGCTCTGGCTATTGAAAGAGCGCTATCGTATTCATTTGAAATAATATTTAAATTCAGGTTTTCACTATGTGGCATTTCGTGATGCTCATGGTGCATCACTGTAGGTAAATTATCTTCTTGAAGCGAAGTTGCCAATGTTGGGGTTTGCCAGTTAAGCCATTGACGAGCAACTCGAATATTATCTCCGGCCCATTCGGACCATGTAAGACCCGTAATGGCGATTATTAATAAGAGAGGGAATAACGCTAAACCCAACGTGCTATGCCATTTTAGTAATCTATTTTTTTGTGTTTGTCTGATTTTAAGATTTTGACGGCGTTTCCACCAATTATATAGTCCAGTTAAAGTCAAAATGGCTAACCAGCTTGCTGCCAGTTCACTATAAAAGCGACCCCATTTTCCTAGTAATAAATTGCTATGTAGTTGGTCGAGTGTAGTCCGAAATGGCAGAACCCCACTGGTACCATAAACTGCTAGATGACCTTTGGCTTGAAGCGTAAAAGGATCAATAAAAACGGCTTCACTCGTAAAATCATGTATAGGATCTGAGAAAATTACACGAGTTGTTTGGTCAGCACTTGGAGCTGGTCTAACTTCAATCACCTGTGCAGACTTAGGCATTACTTGCTTTGCAGCTTCAATTTGCTGGCTCAGCTTATGTGGCGGTTGCTTCAGTGGCTCAACATATAGAACATCTTTATAAATTGCTTGCTCTATTTGAGGCGTAATTGCATAGAGTAAACCAGTGATTGCTGCGAACAAGATAAATGGCGCAATAAAAATACCAGCATAAATATGAATTAAACGGTAAAGACTACGCCAGAAGGATGATTGGGTCAGCATCAGAAGAGAATGTTTGTCAGGTGTTGGGCGGATTATAACGACTTATTTATCTTGATGCTGATTGAGCTGTAACCAGTATTAAATTATTTGATTAGCCACCTTGTAAACTTTTTGGCCTAATAATTAAATAGTTTTTATTACTTGGTAAATTTGGCGTTTTTTTTGCTTACTCTTTAATATCTTAGCTATTTCATTTAATTTGACCGCTGTATTAACCATGATTCAAACCGTCTTGCTCTCTTATGGTGTCTTTTTCATATGAAAAATGCACCAAATAGACACGTCTTTTTATTTTGCACTGTATTTGTGCGTTGGATGCTGTAATGAAGTCATTGGTTTCAATACTCACTTTACTCATTCTATGTGGATGCTCTTCATCTGAACAAAGTAGAAAAACTAAAGAAAACTTGGTAGCCCATTCGATATGTGTTTTTGATAGTACAAATACAAAAGTTTGTGTAGCCAAACCAGCCCAAAGAATAGTTTCTCTATTTGAGTCGGGTCTAGATGGCTTATATATGCTAGGGCAAGGTCACAAAGTGATTGGTATACCAGCCGAAGTATACATCCAGCCTTTATTATTTAATGCCTATTCAAAAATAGATAAGCGTATTGCTAATAAACAGCTTGCGACGCCATCACAAGGGGCAAATGCAACCAATATTGAAAGTCTCGTATTGTTAAAACCTGATCTTGTGATTTTGGGGAGCGGGCAAACCCAAACGATTGAACTGTTACGGCAGTTTGGCATTGCTGTATATGTGATGGAGTCAGGTACTTACCAGCAAGTAAAAGAAGAGCTATCAGAAATTGCCATTTTGAGCGGTGCACAAAAGCGTGCTCAAGAAATTTTAAATTTCTCTGATGAAATTGTGGCGGAGGTCGCAGCCAAAACTGCACGTCAGCCAAATAAGCAATCGATTTACTATGCGTGGTCAGGAGGACGTATTTTTTCTACCTCTGGACGTCAGTCGATTACCAATGACTTTATTGAGCTGGCAGGTGCTTACAACATTGTTCAGACCGATGCTAACCAGCCCAATGTAAATCCCGAGACCCTCATTGAATGGAACCCTGACAATATTGTGCTTTGGAATACCAACCCAAAACTGATTTATGAACGAAAAGAATTACAAGGTTTAAGCGCTGTACAAAACCGTAAGGTTTTTAATTTAAGCCCTGCATTTATATATAACCCCCATACCATCAAAATCATTATTACGGCGATTTATTTGAATCATAGTATTTATCCGGAACAGTCTGATTTATCAGTAAGTGCTTTACAACAGCGTATTTTAACCAAGTTGTATGGTGGGCACCTTGCCAAAGCGTTGGTGCAATGAATATGCAAAAGCTGAAATATTATTGGTTTTACCCGTTACCGTTCGTGATGATTTTTATCTCGTTGCTCATAGGGCCAACGCAGACATTGAGTGCATGGGATTATTTGCGGTGGGGTGTGCAAGCGGTGTTTGGTACACCATATTTTGATGCTGAGCAATTTAGACTGATGCAAAACATTCTCGTAAATGTCAGATTACCCAGAATTCTACTGACCTTTATGGTGGGTGCTGCGTTAGCAACTGCGGGAAATGGTTTACAGGCATTGTTTCGTAATCCTTTAGTTGACTCATATGTACTCGGTATTTCATCTGGTGCGGCGTTTGGTGCAGCTTTAGCACTTTCTTTAAGTTGGCTTTCGCCAAATCTATCAGCCTTTATTTTTGGTGTTTGTGCTGTTGCCTTAACGTATTTATTTGCGCATCAAAAACATGAAAGCCAGACGTCGTTAGTGATGGTCATTTTATCGGGCATGATTGTTTCGGGACTGTTTTTGGCAGGACTTACAGTCATTCAATACTTAAGTGATCCATTTAAATTACAAGCCATTGTGCAATGGACCATGGGTAACTTACATCAGGCGTCTTGGCAAAAAGTTCAATACGCCGTGCTACCGATTTGTATTGGTCTTGCTGGATTATTTGCAATGCGTTGGCGCTTAAACTTAATGGCACTCGGTGCTGAAGAAGCGCAGGCGGTTGGTGTTAACCCAAGGTGGGAACAGCTTCTTTTAATTGCTCTGGTGACTGTATGTACGTCAACTTCTGTGGCAGCGGCGGGAATTATTAGTTTATATGGGCTATTTATGCCGCATATTGTGAGAATGTTGGTTGGGCCAGATCACCGCTACAGTATTCCTGCCAATATGGTGTTGGGCGGCAGTTTTCTACTGTTGATTGATAACTTTTCGCGGGTTTTACTGACGTTTGAAATACCGATTGGTATTTTTACCATGCTACTTGGTGCGCCATTTTTCTTATTATTAATGAAAACACAGAGGACTCATTGGGCATGATTCAAATTGATCAGTTAAATTATGCCTATGGGCACAAACAGGTCCTTAAAAATATTCATCTGGAGTTTCCTGAAAATCAGTTTTCAGTGATTTTAGGGCGTAATGGTTGCGGAAAATCGACACTTTTTAAATTGATGGCGGGCCTAGAACCTGTAAAAGATGGCTTGATTCGTTACTCTGGAAAACCACTATCAGACTTTAAAGGCAAAGATCGGGCAGACTTACTCGGCTTTTTACCGCAGTTTCATAAAACCGTATTTCCATTTTTAGTTAAAGATGTGGTGATTACGGGACGTGCTGCTTTTAGCCGATATAGACCTTCAAAATCAGACTGGGAACGTGTAGACCAAGCTTTGCTTGATTTAGACATCGAGCATTTGCGTGACCGTCCTTATACAGAACTATCGGGAGGTGAAAGGCAATTGGTTATGATCGCCCGCATTCTAGTACAAGCCCCAAAAGTTATTTTGCTCGATGAACCAACCAATCATCTCGATGTTTATTACCAGTCTTATTTAATGAAAAAATTGCGTCAGTTGTCGCGGCAAAATTTTACGGTGATTGCAATTATGCATGATCCCAACTTGGCTTTTTTATTTGCAGATCATTTGTTTTTTATGCGCCAACACGAAGTCGTTAAGCCTGAGTCAAAAACACGAATAACCGATCCGAAGTTTTTAAAAAGTGTCTATGATGTTGAGTTCCATGAAGCCATGATTCAAGACAAAACCATTGTTATCCCTGATCATTCTTGGCTATAAATATGACTTTTCACTATCATCTAGCAGACAAATCAGACTATGCATCTGCGGTAGAGTTTGCACTTTATACAAGACATTTATTATTTCCAGAAATCTATCATGGGCAAGTTCCCAAAGATTTAAAAAATTTTGGACAATATTATGTTAATGATCCATTAGGTTGCTTTATTACGGTAAAAGATAAAAACCGTATTATTGGCACTATTGCATATCGGGCATATGACCATCGTTTTGATTTAAATTTGCCATCTAAGACAGTGGAAGTGGTTAAGTTGTTTGTATTGCCTGAATACCGCCGCAATGGCATCGCAACCATGCTATGTAAAATGTTGTTTAGCCATGCACAGAAGAATGAAATTACGACTTTGTATTTGCATACCCATCCATTTTTACCTGCGGCTGAAGAGTTTTGGCGTCTACAAGGTTTTGATGTTATTAAAAGAGAATGGATCGAGACCTATGACACCATTCACATGAGTAAATCTTTATAGCGCTTTATCATGCGTATGAAATCTTTTTTGAAAATGGGTAGGCGGATAACCCATAATTTTACTGAACATTGCTGTAAAAGCTGCCGAGTGTTCATAGCCCAAACTAAAAGCAATTTCCGTAATTGAGATATTTTCTTTTAGGGCATTTAAAGCATAGATGATGCAGACCCGATTACGCCAAGCCTGAAAGGACATGCCAGTTTCTGACTTAAACCAGCGGTGAAAAGTCCGCTCACTTTTATTGTGGTCATGTGCCCAATTTTTAGGACTGCTATGAATATCGGGATGCTGCATAAACTCAGCGCATTGTTGAGATAGTAATGTGTTGTGAGGCAATGGAATAAACAGAGGTAGGGCTGGTGCAGCTTCTAACTCATATAACAACAAATCGATAAGAGCGCCGTCACGGCCTGCATGTTGGTAGTCAACAGGTAGCTGATTTGCCTGAATGAGCAGTTGATGTAACAAAGGCGAGACTTGTATAACCTCGCAATAGTTTGCTTGTCTTGGTGCAGTATTCGCTTCTATATACAAACTATAAGTACTGACTTTAGATAGCCATACCCGATGTGGTTTGCCTGCGGGTATCCATACACCGCTGTACGGTAACACGAGCCATTGTCCATCTTCAGTTTCAACTTTCATGAGTCCTTCGGGTGCATATAAGAACTGAGCACGGCGATGGCTATGCGTATCTAACAAAGTATCAGCAGGATAATCTGATCCTAACGCTAGAACCGCTTGCGGTAGATGGTCTACATCATTAATTGGAATATTACGCATATATTTTTGGCTGAAAAAAATAAAAATATGGCTTTTCTACGTTAGTTTGCCATGGAGCTATTTTATATCATGCCTCTATAAACGTGAGGAAGATGATGATGCTATATGAGCTATTTTTATTTGGACTACTTTCAGGAGTCACCACTTGGTTATTTGGTTTTGGCGGCGGTTTTGTTGCTGTGCCTTTGCTTTATACAGTCATTATTCAAAAGTGGGGCAATGAAAGCAGTGTCGGCATAAATGCCATGCAAATTGCAGTTGCCACCTCGGCATTTGTAATGTTGTGCTCGGCAAGTTTTGCAACTTTTCGACACTATCGGTCCGGACAGATTGATTGGCAAAAAATCCGCTTTTTATGGAGTGGTATCGCATTTGGTGGAGTTGTCGGTGCGGTCATGGCCTCATTGTTTAATGGAAACTGGCTTCGCTGGATATTTATGGGTTATGTTTTCATAACCATTCTAGATTGTTATTACCGAGATGGGTTTATGGTGACCTCAAGGCAAAAGCAAAACTATAGTGAAAACAGCGAACTTATTAAAGGCGGAATTATTGGTTGGGTTGCAGCACTTTTAGGTGTGGGTGGCAGTGTAATGACGGTTCCTTTATTACGGCGGCGGGGTAGTTCTATGGCAGAGGCCGCGGCTATCGCAAACATTCTCACGCTGCCTTTGTCTTTAACTGCAACACTGACCTATTGTGTATTGTCACTTTGGCAATCTACACCCAACGGATTTATCGGTCTAATCTGGTTTGAAGCTGCTTTATTCTTGGTTGCTGGAACATGGATCGGACTATATTTTTCAGAAAAATTTATTTCAAAACTACCTGATTTATGGCGTGCAAAGTTGTATCCATTACTTTTAATAATAGTTTTACTCGTAATGCTTTTTGTAAATTAATTTTTTATTTCAATTACTTGAAGAATAATCTCTCTTAAAAATCGAATCTTAAAATGCTCTAAAATTGTAAATTTTATGTTTTAAATAGCTTTGGAAAAAGTTTAAAAATTAGACTTGCAATATATAGTGGCTTTATGCCACTATATGTTCATCGAAGGTCATCAGACAAAAAGAGGATGATATGGCTATCCAGCTTTTAGATGCGGCAAGAAATGAAATTCCAGTGAAATTCACGCAGTTTTCTGGTGGAGAGCGTCATGTTCAAATTGATGAGACAACGTTGGGTTCACTATCTGGTAAGGTATTGGTCCGCGCCAAAATGACCTCAAGTCACGATGTGATGGACTATTTGTTACTTGAAAATATATTGCTGACTCAAGGCTTAACCGTTGACCTAGAAATTCCATATTTTCCATACGCACGTCAGGACCGTATTTGTGCAGTAGGCCAAGCATTTTCACTTGATGTGATGACGAAGCTACTTAATATCAATGCGGATAAGAAAGCAGGCAAACAAGGCAAGGTGACTGTTTGGGATTGCCATAGTGAAGTCACTACAGCCTTACTCGCTGCAAATACTTCTTTTAGAGAAGTTGTGAATGTTAGTTCAGTCGACATCATCGCAAAGAGTGAAGCACTGAGCACATTGTTAAAAGATGAAAAAACAGTACTGATTTGCCCAGACAAAGGGGCGAAAGCACGTACACAAATGGTTGCAGACGCTTTTAATCTTGAGCGTAAACAACCAATCACTATTGTTCAGTGTGATAAAAAACGTGACCCAGTGACTGGCAAAATTTTAGGTACGCATGTACATGCGACTGATTTATCAGGTCTAACAGCGGTCATTACCGATGACATTTGTGATGGCGGTGCAACCTTTATTGGTATTGCCAAAGAACTTCGTCGTCTCAATTGCACTAAGGTCGTTCTATATGTGACCCACGGTATTTTCAGTAAAGGAATAGAGGTTTTTGATGGATTGCTTGACCAGCTATTTACCTCGGACAGCTTTCCACAACAACCATCAGACAAAATTTCAGTAATTGCTTTTGCAGCAAAATAAAGAGAATAAAGATGACTATTAAACTTAATCCATTAAACGCTATCGATTTTTATAAAGCTGATCACAGACGTCAGTATCCGAAAGGCACAGAGTATGTATACGCCAACTTTACGCCGCGTTCATCTCGACTTGCTAAAATGTTGCCTGACTTTGACGATAAAGTTGTGTTCTTTGGGCTTCAAGGTTTTATTAAACACTTTTTAATCGATACGTGGAATGAAGGCTTTTTCAAGCAACCTAAAAATAAAGTGGTGGCTGCATATAAACGCCGTATGGATAGTTCATTAGGTGAAGGTGCTGTACCTGTTGATCACGTTGAAGCATTACACGATTTGGGATATTTACCATTACGCATTAAAGCATTGCCAGAAGGTAGCCGCGTCAATATGCGTGTACCTGTACTCACCGTCATTAATACCGATCCACGTTTCTTTTGGTTAACTAACTATATCGAAACGGTATTAAGTGCTGAGCTTTGGAAAAGCTGTACTACCGCCACGATTGCCTATGAGTACAAACGCTTATTAACTCAATATGCTGTAAAAACTGGCGCACCACTCGATTTTGTACCTGTGCAAGGACACGATTTTAGTAGCCGTGGTATGAGTGGAATTTATGATGCTGCACAATCAGGAGTAGGTCACTTAACCAGTTTTATTGGAACAGATTCGGTTGCTTCAATCGACTACGCAGAAGAATATTACAATGCAACAGGTGTGATTGGGGTATCTGTACCAGCGACCGAACACAGTGTGATGTGTATGGGCACAGAAAACAGTGAGCTAGAAACCTTTAAGCGTTTAATTTGCGAGCTTTATCCGTCGGGTGTTGTCAGTGTTGTATCTGACACTTGGGACTTTTGGCGAGTGATTACCGAGTTTACGGTGGCTTTAAAACCTGAAATTTTGGCGAGACAACCCAATGCTTTAGGCTTGGCTAAATTGGTTTTCCGTCCAGACTCTGGTGACCCTGTTAAAATTATTTGCGGCGACCCAGACGCTGGAGTTGGCAGCCCAGCTTATAAAGGCGCAGTTGAATGTTTATGGGAAGTGTTTGGCGGTACAACAACTGAGCAAGGCTATAAAGTACTTAATGAGCGTGTCGGCTTAATTTATGGTGATTCGATTACCTTAGACCGCGCACAGCGCATTTTAGAAGGGCTAGAAGCCAAAGGTTTTGCTTCAAACAACTTGGTGTTTGGGATCGGTAGCTTTACCTATAACTACTTAACTCGCGATACTTTTGGGTTTGCTGTTAAAGCGACTTGGGGTCAGGTAAATGGAGTAGGTCGAGAGCTGTTCAAAGACCCAATTACTGACTCAGGTGTGAAAAAATCTGCGAAAGGTCTATTACGCATTGAAGAAAGTGAAAATGGTTTTACCTTGTTTGATCAGCAAACAGCTGAACAAGAACAAGGCGGAGTACTAAAAACCGTCTTTGAAAATGGTAAACTTCAATATGAGTGTACTTTGGATCAAATTCGTGAGCGTTTATCCATCGCATAACTGAGTTTAGATGAGTCGTTGCAAGTGTATCGGCTCATCGTTTTTATTAAGAGGCTGAACGTGACTATTCAAACTGAACAAGAATTCCTTGCCAGTTATGATCGCCGAGATTATGACGCACCTTTACTCACAGTAGATATGGCTATTTTCTCGGTATTTAATGGTCAGTTGCAGGTATTACTCATTAAGCGCCCCAACTTTCCAGCCAAAGGCCAATGGGCTTTACCGGGTGGTTTTGCCGATTTAACCCATGATCAAGACTTGATGGCCACGGCATATCGTAAGCTGGTCGAAAAAACAGGAATTGCTTCACCTTACTTGGAACAAGTTGCTTCTGTCGGTAATGCTAAACGTGACCCGCGTGGCTGGGCAGTAACCATTTTGTATTTTGCATTAATCGATTTTAATGCCTATCAACACCAAGCTTTGGCTGAGTACAGCGAATGGGTGCCTGTAGCAAAAGCAAAAGATTTAGCATTGGCGTTTGATCATAATGAATTGCTCAGTTTAGCTTTAGAGCGTTTAACCAGTAAAACTCGCTATACCGCTTTGCCAGCTAGTCTCATGCCCGAGTTATTTACACTGACCGAGCTACAGACTATTTATGAAATTATTCTTGGACAATCCTTAGATAAAAAAGCATTTAGACGCCGTATGATAGAAGCGGGTGCAGTTGAAGAAACCAACCACAGTAAAATTGTGGGCAAACGACCAGCTCAGCTTTATCGCTATGCACTCGATTCTTTCGATTTTATATTTCCTCGCTCACTCGAATTACCCAGAAATAAAGAGGGTGAAGATAAGCAAAACAATGAGCTTTCTGACTAGCGCATCTTGATGCACTTTGATTTATAATGCCGCGCTTATGATTGATGTCATGTTTTGATCAGCACTTTGCCTATGTCACACGTTTCTCCCTGCTTCCAGCAAAACCAGTTTTTTGTGTTGGTGGAATATCTCACTTCACTGCATGAAATTTATCCTGTGAAACATGAGTTTGCAGGATATCCGGCTGCAATGACATTGGCAGATCGCGTACATTCAGATCATGATATCGCGCCGCTTGAAGCCAGCAAAAGTTACCCTGACTCAATCGATAAAGTTTTACACTTTTCAGGTAAGGCCCGAGACATACAAGACTTTGAGAGCTTTTTAGAACAAGCTCAAGCAGCCAATATTCAAAACTTGTTATTGCTTACAGGCGATAAACTCAAAGAACACCATAATGGTCGAGATGGACAACCTCGTAGTCGCTACTTAGAGTCGGTAAACGCCGTAATGGCTGCCAAGCAGCATGGCGGGTTTCGTATTGGGGTTGCTTTTAACCCATTTAAATATGTTGAAGCTGAGCGTGATGCACAGTATTTAAAACTACATAAGAAGATTAAAGCAGGTGCTGACTTTATCATTACCCAATTGGGCTATGACATTGAAGCCTTAAAACAAGCCAAATCATTTTTAATGAAGCATGCTTATTCGCAGCAAATACTGGCTTGTGTAATGCCACTGACTTTGGGCCGAGCCAATTTTATGGTGAAGCATAAAGTCGCGGGTATTGTAATTACCCCACACATGTTAAAAGTTTTGGCAGATGAAAAACAGGCAGGGCATACAGACCGAGTTTATTTGCGCTGTGCTTTACAGATTTTGATATGTAAACATTTAGGGTTTGCAGGAATTCACTTATCTGCCTGCCATAAGCCAGAAGAGCAAATGCTGCTTGAAAGCTACATTGAGCAATACAGACATTTGGAACTTAAAGCTTTAGAAGAGCTTTGGAATTCACTTTGGCAAGTCACGACAGGCAAAGAGTTTTCACCTGAAATTTCTCGGTTTTCACGTCAGCCAACGTCTAAACAATTAATTAAATATCGCCAATTGCATGTTATGCATGAAGCAATGTTTGGATCAAAAATTGCTAAAGGCGTTGGACGGTTTATTTTTAAAGCGTCCTTTTGGGAAAACTCTTTAGTAGCTAAAGTATTAATTAAAACAGAAGTGCTGAGTAAACATAGCCTAGTCGGTTGTGAAAGCTGTGGTCAGTGTCGCCTAAGCGATACTTTATATATTTGCCCTGAAACGTGTCCAAAAGGTTTAGCCAACGGGCCTTGTGGCGGTACAACTTTAGACCGCTGTGAATTTGGTGACCGTGAATGCATTCATTCAGTCAAAGCAAGACTTGCTAAAGCTGTTGAACAAACTGAAATATTAAAAGAAAAACTGATTCCAACTGTGCCTATTGAAACTAGGGGAACCAGTTCTTGGAAAAATTGGTATTTAGTGACTGAGGCTTAAGTTTTGTATAACTTCCTTGATTTGATTTTGTTAAAAAACTAATTCACATGCTAAAGCACGGCAATAATTTAAAAATAACAATTGTTTGGCTTAATTATGTTCAATCAAGATGACTACCGAGGAGTATAATTAAAGCGAATCTTTTGCGTTAAAAGGAAAGCTGTCTCAATGAAAAAGTTGGTTGCTGTACTTGCTGTAATTGTTGTTTTAACTGGATGCGTTTACGACCCTGTTAATTACGACAAAATACACGACCAAGAGTTCCAAGACCACCTCAGGCAAAACGGTTAGTAATAAAAAGCCCACTCAATGAGTGGGTTTTAGTTTTTAAAAAGCGCACTGCACCATTTGAGTGACAAACAGATTCATACCTTCGCACAAAAACTCTCACAACATCCTGATTTAGCAAGCCAGTTTGCAGTCAAAGGTGAAAGTTACGATCAACTCGCAGCATGTATAGCTGTAAAACTTAGCAATCCAGCTCAGGTCAAATAACGGGAACCATATCCAAGTAATTTGGATTCAAAGGCTTATTGCGGGGGGCAGTTTTTAGAAATAGGTTTTTTAACTCCTTGTTTATTTATTTGAATTAGCTGAAAGTATATATTGTATTTATAAGCTAGCTTATTGTTTACTTCATTAGGAAAATATTCTTTCTTAGAAGTTAATAAAATGAAAAATTATTTAATAGGGTTAGTTACTGCTTTAGGTTTAACTGGATGTGTGGCATTACCAAACATCGACTATTCACAGCAAAAAGTTGAACGGTTTAATCCAGTTAAGAATTGGATTAGTGTAGATTCTGCTTCAGTTAAAGATATACCTAATGGTAATGAAATCTTTAAGTTGAAAGGGGGGAGCGAAGTTTATGTGTTCAGATATCAAGACGAATGGGCATTAATAAATCCAAATTCTCATACACAACAGTGGATTGATACTAAGTATTTATGTAGTTTTTCTGGTTGTTATACTCCTCCAATTATTTTTAGAAATGCTAAAAGTAGTTTTAATAACAGGGAATCTATTTACTCAATTCAACAACGTGAGCCTAAAAGGTATAGCAATACTAAAACTAGAAGTACCTCTACTACTCATACTTCAAGAACCTATAGTCAAACTACTAATAATTCTTGTTATTGTACTTCTGGTACATATTGTGTTGGGCCTAGAGGTGGACATTATTGCCTTAATAGCACGGGTTCTAAAAGATATCTTCCAAGATAGATAGAGCAAACTTTGGAAAACCCTGCTAAATAACGATTATTATCGTTTTTTTATTTTATATACAGGTTATTTGCATTTAAAAACTAGGTCTATTTGATATAATTCATGAAAATATCAAAGGTTATAAAAATGGATAAGCCTTTTCCACTATTTTGTAATGAGCGCATTAATTTTATGAATAGAATATTATTATCTTTTATAAGTTTATTAATTATTAGTCCAGTGTACAGTGCTGATGATTTTTTCGAAAAAAAACCTTCTATTTTAATTGCTAAAGATGAAGAGGCTCAAAATACTAAAAGTGGTGAGAGTGTTGTTTTTTTTGAGTCAGCAATGCAACAAAAAATAGATCGTACAAATCAACTTTTTAGAAGGGCTGAGCGAGATAAAGATGTTCTATTCCAAACGTCAAATATGACTGATTATGATAAATCACAATATTACAGAGAAAATAAGTTTGCTAATTATAGAGGTTATTCACCATACATTGAATCTACACCTAATAGAAAAGTAATTTCAGAAAAAGAATATGAACAGCTAATGGAGCAAAAAAGAAAAGAGAGAAAAGTTGATCGAAGCCTTTGGTACCTATTAGATAAGTAATTTCAGAAGATAAATTTCAATAGTTAAAAGTGGCATAGTAAAACTAGAAAATTAATATTTTTACGAACAAAATATAGCTATTGCCTACCAAATCAAAAAATAGATATGTTATAGAAAAGGATGGGATGAGTATTAAGTTCAAAGGAAGCACTTAACCGATCTTCTTAAAGTTCGATGGATTTCGTTAAATAGGTAGATGATGACCGCACTTTTAGAAAAGGATTTCAGCCCGTCTGAGTTTACATTGTTTTCTGAAATATTATGGAAACTTGGCTCAGGAAAAGGGCAATATAATTTACGTGAAAATATCATTGCAGATATTGCCATCTTGTTACGGGCTGATTTTGCTGCGTCTTATATTTGGGATTCAAGGCATAACTTATCGAAAGATGGTGTGATATGGAAAATCGACCCAAAAGCGATGGAAGACTATGAGTGTATTTGGCAATTTGATGACCCCATTACTGCACAGCTTCATAAACTCCAGAAACCGACATTTGTAAACGAGGTCATGCCTCTCGCAGACCTGAAAAAAACAGGCTATTACAATGAGTTTTTAAAAACGTATGGTTTGTATCACGGTATAAATATTTATTTTGTCCGAAATGGTATGGATATTGGTGATTTACGCATTTGGCGTGCACAAGACGCTGACATGTTTGGCGAGCGTGAAAAAAGAATATTAAATCTGCTTGAACCTTATTTTACCCAAGCCTTACCACTAGATTTATCAACACAATATGGTTTGACTCCACGAGAACAAGAAGTGGTTCATTTGGTCTCTAAAGGTTTGAGTGATAAAGAGGTGGCAAGTTTACTTGGTATTGGTTTTACTACTTTAAGAACCCATCTGAATAATGCTATGAGAAAAATAGGCTGCAATAATCGCACTGAAATGGCTTTACTCGTTCAACATTAAAGCAAAAGCAATCCTCAATTTTGAGGATACGAATTATCGAGCAATTTGTACTAAGTTCTTAAGATCACAACTTAAATGGATTTTAAGTCATCATGTCAAATGCAGTGGAAAAAAATAATTGGATTGAAACACTCGATTTAGCCAATGCTTCAGTAGATATCATTACTAAACTGATTCAAGAGAGAAAAGTATCTTGCGAAGAACTTGTTCATCATTACTTCGCCACTATTGAAAAACAGCAATCTTTAAATGCATTTATTAGTACAGATAAAAATTCTGCAATTCAACAAGCTCAATATTGGGATAAATATCTACTGAGTGGAAAACCATGTCCGGTTTTGATGGGCATTTTAATTGCGGTTAAAGATAATATTCATGTTGAAGGTTTCCCTAACAGTGCAGGCACACCAGCTTTAGCCAACTTTAAGCCTCAAAGCTCTGCACCGATTATTCAAAAGCTCATTGATCACGGTGCGATCATTGTTGGTAAAACCAATATGCATGAATTGGCCTTTGGGGTAACGGGTTATAATACAGCCATGCATATTGAAGGTGTTGTGGGTACACGAAATGCGGTAAACCCATTACATATTGCTGGCGGGTCTTCTTCAGGTAGTGCTGTGGCTGTTGCCGCGGGAATGGTTCCGATTGCGATTGGTACAGATACTGGCGCTTCGGTTAGATTACCGAGTGCCTTAAATGGTTGTGCCGGCTTTCGTCCAACGGTAGGACGATATTCACAAAACAGTATTACCCCAATTTCACATACGCGGGATACGGCTGGTCCTATTGCACACACAGTATCTGACATTATTTTAATTGATCAGCTCATCACCCAAAAGCCAAAGAAAAAACCATTACAGCCTCATCAAATTAGGCTCGGTATCAATCCATATTTTTGGAATCATTTAGATGAAGATGTTCATGAACAGGCGCATATTGCACTTGGTCTTTTAAAAGAAGCAGGAGTTGAAATTATTAATGTCGATATGCCGAATTTAGAACAACTCAATCACGCTATTTCATTTCCTGTAGTTGTCTATGAAGGCAAATATGACCTTATTCAATATTTAAAACATCATCATGTAAATTTGACTATTGAGAATGTAGTTGATCAGATCTCAAGCCCAGATGTTCAGGCAATTTTTAAACAGAATATCGTTCCTCAATTAATTCAAGATCAGACGGGGCAACTTGTTCCTGTTCTACCTTTCTATGAAAAGGCCATCAGTGAAGCTCGGCCTCAATTGCTTGAACTCTACCAAAACACTTTTAAAGCGCATAACTTACATGCTTTATTATTTCCGACATCACCGATTGTTGCACCGCTAGCAAATGAACAAGTCAGTTCAATTGAAAATTTCCAGACACTCATTCGAAATACAGACCCCGGCAGTAATATCGGATTACCAGGGCTGAGTTTGCCGATTGGAAAGGGAGCGAAATCGAAACTAGCCGTTGGATTAGAAATTGATGGTTTACCTCATCATGATAGTGAAATAATTGCGATTGGGATGACTTTAGAAGAAATATTTAAGGTTTTAAATAAGTAAAAAAAACCGATAATTCTCTATTTTCTAAATAAAAAAGAGTTAAAAGTAACTCTTTTTTAGATTAATTTTGTTTTTGAATAATGCTTGGTTTCTCAAAAATAAGTTGGATTTGGTCGGAAAGTTTTTATATTATTTTATTTAATATTGTTAATCATAAATACATATTTAATAAGCTGTGCTTTACTATGCTTGATAAATCTGCATATTTATATTTTATGCTTCTATAAATATTATAAAAATTCTCGAAGAATTTATTTAAATTACATATTGCTCTAAGTAAATCAACATAAGTTATACAAAGTAAAAGCTAATTTTTAATATTGATGCAATAAATTTTTCTACCAATTAATCACTTTTACATAAATAATTATATTTACAAGTTGTTGATTTTATTTGTTTAAATTAATTTTTAAAGAAAGGTTTTATAATTGCATTTTTTAAAAAATATAAAATTACATAATTTTTAAACATATTTTTTATAGCATGCCGTGTATTGGCGTAAATAGAAAAAATATATGTCAAAACGGTCAATGATATTTAATCGATTTAAGAACCATAATTTGCACCAAATTTTACGCTGTCACGATTCATTGAATAAACCAAGTGAAAAGTTACGTAAAAAAGACGCTAATAGTTTATTGGTGTAAATAAAAAATCGAATATTACAAATAAACGGAATGAATATGGATAACGTAGCTCAGCTAGAAACTGACACTAATTTCCAAAGTCGAAAGAAAATAACTTGGGGTGTTTTTAGTGTCCTGCTGTTATTTTTAATCGCAGGCATTATATATTATTTTTTTGTATACCGATTTTATCAATCTACTGATAATGCTTATGTTCAGGCAGATGTTACTTGGGTCATGCCAAAGATTTCAGGCGAAGTGATTGAGTTATTAATTAACGATAATCAGTTTGTAAAGAAAGGGGAAACTTTGGCGGTATTAGACCACCGCGATTACCAAGCTCGTTATGATCAGGCGAGTTCTGTCGTCAGCTTAAAAGAAGCGGCGCTTGGTGTACAACAGCAAAATGAAAAGTCTGCTAAATCTTCCATTACTGAAGCAAAGAGTGGTGTAGTGGCAGCGCAAGCAGATTTAACTCGTTTAAGAAAAGATTTTGAACGTTATCAAGATTTACTGAAAGATGGCGTGATTACCCGTCAAAACTTTGAAGGCATTCAGTCTCAATATTTAACAGCTCAGGCACAACTCAGCAAGGCACAAGCCGCCGTCAATGCAGCAGAAGCTCAGTTGGGGAGCTTAAAAGCCAGTCGAGCGCAGCTTTTAGCAGATATTCAAAGTGCTCATGCAAACTTAAACCTATATCAGGTCGATCTGGCATCATCAAAAGTGGTGAGTCCTGTAGATGGCAAAATCGGTAGCCTTGCAATCCAGAAAGGCTCACGTGTTTCTCCGCAAACTCGCTTAATGGCGATCATTCCTGAAAACAGTTTGTATGTACAAGCGAATTTCAAAGAAACCCAAATTGAAAAAATGCATATTGGTCAGAAAGTTGAACTCAAACTTGATGCCTATCCAAGCCTAACCTATAGCGGAAAAATTGAGAGCTTTTCACCAGCTTCAGGCGCAACTTTCTCACTCATGCCACCAGACAATGCCACAGGCAACTTTAACAAGGTTGTTCAGCGTATTCCTGTGCGTATTGCCATAGATTCAAGCCCACATATTGATTTGATAAAACCCGGAATGTCGGTGAGTGCCACCGTTGACCTAAGAACTTAATAATAAAATTTTAGGTAATAAGACATGAATAAGCACCTTGAGGCCGAGTGGGGATTCCCAGCAAAAACTGCATGGGCAATTTTTGCTGCCATGATTTTTGGTAACTTCATGGCGATTCTTGATATTCAGATTGTGGCGAGTTCTCTAAACGAGGTTCAAGCTGGTATGAGTGCAAGTCGTTACGAGGTCACTTGGGTGCAAACGGTTTATTTAATTGCCGAGATTATTGCAATTCCCATGTCGAGTATTGTCTCGCGGGTACTTTCAACACGGGTGTATTACACCATCTGTGCAATTGGTTTTACGGTCAGTTCGTTACTTTGTGCCTTGGCATGGAACTTAGAAAGTTTATTAGTTTTCCGTGGCATTCAAGGTTTTATGGGCGGCGGCATGATTCCGACCTCCATGACCGCGTTGTATCTACTTTTCCCTGAAGCAAAACGCTCATTGCCGTTAGTCATGTTTGGAATGATCAGTACTTTGGGCCCAGCGATTGGCCCAACCATTGGCGGCTGGTTAACCAATAACTTCTCATGGCACTGGATGTTCCTGATTAATATTATCCCGGGCATTATCATTGCTACGGTCATCTACTCGGGTCCAAATATTGATCGTGCAAACTATTCACTCATTAAAAGTATGGACTGGTTCAGCCTCGTTGGTATGGCCATGTTTTTGGGTGGGCTTGAATATTTCCTTGATGAAGGTGCACGGCATGACTGGCTTGCAGACACAGGCGTTCGGCTTGCTTTCATGATTTGCGTTGTGGGTGGCATGATTTTCTTCTCTAGAAGTTTTACCCAGCCTAAGCCTTTGCTCGATTTGTCCGTATTTAAAAACAAAAACTTTACCTTAAGTGCCATCACAACTTTTGTGATTGGCATGGCGCTCTATGGCTTGGGTTACATGATTCCTGTGTTTCTTGGGCAAGTCCGTGAAATGAACAGTAGCCAAATTGGTCACGTCATGATGGTGACAGGCATTGTCATGTTCTGCTTTGCACCGTTCCTTGCGTGGCTCATTCCCAATTTTGATACCCGCAAAACTGTATTTGTCGGAATGATTCTGGCTGGTTTTGGTGTATGGCTCAATTCTCACCTCAGCATTCACAGCGATTATGACTTTATGTTCTGGCCGCAAATCTATCGTGGCATTGGCCTCATGATCTGTCTGATTGTGGTTTCGCATTTAGCCATGAGCACTTTGCCACTCAGTAAAGTTGCCGATGCCAGCGGTATTTATAACCTGATGCGTAATATTGGCGGAGCGGTTGGGCTAGCTCTCATTAACTCATCTTTAGATTGGCTGACTGCGCTTCATGTTACCCAGATTAATCAGTCGATGACACCGCAAAACTGGATTTTTACAGAACGACTTGACCAACTCACGGCGCAATATCAGGAAGTCGGCTCAAATGCACAGCAAATTGCGCTCAGCGTGATCTATCGTGACATTCATTTTCAGGCGCTTACATCTAGTTTTAATGATTTATTACGCATGCTCGCAATCATCATGTTTGTGACCGCCTTTTTAACCATCTTTATGGATCGGGGGAAGAAAATGAATATGTAGCGATTTAGAAATAAAGGGCAGCTTTCAAAGAATGAAAAACAATAGGGCATATCAAAACGTATCCCTTCATAGAAAAAGAACATTTTTATGAGTTTTCTTATATCGGTAGATGAGATCGGAAAACTCGCAAATTAGAGGTGGAAGGTTAAAGGATTATGATTAATACAACGTATAAATTGATTTCAAAATTGAACCTGAAAAACACGACTTATGGTCAATATTTTGAAAAAGAGCAAATCGATACAGAGCGATTAAAAGTGATGTATTCCATTTACGAACAGTATTATGAAAATACGAGATTTTCTATTTTCGTAGATGATTTTAAAAATAAAAGTGGTGCGATCTTAATTTTTGACTCGGAAACAGATGAGATTGTGGGGTTCTCAACCGTTGTTGTGCAGCACTTCTATTTAAACGGTAAAGACTACACCGTGTTATTTAGCGGTGATACGGTCATTTTGAAGAAGTTTTGGGGCACGCGTAGTCTGCAAAGTACCATGCTCAAACTCATGATCAAGCTTCGAATCAAATATCCATTTAACGAGCTCTATTGGCTTCTCATTTCTAAAGGCTATAAAACCTATCTCTTACTTGCCAATAACTATTATGTGTATTACCCAAATATTAAAGATGAAAATCAGCATCTCTCGGAAGTGGTTGAGCACTACTGTGAGAAATTCTTTGGGGAATACTACGACCGTGAAGCTGGCTTATTAAACTTTGGTGATGACTATCAACCATTAAAAGGTGAAGTCGCACCGATTACTGCCGAAATGAGACAAAAGAACCCAAATATTCATTTCTTTGAGCAAATGAATCCAACATGGAGTGCGGGTACAGAATTACCGTGTATTGGTCGATTAGGCTGGAAAGATCTTGCGCGTTTCCCAGTAAAGCTCATCACCAAACCCACGAGTAAGGGAAAATTTGAAGCCTGTGTAACGCATAAAACAAAACGTAGAGAGGCCATCCAATGAAATCTAATGAATGGCTAACTTTGGGTTCGCATCTGATTTTAAAAAAATGGTGTGATGCATCCGATCGTAATTTTCAAAAACAGTTTAATGCTTTAGAAGCGACACAACGTCAAATTCTGCATTCGATTTTACAGACCTCTACATTTGCTAAAGACAAAAAAGTTCAAAGCTATGAGCAGTTTGTAAAATCATTTCCTGCGACACGTTATGGCGCATGGCGAGAAGACATTCAACGTTACCGTGAACAAAAGCTGTCACTCTCTAGTAGTAAGCTGGTTCGTTTCCAGCCAACCAGTGGCTCGAGTGAACAAATCAAGTTTATTCCATACACCAAACTGTTTTTAGATGAGCTTGACCATGCGATTGCGCCGTGGATGGCGAGTTTATACCGCAAATGTCCGCAGCTTAGTTCGGGAACACATTACTGGTCGGTGTCATGGTTACCAGAAAGCCAGCGTGAGGTTTTAAAAGATAAAAATCTAAATGATGATAGTGCGCTACTGGGTGTAGGTAAGCGAATTTTATCTAAGTTTACCCAAGCGGTTCCAAGTAATGTTGCATTTGCAGCCAATGCCGACGATGCACTCTTTGCAACGATTTGCTATTTGGTGGCAAACCGTAACTTAGCCATGATTTCGGTGTGGAGTCCAACTTTTGCGTTGCAATTGCTTGAGCGTTTGGAGTTACTACAACAAGACGTGATTGAAGTTTTACAAAGTGGTTCATGGGGTAATCGTCAGGCTTCATTAAAAGAAGTGACTGCACTGCATAGTCCTGAAAGCGCTCAAGCCTTAATTGACAGTTCAAACGGCGAACAGATCGACTTCAAACAGCTATGGCCTAAGTTAAGTTTAGTGTCGAGTTGGGATACCGCAGGTTCAAAAGCTTGGGCAGAAAAATTACAAGAGAAATTACCCAGTGTTCAGTTTGAAGGAAAAGGTCTATGGGCGACTGAAGGTGTCGTCACGATTCCCTACAACGACCAATACCCGCTGGCGTATCAAAGTCACTTCTACGAATTTGAATATTTAGAAGGTGAGAAGCAAGGTCAAATCATTCCATCATGGCAGCTTAAACAAGGTGATGTGGTCAGCCCACTGATTACTTCGGGTAATGGCTTACTTCGTTATTGTTTGGATGATTGCTTACGCGTCACTGGCTTTATAGAGCAAATTCCGTGTTTTGAGTTCCAAGGTCGTCGTTTTGGGGTAGATCTGGTCGGTGAAAAACTCGCGCCTGAAACAGCTCATCAGTTATTATCGCAGTTAAATGAAACCGAATCGAAAGCGATTTCTTTACTCGCGATTGATACCCAGCAACAGGTTAAACCATTTTATTGCGTGCTTTTTGAAGGCGACATTCATCACAGCATTAACAATGAATATATCGACAGTATTTTGCGTCAAAACTTCCATTACGAACTTGCTCGAAACTTAGGGCAGCTCGACCAACCTCAAATTCGCCAAGCCAATAATGGTTGGAATGCCTACAAAAAACTGGTCATGTTTGATGGCATTATCGAAGGCAATATCAAGCCTGAGCCACTCAAAAAAGTCACCCTGAATAGTTTGGAACAACTATGAAAGGGATGAAGCCATTTAATACTCATTTTTTAACACTTCGACACGCCTTGTATTTAGGCGTGTTGTTGGTGTCGAATGTACAAGCCATGACTTTAGATGAAGCTTTGTCAGCCAGTTTAAGACATGAAAGTCAGCTTGAGGTCAGCCGTTTAAGCGTAAATCAATCTACCGCTATGCTTGAACAGGCCAAACAACGTGATGGACTTAAAGTCAATTTAGTCGGGCAACTCGACTATGAAAGAATAGATACGCCTTCACACGTCCTGTTTCCAACCGAAGGAAACCGTAAAGGTCGAAGTTTGCAATTGCAGGCTGATTATCCGATTTATACCTCTGGACGACACCGTTTAGGAATAGATATTGCCGAAAGTCAGCTTTCTGCCCAAAACCAAGGTTTGTCAGATCAACGATCTGAAACTATTTTAAATACGGTGATGGTTTATACCGATGTATTAAAGAAGAAAGCCATTTTAGAACTTAGACAAAAGACCATGGCAAATCTGCAACGGTCTTTATATGAGTCAAAGCGCCGTTTTGATGTGGGTATGATTACTCGTGCAGACTTGGCTCAGGTTTTGGCGCAAGTTGCTCAAGGCCAAGCCGATATCACACAAGCTCAATCTAACTTAACTGTAAGCGAAGCGCAGTTTTATCAAGTGACAGGTGAAACGCCTGATAACCTTGTTGCGATTAAACAGCTACCCGCTATTCCCACGAGCTTAGATGAAATTTTGGCACAAACCAAAAACCATCCAGCTTTAATGCGCAGTAAATACGAAAAGCAGGCTGCCGAGAAACAATATGCTCTAACCAAACGGGAACTGTGGCCAACGGTCATGCTCACCAGCCGTGCCGGAAAACAAGATGAAGCAAGCTATATTGGTTCTGAAAGTAATAACTACATGGTTGGGGTACAGCTTAATGTACCGCTCTATGACGATGGTTTAAATCGCGCTAACGTTAAAAAAGCACAGGCCGATATAGATTTGGCTAACCAAAAAACGCGAAGTCTTGAACTGGATTTAAATAAGCGTACACGCACAACCTATGCACAGCTTCAAACCATTCGACAAAATAAAGAAGCATTGGCAAATGCCATAGAGGCAGCATCTATTGCCTTTGTCTACACACGTAAAGAGTTTGATGTTGGCACCAAAACCACGTTTGATTTGCTCAATACCGAGCAAAAGTTACTTGATGTACAAACCCAAAAAACCGTGAATGACCAAGACGAAGTGGTGTTTGTCTATCAGCTACTCGACCAAATGGGACGTCTAAACAGCTTGGTTCCCACACAGACCGCACAACAGGTGAATAATGAATAAAACAAATACACCACTTGCTGACAATACGCTGATTACCCGAGAAGCAACTTTGGCAGATGACGAAGCTTTACGAGACTTAATTGCGGTGCCCATGACCACCAAAGGTATACAAATTAGCTTTCAGCGCGAACCGAGTTATTTTAGAGCGTCTGACATTGTCTATCGACATAAACTACATGTCGTGATTGAAGACACTGAAAGCCAAAAGAATGTCGCTTGTTATAGCAACGGTTATCGCCCGTGTTATGTCGATCGGAACATTCAAAACTTACGCTATGCGGGGGATTTACGGGTAGATCACAACTACCGTGGTAAATCACTGGTGAAGGTTTTAGCAAAACATGTAAAACAGACCATGCATGAACCGAACTATAGCCAAATGATTATTTTTGATGATAACCACGCGGCGCGCGCTGCCATCCAAACGGGCAAAACGGGAATGCCCGATTATTATGATGAAGGACTCATCGAGACATTAAGTCTGACTGACTTAGGCACAAAAAGAAAAATCACGGCTTTTTTAAAGCAGGTTGATAAACAGAGTGATCTTCAAGAGATTCGCACATGTATTGCTGAAGCTCACCATGTTGAAGCCATGAATCGGTTTATTGCCGACATGGCAGAGTTTTATAACTTTATTCCAGCCTATAACTTTAAAGAACTGGCCCAAGGCCATCAGTATTTTTCAGGGATAAAACTCTCAGACTTTTCACTTTACTTTAAGGGTGAAAAACTGATGGGTATGTTTGGTTTGTGGGATCAACATAGTATTAAGCAAACTAAAATTTTAAATTACAGCTCAGCGATTGGAATTTTTAGACCCGTTTATAACTTGTTGACTCCGCTAACTAAAGGTATGCGTTTGCCTAAACTCGGTGATTCTATTAAATACCATGTGCTACATACGCTTATGTGCCATCCAGAAGATTTAGCTTTGCATCATAAAATGCTTGAAGATGCCTATAACAAGTCAAAACAGCAGGGTGTTGGTGTGGTGAGCTTTACGCTTTCCCATAAAGACCCGCGTTATCAGTTAAACCAGTTTTATAAAGGTGAACGCTTAACAGGAATGCATGGTTTTATTAGTTATGAAGGCGACCCAAGACCACATTTTGATAAAAACTTGATTCCATACTTAGAGGTTGGACGTATTTAATTTAGAGCTTGAATTGATCCTTTGAATGAAGCCCACAAACGTGGGTTTTGTCATTTTGAATATGAGTGCTAAATTTGAAGATCAGTTTATAAAAGAAAACTTAGCAATAATTTATAATATAATTATTTAATTTTTAATGGAAAATTATTTTAATTTTTATTGATGCGTAGTCACTAAACGTACATATAGCGCAACTACTATACAAATCGAAATTTAAGAACATGGTAGTTAAGTGATGAAAAAAAGTTTATTGGGCGGCCTTATTCTGTCTTTGTGTACAACTCCAGCTTTTGCACTAAATATTTTATTGGTTAACGATGACGGTCTAACCAGCAATGTCAAAGCGCTTTATGATGAATTAAAAGCAAATGGTCATAATGTGCTTGTGTCTGTACCTTGTTCACCACAAAGTGGCCGCGGTGGTGCAATTGTGATGTACAGCTCAACAACGATTACCGCGGATAACGATAAGCAAATTGCGGCTGAAAATGGTTGTCACAATGGCGCAGCACCCGTTGGCGCACCTGCGGCTGGAACCTTTACCAAAGCGGGTTATACCAATGGTGACTGGAATTACACGCATGGCACACCAGTCATGGCAACCGTTTATGGACTAGATGTGGTTGCACCAAAACGCTGGGGTAAAGCGCCAGACTTAGTTTTATCCGGTCCGAATGAAGGAC
Source organism: Acinetobacter oleivorans DR1 (assembly GCF_000196795.1). Taxonomy (NCBI): domain Bacteria; kingdom Pseudomonadati; phylum Pseudomonadota; class Gammaproteobacteria; order Moraxellales; family Moraxellaceae; genus Acinetobacter; species Acinetobacter oleivorans. Next base: position 2,001,754 of record NC_014259.1, read on the forward strand.
AAAATGTCGGAAAAGTCGTTGTACACTCTGGCACGATTGGCAATGTACAGTTTTCGGCAGGACGTGGCATTCCATCAATTGCCTTAAGCGCCGATACCAACACGGTGGATGATAAGACTTTAAACAACCCTAACTCTGCAATTGTGGCAAAACAAACCGTAGTGTTATTAAAAGAATTACAAGCTAAGGCAGGCAAAGGCCAATTGTTGCCAAAAGGCATCACGCTAAATGTTAATTTCCCTAAAAATTTAACAACCAGCACGCCGTTTGCTTTTTCAAAAATTGGGACGTATGACTTATATAAGCTGAAATTCCAAGTAACTAAAGACAATAAAGGTAATAACCAATTTGGTTTAGGAATTGATGCGGCACCTTCGGCTCCAACAGCCGCGCAAATGTCGGATGAAAGTGCCGTAATGCAAAGCAAAATTGCTGTAACTGCAATGCAAGTTGCTTACGATCAGCGACCAGCAGCTCAAGAATGGCTCAAAATTCGTTTAAAAAGCCTATTTAACAAGTAAGGAGAAAGACCATGAAACGTTGTTTGTTGGTTTTACTTCTTGGGCTTGGATTGGCGGCTTGTAATGACAATGATCATGATGACCAAGTCTCCACTGAAAAACCTGCACTAGCTCCGAGCTTAGATGTCGGTACTTATATTATTAGTACTGAAACTGATGAAGAGTTACCAATGGCGGGTAAATACTATTCTGGGGCAGATGGTTCTAAATTATTGGTTTTAGATGATGACGAAAACCGTGCCAAAATTGTGATGAGCTATGACGCAAAAACCAAAGCTTGGCAGAGCAATCAGTCTAACCAAGCGATGACCGTTGAATTAGCACATTATGAAAAAATTGATGATCAGAAAATTTCGATTAATCAATTGGTCGGTAGCTATGATTTATCTTTTCCGAATGGAACAACGGTAAATGCCGAGGTGAATGCACAAGGCAAAATTGTCTCGAAAGACCCAAATTGTGTGTTTACAGGTGTTATTACTGAAAGTGCATTAGCCAATACAGCAAACTATCAACTGACCGATAACAAGTGTGATGCGCTAAAAAATAACTCGAAAGGTTATGTTGTGGTAGATGAAGACTTAGAACCTATGAGTTTTAGACTCGTATCTGACACAGTTGCATCAAAAGATATTTGGGCATTTGCACAATCTTAAAAATAAAAAGGCAACGGATTCATTTCGTTGTCTTTTCATTCCAAACTATCTTGCGCCGTTGAAACAATTAACATGGTTTGAAGGTAATAATCTACACGTGAGTGATTATTGTCCTTATGCGAGTTATGCGCATTAAAGGCTGCATCGTGAAGTTTCACAACTCGAGCGATCGGATTCGAACTACAACGAATTAAATATTCTTCGCGTGTTTCAGTTTCCCGTTTAGTTAATGCATCAACGGCATCACGGACTTCTTTTCCAAATAAACTTTCGATTTTGTCTAGGGTAAGGGGTGTGTCTTCAACGCTATCGTGTAGAAGGGCTGTAATAATATAGACTTCTGAAAATCGATGCTCAATTAATGAATTGACCACACCTTTAATATGGTAACCAAAGTAATCATGAGGACCATACTTTTGACCTTGATGCGATTCTTTTGATAATTTCTCTGCTAATTCAACTTTATTTTGAGTCATTTTTTGCTCTTATCACTTTAAGTATATGACACGGCCTAATTGGGGAGATTAGTCGCTTAAATACAAGTTTATACTGAATACTCAAATGAGGCATATATAAAAAGCAGCCTCGAAATAAGACTGCTCATTTTTAAGTGAACGATGATTCGGCGTATTCTTCATAAGCTTTAAATATTTGATAAAGTGAATGAGCTATTACCGCCTGTTAAAGCTACGTTCGTACCATTGATTAATAGAACAGGTTTATTTCCACCAATATTGGTTACGGCTAAGCTACCAAACCACCAATTGTTATGTCCAACATAGTGACCTTGAGCGAGATATACAGGAATGGAAGCCGACGAAGTTTGCAAATTAACGCCAAAGTAAAAGTTAAGCTTACTAGGGGTGTCGCCACTACTTTGACTATCAGCAAACATGTGACTACCTTTTTGTAATAGTTCAACATAACTATTAGCAACCTGCGAAGAGCCGCTACGGTCACAGTCTAAAGTGATAGTCCAAACATTTCCTTTTTTAGTAATGGAGGGCGGCGGTTCACAGGTTTCGCCATCTGTATATACAACAGAATTATCAATATATGTGATATTGGTTAATAGCCCAGTATCATCAGTAATAACAACAGTGTTGGATGAAGTTGACATGATTAAATCCTCTTAAATTATGTTTTATCCAATCGCTTTATTTTATTGTTTATAAAAGTAATCGCGCTGGATGCTTTGTCTGGTATTTTAAATACCATTGGTTATAAAGCGTTTAAAGTGTGATTTATTTATATGCCTTGGATTTATATTTTATCTTTATTAAAATACCATTTGAGTTGATTTGTTAATATTATATTTATTAAAAAATAAACCGTTTTTGATACAAATTATATTTTACTGGTATTTTTTCACTATGTTGTTTTTAGGTGTGGAAAGAGTTTTATTTTTTAAGAAGAAAGATAATTTTTAATTAAAATATGACCAATATTGATAATTAAAGCACTAAATGGAAATAACTTTGTTATTTAATTATTATTTTAAGTGTTTGATATTATTAATATTTGTTTTATATTTTAGTCTGATTAAATTTATGGTGTTATTATTAAGTTATATTAATATTTTAATTTAAAAGTTATTTTCATAGGTTTTAATTTGGTGGTGTGGTAATAAATATTAATCATTAAAAATAATAGATATTTTACATGAAATAATTGTCCTTATAGAAATATTTATAAATATTAGTACTGTGATAATAAAATCTTTTAATTTTGTAAAATATGTCATTAATAGGTCGGAGGTGGTTATTAATTGATTAAATAATCTAGAAAATTTTTTATTTGTTGATATAGACTCATAAAAGAAAATAGGTGCTCAACATTTAAGCCAAGCTAGACGTTCAGTTTTAATGATTTTGAACTTTAACTTAATGATATAAAAGTGGATGGTAAATATTACTTAAGAATTTTCTTAATTATGTAATTAAATGAAAAATAATAACTATTTAAATAATTTCTAGCCAATTTCACATTGACACCTCAAATATTGAAGATTACCATTTACGGGCTGGCCTACATTGCCAGGCAGTTTTGACAGACTGCAATACGACCGCATCAGGATTATTTCTTCTGAGGAATAGTCTTATGTGTAAGCTCCTCGTTCCCTCCCGTAGCGGTAGGACGGGAGAGGGACACCCTCGGGTGTGCTGGCGTCGTACCAGTCTGTCAACCCTCTTCCGTTCTGCCACCATAATTCTAATGTCTTGGCAGAACTCCCAATAAAAAGGCAGCGGTTTTTATATCTCATTTATATACAACAATAATTTTTGATAACGGTAAAAATATGCCACATATAGATCTTCCTTTTCGTGCTTTAAGCGTACTTCATTCATCAAGATATTTATTTAACAAATATGGTTTTCACAATGTCGGTGTAGACCGAATTATTGAGGCGGCAAACATCCCTAAAGCTACCTTTTATAACTACTTCCACTCAAAAGAACGCCTCATTGAAATGAGTCTAAGCTTTCAAAAAGACGGCCTTAAATATGAAGTCCTATCGATTATCAATGTTCAAAAAGAATTAACACTCATTGAAAAACTCCGCAAAATTTATTACTTACACGCCGACTTAGATGGACTTTACCATTTGCCGTTTAAAGCGATTTTTGAAATTGCTAAAAAACATCCAAAAGCTTATCAGACCGTAGTTGATTATCGAAATTGGCTGATTAATGAAATTTATAATTTGCTATTAACGACCAATTCAAATGCTTCAAAGCAAGATGCACATATGTTTTTGTTTGTGATTGATGGGGCAATGGTTCAGCTTTTAGATCCGAACAAACCAGATGAACGGAAGAGATTGCTTGAGTATTTTTTATTGGGATTTGGGTGAGGTGCAAATAATTTCTGCTTGCAAAAAAGAAAATCTTTGCTGAAGATATTACTACTGAATTGAATGTAAGCAAAAATTAGTTTTGGAGATTAGTTATGATTAAAGCTTTTAGATTAATAAAAATTAAAAACCTTCCTATTTTTGCCTTAAGTTCATTTTTAACAATGTATCTTTTGCCTAAAATATTCTCTGTAATATTTTATAATAAAAATTATACTGGATACATGCATTATATTAATGATTTAACTATCCTTTTAAAGTTTTTATTTGCAACGATAGCATTTAAATTGTGTGCAATTTCGTTGGGAAGTTTTTTAGTGAGTAGAAAATTTTCCAGTGGGGAAAAGGTCTTAATAATAATTGCTCTACCATTAGTCAACTTCTTTTCACTTAGTGCATCGAGTGCTTTAAAAGGTACAGATATAGTAAAATTTTCAGAAGGAATATCTTATATTGATTTAGGTTTATTTTTTATTATTTATTATATTTTAATCTATATAATTCTACATTTAGATTATAAGACAAATAGTTTGGATAAAGAGCCCTTACTAATTATGCTCTTTTCTAAAATAAAAAAAATACATATAGATTTCAAAAATTACTTTTGGTTAAAGAAAACACCTTAAAATACTTTCTTATTTAAAGATTTTTATAAAAAATATTTTAACACGTTTTCATTCCAGCAATAAATTTTGGTTGACAGTTCTATCAACTAGCAACCTTTTTTCATAGGATAAAGCCAGTACTACTTTGATTAACTCAAGCCAAGAACAATTTTTTTATTGTTGGGTCGTTAAATGAGTCTCATTATGATTTCAAAAATAAAATTTAATTCTTGAAGTTAATTATTCTTATTAGTTCACTTTCCATAGAATCAATTTTGTTTAAAGTATCATTAATCATAGTTAATATGCTTTCATATACAACATCTTTAGTTATATTGTTTTCATTGTCATACTCATAAAAGCCAGTTTCAGAATTTAAAGAATTTAAAATTTTACTTTTCAAATAAAAATCTTCTTTTAAACCAAAGTAAGTATATGATCTGTTAATTCTATTGTAGTTGTAATCAAGTTTTTTTAAATCAATATTATCTAAAATAATCTGTTGATATTTATTATAATCAAACATAATTATTGAATATGGAATGGATATGTGAATAAAGTGCTTGGAAATATTCGAGTATAGTTTAAATGGGGTTTCATCTATTTCTTTGTTATTAAATTTTAGAGAAATTGCATGATGTCTATTTTTAAAAAAAATTCATGTAATTTTTCATCATCTTCAAATTTATATACCTTTAATTCATCTTTTAAAACAACAAAATCTCCAATACTTTTGATAGAGTTTATAGTGTCAATTTTTCTGGATAGATTATATCTAAGAGCACTTATATGTTCTAATATCATATTGCAACTTTCTTTATTTGAATCATATTTAGCCTGATCTTTCCAATCTGTAAATAAATAGGCTGCAACAAATGCAGCAAAGAAAGCCCCAACAGCACTCAAAAAAGTCCCAAATGCAGAAATAGATTCAGGGCTCGCTTTATAAATATTTGTCATAGTACAGTAAGTTAATAAAGTGATCGCATAAGCGACAATAGCCCATAATAAAATCGCTAAGAATATATCTTTTTTAATTTTCATAACTTACCAACCTTTCTTAAAACTGGAATTATTAACTATTTTCAAATTATTCTTCATTTATACATTTGAATCTGATTTCTGTTTTAGGAAAGTTACCAAAAATATAAGGTGGTTTTGTATCAATGGTTTCTAAGACACTAACAGATTTATTTGTTTTTTGGCATTCTTGATATGCTTCTTTCATTGCATCTGCTTTAAGTGTTCCCATCCCACTAAAACCAGTAGCAGCTTGACGTGACACCATATAAGTATTATTGCCCATAGGAACAATACCTGAATTTGCAGCACATCCTACAATTAGAAAACTACAAACTGTAATCGAGATTTTTTTATTAAAAGTAGTAGTAAACATAAAAATTTGATCCAATAAATAAGTTTTAAAGTAAATATTTCTTAAGATTACTACCTATTTTTCTGTGTGACAATAAGTAACCAATTTGTTAGATTATGTGAACTTTATAAAAATCGTTGAAAACTCATGAAGAACATATTAATTGCTAGTTTAATCGGATTGGCTATAGGCGGGTGTACATCAATTCAAATTAATAATGCTACTGGATTTAATCCAGAGTCTATTCAACAAGTTTGTATTGTTGATAATCCGAAAGTTGTCATTAAGGATTTTAATCAAATCATCGAGCGAAGTTTTAAACGCTATAATATTGTTGCGAAAACCTATAAGGATACCGATAACTTAAGTCTTTGTCAGACGACTTTGAACTATACAGCTACTCGCTCTTGGGATATGGCTCCATATATGGTTGCCGCTCAGTTCAATCTTTTGCAAAGCGGTAGACAAGTTTCTGAAGCTTCTTTTAGATTACGTGGAAATGGCGGGTTAGCCCCAAATAAATGGCGTAGTACTGAAACGAAGATTAATGAGTTGGTTGATCAGTTGTTAAATAAAGTACCATCGAAGTGAGTTACTTAAGATGAAAAAGATTGTTTTTACCTTTATTCTAAGCGTGATGTTCTCAACTTCTACCTTTTGTCAAATTATTTGGCAAAAAGCTGAGAAAGGAATGACTGTTGCTCAAGTCAAGAAAAACTTTCCTAAAGCTCAGAGTGTTCAGCCCACTGATGGAACAACATTAGGGGATGGGGCACTAAGATTATTAGAGTTGTCAGACTATGATATTAATAATTTCAAATTTGATGCATTTTTCTATTTTAAAGATGCAAAACTGATACAAGTTACTTTAAAAGCAAAGGATTCAGAAAATCAGGCACTTGTTTATAAAAAAATGGTTGAGACATTTCGCATGAAATATGGTGAAGAAACATCTACTAATAATATGAGCATCGGGCAAGAAAAATTATGGATGACCAAAGATAGAACTCAAATCACCGTTTCTTTGATGGGTGGTGATATGAATATCTATTATTCGGCTCGAATTGAAAACGAGCTAAATAAAATATAAGTAATAAACCTACTCAATTGATTTAGACATAAAAAAGCACTCAATGGTGCTTTTTTTATCATTCGAATAAAACAATATTACTTTTATTCCAATATTTTAGAATATCTGCTGCATATACAACTACCGTGAAATATAGAACATGGCTCATAAACTCGGATGAAGTTGATGAAGATGGTTTTGGGGGCATTCTTTAATGGGATGGGGGAGGTGAAAAGTAAATGTCTCTATTTAGTAAAAATTTAAAAAAGCCCTGAATATTCGGGCTTTTCATTTAAGTTTTACTTTAATGATTCTGGTACATAATTTGGCGAATCAGTACCATAAAATGACTCAATATCTTCATCATACAAAGACTTATATCTATCTTTTGATGCGACATCCTTAGTTTCATCAATAAATTTCTGTATTTTAGCTTTATAGTCAGTGTGACCAGCTTTATACATTTCAGTTAAATATACAAATTCGGCATCTCTGTACTGGGGATCATTTTTGCTAGATGATTTACTCAATTCGGTTTGTATGAGTTGGGCTGAAGCTTCGTGACACTGTTGAATTTTTACTTTGGCCTCATTTAATTTTTCAAGCAATGTACATCTAAACATTACCCGTTGAGGCAATGGTTTTTCTTTGATCTGTTGCTCATTTAACTCATAAGCCTCTTTGTACATACCAGACAGCATATAAATATTCATTAATGCCATTTCTCTTTGTTTCTTGGCAGTAACTTTCTTTATTTCAGGAATTAAAGGCTCTAAAGTTTGTTTTATTTTTTCATCTTCACCAGAGGTCACAACTTCGTTTGTGATAGAGTCATATCTATCTAAAATCGCTTTATCACTTGCTGATATTTCAGTTTTTACGTTTTGAGAGCTATTTTTCGCAGTAGTATCTACCTGCTTTTGTTCATTTGATGCCTTGCTACAAGCAGTAACTCCAAATACAGAAATAAGAACAATAGTACTGATTAATTTTCTATTCATGATTTACGTCTTGATGCTGAATTTAAGGTAAAAGAAAATTTAGTATGAGGTGGGTTTGGTCGAACAGTACCGCCATCAAATTTTGCCGTGTAACCCATAGTTAAAGTTGCTTCTATGGTTGATAAATCAGGTTTAGGTAGAGTTACCTTACACTGACCTACAGGCTCTTTAGAGTTTTCAGTTGACCAAACGCCTTTTCCCTTTTCCAAACGTGTTTTTCCTAAACTCTGATTGTTATGCACAATATCGAGTGTTGCGTATGGAAAAATTGTAGCATCACCGCTTAATGTTGGAGGAAGCATAGAGACTGTCACAAAAAGTTCTTGCCCTTTTAGAATGTAAGTGACTACGAAGGTACATACACCTGATATAGCTTGGCTAATTGCCCCCAAAAGATTTTTCTTATCTTCATCATAGGGCAAAATGCCATTTGTAAATTTCACATATTTCGTTGTGTTTTGTTCTATGTAGTAGTTCTCATATTCATCTTTAACAAAACTATCTGTGGCTGGTTGTTTCTGTGAAATTGGAGCTGATGAGGATTTTGCAGCCGATGATGTAGCGCCACCACCATTATCTTGAACAACTAAGTTTTGTTGAGGCAGTAATTTGCAACCACAAGAGAGTGAATCATTTACACGAGCAGCAGCTTTCCCAAAGATTTGCATGCACGGATCACCAGATACAATAGTTGCAACGACTTTATGAGTTGGGCATGTAGCTTTGTCACCAACACAGGCAACGGAAATTCCGTCAATCAGGAACATACTATTCCCAGAAATTACTTGGCCACCACCAGAGGTCGGGCAGCCTATAGTTATATATGGCGTAGCCAATTTTATTCCTACTTATTTTCATAAAAACGAGGATAATAACAAAGCTAAAATAGACAAGTCTGTTTAGTTTTTATTTATATATTAGAGATTTAGTATTAAGATACTGATATATTTTTTAGATTGTAAATTTAAACTATTCATTTAAAGAGAAAAATATGGCTAATATTAAAATTCATGCAGGTGATTTCAATAAAGGGAAAGGAACCCTAAGCTTTATGTTTGGTAAATGTTCAATTACTCCTCCTTATGGTGATGGTGATAAATGGGCGCCAACAGCACATCCTATTACAGCTGAGAATATTGAGGAAATTTCTCTAGCCACTGAAGAGAATGTAAAAAGAATTGGTGGCACAGTTGGATGGGGGATTGCTGGGGCGGCTCTACTTGGCCCATTAGGTCTATTGGCTGGCGTACTATTAGGTGGAAAAGGAAAAGATATAACCTTTATCTTAAAACTTAAAGATGGCAGAAAAATGCTAGCAACAACTGATAGTAAGTCATATACAAAACTTTCCGCATTAGCCTTTTAAACCGACTGAAAATCACATTTCACTATAAAATTTTAATCTTGTTGTGCATTCTGCTTATAGTAGGCACAGCGATTTATTATAAAAGGCTTGTTTAAAATTAGCTTTTGGAAAAAATAGGCAGTTACTTTAAAAAAGAACTGCCTGAAATATTAAAATATTTAATGAGGAGCTTTTAAAAGTTTTATAGCATCTTCTAAACCATAAATACTTCCTGCTAAATACTTTGACACTTGGATACTGCATTCAAGCAAAAGCGAAGTATTTTCGGCAATTTTTTCTTGTGTTAAACGTTCAGAAGGACCTGAAATGGTAAGTGCCCCTTGTAACTGTCTACCATTGCTAAATACAGGTACAGATAACGAAGAAGTCTCTGGGTCACGTTCTCCAAATGAACTTGCCCAAAATTGATTTTGGATTTGTTGTAGATTTTCATCCACTTCAGTTTGAGAAAATGCACGAAGAATTTTACCCGAAGCTCCCACATTCACTGGAAAAGTATCTCCTTCAGAGATTGAAACTTTTACAGATCGAGCTGGTTCAATGCGAAATAAAACCACGCGCTTATCTTTATCTAAAATATAAAATGAAGAAGTTTCACCTGTCTCTTTGGTGATTCTTTCTAACACAGGGTAAAGCACATCTTTAATGTTAAAAGAATTTTGATAAATTCTTGATAGTTTTAACGGTGTAATGCCTAAAGAAAATTGACCATCTTCATTTCTAACAACATAACCATGACGTTCTAATGAACTTAACAATCTAAGAATAGTACTTTTATATAGCTTTGTACGGCGTGAAATTTCTGCGAGAGATAAGACAGGGCTATCTATATCAAAAGCATCTAAAATAAGTAATGCTCTATCTACGGCAGCTACACCTGAATTTTGCTTATCCATTTGGCTATCAGGATCTTGTGTTGATTTCGTCATACAAAAATATAAAAACTCAATTAAATTTAAGTGTTTTAGGAATAAATAAGTATAGCTGTAATTTAAAAGATGAAATAGATTTTTTAGTGAATGTCAGCGTGTGGCGATATAAAACATAGAAGAATATAAAAAGTGCCTTCAAATGTTGAAAGCACTTTTATTAATTTATATAAGACCAATAACTAGAGCAGCAACATACATCACTAGACAGGTTCCCGTACACCAGAGTATGGATGCCTTTTGATTTTCACCATAATCTACATTTGTTAAAGAGCATAATAGATAAGTAGAGGCAACCATTGGGCTTAACAAATGAATAGGTTGACCGATTAAACTTGCGATAGCCATTTCATTTGCACTAATACCATAATGTGAGGCAGTTTCAGCAAGAATAGGTAAAATTCCAAAATAAAACGCGTCATTCGTCAAAATGTATGTAAATGGCATGCTGATAAAAGCAGTAATCGATGACAAATAAGATCCAGATGATTCAGGAATAATTGAGATGAGATGCTGAGCAATAGCTTCAATCATACCTGTACCTGTCATAATTCCTACAAAAATGCCAGCAGCAAAGATCAGAGAAGAAACTGCTAAAACGCTATCTGCATATTTCGCGACTAATTTTTTCTGTTCAGAAAGTTCTGGGAAGTTAACCACTAAACCGATACAGAATGCCAAAATGAACAGAGGCGCTAAAGGTAAATAGCCTTTAATCATTGAAAAAACCAGAAGAATAGTAAGTATCAGGTTGAACCATGATTTCCAGCTTTTCGTATTTTGCTCATGATGGATAAGGTCGTCATCTGGTTTAATTTCATGAATACCTAAGCGCTTTCTTTCTTTTAAGCCAAGATAAAAAGCGACAAATATCACCCAAATAAGACCAGCACACATCACGGGCAACATTTGTAAAAAGAGACCAGTCGGATCGACTTTAAGTGCGCTCGCAGCTCTAGAAAATGGGCCAGCCCAAGGTAAAATATTCATTACCCCAATTGAAAGTAATAAAACAGTTGCCATGACTTGTGGTCGGATTCCAACTTTTTTGTACAAAGGCAATAATGCTGTTGCGACAATAATATAAGTCGTTGCACCATCACCATCTAACCCGACACAAATTCCAAGAATACCTGTGCCCACAACAATCTTTAGCGGATCACCTTTAACGATTTTAATGATGAATTGAATGAGAGGATTAAAGAGACCAGCATCTGTCATCATGCAAAAATATAGAATTGCAAAGGTAATCATGATGCCAGTGGGAGCAAGTAGCTTAATCCCATCAATCATCATGCTACTCATATCTGCTACATGACCAGTCAGAAGAGCAAAAATTACTGGAATAAGTACTAAAGCTGTAAGTGCGGATAAGCGTTTCGACATTACCGCATACATAAATACAGCGATCATGCTGTAACTTAAAAAGACTAACATAAATCAATCCTTGATTTACTTAAGAAATAAACTTTAAGTAGAAATTAGTGTTGAAAAAACATTGGCTTACCAAAATTTTCTAATGGCATGATTCCATTTCTATAATCAGCAATAAAAATTCGACCCGATGAGATATCTCTATCAAACAAATTTCCATCTTTAGTGTGTAACTCTTTTAGGGAAACAAAAAGATTCATACATGCATCCTTGTAGTTCTACTGTACAGAACGATGTTCTATTAATTGTTATTTTTTAGCTAATTTAGAGTCATGTCAAGTCTTTTTAAAATTAATTGAATTTGTCATGGGAGGATAAAATTTTTAATTTGCATTAAAAATAGAACTATGTTCTATTAGATAGAACGCTTCTGCGTTGTATGTAAAAATATTCTTGTGCAATAGGAAATGTAAGCATATGAGCCATTCAAAGGACATCGATATATTGGTGAGTGAGGTTGGACCTCGCGATGGTTTGCAAAGTATTAAACAAACCATGCCAACCGATATGAAGAAAAAATGGATTTCAGCTTTAGCTCAAGCAGGATTAACTGAAATAGAAGTTGGATCTTTTGTATCTCCAAAATTGCTGCCACAAATGGCGGATTGCGGAGAGTTGGTTAAACACACTTTAACTTTAAAAGATGTATTCGTTACCGCTTTAGTCCCAAATCTAAAGGGTGCCGAAAATGCATTTAGAGCTGGGGTTCAAAAAATTACGATCCCTGTCTCAGTGAGTGAACCTCATTCACTTTCAAATATTCGTAAAACTCATGCTGAAGTTTATGAAGAAGTGAATTCAATCATTCAGCTGAGAAATGAAAAATATCCAGAAATATTAATAGAAGCAGGTCTATCAACAGTTTTTGGCTGCACGATTCAAGGTGTAGTTACGGAAAATGAAGTCCTAACGATGGCTCAACGAATGGCCCAATTAGGTGTAGATGAGATTGGCCTAGCAGATACGGTTGGATATGCAAATCCTGTCCAAGTCCGCAGTCTATTTAAAAAATTAAAACAGGAAGTCGGAAATTTAGCAGGTAGCGCACATTTCCATAATACGCGTGGGCAAGGTCTGGCAAATGTTTTAGCCGCAATTGAAGTGGGTGTTACCACATTTGATGCCTCGCAAGGCGGTATTGGCGGTTGTCCATATGCTCCCGGTGCATCAGGCAATATTGTCACTGAAGATTTAGTTTACCTGTTAGAAAGCATGGGATTACGTACTGGTATTGATATTGATCGACTTGTTGAAGCTCGCGAATGGTTAAAGCAAGGGATACCAGGAGAGCCACTCTATGGATTTATTCCAGATGCAGGCGTAGGTAAAAATTTCAAATATGCAAAGGACCAATAACATGAAAGATGAAAAGAAACTCCCACTGGCTGGAATCCGAGTTCTAGAATTCGTACATATGGTTATGGGACCTGCATGTGGTTTACTTCTCGCAGATTTAGGTGCTGAAGTCATCAAGATTGAACCATTACCTCAAGGTGATAACACTCGCAGACTTATGGGGTCGGGTGCGGGTTACTGGATGACTTATAACCGTAATAAAAAAAGTTTGTCAGTTGATATTAAAAGTGAAAAAGGAATGTCACTTGTTAAGGACTTAATCAAAACTGCGGATGTTGTGATTGAAAACTTTAGACCCGGAGCGATGAAAAAACTAGGACTCGATTATGAAGGGGTTAAATCAATTAAGCCCGATATTATTTATGGTTCAATGAAAGGTTTTTTACCCGGTCCTTATGAACATCGGACAGCCTTGGATGAAGTCGTACAAATGATGACTGGGCTTGCGTATATGACTGGTCCTGTGGGACGTCCATTACGTGCTGGAGCATCTGTTAATGATGTGATGGGCGGGATGTTCTGTGCTTACTCAATCGTTGCTGCTTTATATCAACGTCAATTAACTGGCCAAGGTCAACTTGTTGAAACTGGTTTATTCGAAAACTCTGCATTTTTGGTTGCGCAGCACATGATGCAAAGAGCAGTTACAGATAAGCCTGTAGCCCCAATGCCAAATCGTGTTTCAGCTTGGGCAGTATATGATGTTTTCAACACTAAAAATAATGAACAAGTCTTTATCGGTGTAGTTACTGACTCGCAGTGGATTGCATTCTGTGATGCTTTTGGCTTAGAAGTACTAAAAAATAATCCAGATTTCGCTCAAAATAACCAACGTGTAAAAGCACGTGAGCAAATCCATCCAATTATTCGCGAAACTCTTAGCCAATTAGACAAAACAAAAGTAATGGAACTATGTGAACAAGCTGGTTTACCTTTTTCTCCGATCCAACGTCCAGAAGATTTATTTGAAGATATTCACTTAAATGAGTCAGGTGGGATGGGGAAAGTAGTGCTAGAAAATGGTAAGCAAGTAAAGGTTCCTTTATTACCATTTACGATGGATGGTCAACGCTTTGGTGTACGTGAAAACGTGCCGGAAGTTGGTGAAGATACTATAGAGGTTCTTACTTCTTTAGGTTATGACCAAGCGAAAATCAAAGAACTTACTGATTCGCAAATTATTAAATCTAACTAATGCTTTTAAGCATAAGATTTTTAATATGTGCTCAATTTAGATAAATCTAACATTGCTGAAATGGGCTACGAACCATGTAGCCCATTTGCTTTTAATAACGAACTTGAATACCTCAAAACAAGATGAGCATATGTTTTTGTTTGAGTGTTTATTCATCATTTAACGCGCATTCAAAATTACTTGGATTTTCTTTACATCTCACTTTTTTCAAAAAATTCATCATTTTAGGATCATAAATGCCCGCCTTGGTTAGCTGTATACGTGCCTCGCGCATCATTTTCATATAATTTACTTGTTCATTTTTAGGAATATCCATCCAATATTTTGAAGGAATATCACTTTCATATTTGGCAATAATCCCAAACGTTCTATTTAATTGGCTGGCTACCCAAGTTCGAGACTTTTGCCCAAAACCTGCTGGAAACTGGTCTTTACGAATAATGAAGTTTGCTGAAATTTGAGTTAAAGGAAAACGAATGATTGCTCCTTTCTCACCTAAACCTTTGTGTAGTTCAAAAGGTTTAAATGCCACAATAGGAGCGGGCACAATATCAATTTCATGGTTATTAAACTTCGCACCGGCATTGGTCACGTCTACAGATACAGCCTGACCGCCAACATGTTGCACAAGCTTTGGTTGCGCTTCATCATATTTAAATACCCCAATTTTTTTACCGGCAGCTTTAGCGAGTGTATTGATACTTCTATCATTTACAAATAAATATGCAGGGCCAATTGTGCCTAAACCTGCGATTTCATAAGGACCTACAACCATGTTTTTTGCGGCCATTGGTGAAGACAACAGCTTATAGGCATTAATTGCCGTTTTCATATTTGTTAATGCGCCGACCGCATCTAAAGATCCTGTATATTTATTAAACTGACGCCCACGTAAACCACTAATAATTGCACCATCACATTTTCCAACTTTTAAATCTTCAGCCGCAACGCGTTCATCAACATAGGCTTTTAAAGATAGATCTGCTCCCCAATTTTTGGCTTCAAGTGCATAGTCTTTGGCTAAAGCGAAAGCATCTCCCGATTTACCAATTGGGTCAAACACACACACGACTTGTTGCTTGGCATAAAGAGTTGTTGTTAAACATGTGCTTGTAATAAGTAAAATAGTTTTAAAACGATCCATATTTAATTATCCATTATTTAAATTATAAAAATTATTTTATAAATCTGGGTTAGATTAGATATGACACTTCAATAAGAATTTAAAGAGAAAAGGTCAAAAGATGGCTTTACTAGCTAATATCAGACAATATTAATATGAGCAAAATTTTGCTCAAAATTGATATGAATTAAATAATATTGCGCAAATATATTCACAAAAAGTTTGTTTTATAGTATTTTTGAGAAAATAATTGCTCATTTATATCAATGAAAAAATTAACGATACAAGCACTACTTGATACGAACTGGTTAGATATAGCAGAACTAAAACTGTTAGAGTCTAAACAAGGTTCGGCTAGTGCAAGTGAATTAGAGTATGAATTGGATTATGCGCTTCAATATTTAGACAAGCGCGATGAGCACGCCTGTAGTTTGTCACTTCCTGTGCAAATACTTATAAAACATGAATCGAGCACATGGTTTGGTTTTTTAGATGATATCGTTCCTTCAGGTGCTGCACGACGTTACTGGGTGAATTATCTAGATTTACAACGTTTAACTCATGCAGAGCAAGATAGTATCTTATTAGAAAAAGGGGGCATTGCTCCTGTTGGTAATTTACGGATTAAAGAAGCACTTCCACCTATAAATCCTGACTCAACTTTACACTTACGTTATTTCAGTAAAGAAGATGTGGCTGATCGTAATGTTGATTTTCTTGAGTACGCTCAGCAAATGGGTGCGATTAGTGGTGGTGCAACTGGTGCCGGTGGAGAAGCGCCCAAATTACTTATTCGTGTTTCGCCAGATCAAAAAGTCTGGATTGATACATACCAAGAAAATTTTGATCAACCAGATCAACATTATTTAGTTAAATTTCCAAGAAATAAGCGCAGTGAAATTGATTGCGACATTCTCAGAGCTGAATATTATTACTATCAAATACTCAATGAATTAGGTTTTGATACGATTGAGACAACTCAAATGAAGCTCATTGAAGGTACAAAGTATCCTTCTTTATGGCTGCCAAGATTTGACACAGAATGGCGTAATCAGCAGTGGCACCGTCATGGTTTGGAATCTGTTTATTCGGTACTAAATAAGTCTTCAGGTAGTCATCTTAATCATTTTGAAGTTATAGAGAATCTATGCAATTTACTGACTCACATCGATTCAGATTTTGATGCTTCACAATTCATCTGTGAGTGGTTACAAAGAGATTTGCTTAATATTATTTTCGGTAATTCAGACAATCATGGTCGTAATACATCTTTTCTAAAAAAATCAGGAAAAATTTCTCTTTCTCCTATTTATGATTTTGCGCCTATGAAAGCCGATCCAGAAGTAGTGATTAGATCGACTACATGGGGAAGTCCGTATGAAGAAGGCGGTGAGTATCGTTGGGTTCAAATTACCCAAAAACTTGCACCTTGGTGTGACCCAGATTTGTCTATAGGCGCATTAAAATCACTGGCACGTAATTTTGTTGGACTAAAACAACGCTTAATCGATAAAGGTGTACCTCAACAGATTATTGAAATGCCAGCACTTTCATTTGACTACATAGAAGCTAAATTGAAAAGATGGGAGCTGTTATAAACATGAAAAATCAGACTCAAGATCGTCAGCAAGTTCTCATCGATTTATATAAACAATATTTATTTAATGAAATTACGCTTGGTCAATTGTTGACGTATTTGCGAAAGAACGTATTGAGCTTGTCTCAAGAGCAATATGCTGCTTTGGTTGGAGTAAGTCGTCGAACATTAACTGATATTGAGCAGGATAAAGGTAAACTTACCCAATCTGTGTTAGATAAGGTGTTTAAGCCGCTGGGTTTAAAAGCAGGGCTTGTACCTACACATGAACATATTGTTGGTAAAATTATCAAACTGTCCGAGTAGTTAATTCTTAAAATAAAACGAGAAAGCTTTGTATCTCTAAATTTACCTAAAAATCAAAGATACAAAGCTTAAGAAAAATCAGTTATTTGACTTTGAAAGGATCTTCAACTGCTGGGGTACCGACATTATCCCAGAAGTTTTGTAGCACAAACCCATATTCCGATAAGTTCTCTTTGAAAGGCTCAAGCATTTGATCTGCTGAAGGCTTTTTCCAGTCAGCCTGTAATTCACAAGCTAGACTAAAGGTTGTTACTGGTTCTGCACCTGCATTTGCCATGCGTAAAGTAGCGGCCTGAACTTCATATTGATTCCATGCGCCACATGCATCAATGACTGGGTAGACTTTATATCCATCATTTAATAGCGATAGTGTCGGGAAAGTACAGCAAGTACCAATGGTTACGCCTGCAATAATAATATGGGTTCGACCTGTTGCTTCTAGTAAATTAATAAGTGCTTTACGAAAAGTCGGGTCTTCATATGCATTAATGATCCCTGTACGTCGATAAATTGAATTATGGGGGAACAATGACTTAATTTCTGGGAGAGTGTCGCCGTTTTGCCATTGTGCGTTTGATGATGTAATCAGTGTTGGAATATTAAGAGCTTTGGCTGTACGTGCTAAACCAAGAACATTACTTTTTAATTCAGCGAGGCTCGATGTATCACGAACGCTAGCCATTAAACCAACTTGATGATCAATAAGTAATAAAACTGTATTTTCTGGGGTTGGTTTATCGTAAGCAAATAAACCTAGATTTTTTGCTTCTTTTGGTGAGTTTTTATTCGCTTTTATAGTATCAGTAATGGGGCTGATAATATCTTCTGCACGGATTGATGTAGTCATTTTTAACTCCGAAGAATAATTTGAGACGAGAAAGTACGGAACTTAGATTTAGGAAGATCTAAGTTCAGATTTGGATGTAGGCCAAATAGGTTAAATAGTGTTTAAAAAATCAAGACTTAACTGGAGCGCTGAATGCGAAATGGTATGTCCCGTAGCGGGTAAAATATTCAACTCAACATTTAAGTTTGCTGAATGCATTTGTTGATATGCGCTTTGGCTTTCGCTTGGAGGAATAACAGTGTCTGATTCACCATGAATTAATAAAATTTTCGTATTTTTATTAATTTCATTATTGATTGGACTGGCTAATCTTCCAGCGATGCTAATCAGCCCAGCAATAGGCCAACGTCCTGAAACGACCGCATCTAAAGCCATTATTGAACCTTGAGAAAATCCTAAAAAAACGACTTTATCTAAGTGGTTTTCTAATTGATTTTCGTTAATGATCTCTTGGATTTTTTGATCAAAATGAGCTCTGGCTTCTTTAATCCGACTAAAGCGATTCTCATCATTAACCCCAGCGATGCTAAACCACTGATAGGCCTCTTTACTGTTCATAAAGCTAAAAGGAGCATTGGGTGCGACAAAATTTAAATTAGAATGATTGGTCTTAAAAAATTCTCCAACTGCTTCTAAGTCTTCACCATTACTACCTACGCCGTGTAATAAAATTATAAATAGATCTTTCATTTTAATATCCTGAATGAGCTGAGTATTTGGTGTTTAGATGCCATTCATGCAATGGCATCTCATCTATTAACGAGCTTAGTTTTTAAAAGATTTACTTAGAGAAAATGGTCCATCACCAATGAGTGCGAGAGCAACTAAAGAAATAATCCACATAAATGGGAACTCCCAGCCGCCATTAGGGTTTGTAAAAAAGAAACCGGCAGCACCATGTACAGTAAATATTGCACCCAATAAGACAGGAATCAGTGCAATGGCAACAATTCGAGGTTTAAAACCAACGAATAATAATATTGCTCCTAAAATCTCCCAGAGAATAGTCACATATGCCATCCATCCCGGAACTCCAACAGATTGGAAAAATTGCGCTGTACCTGCTGGTGTAAATACAAACAGTTTAAGACCAGCATGGGCAAAGAAATAAAGCGCTAAGGTTATACGGAGTAATAATGCCGCATAAGGAGCGGTGTTTGATGTATTCATTTTCTATCTCGATGAGAATTAACTTGATGAATACATACTACTGTTGATTTTTTAAGTGATTAAGTAGGCTGAAATTGAATATTTATTTCTATTTTGGAAATAATTACTCGTAAATTTCCCATTCAGCAGGGTACGCATATTGCTCTTTTAAATAATCAATTAGGGTTCTCACCTTGTTGGCTAGGTGTTTTGCTGGTGGGTAGACTGCATAGAGACCTCTTCGCGGTAATTCATAGTTTTCTAAAATAGGAATAATCTTTTTGTCGATAAGTGCATCTTTCAAAATAAACATGGGTAATCTGGCGATGCCAAGTCCTGCTATGGTTGCAGCTAAACAGGCTTCTGTATTCGCAAAATGAATCCGACCATTCACATTAATGGTATGTAATACATTCGAAGGTGATTTTTCAAAAAAAGCCCATTCATATGGATCTTTAAAGTTTGTATCGATGATGCAGGAATGAGTTTCTAGGTCTTGAAGGCTTTGAGGACAGTCAAATTTTTCTAAATAAAGGGGAGATGCGACCAATACAAATCTAATTTGAGATAATGGAGTGGCAATTAAATTATTATCTTTAAGCTCTCCAATTCGAATGGCGATATCAAATCCTTCTTCAATGACATTCACCGTACGGTCAGTAAAGCTCACATCTAATTCAATTTGACTATATTTCTGGGCAAAGTTAACCAGTGTTTTGCTTAATTGCACTGTTCCAAAAGAGTTAGGAGCACTTATTTTTAGTTTACCTACTGGGGCGCGAGATTGATTTTTAATACTAATTTCAATTTCATCAAACTCTGCCATAAGTTGCTTAATTCGGTGGTAATAAGCTAATCCGAGTTCTGTGGGCTTTAATGAGCGTGTCGATCTTTTTAGAAGCTGTACGCCTAATTCGTTCTCTAGTTTTGAAATAAGCTTGGATGCTTGTGCGACGCTTGTATTTAAATTTTCGGCAGCTTTAACAAAACTTCCTTGCTCAATGATCGAAATAAACATGCGATTACATTCAAGTCTATTCATATAGATTTATTTTTACTTAAATTAGTAATCGTAGTTTTAGCATAAAAAATTTGGATAAGTTAAGCGGGTAAAAATTAAAATAAGCCTTGGAAGTCTTTCAGCGTTTTAATGATCCATAGGAATTTTTATGGTGAAAATACTTCTTGAGCCTTGATTGCTATATTGAATAGAACCTTTTAGTGCCACAATAATTGCATGTACAACAGCTAATCCTAAGCCTGTACCACCAAACTCTTTATTTCTTGACTCTTCTAATCTAAAAAAGGGCTTAAATAGGTCATCTTGGAACTCGGTTGCAATGCCGGGGCCTTCATCTTCAATTTTTAATATCCAGTTGTCTGAAACCACTTCTGAATAGATCTTAAGTTTTCCTGCATTTGAATAACGAATAGCATTATCAATTAACGCAATTAAAACTTGCTCAATACGGCGACGGTCACACAGTACCGGAGTTGTCGTTAAATCAAGTTCTGGCATTAAGTTAGCTTGTTCTAAGCGGTCTTCAAAGGCCTTGAGAACTTTTTCAATTACAGACTTAGAGTCAAACAACTCATAATTTAATCTGAGTTGCTGGTTCTCAACTAAACTTATTGTTCGTAAGTCTTCTACTAAGTGAGATAAACCTTCAACTTGATTTAAAAGGCTTTTAAATAGAATTTCATCGGGCTTAAAAACGCCGTCGATTATGCCTTGTAGGCGGCCTTGTAAAATTGTAATTGGCGTTCTTAATTCATGCGCTATGGCAGCATTCCAGACTTGTGCATTTTGAACAGAAACTTCTAGCTTTTGAGCCATATCATTAAAATTATATAAAAGCTCGGACATTTCTGCGGAGTGAATTCTGTTGTCATAAGCTCTAGCAGAGAGATCACCTTGACTAATTTTGTTGGCTGCTTCGGCTAAGAAGTTAATCGGCACAATAAAACGTTTTGCGAGGTGCATCCCGATCACGAGTGAAATCATACAGCCACAGAAGATAACAGTAGCTAACCAGATCCAATCTACAAAATGAAAAGTGGTCCAATCTTCTTGAAGTGAGCTTAAAGTAATCCAGCCTTTTTCAATCGCATAGTTATAAATGACATAACCCAGCACAACTGAAAAAAGCGTAACGCTTAAATTAACAATACTTAATGCAATAAAGAGCTGCTTGCTAATTCCTAACTTACTTTTCATAGAATATTCCCTAGCTATATTTTTAATATTATTTAGGCGTCATTTTTTACAGCTAGTGGATTATCGAGTCTATATCCTACGCCACGCACATTAATCAACATTTGAAGTATTCCTTGTTCCTCCAATTTCTTTCTAAGCTTACTCACATGGCTATCTACAGTTCGTTCTAGAGCATCACTATCGTTCATGCAATGATTCATAAGTTCACCACGGGTAAATACCTTGTGGGGCTGGTCAATCATGAAGGAAATAATTTTATATTCCGTCAGGGTAAGATTAAGCAATATTTTCTTGTTTTGAGCATGAAGATAAACACTATGCGTATCTGTATCAATTTCAATATCTTTGTAGACCTTATTTTTGTTAAATGGCTTGTTTGTTAGCTGAGTACGTCTTAAGACTGCCTGAACTCTAGCGATGACTTCATTTGGGTTAAATGGTTTAACAACAAAGTCATCTGCACCAACTCGTAATGCCATGACCTTATCAATATCTTGATCTAGCGCTGTTAGCATAATCACGGGCGTCTGAGCTTTTTGACGTATTTTATTTAACACTTCCCAGCCGTTGAGCTCGGGTAATTTAATATCAAGTAAAATCAAATCAATGGGTTGGCTAGAGTGCAATTCAATGGCTTGCTTTCCATTCATAGCACGAATAACAACCATTCCTTCACGTTTTAAATAATTTTCAATAATGTCGCCAATGTCGTAATCATCTTCTACAACGAGGATAACTTTATCGTGACAATCAAAAGAAAAAGAACGATCAAACATAGAAATTTGGCTATATAAAATGCTTCAACTCATCATACGCTAAATTATTGGTACTTCTCCACACTTACTCCACACTTTAGTGACGATCGCTACACACTCATCAAAAATAATGTCAGCATCGAAAACTCACTTGGTTTGGACAGTATGCAAAAGCATCTTTTACTTCCTTTATTTTTATCTATTGGGCTGATATTACAGGGGTGTGGTTCACAAGAAACGGCTCAAGCTGAGCCAGCACCAGCGAAAGTAAGTGTATTAAGCATTCAATCGCAATCAGTTAATTTTAGTGAAAATCTTCCTGCACGCGTACAAGCATTCCGTACTGCTGAAATTCGACCGCAAGTCGGAGGAATTATTGAAAGAGTTTTATTTAAACAAGGTAGTGAAGTTAGAGCAGGCCAAGCTTTATATAAAATTAATTCTGAAACCTTTGAAGCAGATGTAAATAGCAATAGAGCTTCACTTAACAAAGCTGAGGCAGAGGTTGCGAGACTGAAAGTTCAATTAGATCGCTATGAGCAGCTCTTACCAAGTAATGCAATTAGTAAGCAAGAAGTGAGTAATGCTCAAGCTCAATATCGTCAGGCTCTTGCTGATGTCGCGCAAATGAAAGCATTGCTCACCAGACAAAATTTGAATCTGCAATATGCAACTGTTCGAGCGCCGATTTCTGGTCGTATTGGGCAGTCTTTTGTCACTGAAGGCGCATTGGTTGGTCAAGGCGATGCGAACACTATGGCCACAATTCAACAGATTGATAAAGTCTACGTCGATGTAAAGCAATCAATTAGTGAATACGAGCGTCTACAAGCGGCTTTAAAAACTGGTGAGTTATCTGCAAACAGTGAAAAAACGGTTCGTATTTCTAATAGCCACGGTCAGGAATATAACGTCACAGCAAAAATGTTGTTTGAAGATATTAATGTTGACCCTGAAACAGGTGATGTGACCTTCCGTATTGAAGTAAATAATACCGAGAGAAAACTACTTCCGGGTATGTATGTGCGAGTCAATATTGACCGAGCTTCTATTCCACAAGCCTTGTTAGTTCCAGCTCAAGCGATTCAGCGCAATATCAATGGTGAGCCTCAGGTCTATGTGATCAATGCAAAAGGCTCGGCTGAGATTCGTCCTATTGAAATTGGACAGCAATATGAACAGTACTATATCGCCAACAAAGGCTTGAAAGTCGGTGACAAAGTCGTTGTTGAAGGTATGGAGCGTATCCAGCCAAATCAAAAACTTGCAATGACCACGTGGAAAAAGCCTGCATCAGAAAATAGTGCTTCAAATGTAGAAACAAAACCATCTACAAATCAAGGAGCTCAACCATGATGTCTCAATTTTTTATTCGACGTCCTGTTTTTGCATGGGTGATCGCAATTTTCATTATATTGTTTGGGTTACTTAGTATTCCAAAATTGCCGATTGCTCGTTTCCCTAGTGTAGCGCCTCCTCAAGTAAACATTAGTGCGACTTATCCGGGAGCAACAGCAAAGACCATTAACGATAGTGTTGTCACTTTAATTGAGCGAGAATTATCGGGTGTAAAAAATCTACTGTATTACAGTGCGACAACGGATACTTCGGGTACAGCAGAAATTTCTGCAACCTTTAAACCGGGTACAGATGTCGAAATGGCTCAGGTCGATGTCCAGAATAAAATCAAGGCTGTTGAAGCACGCTTACCACAGATTGTGCGGCAGCAAGGTTTACAGGTTGAAGCATCATCTTCGGGTTTCTTGATGCTGGTGGGTATTAACTCTCCTAATGGCCAATATTCAGAAGTAGATTTAAGTGATTATCTGGTTCGAAATGTCGTAGAAGAACTAAAGCGTGTTGAAGGCGTTGGTAAAGTCCAATCTTTTGGTGCAGAGAAAGCCCTACGCATTTGGGTCGATCCAAATAAATTGGTTTCTTATGGTTTATCAATTAGCGATGTAAACAATGCAATTCGTGAAAATAATGTTGAAATTGCACCGGGGCGCCTAGGCGATTTACCTGCAAATAAAGGTCAACTGATTACGATTCCATTGTCAGCGCAAGGTCAGCTATCAAGCGTAGAGCAATTTAGGAATATCAGCTTAAAAAGCAAAACCAACGGAAGTGTAATTCGTCTGTCAGATGTCGCAAATGTTGAAATCGGATCACAAGCCTACAACTTTGCTATTTTAGAAAATGGTAAACCGGCTACCGCTGCCGCAATCCAGTTAAGCCCGGGTGCTAACGCCGTAAAAACAGCAGAAGGTGTTAGAGCAAAAATTGAAGAATTAAAGTTGAACTTACCAGAGGGCATGCAGTTTAGTATTCCTTACGACACCGCGCCGTTTGTTAAAATTTCAATTGAAAAGGTAATTCATACATTACTTGAAGCGATGGTTCTGGTTTTCATTGTGATGTATTTGTTCTTACACAATGTACGCTATACGCTCATTCCAGCCATTGTTGCACCTATTGCTTTGCTCGGTACTTTTACCGTGATGCTGCTTGCCGGCTTTTCGATTAACGTACTCACCATGTTCGGTATGGTGCTCGCCATCGGTATTATTGTCGACGATGCGATTGTCGTCGTTGAAAACGTCGAAAGGATTATGGCGACTGAAGGATTAAATCCTAAAGAAGCAACATCTAAGGCAATGAAAGAGATTACCAGTCCTATTATTGGTATTACCTTAGTCTTGTCTGCTGTGTTTTTACCAATGGCTTTTGCGAGTGGTTCGGTCGGGATCATTTATAAGCAATTTACGCTGACCATGTCCGTGTCTATTTTATTCTCGGCTTTATTGGCACTCATTTTAACACCTGCACTTTGTGCAACCATTTTAAAACCAATTGATGGTCATCATCAGAAGAAAGGCTTCTTTGCATGGTTTGACCGTAGCTTTGACAAAGTGACGAAAAAGTATGAGTTGATGCTACTTAAAATCATCAAACATACGGTTCCAGTGATGATGATCTTTGTGGTGATTACAGGCATTACTTTTGCAGGAATGAAGTATTGGCCAACAGCATTTATGCCAGAGGAAGATCAAGGCTGGTTTATGACTTCTTTCCAATTACCATCAGATGCAACGGCAGAACGTACTCGAAATGTAGTGAATGAATTTGAAAATTCGCTGAAAGACAAACCCGATGTCAAAAGTAATACGACGATTATGGGATGGGGTTTTAGTGGTGCAGGACAAAACGTAGGTGTTGCTTTCACGACTTTAAAAGATTTCAAAGAACGTACTTCTTCGGCAACTGAAATGACAAATGCAGTCAATGCATCAATGGCGAACAGTTCGGAAGGGGAAACAATGGCGGTACTTCCACCTGCTATTGATGAACTGGGTACATTCTCAGGCTTTAGTTTACGTTTACAAGATCGTGCAAACTTAGGTATGCCTGCATTATTGGCTGCCCAAGACCAACTTATGCAGATGGCTGCCAAGAATAAAAAGTTCTATATGGTTTGGAATGAGGGTTTACCACAAGGCGACAATATTTCTTTAAAAATTGACCGTGAAAAGCTTAATACCCTGGGTGTTAAATTCTCAGACGTTTCAGACATCATTTCAACCTCAATGGGGTCAATGTATATCAATGATTTCCCTAATCAGGGTCGTATGCAACAAGTGATTGTACAAGTTGAAGCTAAATCACGTATGCAACTCAAAGATATCTTGAACTTAAAAGTGATGGGTTCGAGTGGTCAATTGGTTTCTTTGTCTGAAGTGGTAACACCTCAATGGAACAAAGCACCGCAACAATATAATCGTTATAACGGACGACCATCTTTAAGTATTGCCGGCATTCCTAACTTCGATACATCTTCGGGTGAGGCGATGCGTGAAATGGAACAGTTGATTGCTAAGTTGCCTAAAGGCATTGGTTTTGAATGGACAGGCATTTCTCTACAAGAAAAGCAGTCTGAATCTCAAATGGCCTTTTTACTTGGTTTATCAATGTTAGTGGTGTTTCTAGTGTTGGCTGCACTCTATGAAAGCTGGGCGATTCCACTTTCTGTGATGTTGGTTGTGCCACTTGGTATTTTCGGTGCAATCATTGCCATTATGTCGAGAGGTCTAATGAATGACGTCTTCTTCAAAATTGGACTCATTACGATTATTGGTCTATCCGCAAAGAACGCCATCTTGATTGTTGAGTTTGCGAAGATGCTAAAAGAAGAAGGCATGAGTTTGATTGAAGCCACAGTTGCAGCAGCCAAACTTCGTTTACGACCAATCTTGATGACTTCTCTTGCTTTTACATGCGGTGTAATTCCTCTAGTCATTGCAACAGGTGCAAGTTCTGAGACTCAACATGCTTTAGGTACTGGTGTATTTGGGGGCATGATCTCGGCAACGATTCTGGCTATTTTCTTTGTTCCCGTGTTCTTCATCTTCATTTTGGGCGCCGTAGAAAAGCTATTTTCATCTAAGAAAAAAATCTCATCTTAAGTTAAATGCGTCAGGGGAAATACTCCATTTCCTCTGATGCGTCCTATGCTCAACTCATTTTATTATTTGGAGAATACTATGTCGAAAGTGGCAATCGTATCTCGTGGACTCGTTGTTTCTGCACTTTCTGTTGCACTCGTCGCATGTGTAAATATGCAAGCACCACAGCCGACAGCGATTTCTCATATTCCTCAAAATTTTGCTCAGAATTCCTCAGGAACCACCATTGCGGAGAAAAGTTATAAAGAGTTTATTTCTGATCCTAAATTATTACAGGTCATTGAAATAGGGCTAAACAATAATCGGGATTTACGGACTGCTACGCTTAATATTGAGCGTGTACAGCAACAATATCAAATCACAAAAAATAGCCAGCTCCCGACTATTGGGATAACTGGAAATGCAGTGCGGCAGGTTAGCCCATCTATTAACCCCAATAACCCAGTTTCTACATTTCAAGTGGGCTTAGGAATGACTGCCTATGAGCTAGACTTTTGGGGTCGTGTTCAAAATTTAAAGGATGCAGCATTAAATAACTATCTTGCAACTCAAAGCGCGAAAGAAGCTGTACAAATTGGTCTAATCAGTAACATCACGCAGGTCTGGTTAAATTATGCTTTTGCACAAGCCAATTTAAATCTTGCTGAGCAGACTTTAAAAGCGCAAGTCGATGCTTATAACCTAAACAAGAAGCGCTTTGATGTTGGTATTGACAGTGAAGTGCCACTAAAACAAGCACAAATTTCTGTAGAGACTGCTAGAAATGATGTCGCAACTTATAAGACTCAAATTCTACAGGCAAAAAATCTACTAGATTTGTTAGCAGGTTCTCCTATTCCTGAAAACTTACTTCCAAGCGATTCAATTAAAAATATTACCCTTGAGAAGAATTTTGCAGCGGGTTTACCAAGTGATTTGTTAAATCATCGTCCAGATATTAAAGCGGCTGAATATGGGTTGCGAGCGGCAGGTGCAAACATTGGTGCTGCGAAGGCTCGAATGTTCCCAACCATAAGCCTTACTGGTTCTACGGGTTATGCATCTACTGAACTTAAAGATTTATTTAAGTCGGGTAATTTTGCATGGTCAGTTGGTCCAAGCATTGATCTACCAATTTTTGATTGGGGAACAAGAAAGGCGGGTATTAAAATTGCTGAAATAGACCAAAAAGTTGCTTTATCAGAATATGAAAAGTCTATTCAAACAGCCTTTAAAGAAGTGAATGATGCGCTTGCTACCCATGCACATATTGAAGAACGCTTAGATGCTCAGCGCCGTTTAGTTTCTGCCACATCCGCAACATATAAACTCTCAATGGCACGTTATAAAGCTGGAGTTGATAGTTATTTTACGGTTTTAGATGCACAACGTTCTGCGTACGCAGCACAGCAAGGCTTACTGGCACTTGAACAGGTCAAATTAAATAACCAAATTGAAATTTATAAAGTTTTAGGAGGGGGATTATCTAAAGAATCATAATAATTGTAATTCATATTTCTAGTTGAAGCTTGTTCCAATCTCTTAAATCAGCGCAAATGAAAAAAGAGTATCTTCAACTAGAAAACTTAAAAAACAAAATGATTATTCAATTTTACTTAAGACTTTCCTTAATTATGTAATTAAATGAAAAACAATAATTAATTAAATAATTTATAGCCAATTTCACATTGACACCTTAATTTTTGAAGATTACCATTTGCCTGCTGGCCACATTGCCAGTCGGTTTTAGCAGACCGCATAATAACTCCCGCATCAGAGCCATTCCTTCTGAGGAACAGCCTTGTGTGGTGAACTACTCGTTCCCTCCCGTAGCGGTAGGACGGGAGAGGGACACCTACGGGTGTGCTAGTTTGAGTTATTACTAGTCTGCTAACCCTCTTCCGTTCTGCCACCATAATTTAAAATGTCTGGCAGAACTCCCTATAGAAGGAGTTGGCTTTGCACATTCATTATTTCTTGGCAGTCCTTGCCAAAAGCTATAACGACACAACTTAAAAATTTAAAGCAGCTTGGTCACCCAAAGGTTTTCAGGCTTTAGGTAATTACGACTCAAAAAACTTGCATCAACAATAAAACTTGAGATGTGCCAAGCACAGTCTTACGGCTTTGCTATGCCTTTTTTTCTCCCAGAAAAGTATTTCTTTTAGAAACAACAAAAATTTATAACGGTAAAACTATGTCAAATTTAGAAATCTCTTCCAAAAAATTACAGGTTATTCGTACGGCGATACGCTTATTTACCAGCCATGGTTTTCACACAGCAGGAATAGACCTGATTGTGAAAGAATCTGAAATAACCAAAACCACTTTTTATAATTACTTTGCCTCAAAAGAGCGCCTGATTGAAATGTGTATCGCCTTTCAAAAGAGACTCCTTAAAGAAGAAGTACTGTCAATTATTTACTCAAACCGTTACTACACTTCAAGCGATAAACTCAAAGAAATTGTGCGCTTACATGTCTGTTCTAATAGTCTGTATCACTTATTAATCAAAGCCATATTTGAAATTAAACTCGTTTATTCGCAAGGTTACCGCATGGCAGTTGAATATCGAAAATGGCTACTTCATGAGATTTTTGATCTGATTTTTAGTCTAGAAACTTGTGCAATAAAACCCGATGCCCAAATGGTGTTAAACCTAATCGATGGCTTAATGATGCAATTTCTAAGTTCCAATAGTTTGGAAGAGAGAGATGTCATCCTAGAGCAGTTTTTTTAAAACAAGCATTTGAATATAAAAGAATAATTTAAAAATATGGTGTGATGAGTAAATCATGAGCGCTGTGCGATCAGCCGAAAAAGTTAATGTTTTGACTTTTGGGGGAGAATATTGTTATTTTGTTTTACGTTATTCATAAATTAATTACGAATAACGTAATTAAAATGAAAATAATTGAAAGCGCAACATGGAGAAAGGATGACCATGAAAGAAGTTGCATTAAGTGATCTGATCAATCAGCAGAAAGTTGGACGTTATCAGAAATTTATTTTGTTCACTTGTTTATTGCTGATGATTATGGATGGGTATGACATTCAGTCCATGGCTTACGCCGCCCCAATGATTATTGAAGAATGGGGCGTTCATAAAACCATGCTAGGCGTTGTGTTTAGCGCCAGCTTATTTGGTTTGTTTGTTGGATCATTTTTATTAAGTTCACTTTCGGATCGTTTTGGCCGCCGTCCCATATTACTGATCTCAACCTTTATGTTCTCCATATTGATGCTGGTAACACCACATGTCGGCAACATTGAGCAATTGACTGCAATCCGCTTTGTTACAGGAATTTTTTTAGGAGGTATCATGCCAAATGTCATGGCTTATAGCTCCGAAATTGTTCCATATCAATCTCGTATTTTCACCATGATGGTCATTTCTTGCGGTTATACGGTTGGGGCAATGTTGGGAGGAGGCATATCAGCCTTGTTAGTTCCTTGGGGAGGATGGCAGGCGATTTTCTATTTTGGCGGTATTGTTCCTTTAATTATTTTCTTTATCACGTTCTTTAAGTTACCAGAGTCTTTATATTTTTTAAGTGAAAATAGTAAAAATACGCCCAAGATTTTGTTTTGGTTAAAGAAGTTTTATCCTGCATTAACATTTAATTCAGAGATGAAAATCATTAATACTACTGAAGTTCAGGTTAAGAAGTCACCGCTTGAGTTATTTAAAAATAAGCGTGCGTTTTTTACCTATTCCATCTGGATCATCAGTATTTTAAATATGATCAGTCTCTATTTTCTGGCGAACTGGCTACCGACTTTGTCTAAAGAGTCAGGGCTGTCATTAAATCAGGCATTGATGATCGGCTCAACTCTACAATTAGGCGGTACGATCGGTAGTATTGTGATGGGTCTTAAAATCGATAAGACTGGATTTTATAAAGTATTAATTCCTGTTTTTTTAGTTGCAGTAATTAGTGTTGCTTTAATTGGCTATGCTGTTAGCCATATTGTTTTATTATTTATCATCATTTTCATTGCTGGCTTTGCGATTGTTGGTGGGCAACCTGCTATTAATGCGCTGTCTGCGAGTTATTACCCAGTTTCACTTCGTACCACTGGTGTAGGCTGGAGTATTGGGATTGCCCGTTTGGGTTCGGTCATTGGGCCGTTATTTGGTGGTTATCTTTCTCAATTTCTGGTCATTACCCATTTATTTGTGATTGCTGCAATACCTTCGTTGTTCGTTATTATCATGCTGGTGATTCAGGCCAAGTACCGATCATAAGGTTAACTATATACATAAAAGTTATGGAGATAATGGCTTCAAATAAGCTGATTAGATAGATTCCTAATCAGCTTATTTTCATATGTTTATTGATGACTATAAAATTTTATTTCGCCTTTGGATGGCTTAAAACTTTTGCTAAAAAGTTGATTTGTTCATCTAATAGTTTTGTTTGCCATGTTCCGCTGTAAAAATCAAAATGATCGATTGGGTATTCCGCTAATTCAACTTTACCACTTGCTAAATTAGCGGACTTGCGTGCAGCTTCAGGTGGAGCAACTTGATCATTTGAACCAACTTGTACCAGTAAAGGACACTTTATTTGACGAGCGAAATTAATTGGTCGATTTCTTGCAACTTCTAAAGCTGTACGGGCACATACTTCGTTACGCCACGTTGGTCCAGCCATCGATTTATAAGAAGTTTCTGCCCCTGGTGTACTAATCATGGCTGCCGTGCCAGGTTGCCCAACAATTGGAATAACATGTGCTTCTTGGCCTAACAGTGAGCGGGCTAAGTCTTTTAAACCGTGAGCCACGGCAACTGTTAACTGCTTAAGCCCGCCGTAACGTAAGATCTGGGTAAGGGCGGCTAAACCATCTGTAGCTGGATTCATTGATATTACAGCTGAGATTTTTGGGTCTTGAGCTGCAACGACCATTACGTGTCCACCAGAATAAGACGTGCCCCAAAGTGCGATACGGTTTCGATCTACATTGGGTAAGCTTCGCACAGCTGCGATTGCTGCATGATAGTCTTCACGTTGATTTTTATAGGACACATTCTGTCTTGGAAAACCATCAGATTCTCCAAAACTACGATAATCGAATATAAATGTATCAAAGCCTGCTTTGCTAAATGGCTCTGCAAAATGTAATAACCCTGTATCTTTTGTACCTCCGAAGCCATTTCCCATAATAATGCAGGGGCGCCCTCGAGAGCTTTTGTACTTATCGGATGTGGTCGGGATATACCAAGCCGAACATGTAATTCCTTTACTGGTAAATTTAATATTTTCCATAATGTTTACCTAATATATTTAGTCTCTTATTTAGGTTTTACTTAAATAAGAGACCTTAATTTTGAGGGTAGTATTAAGCTTTGATCTTCAATTCATCTGAATTTGACTCTGGAACAACTGCCAATTTTTTCTTAGGTAAAAGAGCAGTGAAATGTAATGCTTTATCGACAACAGGACCTTTGTTGAGCCTTTCTAAATCAAACTCATAATCATGTTGAAATTCCCATGGTCCTTCTGTTCCTGCCTTAGGGAACTGAGCTAAACCACGTTGAACATATCCCGGACTCAAATCAACAAACGGAACTCGCTTCATGTCTTGATTAGCAATCACTGGCGTAAATGTTCCGTATTTATTCTCATCCATGTAGTCAAGTAGACGGCAGAAGTATCGCCATACTAGATCTACTTTTAAGGTCCATGCGATGTTGGTATAACCAAATGCAAAGGCAAAATTTGGAATATCAGATAGCATCATAGACTTATAAATGGTGGTATCTGGATAATCGATTTTCTTACCATCGACAGTCAGTTGAATCTTGCTGAATGCCAGCATGTTTAAACCCGTTGCAGTAATAATAATATCTGCTTCAAGTGTTTTACCTGACTTCAGTAAGATTCCATCTTTAGTAAAGCGGTCAATATGATCTGTCACAACAGAAGCTTTGCCCGAAGAAATTGCTTTAAACATATCTCCATCTGGTACAACACATAAGCGTTCATCCCATGGATTGTATTTTGGAGAGAAATGAGTTGCGACATCAAAACCTTTAGGCAGTCTGCGTTTTACATCTGCAATCAGTAGGCGGCGCATCACATCTGGAAAACGGCGACTTAATTTATACATTCCTCGGCTGAGTGCAATATTTTTCTTGCGAATAATTTCATATGCACGTTGAGGCGAGAGAACTTTATTTAAAGCCAGTGCAATAGGGTCGACACTTGGCATCGCAATCACATAACTAGGTGATCTTTGAAGCATGGTGATATGTTCAACATCTTTAGCCATAGCTGGGATTAAGGTTACCGCTGTAGCTCCACTGCCAATTACGACAACTTTTTTGCCTGAATAGTTGAGATTTTCTGGCCAGTGTTGAGGATGAACGATTTGACCTTTGAAGTCTTCGCTTCCCTGAAACTCAGGCGAATAACCATTATTATAATCGTAGTAACCTGTGCCCATAAGCAGGAAGCGCGAACGTAAGGTGACTAAATTTTTTTGGTCTTTTTGTTTGACTTTAACAGTCCAAATGCCTTCACTTGATGAAAATTCTGCACTCGTTACATAGCTGTTAAATTGAATATGTTGGTCAATACCATTTTCAGTAAGGGTTTCCTGCAAATAATCACAGATCATTTGCGCGCTACCGAAAGTCCTTTTTTCGGTCCAAGGCTTAAAACCAAATGCAAAAGACTGCATATCTGAATCGGAGCGGATGCCAGGGTAGCGGAATAAGCTCCAAGTGCCACCGATTTTTTCTCGGCCTTCTAGAATTAAAAAGCTTGAATTAGGACGATATTTCTTTAAATGGTACGCTGCGCTAATACCAGCAATCCCTGCGCCAATGATTAAAACATCAGTAGTAGTAACTTGTTCTGATGTATTCATATCTTATTCCTCTCTACAAATTTCAGTAAATTGAGCATCAGTTAGATTTTCTAAGATGATGAATTTATTAATCTTCATTTTCCCTGATCCATGGAACTGATGAACAAACGCCTTACTTAAGCTCAGTATGTTTTCATTTAAGAAGTCCCCGTCATAAAAAGGGGCTGTTCAATATTATTAATTTAATAATTACACAATGTCAATGACACAGTGTAATTATGCTTATTTTGTTATTGAGAATTTCTAAATAATTATTTAAATATTTGAAAAGTTTGATTTTAAAAATATATAATTCTGATTGTGTTATTAAGTATAAAAATCTTCTTATTTATTTTTTTTCCAAGAATTTGTTCCACAATAGTGCATTAATGCTTGTCGAATAATTTATTAATACCTACAATGACATCGTGTCAATGAGAAATTGGATAGTATGACAACTACAAGACGTAGACCCAAACACGACCCTAAAGTTTCTGAAAATGAAATATTAAATGCTGCTGAACAGTTTTTAAGTGAACATCCTTTTCGTGAACTCAATGTAGATGAGGTCATGCGCCGAACGGGCTTAAAACGTCCAGCATTTTATGTACATTTCCGAGATAAGCATGACTTGGCCTTACGCCTTGTTGAAAATATTGGGAAAGAATTATTTACTATTGCAGATAGGTGGCTGCAAGGTGATAGTCCTCAAGAAGATTTGCGCCGTACTTTAGTTGGTTTGGTAGAAGTTTACATGCAGCATGGGCGTGTACTACGAGCTTTCGGAGAAGCAGCAGGAGGCGATGAACGTGTGGACAATGCATATCGGAGTTTAGTGCAAGACTTTATTAACGCTGCTGCTCAACATATTAAAGAAGAACAAGAAGCTGGTAGAATTAAGAAAAATTTAGATGTAGAAGAAACAGCAAAAGCACTTATCTGGCTTGAAGAAAGATATCTTTCTGAAGTTTTCGGACGTCCATCAGAAGTTGATCCAAAGGTAGCGATAAGGGTACTTCAAAACATTTGGTTATCGACACTTTATGGTGCTAATTAAAAAAATATTAACTATAAATTTATGAATGTTCAAAAGGAATTGTTCATTCATTTCTATAATTAAAAAATATATGTGTTTAATATTTAATAAAATTTTTTTCAATTATTTTTTCAATCTCATTTTCCTTTTTTCTAAACATTCTTATCAGAAGCTAAATTTTTATGTTTAATTACACAGTGTCATTGACACTGTGTAATTGTTGGAGCAATATATATTCAGCTCTACGATTTCGTACGCATTGCGATAAAGCACTCAACATTTTTTCAGGGAAGAAATTATGTCTTGAGTTTGCGATAAGCCTTTTTTTTGAAAAAAAATGAATAGGCGAAAGTATGGGTACGTGGACTGAGCAATATCAAATATCAAAGGAAGGAGCATTAGATGAATAATATTCCACATGCAAATAAGTCATTCTGGTTAGCCCACTCAGGCGAATACATTCCTTCACCACCTCTTAAAGGTAGCATCGATGTAGATGTGGTGATTATTGGAGGAGGGTTTACTGGATTATCTACCGCCTATCACATAAAAAAAGCCGATTCTGCTGCATCAGTGGCTGTTCTTGAAGGCGAATGTGTGGCATTTGGTGCCTCAGGCCGTACATCTGGTTGGGTTGTGCCAGTTCCAGTACTTGACCCCACCACTGCAAAAGTACTTTATGGAAAAGAAAGATTAACTGAGCTTCAAAATTTCGCATGGAATGGTCTGGACTATGTGCAGGACCTCATCAAACGCGAAAATATGGATAGCGATTTTGAAATGCCCGGTGTGACATTTACGACACTTCGCGGCCATGAAAAAAGATTAGAGCAATTTACTCAATACTGGCACGATCAACCTCGCTCAAAAGACAGTGTGTATATGGATCGAGCTACAGTCAGCCAAGCGCTAAATAGTGATGCATTTTCTGGTGGTTGCCGAATGCCACATTCTGGACAAGTCAACCCTGTAAAGCATTCTCGAGAACTCAAGCGAATAGCTGAAGCTGCGGGCGCACAAATTTTTGAGCAAACACCAGTACTGGATATAGAAGATAAGGAAAAGTTCTTTATTCTCAAAACTCCAGAAGGTGAGGTTAGAGCCAAACATATTGTATTGGGAACAAATGGTTTTACCCATTTACTACAACCAGAATTGGGGCTTAAACGCGCACAACTTCCAATGTTTGTGTATCAGTTAATTACTGAACCTTTAACTGATGAAGATTGGAAAGCGCTTGGTTGGAAACATCGTGGTCAGTTTTATGACAAAACAACTTATTGTCCTCCAACCTGTAGAACGACTGTAGATGGAAGATTGCAATTTAACCTATGTGATATCTACGTGGGTGAAGGGCGCTCTATGGACGAAGCTCAGAAAGTGCAGTTTTATGATGCCGCTGAGCGAATGTATAAAAAGGTATTTCCTGCATTTCAGAAATTAAAAATTGCTCAACGTTGGAGTGGCGCTTGTTCTATTCCTTTTGACGTAAGGTCTCAAGTGGGCACACTTCATAATGGTCGTATTTCTTATGCCTATGGATACAGTGGTGCGGGCGTAATGATGTCACAAAATTATGGCCGAATTTTAGCTGATCTTGCATTGCAACGTAAAACGGAGCTTACCGAGCATTGGTTTGTTGCCAATGGAGAAAAAGGACACGCTAAATTTAAACGTTTCCCATTAATTCCGGGTCTTATCGCTGCGCTACGTACTTATTTCGAATACGAACGAGTATCAGCACTTTCTAGGAGAAGACGCCTTGGACTCGATTAAACAATATGATGATGGACACGTATTTACAGCGTGGGTTGCACTAATCGGTACGGTAATGGCTGCAACTTGCTTACTTTGTTTTCTTGCAGTTACAGGTTTTGATTTGCATCAAATATTTAAACCTGAATTTGCATTAACTTTGTCGGCAAAAGACCAAGCACTTTTCAGAACTTCAATGATTTCTGATTGTTTTGGTTTTTATCTTCCGTTTCTGGCTGTGGGCGTATATCTGTGGAGAAAGTTGCGCTCTTCGGGAGGGTTGTTGTCCGATATCGCTATTTTATTCCTTGTCATTTCAACCATGTTAGGTATAGCAGGGGCTGTTTTACAGGCCTCTGTATTAGGACCACTTGCTGAAACATATATGTCTGGAAATGAAATGGCTAAACAGGCAGCGGGCACTGTTTGGGCTACCATTTCGCAAGGCTCTCAAAATGGCTTATGGCCAATGGAAGGACCGACAATCGGTTTCTGGGCAATAGTTAACGGACTACTTCTGAGAAAAAACAAATCTGCTTTAGGTTTCCCATTGGTTTTGGTTGGGTTGGGATATGTTGGATTTGCTACACTTCTTTTCTCAGGCTTTCCTAAAGTAGCCTTACTTCTTGAACTGTTTTTATTACCAGTGCAGGTCGTATGGCTAAGTCTTTTCGGTTTGGGTTTATTACGAAAATAGATTTAAAGAATTTTAGAGCCATGTTGTGAAATATGGCTCTAAACATAAAAAACTATCCTAAGGATTTTGGGAAATAACAACGAAAAAGGATATAGGTATGAATGGAATGCCAACTAATAGGACAAATCCGATTTTAATAGGAATGCTTGGCGTATTTGTGAGTAACATTAGTCACGCTTCAGCCTTGGAACAATCAGGCCAATCTATCTTGCCATTTCTAGAAAACGGTAATTATGCAGAAGCGAATTTATTTGCAGTCGATTCATCTGTTTCTGGCATAGTCAACGATAGAGCCGATCTTGTACGAGATCATCAAAGTCGTGATACAGGCGATATTGCAGAAAGTACGCAGTTCTATACAGCTGCTCTAAAGTTACAACTTACAGATCGTTTAAGTTTTGGTGTGTTATACGATCAGCCTTTTAGTGCTGACATTAAATATCCGGCACGTTCTAATAATAGTTATTTTGATAATGACGTTAGCCATCAAGGTACATTCGTAAAAGCCGATACTCAAAATTTAAGTATGATTGTGGGTTATTCACCAGTTGAGCATTTTCAGATTTACGGTGGACCAGTTTATCAAACCGTAAAAGCAAACCTAGGTCTTCGGGGCAATGCCTATACTCAGGCTTTTAATGGCTATAATGCTAAGTTTAAACAAGAAGGCGAAGTCGGTTGGTTGTTAGGAGGAAGTTATCAATTACCTGATCTTGCCTTAAAAGCAGCGGTAACCTATCGGTCCAAAATCAAATATAAATTTCAAGTAGATGAAGATATTTATGGTGAACCACTAAAACTCGTTGAAAATGAGAAAACCCAATTAGAGACTCCAGCATCATTAAATATTGATTTTCAAACAGGTATTTCTGAACAATCACTTGTTTATATGAATTTAAGATGGGTGAATTGGAAAGAGTTTGAAACACGCCCTCCGCAATATGGCGCTCTATCTGAAATTATTATGAAAGAGGCAACTGGTGGAGCTTATACCCAAGGCTTTAAGCTCGATTCTTATCAGAACGATCAATATAGTGCGACTGTCGGTCTCGCACATCAATTTACAGAAAAATGGGGTGCTTCAACAGATGTAAGTTGGGATTCTGGTACGGGTGATCCTGCATCAACAATGGGACCAATCAAAGGTTCATGGTCGCTTGGTTTAGGTGTCCAATTTAACCCTGCTAAAAACTACTTTATAGCTGGTGGTATAAAATATTATTGGTTAGGTGATACAAAAACCGAAGATGGAACTTATTACTTGCCAATAGAAGGAATTAAACCATTCGCAGAACAGGCAGATTTTAAAGACAATCATGCAATCGCCTATGGTCTAAAATTTGGATATCGGTTTTAATTTTTAAATGGAGCGGTTGATTTTAATTACTCCATTTATTTATTCCTTGATACATGCCGCTCTGCTTCAAGCAAAATCTGATTCACTGTTGTGCCAAGCTAGTTAATCAAATCTTTACAGCTCTAGATATTTTTTCAAATAGTGGCCTGTGAATGATTTTTCTGCGGAGAGCAAACTAGTAACAGTTCCAGAGAACACCAATTCACCACCTTTGTCACCAGCTAATGGACCAATATCAATAATCCAATCTGCTTGGCTAATAATGTCTAGGTTATGTTCAATAACGATGATCGTATTGCCTTTTTCAACTAAGCTATTTAATAAACTAATCAATTTTTCAGTATCAGAAGGGTGTAAGCCTGTACTCGGCTCATCTAATACAAAAATATTATCTGTTTCATTGAGCTCTTTTGAGAGTTTTAATCTTTGGCGCTCGCCACCAGAGAAAGTATTTAAGCGTTGGCCGATTGCAATATAGTCTAACCCTAAGCTTACCAATGAATTAAATTGCTGTTGTAAATTACGATCTTCAAAAAAGTGGCCGGCTTCTGTAACAGTCATTTTTAAGATTTCAGCAATGTTTTTATCTTTATATTGATACTTTAACACCTCTGGGGCGTATCCTGAGCCGTGACAAAGGTCGCATGTCATTTCAACATCATCTAAAAATGCGAGTTCAATTTTCTCGATACCTGATCCTTTACATTGAGGACAAGCACCTTCGCTGTTAAAACTAAAGAGCTTAGCACTCACTTTATTTGCTTTTGCAAATAGTTGGCGAATCGGATCAAGAAGGTCTAGATAGGTCAGTAAATTTGACCGAATGCTTGCAGTAATTGCAGATTGATCAATTACTTTTGTTTCAGGATATTGTTGAGGTAAGACTTTACTGATTAATGTACTTTTTCCAGAGCCCGCAACACCTGTAATAACGCTTAGACAATTTTTGGGAATATCGACATCAATATTTTTTAGATTAAATAAATGGGCATTTTTAATCGAAATCCATTCACAACGAATGCGGGGTGTTTTCTTATAGGTATTTGGTCTTTTAAAAAACTGGCCTGTTAAACCTGATGAGTTCTTTAATTCTTCGAAAGTGCCTTGGTAAATGATTTGACCACCATTGACACCAGAAAGAGGACCCATATCAATGACATGGTCCGCTGTTCTAATAAGATCAGGGTCATGTTCAACCAGTAAAACACTATTTCCTTTATCTCTAATCTTTTGAATGATTTTAATAATATTATCTAAATCTTTTGGATGCAGCCCAATACTTGGCTCATCAAAAATGTAGAGCAGATCAACTAGACTATTACCCAAATGTTTAACCATTTTGATTCGTTGTGATTCACCGCCCGATAATGTATTGCTCACACGATTAAGGTTTAAGTAACTGAGACCAACTAAGTTTAAGTTACTCAGCTTATTAATGAGTTCATGTAAAACGGTTTCAAATTTTTCACTTTTTATGGACTCTATAAACTCTAAAAGCATTGATACAGATAGGGCTGTACATTCAGCAATATTTTTACCGTTAATCTTACAAGATAAAG
Organism: Acinetobacter oleivorans DR1; assembly: GCF_000196795.1. Lineage (NCBI taxonomy): Bacteria > Pseudomonadati > Pseudomonadota > Gammaproteobacteria > Moraxellales > Moraxellaceae > Acinetobacter > Acinetobacter oleivorans. Next base: position 2,041,811 of record NC_014259.1, read on the forward strand.
ATTTTTGATTAAGTCGTTGGCCTTTACATAAAGAACATTCTTTGGTTGTAATAATCTGCTCAAGTTTATTCCCATAACGATTTCTTTCCCGTGTTTCTCCTTTTAAAAAGTTACGTTCAAATCTGGTCACCAATCCTTCGTAAAGTGCAGTTTTTCTCCATTTACTTGTTGGATTCAAAGGTTTGTGTTGAGGGGCATACAGCAACAAGTCCCATTCTTTTTCACTATAATCTTTTAACTTTTTATCTAAATTGAAATAACCTGAATCTGCATATCGAGTCCAACGCCATGCTGTAGGTTGATAGGTAGGAAAATTGATAGCGCCTTCTTCATTTAAGGATTTATCTAAATCTAATATTTTATTAATATCAATTGTTTGCTCTAAACCAATACCTTCGCATTGTGGACACATGCCATTAGGATGATTAAAAGAAAAAACATTCGAATATCCAACAAATGGTTCGCCCATACGTGAAAATAATAAGCGAAGATTGGCGTAAATATCAGTAATTGTAGCAACGGTCGAGCGGATGTTACCCGTTAAACGTTTTTGATTAATAATGACAGGTACATTTAAATTCTCAATTTTATCAACGTCAGCTACGCCAAAATGCTGTAAACGATTGCGGACAAAACTATCTTGAGTTTCATTAATTTGTCTTTGTGCTTCTGCGCCAATGGTTTCAAAAACTAAAGACGATTTACCTGAGCCAGAGACTCCAGTAAAGACAACAATTTCATGTTTTGGGATTTTTAATGAAATATTTTTAAGGTTATTTTGTCTGGCTCCATAAATATTTATTGTTCTTTTAGTCATGTGTGATCACTTGAACTTAGGGATTTATAGTAAAAGTAAAATAAAATTTATGAAAAGCGTGTAGATGTTTCTTAAATGAATTGTTTAAATATTCAACTTATAGGGCTTAATTGTTAGGAAGCTATGAATACATATTTTCCTACTAAAGAAGAGTGGTGGCAGTCCACCACTAATTAAAATACTGAAGCTAGAGTTTTGATCGCTACGATTTCTGTTTGGCTTTTTGGCGTAAGACATACAAATATAAGTTTTCTACTTTTTCACGTGCCCATGGTGTGGTACGTAAGAATCGTAATGATGATTTAACACTTGGATCTATACAAAAACATCTAATTTCAATTTTACGACTTAAGCCTTCAAATCCACCGTAGTAATCCAATAATTCATCCAAAATGTCAGCAAGTTTTTTGCCGTGTAAAGGGTCATTGGAGGCGTTCATAATAGATCAACAATATTTTGGGAGTCCATTATTATAACCTGAGCTAGTTGGAAAATGAGAGGGTTGGAATTTAAACGTAATGAGCGGGAGAGATTGCTTGAGTATTTTTTGATGCATTGATGTGAGTATTTGAAATACTGTATGTATTGTGGTGATAGAAATCTAAAGAATAGCTGTACACATAAATTATATAAGTTTTTTAAAAGCATGTATAGCTTTTTTAGATATTTTTTAATTAAATTTCAATAGGATATGCTGTTGTTGAAATGTTAACCAAGAGCTTGGGCAGGCCAAGAATTTTTCTAGTTTTAGTTCCAAATGCCATTTTCGAGATATAAATGTTTAAAAGGCGATTTCGAAAAAGAAATCTATATAGCAGCCAGTAGTAGCCACAAAATAAAGCTCGTAAAGGTGGTGTGCAGTTCACTAGGGTAAATAAAAAGTGTAATGACATTTTATACAAAGCTGTGTAGAGAATTATTCTGGCTAAGATTAGAAATAGGGTTCAACCAATTTAAGTTGTTAAGAGTGCCACGGCTTAGTAAGTTGCTTGGGCAACAGATGTAATTAAAGAAGCTTTTAATAATTCAGTGTAGTGAAGTATAAACGGCGTGGCATCAACGTAGAGTAGCCAGAGCCTTATATATGGTAGGTTTCCAAATCTTCTATTTAACATAATATACATTATACGAACAGTTATATAATTCACTAGTAAGTCCTTGATTCTGTTGCTGTACGTTTAGCTATACTTGTTGCCTCTACAAAGAATCATTAATTATTTTAGATGCGTATTATGCAATTTATAAAAAAGACCTTTGTTAAGGTCTTTTTGCACAGCTAAATTAATTTCATAATTTTATTTTGAAGAATTCCAATAATTGACGTAATTCAACTGTTGAATCCCTCGTTCTACAAACTCAGCATTTTGCCATTGTTTTACATCAACATCGCGTTTTATCAGTTTGGCCTTTAATGCAGTCTGTACACCTTCTTGTAGATGCCCTAGATAATATTCGTCCAAAAGTGGCGAAAAAACTGTTTTTAAGGCTTTGTCTTGTAGGCTCAATGCATAGAGTTCCGTTGGTAATCCTGCATTTTTAGTGACAAGTTGAATGGCATTATCGCGGTTTTCAGGCTGTGAAACCCAATGTGCTGATTGTAAAACCATATTGACCAATGTTTGGACAATTTCAGGATGTTGTTTAATAAATTCACTACGACCCACCAAACCTGATTGAATTGTGCCAGCTCCATCTTGTCTCTGCCCAGTACTCAGAGGAACCTCTACAATTTTCTGTTGTTTGAGCGCTAGAATTGGCATTAAACCCCAGCTAGCATCAATTTGCTTAGCTGCAAGTGCTGCATTGGCCGCAGCAGGATCTAAATTAATAATGCGGAAATCTTTTTCAGTAAAGCCATATCGCTCGATATATTGATCAAACGACAATTGCATAGCAGTTCCTTGAAAAATCGCTATTCGTTTACCTCTTAGCTGTTCGAGACTGGTATATCCTTTATTTGGCAAAACACCTAAATAAGCATCTATATGCCGTCCAGTTGCTACCAATAAAGTAGTATCGATTTGATTCGATTTACCAATAATAGCGGCTAAGTCACCTAAAAAAGCAAAATCTAATTGTTTATTGGCCAAGGCTTCATTAATTACTGGCCCTGCACCTTTAAAAAATTGCCATTCAACCTGAATATTTTTCTTTGCAAATTCTTTTTCAAGTAACTGATTTAAATATATATAATCAACTAAGGGTGTGCCGCTGCTGTGTCTTTCACTACTGCTTAGATCAGGTACTGCAATTCTAATTTTTACAATGTTTTCAGTCTGATTTGTTGTTTTTGATGGTGCTGATGAAGATGGTTTGAAAATAAACAGTAGCAAAGCGACAAAAATAAGTGCAGGAATAATCCAGATAAATCGATTACGTTTTGATAGTGTGGCCATATCGTTTTTCTCAACAACATATACAACGTCACCGCTTAACAACAGTGACGTTTTGCATGTTTAAAATAGTCTTTAGTTGGCATTTAAAACAGCGTGAAGCTTGGCTTTTTCGAGTTGTTCTGCTGATAAATCTTTGGGTAATGTGGTTTTACCTTTTAAGCCATGTACACCAGTCGTTACTTCACCGGCAAGCGTAATTCGGCGTACAACGCGATGTTGATCGCCATAATCGTTAACTGCATAGTGCTGTGTAGAGCGATTATCCCAAATCACGACATCTCCTTCCTGCCATTGCCAACGCACTGTATTTTCTGGTCGCGTTACTTTTTCTTGTAAAATATTAAATAAAAGCTGTGAATCACTTTGGCTAAACCCCACAAGCCGTTTGAAAAAATGCCCAAGTAATAGGCTTTTCTTGCCCGTTTCTGGATGTAATACGACTACCGGATGCTCTGTCTCATACTTGGTAGATACAAAAATTTTCTTCAGTCTTTCGAGTTGTTCTGGCTCGACATTTTGTTTTGGTCCACCATAATCATATTCATTAGAGTGTACAGCTACCAATTGCTCAGCAAATTGCTTTAAAAGCTCAGGAAGATCTTCATAGGCTGTTTCAGTATTTGCCCAAGTTGTATCGCCACCTGTTTCAGGGATAATTAGACTTCTCAAGATACTAATTTTAGGATAGGCATCGACAAAAGTGACATCAGTATGCCAAGAATTGGCACGGGCACCTTTTTGTGAGTCAAGTTCAAAAATAAAATCTGTGCCATCCACTGCTGGTACTGTTGGGTGTTTAACGGGTGATCCAAATAATTCTGCAAATTTTTCTTGTTCCGTGTCCCCCAAATGTTGCTGGCCACGAAAGAAGAGTACTTTATACTCTAGTAGCGCATCGTGTATAAACTGAACTGTAGATGAATCAAGCTCAGAGCTTAAATGAATGCCTGATATTTCAGCCCCAATTCGACCAGTTAATTTTTTAACGTGAAGTTGTTGTGCTGGTTTCTGAATAAATGTGGTCATGTTAATTTCCTGTCATAATATATGACTGAATTTTTATCAGAAACGGCGGCTTATTCTGTTATTTCAGAGACAATCCATCACGTAAAAAATTATTTTGTTATTTAAATAATTAATAACACGCACATATGAAAATTAAATATGAAATTATATTTTTTTAAAATTTGAATAAATTTTAACTCTGATAAGCTGGTTAAAATCTTAGTTTATATCTCTGATTTATCATGAAAGCATCATCAATTATCGAGTTTAGGAATCCTATCTCAAAATATCAGAATGATTTTGACGGCGGACAATCTTCTGATCATCAAATTATAACGAATGAATTTATTCATAAAAGTATTCGTATTTTAGAAAATTATCAGGTTATTCAATCTTTATCTAATACAGAGAAATCTACGCTTATTCAGCATTTAAAAATAAGAAAGTATTATCATAATCAAACGATATACAATCAAAATGATCCGTGTACTGATATCAATATTTTGCTTGAAGGCGCGCTTAAACTTGGCTGGAGCACATCTCAAGGCAAATACCACACCGATATTTTTGTGCCTTCAGGTACATTAATCAATATTGTTCCGATCGTAACGGGTCAACCCCTACTTCATGACCACATTGCACAAGGTAGAACGGTAATTGCCAACCTTCCTGGTCAATTGTTTATGGATGTCATCAGAAATAATGCAGATGCTTTATTCATGGTGTTGAAATTAATCTGTGTAAGAACACAGCTAAATCGTGAACAAAATTTCATTTATTCAACTGAAACATTGCAAACTCGTCTCGCTAAAAAACTAGTTTTTCTAGTGGATTATCATTCCTATCAGGACAAAGATAAAATTTTACTGAATCTCAAATTGAGTCAGGAAAATCTGGCAGAGCTTTTGCAGACTTCAAGACAAAGCATTAATAAAGAACTAGCAGCGCTTTCGAACCAAAACATTATTGAGGTTAAATACAATCAAATCTTTATTTTAGACTTTGAAAAACTAAGCGATATTGCTCAGACTCATCAGTTTAACAGTACCACTAAGTTTCTTTGATATATCTGCTTTTGTCATAATGATATGATTTTATTAGGAGATAACTGTCAGAATAGAAACAGAATAAAAATTTGTCATATTTACACTAAGCATTTTAGTTGCTTTGTTGGATAAAACATGACAGATGTAAATATCAAAAACCAACCTAATATTTTATTGATTGTGGCAGATGATTTAGGTTTTTCAGATTTAGGTGCTTTTGGCGGAGAAATCAATACACCTCATTTGAATGAATTAGCATTAAACGGCTTAAGACTTACTAATTTTCATACGGCGTCAACCTGCTCCCCTACTCGTGCGATGTTACTTTCAGGCACTGACCATCATTTAGCTGGTTTAGGAACCATGGCAGAGGCCCTTACCCCAGAACTTGAAGGTAAAGAAGGCTATGAAGGTGTATTAAATAACAAAGTTGCCGCATTACCAGAATTATTAAAAGATGCGGGATACTACACCATTATGTCTGGGAAATGGCATTTGGGACTAAAACCAGAATATTTTCCAATTAAAAAAGGGTTTGAACGTTCTTTTGCACTATTACCTGGTGCAGCCAATCATTATCTATTTGAAGCGGATATTCCAGAAGACCAAATTCCACGCTTACTTAAGTCAACAAAAGGACTCTATGCAGAAGATGATGAGTTTTCGGAAGAACTACCTCAAGGGTTTTATTCATCCGATTATTTTACCACTCGCCTTCTAGACTTTTTACAAGATGATGAAGTACGCCAAGGACGTCCTTTTTTTGCATACTTACCTTTCTCTGCACCACACTGGCCGCTTCAAGCACCTCAGGAAGATATCGATCGATATAAAGGACGTTATGCAGATGGCCCCGTTAAACTACGTGAACAGCGTCTTGAAAAACTCAAGCAACTTCAATTGGTAGATGCGGAAACGACAATTCACCCTGTCTTAGCTAGAACTCCATTCTGGGAAAATCTGACTCAAGAGCAACGTGATAAGTCCTCAAGAATTATGGAAGTCTATGCGGCTATGGTAGATCGTATGGATCAAAACGTTGGACGTGTAGTGGAATACCTCAAAGATCGAGGTGAATTAGACAATACTATTGTTATTTTTTTATCAGACAATGGTGCAGAAGGTGCTCAACTTGAAGCTCTACCCGTCTTTGGCGGCCAACTTAATGAAATTATCGAGCAATATTACGACAACAGTATTGATAATATTGGGCGAGCAAACTCATATGTTTGGTACGGAGAACATTGGGCACAAGCAGCCACTGCCCCTGCTCGCCTATATAAAGCACATACTAGCGAAGGTGGAATCAGAACAGTTTCTTTCATTCACTACGCAGGGTTTAAACGCCAAAATCAGATCAGTCACGAATTTTTGACGGTCATGGATTTACTACCAACTCTATTAGATTATTTAAATATTCAGCATCCTGGTCAGGTTTATAAAGGTCGTCAATTGGTACCACTGCGTGGACGTTCTATCTTGCCATATTTACAAGTACAACAAGACCATATTCACAGTGAAGATCATGTCACAGGCTGGGAATTATTTGGGCAAAAGGCTCTGCGTAAAGGAGAATGGAAAGCGCTGTTCATCCCTGCGCCAAATGGCCCGAATCGCTGGCAGCTATATAACCTTAAAGGTGATAAAGGTGAAACTCAGGATTTGGCAAAACAATATCCAGAAAAGCTCAATGAATTACTCAAAGAATGGGCAACTTATGTCAAAGAAAATGGTGTGATTGAAAATGTGCAACAACGAAGATTATTACAGAATGATCAGCTAGAACCATTTGAAGCATAAAAATAACAAAGAGATTAGTATTTAGATTGAACTAAGCCAGCACCTAATGCTGGCTTTTACATTTGCCACCTGAACAATATTTTAAAAGGCCTCTGTTTAAAAAATTACTATTAAATATAAAGATAAGATCATCAAAATATAAACTTAAGTTTGTACTGATAATGACAGTGTTCAATTACATAAAAATTAAAATCATCACAAAGAAAACACAAATGGAGTCATTAATGTCAGTTCAAAAGCACACCTTTCATTTCAAGAGAAAAAGATTAGTTTTAAATAGAATCACGCAAAGTCTGTTTATTTCACTTATAGGGTGTGCAGGATATTCATCTATTGTTTATGCCGAAGATACTCCCACTACTTCAGGTACAGCGGTAACGGAAGCCAGTACGTCAAATTCACAGTCAAAAAGTAAAGCAGATGATGTCATTCAGCTTGCAGATGTTATTGTGACTACACGAAGACGTGAAGAAAAAGCACAAAATGTTCCAACACCAATTAGTATTTTAAGTGCCAAAACACTGGAAACACAAAAACTCAGTAAACTTGAAGATCTACAACAAGCCCTGCCCAGCCTTAATGTTGCTTTCTTGAACCCACGTCAATCTAGTGTAGCGGTTCGAGGTTTGGGCAATAACCCAGCCAGTGATGGTTTGGAAGCTAGTGTTGGGGTCTATCTGGACAATGTTTACTTAGGTCGCCCCGGCATGGCTGTATTTGATTTATTAGATATTGCTCAACTCGAATTATTGCGCGGGCCACAAGGGACATTATTTGGTAAAAATACCACGGCGGGCTTATTAAACATTAGCTCAAAACAGCCTACCTTCGACCCAGACCATTCTGCTGAAATTTCTTTTGGTTCACGCAATTATTTGCAGGCTAAAGGAACGTTTTCAGATGCTCTATCCGAAACTGTAGCAGGCCGACTCTCTTTTTATAAAACAACTCAGGATGGTTTTATTGATAACACCTATAATGGTAAAGATTATAACAATACAGATCGCGAAGGTGTCCGCGGTCAAATTCTCTGGAAGCCGCAAGAGAATTTTAATTTACGTCTAATTGCAGATTACAACAAACAAGATGATGATCAAGGCGCGATGGTGGTGTACTACGCTGGGCCAACGTTTAACAGTACCGTATATGGAAATAACTACAATCGTTACTTAGAAAATGCCACACAATCAGGTGCCAAAAATCTTTACACCAACTGGAAAGACAAACAGATTCATTCAGATGCCCCACAACATATGTCTGTTGAACAAGGTGGTGGATCGGCAGAAGCCAATTGGTCGCTAGATAGCGGTAAAAAAATTACGTCGATTAGTGCATACCGCTTTTGGAACTTCACTCCAACCAATAGTGATTTTATTAGTTCAAATGCATTGACGAATGCCGGTGTTTCGGTTCGAGATAAACAGTATTCTCAAGAGCTACGCCTAACATCTGCTGGAAATCAAAAAGTGGATTGGGTAACGGGCCTATATTACTTTCAGCAACATTTAGACAATACGACTTTCTCTTTATATGGAGATACGGCGGACGCATTCTATCTTTACAACGTTCCGAGCGTAAGAACCTTAATAGCAAATGGTCAATCGAATATTTTGAATAATCGAGATTCGTATTCATATGGAACAACTGAGACAAAAAGCTCAGCATTATTTGGTCAAAGTACATGGCATGCGACACCGAAGCTAGACATCACCACAGGTGCACGAGTCACCTATGAAGATAAATCTGCCAGTATCTATAGAACCGACCCTATTGGGGGTACTCCAGTTTCGGGTTTAAGTGCGGCAGAGCGTAATTTACTAAATGCCCAGCTTGGCGCATACGACTCGGGTGAACTGAAGCAACATGGTTTAAGTTACTCTGGCTTACTGACTGGCAGCTATCGGGTAAATCCGAGCACACTGGCCTATGCAACGTATTCACACGGCGAGAAATCAGGTGGCTTTAACCTGAGCATTGGTTCTGCACCAGCAGCAGGTGCTAACTCGTTAAAGGTTGATCCTGAAAAAGCAGATAACTATGAAATTGGATTAAAACAAAATTTTCTTAATAATACCTTACAGCTCAATAGCAATATATTCTGGATTGATGTTTCTGACTATCAAACCACAAGCTATGAACAAGTCGGTAACTCTGTAGTGAGTGTATTGGCAAATGCAGGTAAAGTACGCAGCCGAGGGATCGAACTCGATGCAACCTATCAACCTATTCGTCGCCTTACACTTAATTTTAATGGGTCTCTTAACGACACCACCTATACAGAATACAAAAACGCGCCTGCTCCATCCAATATCAGCATTCCAACAGGCGTAAATACACAAGATCTGTCTGGAGAGCGTGTATATGGCGTACCAAAGTGGATTGCAAATTTCAATTTCCGTTATGACTTAACTGAGCATAATAACTGGCAGCCCTATGTTTCAGGAAGTTATGCTTGGCGAGATTGGTCATATGGCTCTTTAGATAATAACCCGTACAGTGTCATCAAAGCCTATGGATTAACGAATGCGAGTCTAGGTGCACGACATCGTATTGGTGAAAATGAACTGGATGTTGCGCTATGGGTAAAAAACCTCACCAATGAAACCTATGTGACCAATACTTGGAATTCTTCTAATGGTATTGTTCTGGCTAGTTTAGGTCAGCCTCGTACCATTGGTGCAACCGTGAAACTTAGCTTTTAACAAATAAAATGCTCAATCATTGCAGCATTGGCTCCTAAAAAGCCATGCTGCAAATTTTGTATAGAGTTATAGCGTATTTAGAATAGCGTCAATCTGATTCAGCTCATCTGCACTAAACACCGTGTTTTGCAATGCTTTTAAGTTTTCGATGATCTGTTCGGGGCGACTAGCACCAATGATTGTCGATGTAATCCGTTCATCACGTAAAACCCATGACAGTGATAATTGAGCCAGTGTTTGGTCTCGACACTTTGCTATTTCATTTAACTGCTGTATTTGCTGTAGCTTCAATGAAACGAGATGCTCTGACTGTAAATAACGACTACCACGCCCAATACGTGAGTCTTCAGGCACACCATTCAGATATCGTCCAGCCAATAGGCCTTGGGCCAGTGGTGAGAACGTAATTACACCAAAACCCTCTTGTTTAGCGGTCTCTGTTAAACCTTGCTCAATCTGACGTTCAAAAAAATTGTAAATCGGTTGATGCAAAGTAAGTGGAACGTGATAGGCCTGAAGCAATTCTATTAACTGTAAAGTTAACTCTGGTGTATACCCAGAAGAAATCCCCACATAGAGTGCTTTACCTTGCTGCACAATATCGGCAAGTGTCTTGGCTGTTTCTTCAAGTGGTGTTTCTGAGTCATAACGATGTGAATAAAAAATATCGACATAATCAAGTCCCAGTCGCTGTAAGCTTTGATCAAGACTAGCCATTAGGTATTTTCGGCTGCTACCACCTTGTCCATAAGGTCCAGGCCACATGTCCCAGCCTGCCTTTGTCGAAATAATGAGTTCATCTCGATATGGCTTGAAATCAGTTTTTAAAAAGTGCCCAATATTTTTCTCTGCACTTCCAAAGGGTGTTCCATAATTATTGGCTAGATCGAAATGATTAATTCCATGATCAAACGCCGTGTAAAGTACCGATTTTTGTTGCTGAATTGGGGTGTCATCTCCAAAGTTATGCCAGCAACCGAGTGACAATGGTGGTAATACCAAACCGCTATTTTTAATTTTTCGATATTGAAATGATTGGTATCGTTCTGAATTTGCGAGATACATACTTTGTCCTTTTATTCGGTAGCAGCCAAGAGGCCAAGGTTTTGTCTTAATGTTTGACCTTCGTATTCTTTGCGGAATAAATTGCGCTGTTGAAGGATAGGAATAACCAGATCGACAAAGTCTCTAATGCCGTTTGATATGACTGCAGGCATAATGTTAAATCCATCTGCTGCACCACTGACGAACCACTCTTCAAGCTGGTCGGAGATATATTCTGGCGTTCCAACCAAGCAAAAATGCCCACGTCCCGATGCAATACGTTGATAGAGCTGTTTAATGGTTAGACCCTGCTCTTGCCCGAGTGCCTGAATTAATTGCTGGCGACTTTGCTGCCCTGTTTGGGTTTCAGATAAATCTAAGGAAGCTAAAGGCTCGTTCACATCAACATCGCTTAAGTCAAAATTGCCCAGCATTCTTCCTAAAAGCCCTAGGCCAATGTCATCATCAACGAGCTCATCTAAAAGCTGTTGCTGTTTCTTAGCCTCTTCATGTGTATGGGCAACAAGCACATATACACCCGGCATGACTACTAGCTCATGTTCTTGGCGATCAAAGTCTTCAAGACGTTGCTTTACATCGCTATAAAATTGCTGTGCAGCGGCTAAGTTAGATTGTGCAGTAAAAATGACATCTGCCGTACGAGCTGCCAGATTTTTGCCTCGTTCCGAACTGCCTGCCTGAACCACCACAGGATGAGACTGTGGGCTTGGGCTAATATTGAGTGGACCTTTTACCTGAAAAATATCACCAGAATGATTAAGCGTGTGTACCTTATCTGGATTAAAGAAAATACCTGTGGCTTTATCATGAATCGCTGCATCCTCATCCCAACTATTCCAAAGTCCTTTTACCACATCGTGAAATTCTTCAGCACGTGCATAGCGGTCTTGATGTTTGACATGTTCCTTTGTACTGAAATTTTTCGCTTCAAGCGCAAAATCAGTGGTGACGAGGTTCCAGCCTGCACGTCCAGCAGAAATCTGATCTAAAGAGGCAAATTTTCTTGCGAGATGATATGGCTCATTATAGGTTGTCGTGGCTGTTCCAATGAGTCCAATATGACGGGTTTGTGTGGCAATTGCCGAAAGTAATGTGAGAGGTTCAATCTCGCTACCGCGAATTTTGCCGGATGTCGCAGTTGCTGGATCAACAGCTAAACTATCGGCAAAAAAAATGGCATCAAATTTCCCCTCTTCAGCTATTTTTGCTGCACTTAAGTAGCGTTCATAGGGGCTTAGGTTTAATTGACTCGCTGGATGTCTCCAACTGGCCAAATGATGGCCGTAACCGTCTAAAAATAAATTAAGGTGAAGCTTTCTTGTAGACGAATGTTGAACCTGAGATGACCTTACAGGTTTTAAAGGATTACTCATTTTAATCAGTCCAATTGATTGGTGTACACCTCGTAAAAAACGAGGCGTACTAGACATACTTTTTAGAAATTTTTACGAAATGAAATACCAAAATAGCGTTCGTCATCTCGAGGGACTTGACGATTAATACGGCTACCATTTGTGCTCAGCAGAGTTGCGTATGATTTATCCGTTATATTCCGTACATTCAATGCCAATCGCCAGTCAGAGGCAGTATCAGCTAAAGCAATGCTCGCGTTCAAAAGCCCATATGCACCCTGAATGGTGTTTTGGTTTTGGTCGAGACTGAACTGTACTTTGCTTTGCCATGCATATTGGGTTGAAAGTTCAATTTGCTTGTTATTTGCCAGAGTAAAATAGCGATCGAGCTGCGTATTAAATTTCCAGTCCGGAGAAAATGGCAGCGGTTTACCATTTACATTTGGGCATGAAGTATCGGCAGCAGGACATTGGAAGTCATCAATTCGTGCATGTGTATAGGCACCTGAAAAGTTTAGTGCCCAATTTGGATTGATCTTATATACCGAATCAATTTCAGCCCCATAGGTAGACACGCTTCCTGCATTAACCAAGCGGGTTATTGGGAAACCATTTGGGTCGAGGGTTCTAAAATTTGCCTGATAGTTATCATAATCCGTGTTAAATAACGCTAGATTGACACGCAGACGATTATTCAGCCATTGAGATTTGAGACCAAGTTCGTAAGAGTTAGCTGTTTCAGGATCAATGACAGGCGTATCATTTTGCTGCATATTAAAATAAACGTTATATGCAGGACCTTTATAACCTCTCGAATAGGTAAAATAGCCCAATATATTCGGTGTAAAGTCATATTGAGGTCCAATGCGGCCTGAAACTCCAGTTTCACTGGTCGATCCATCACTGCTAAATGAAGAACGAATAGCATTTCGGACACCTACACTGCTTGGAACAGTTGAAACTCGGCTGTGATCATAAGACAACTCATCTCGAGTAACACGTAAGCCTGCAATCCATCTCAACCGATTTGTGAAATGAAAGGTACCTTCACCAAATGCTGCATAGTTGGTGCTGTCAGTGTTATAGATTGCCTTACCAAAATCTACGACATAAGCATTAGAGGCATTGTTGTACCAAGTTGATTCACGTTGATAAGTCTCATCGTTTTTGTTCTTTGAAAAATATAGACCCGCGACATAGTCAAAAAAACCATGATCGAGCGGTTTAATTCTAATTTCTTGAGAAAATTGCTTACTGTTAACATGACCTAAATCGGCAATTCCGGCAAAATTTGGTGTCGGAGCAGCAAGCTGATCACTGTCACCAATCTGTGTGTTCTTCCATTGGCGAAAGGCCGTAATGGATGATAATTGATGATTGGTTAATGTCCAGTCTGCGGTAAGTGCTACCCCCTGATTGGTATCATCAGTTGAGGCTTGAGTATTTTCAACTGTACTTCGATTGGTTGGAGATGCCACAACAGGCGATAATGCTGCTGCATAGTTGGCATCGGTATTTTTAACCACAATACCTGTTGGAGCACTTCCTTTTTTATGCAGATAATCGGCAGTAAAGCCCAACACTAAACTATCGGTAGGCGTATATTCAAATTTAGTTCTAAACCCATAGTTTTTATAGCCATTAACATCTTGATTGGTTGTAAGATTATCTACATTGCCATCAAAATTACCTAATAGCGCCGAGACATTGGCAGTTAATTTTTCAGGAATTAATGTACCAGATGCTCCTAGTTTAATTCGTTGCTCACCATCGTTAGTGGCATAGGCATCAATATAACCAGAGGTTTCACTGGTTGGATTTTTGGTCACAATATTGACTACACCTGCCGATGCATTTTTACCAAAAAGTGTTCCTTGCGGACCACGTAGGACTTCAATACGATCCACATCTAACAAATCAAGTGTTGCTTGCCCCGGTCGGCTGTACACAACACCATCTATCACAGTTGAGACTGAAGGTTCGACACCCGGTGAAGTAGTAACAGTTCCAATACCGCGAACAAATAAAGAAGTATCCTTATTGGAGGCTCCTGCCCGAAAATTAACACTTGGTACTTGTGTTACCAATGTTTCAAGTGAGTTTCGCTGTTGCTTATCGAGTTCCTTTCCACTAATGACTGAAACGGCAACAGGTACTTTTTGGAGTGATTCTTCACGGCGTGTTGCTGTCACAACAACGGTTTCTAACTGAGCCACATCCTCTGAAGAACGTGCGGTATTTGAGACGGTTTCTGCATGAGCTTGTCCCCAAACTGACAAGATACTCAGCGAGAGCAGACTTAAATTTAAAATTTTTTGTTTAGTTGCTGACGTGAACGGATCACGCGCTACATTTTTCGAATGTATCGACATTATTTACCCCATAATTAAGTTTTAAAAGACGGCGCTTATTTCACTGATTTCAAATATTCGTACTGCTGAGTTGGCTTCCAGTAAGTCTTTAAATTTGATTGTTCAAGTGCTTGATTTACAAATGACGGATTAATCCAGCTTTTGACGTCAATATTTTTACGTATCAACCCTTGTTGCGTAGCCAAAGTGATTTTTTGCTGCAATTGTTGGGTGTAATAACTATCAAATAGCGGTGAATATAAAAACTTCAGATTTACACCATTGAGTTCTTGAGCATAGATAGATGCTGGATAACCCGATTGGGTAAAAAAGAGTGCGACTTGTGGGACTCGATTTTGCTCATTTGAGAGCCAACTCAGCCCTTTTACAACCTGAGTCACAACTTGTTGTGTTTCATTTGGATATTGTCGAATAAACGATTGACGACCTAAAAACACACCTTGAGTAGATCCTGCACCATTTAATTGACGACTACTTATAGGCAAGTTAACGATGTGTTTGTCACGTAACGCAAAAAATCGAGAAGGTCCCCATGACGCATCAATTTTTTTTGCGGCCAAAGCGGCGTTGACGGCGTTAAAGTCTAAATTGACCACTCGCACATCGCTGAGCTTTAAACCTTGGCTGTTCAATGCACTCACAAATGACAATTCATCTGCTGTTCCTCTTAACAAACCAACGCGTTTTCCTTTTAATTCAGCAAAGTTTTTGATCGGAAGATCAGATCTTACCGCTAGATAATTGGTAATGCCGCGCGCCGTTGGAACAAGTAATTGGGTATCTAATCCATTGGCTTTACCAATGATTGGAGGTAAATCCCCTAAAAAGGCGAAATCCAGTTGATTGTTGGCTAATGCTTCATTAATGGCTGGCCCAGCACCTTTAAAGAAGTGCCACTCCACTTTGACATTGTTTTTTGCAAGTTCTTGCTCAAGCCATTTTTTGTTGTAAAGCACATCAACAACTCCACCACCCGCGTGTTTTTGACCAGCTGTCAAATCAGGAGAACCAATTCGGATTGTTTTAAGGCTTTCAGCATAACTGGCATGTCCAAAAGCCAATAAGCTCAGCAAGATCAATTTTTTAAAAATTGATGGTTTCATTATATCTTCCACATTTTTATTGATAAATCAGCGTTGTATTGTTTAGACGCTTAAGACGTAGATGGCTTAATTTGCTTACTCGCTTTGCCATCGATATCAACAGGAACATCGCCTGCCAACGTAACGCGTCGCATAATACGCAAGGCATTACCATAATCATTGACGGCTAAATGCTGAGTGGCACGGTTGTCCCAAATAGCGACATCTCCGTCCTTCCACGTCCAGCGAATCGTGTTTTCTGGTTTGGTAATACGATCTTGAAAAATTTCAAACAGCTTGTTGGACTCTTTAGCAGTCAGACCTACAAATCGTTTAAAAAATTGACCTAAAATTAAGGTTCTCTTACCTGTTTCAGGATGTACTCTGACCAATGGGTGTTCTGCCTCATAGACCGTTGAAGCAAAGATTTTTTGATGGCGTTTTACGACTTCATCACTTGCAGAAGGCCGAAAACCACCATAATCAAAATCATTGGTATGAATCGCACGGAGCTGATTGGCAAGGAGCTTTAGCGGCTCTGGCAATTCATCATAGGCTGCCTCTGTATTTGCCCATGTGGTATCTCCCCCTCGATTGGGGGTAGTTACTGCTCTTAAAATGCTGATTTTTGGATAATTTGATACAAAGGTAACATCGGTATGCCAAACGTCTGCACGACCGTCATGACGGGAATCAAGCTCAAATATATAAGTCGAACCCTCTGCCACTGGAACAGTAGGATGAGAAATAGGTTGCCCAAGCAATTCGGCAAATTTTTCCTGCTCTTGATCTGTTAAATGTTCTTGATTACGGAAAAAAATAACTTTATGTTCAAGCAATGATTGCCTAATTTGATTCAAGACCTCAGGGTTGAGGTTTGAAGATAATTCAACACCATTAATTTGTGCACCGATACGACCTGCTAAAGGAATTACATCGATTAACTCATTCACTGGTTTTCTTATTAATAAATCTGCCATATCATCGTTCTCGTCATTGATGATATGAGTTTAGAAATTCCCCCCTTTAAATTCTGCAACAAAAATTACATAGCATTTCTGCATTTATGAAAAATTATTCATAATTCGTCATAATCTCTTTAGTGCAATAAGGCTTTTAATTTGTCGATGTCTTTGACAGAGATATGATTGTATTTAGTTTCTATAATACCTTCTTCAACAAACCACTGAATTTCCTTTCTGATACTTTGTCTCGATATCTTTAAAAGTTCAGCTAAATTTTCTTGTGAGAGTTTTAACAAAACCTCAATACCTTTTTGAGTTTGAGTTGAAAAAAATTCGATTAAATAAATGAGCTGTCGTGCAATTTGTACTTTTAAAGGTTGTGTAGATGTGTGATAGATATCATTATCTAAAAGCCGTGTTCTCTGGCATACCAGTTTTAAAACCTGATATAGCATGCGTGAATTGTGCTGTATGGTGTGCTTAAAGATATGTTCAGGGATGGTTGCTATCACAGTTGCTTCATGTGCAACATATTCATGCTCTAAGGCAGATTCAGAAATAAGATAGACAATATTTAATAGTGCGCCTGTAGGAATAAAACGATGAATAAGATATTTCCCATCGTATGAGTTCCAACCTAATTTGAGTACACCACTTAAAACAATGATGAGTTCACGACAGTTTTGATTTCTCGAATATAGCACTTGCCCTTGATATAGATGCTTTATTTTAATTTCATTAAATAACTTCTGCTTTTCTTCAAGCGAACATGCGTCCATGAATTCACATTCTGACAGCATTTGTTCAGCCAGTTTTTTATATTCAAAGGTAATGTTGAAATCTTGATAACGATTGATATGAGTTTGATCTAATAAATCTAAAAAATGATCATAGTTATTTCTTCTTTTATCGTTATAAACAAGTGTTGTCATTCGCCATCTCACCATCAAATTGAAGCTCTAAAATAGACCATACAACCTAATCGTGAAATTCAAGTTTAATATAAATTTAGATTAAACAATTATATGAAAATCAAGATCTCAAATTTGGATCTTGATTTTCTTTCGTCTTGTTTATTTTGATAGAACTTAAGACTTAGGCGATGTAATGACTGATAGTTTATCAACGCCTACCCGTTCTATGCTGGCCAGTAACTTGGCAACCGTACCATATGGAACCGTCTCATCTGCATTCAGGTTCAGAGCCAGTTTAGGATTGGCCGCCTTACGCGTTTGAATGGCCTGTTCGAAGTGTTCAAGAGTGACTTTGTCTTTATCTAGATAAATTTCGCCTTTGGGATTAACACTAATGACTACGGCCTTGGTTTGATCTGTCACTTGTGTTGGGGCAGCTTTGGGTAAGTTTACCTTAACAGTATTCGTTAGTAAGGGCGCCGTGACGATAAACACAATCAACAGAACCAACATCACGTCCACTAGAGGGGTAATGTTGATCTCGCTGACGACATCATCTTGTTCCGATGTTGAAATTGCCATTATGCATATACCTTTTCTTTATTGTGGGTATGGCTTAACTCGTTGGCTGGAGTACTCGTATTTGTTGTTTTAGCCTTGACTGTCTTAAGCTGGAAACCTGATTTTTGGTTTAGACTGACAAAATCGGTCGCAAAGTCATCTAGTTCTGCACCGATAGTTTTTACTTTACGCACGAAATAGTTATATGCCAGTACCGCTGGAACCGCTACTGCAATCCCGATGCCTGTTGCAACTAGTGCTTCACCAATCGGCCCTGCAACGACATCCATACTGGCATTACCCGAATGTGCAATGGCCTGTAAAGCATGGATAATCCCAAAGACTGTACCAAATAGCCCAATGAAAGGTGCATTATTACCAATTGATGCGAGCAAGGCAGAACCTTTTTCTAACTGGCGGCGTTCAGACAAAATTTGTTTGCGTAAATGGCGCTCAAGTAAATCTTGACGACTCCAGCTATGTTGTAAATCTTGATGAGTATCGTCGTCTGCATCGGCAAGTGTTTTAAAACCAGTATTTGCAATGCGTGCCACTGGTCCTTCTCCTGCTTCCGATTTCTGAATGGCATCTTGCAGATTTTTGGCACTCCAGAATTCTTCTGCAAAGGCTTTGCTTTGGCGGTTGGCTTTTTGGGTTTGAACCAGTTTAATTACAATCAAACCCCATGTCACAATTGAAAAAGCAACCAATAACCAGATAGTCCCATCGTGGATCAGGGAGTTTATATCACTCATGTTAAAATTCCTTATAGATCAATATTAAGTTAAAAATTATTTTGGGAGTTGATAGTGAATAGGAACATCGACCCAACCTTCGACTGGTGTTTTTCCTTTTAAGGCTGGTGAGAATTTCCATTGTTTTACGGTTCTCACCGCTGCACTATCGAGTATTTTTTTGCCGCTGCTCTGTTTGACTGTCACGCTATCAGGGCTGCCATTTGGCAAGACTTTTACCCTCAAGATGACTGAACCTTCCCAACCTCGATCGAGAGCCTGTTCAGGATATTCAGGCGCTGGATTACTCAAATAACCCGCATAGCCTTTTGCTTCTGTAACTGGCAAGTTGTCATCAGCCGCTTTCGCAGGTGCTTCAGCTGGTTTTGAAACGGGTTGCTGAACAGGAGCTGCCACCACGTTTTTACTTAAGGGTTCCGCTACAGGTCGTGGTTGCTCTACTACCTTATGCTGTTCAACAGGTTTAGGCTGCTCAACGTGTTTCTGTACTGGTTTTGGTGTCTCTATTTGCTTTTGTACAGGCTCAGGCTTTGGGCTAACAGGTGGTATCTTTGGCTTTTGCACCACTGGAGGGATTTTAGGTTCAATCACCTTAGGTGGTTCAGGTGGTTTGACAATCTCTATCACCACAGGGTCAGGTGTTTTAACATCAAGCTGAGGTGTAGGAAGTTGTTTGGCGATATACCAGATTCCCAAATGTGCCGCAGCAACGGCGACAATCGCAATTGCCAAAGCATTCTTTTTTGGCTCAGCAGGATCATTTCCAACATCTACGTTATGGCTAAAAGGATCATTAACCGACGTTGTATGGGTGACCTGATTGGATAGTTGCTCAAATAAAAATGCTTTTCTAATCGAGCCTTGACTAAATTCACTCATCAATAACTCCAATTAACCAATTTTGTCTTCGGTCAAAATCCGAAAAATCTGTTCTTTTAATTGATGTAATTCAAAACTTGAACGATTTCGAGGACGTGGCAAGTTGACGGGAATAATCTGTTCAACACGACCAGGTTTAGGTTTTAAAATCACTACACGATCTGCCAGAGTTACGGCCTCTTCCACATCATGCGTAATAAAAACAGTAGTCATTTTTTGTTGGGATTGAATGCGTAGCAATTCATTTTGCATTTGATGCCGTGTTAATGCGTCCAAGGCACCAAACGGTTCGTCTAGCAGGAAAATGCGTGGTTGCACAACAAGACTGCGTGCAATAGCTACACGTTGAGACATCCCACCAGATAGCTGATGTGGGTACGCCTTTTCAAAGCCATTTAAGCCAATTAACTCAATTGCTTTCTGGACCAGAATATCTTTATCACGTGAAGTTAACGCCTCATTTAATAAACCCAGCTCAATGTTTTGCTCAACGGTAAGCCAAGGAAATAAGCGATGTTCTTGAAAGACTACCGCTCGATCGCCGCCAATCCCGCTTACATCGGCACCATCAATTAAAATTCGACCATCAAAATCTTGATCTAGTCCTGCCAAAAGACGTAAGAGCGTAGATTTACCGCAGCCACTGCTACCTACAATCGCAATAAACTCCCCTTCTTTAATTTCTAGATTAAAGTCGTGAATAACTTTGACAGGTTGTTGATTAACCACAAAAGACTTGTGGACATGATGAAATGCCACACGTGTTTGAGCATTAGCTTGAAAAGATTGGTGATGTTTTTCAATATTTGTATTAAGAGTAATTGTCATGGTCTGACCTCAATTTTTTCGCCAAGATGTTGCGTAGTTTTCAGTTATTTTGCCCAGCCATGCCAGAATCGCCCCTAAACCAGCGACCAAAACGGTTGCTGCTATCACACGCTCCATTTCAAAGTTTTGCTGTGCTGCCATCATGTAGCTACCTATACCAATTCCAGAGCCCATCAAGTATTCAGCTCCAAAAGATGCCATCCACGAATAGAGCAATGCCAATCGAAACCCAGCAAACATTGATGGTGCTATACTCGGTAAAATCAAAAGCGTTAAGCGTTGAAGCAATGTCATTCTTAAAGTGCTCGAGACTTCAACAAGCTGCATGGGAATGCTCGACATGCCTTTCCATGTCGCAATAAACATCGGAAAAAATGTCGCTATTGAAATGAAAACAATTTTTGATAAATCTTCGAGTCCAAACCAAGCTGTCAGTAGCGGAATCCAAGCAAAAATGGCAATGAGACGTAATGTGTTGAGTGTAGGTGCCAACAGATTTTCAATAGGTTTAAATAGCCCTACCACAATTCCTACTGATGCCCCAATTAACCCGCCGATAATCAAACCCAAAATTGCACGATAAAGGCTGTAATACATGGCGGTAGTGAGTGAGAAATCTTGAATGCCTGACCATAGCGCTTCTAATACTTTCCACGGCGCGGGCAAAATTTGACTCGAAATCAAGTTAAACCAACTGCTCACTGCCCAAAGCACGACTAAACTCAAGGGTAAAACCCATGACTTGAAAACATCGGATCTGTTTTTTTTGTGAAAAGTATGCGCACTCAAAGCAGCATGTGGCCAAAACACAAACTTTCGTTCAATTCGATGTAGGATAAAATCGAAAATAATTCCGACAGATGCGATCACAAAAATCGTGACAAAAACAATATCAAGCTGAAATAGCTGACGACCTGTCACCATCAAATATCCAATGCCTTCCGATGAAGCCAACAATTCAACAGCAATTAAGCTCGTCCAGCCTGCTGCAACAGCTAGTCTTAAACCCGTAAAGAAATATGGAAGTGTGGCTGGCAGTACAAGTTTTGTGAGTAAGGTTAGACGATTGAACTGTAAAATTGCTGCCATTTCTTTGAGTTTGGGTTGAATGTCACGTACCCCTGCCTGAGTGTGTAAAGCAATCGGCACCATTGTGGCCTTAAAAATTATGAAAATTTTTAAACTATTTTCGATGCCGAGCCAGATCATGAGCAAAGGCAACCAAGCCAGTGTTGGGATAATGACCAACGCATAAAACGTTGCAGATAGGTATTGCTCAGCAATGCGGCTATAACCCAATAAAATACCTAGAAATACGCCACCTAACACACCTGACAATAAGCCAAGACCAAAGCGTTCAAGACTAATCGCAAGCTGTGACCATAGATCTTGAGATGCAATTTCAACGAAAGAATGCCAAGTGTCTTTTGGGGTAGGTAAAATTTGGGCAGGCATCCATTGCTCGTTTGACGCTACCCACCATAGTAGGAATAAACAAAGAGGTACAATCCAATAGATCGCAAGCGAGTTAAAATACCCAACAGAAATGAACCATGGTTTCTTGGTACTTTTCCAGACAATGCCGGATGAATTTTTTTGCGAAATTATTTCTTTCATATCTCGATATATATCCATACATTCTGCTGTTATAGATTTCTCAGAATGTTTAACTAAACGTATACCTGATGATCATTTATCCGTGTCATTCAGATCTAATATGAGACGTGTTGTGATCATCTTTGGTGTTATGCTCTGGATGAGTGTAAATAGAGATGTTTTGTTTAACTGTCTACACAGGTACAAAGATCAGAAAATATTTATATTTATAAATAAGAGATAAAGATAAGAATTCTTGTATAGAACTTTCATAAAAGATCAAACGCGTAAAAGGAACAAAAATTAAAAAAGCCCAACTAGCTTACTAATCAGGCTTATTTAAAGAACATTTAAACTTTAAAGCGCAATATCAAACTCTGGGCTAGCTACCGTAGGCTGTAATCGAGCACGTTGCTTTTTAAAGTGCGGAAGAACATGTTCACCAAGACGGTAGGACTCTTCAAGATGTGGATAGCCTGCAAGAAAGAATAACTCTATGCCTATGCTATTGTACTCTTCAATACGCTCAATAATCTGCTGGTAGCTCCCTACCAAAGCAACACCGGGTGGCACACCAATATATCCAAATCCAGACCAAACATTTGGATGGATAAAAAAGTCGCTAACATTTTTACTGCCATCTTTTTCGGCGTACTCTTTTTCGAAGCTTAATACCCGCGCTGAGCGTAAACCCGCATGGGCTGCTGCTGCATGTAAACGTTGCTTTTCAGCAGCTTCATCGAGAAAGCGCTGTGCTTCTGCCAATGCTTCTTGTTCAGTACGGCGAGCAATGGTATCGATCGATAGACCAAATTTTATATTTTCACGACCATACTTTTTTGCACGAGCACGTACGTCTGCAATCAATGCGGCAATTTCTTCTGGTTTTTCAGCTCGCATTAAATAATAGTCGGCATGTTTTGCTCCAAACTCGCGAGCAGCTTCAGAAGAACCAGCCGTGCAAATAATTGGAAGGCTTGCTTTATTCAGTGGATATTTTAGACCACCGCCTTCTGCCGAATAGTACTTTCCTTTATAGTGAAATGAAGGATTATTCCAATATCCTTTTACAACATCTAGAAACTCTGTAGCACGTGCATAACGCTCATCGTGAGGTAAGTCATCGCCGACCTGACGTTGGATGACTTCCGAGCCGCCATTAATAATATTCCAAACCAGTCGATTGCCCGTTGCACGCTGATAAGTTGCCGCAGTTTGTACAGCATTATATGGACTAAAATGATAGGCCTGAAATGCAGTCACAAAGTTAAGTTTTTTGGTTTCTCTTGCAAGCAATGAACATACTGTCCAAGGCTCTTCACCCGTTGGTGCGTTCACCATGAGTGCACCAGCAAAACCATTAATTTCTGCTGCCCGTGCTACCTGACTTAAGTAATCAATATAGGTAAAGTCATCACCTACTTCATAGTTCGAAACAGCTCCGGTATTTTCAACATTTTCAATATTGGCCCAATCACCGCGATTACGTGGATCACCAGGTAAAAATTCTGTTTCGCCATGAAGTGGTAAACGTGTAAAAAATTCAATTCCCATTATTTTCTCCGTAAAGCAAAGCTTAGAATTTTGCAGTGAGAGAAACACCAACTTGACGTGGGTTTCCATAGGTTAAGACATATTGTCCAGCAGGACCATTTGGTCGCCCATGAACTTGATATTCTTCGTCTAGCAAGTTTTTAACGTAAGCATTAACTTGGTATTTATTATTTGCGCTGATATACCCAACGTTTGCGTTCCATAAGGTGTACCCTTTTTGACTCAAGATTGGGTCAACAGAATAATCTTGGCGATTGACTAAGAAAAATTCACGGTCACGATATTTTGCATCTGTGCCCACGATGACTCGTGCTCCACTATCAAGATTAAAGGTATATTCACCCCCTAAACCGATGGTGTACTTTGGAGAACGAACCAAGCTGTTACCTGTATTGTCAGCATTTACGACATTGGTTACTGGGTTTTTATCAACAAAGTCGGTGTATTCACTGTCTAAATAAGCACCTGCAAAACGTAGGCGTAAGTTATCGGTAGCTAAATAATCTAATTCTAATTCGGCACCTTTTACTTCTGCCTTAGGTCCATTTGCTAGAACTGAGGTTACCCCCCCACCTTGTCCTTCTGTCGCAACCAATAAATTTGTTTGAATATCTTTGTAGTCGTAATAGAAAATATTGGCATTGGCGGTTAAATTGCCTTGTAACAAGCTAGACTTCAAACCTAGCTCATAGCTGTTTAAATATTCAGGGTTAACATCTGCAAGTTGCGTCAGGCTACTTGAAAGTCCGGTGTTAAAACCGCCTGAACGGAAACCTCGAGCAAAACGGAAGTATGTGTTGATATCAGGAGTGATTTCATATTCTGGCGTAATATCGTAAGTCAGCTCATTCCATCTCTTTTTACGACTTGTTGAACCATTTGCATTCGGCGCTGGGTTATAAACCGCATTACTGTACCCATCCTTTTGCCACCAACTGCCTTTGGTGTAATCGCCTGAGGTAATTTGAACAAGATCTAGATCAATGTCTTTTTCTTCACTTGTCCAACGTAAACCACCTGTCACTTTAAATTTATCGGTAAATTTATAGGTACTATTCCCAAACAAGGCAAAACTTTGTGTGGTCTGGTTATAGGTAATATCTCTAAAAGCTGGAGTTCCCGCCGTTTGTGCTGGAGCACCATTCGGTAGTGTTTTATTTACTCGCGCACTTACGCCTGTTGAGTCTAAATCTTCATTAAAGAAGTGAAAACCTGCGATCCAACTGAGTCTTTTTTCAGCATCAGAAGAAATACGAAACTCTTGGCTATATTGGCGCCATTCATTATCGCTATAGCTTCTTGCTACATCGTAAGGCGTATAGTCACCATCAGAAATAGATTTTTGAGTGGTTTTATCAAACGCTGTAATGGATGTAAAAGTATGACCGCCGCCTAAATCTCCTGTTAAGGTGAGTGAAGCGCCATCATGTTGGATTTTATTACTTTCAGGTAAATCTAAATTTGTATCTCGGCCTTGTGGTCTTTCATAAACACCCCAGTATTTTCCAATACTTAAAGAGCCATTATTGCCAAGACCATTATAAGTTTGGCTATGTAGATTGACTAAAGCATTCCAATCATCATTAATTTTTCCTAATATTTGGAAGCGGAATGATTTTTTATCTACATCCCCGTAATTTTCACCATTGGCTAAATTTTTTGCATAGCCATCGCGGTCTTCTGAATAGAATGCTCCTCGTACGGCAACGTTATCTGATATAGCCCCGTTCACGGCGCCTTCAAAAGTACGAAGATTATGGTCACCTATTCCTATTGTTCCATAACCAGTCGGTTTATCTGTAAAAGCAGGTTTTCGTGAAATGTAATTCACCGCACCAGCCGTGGTGTTTTTACCGTAAAGCGTGCCTTGTGGACCGCGTAGAACCTCAATACGTTCTAAATCGAATAAATCTCCAGCACCAGCAACAGGCGCATTTAAATAAACCCCATCTGCATAAATACCGACTGGAAAAACTGTAGAGGCTGCTACATCGCCAGTTCCTAGACCACGAATATACCAACGTGGACGGCTATCGCCATCTGGGTTTTCAGCTGCTGCATTGGGTGTATAAGTTAAAACATCGCCAATAAATGTTGAGCCTTTCGCGGCCAAATCTTTGCCTGAAACCGCTGTAATTGCAGTCGGAACTTTTTGAATGTTTTGTGCACGATATTGTGCAGTAACGATGACATCGCCTAGTTTTTTTACATCTTTAGCATTTACCACTTGAGCTTGTTGCTCAGCAGGAATTGCATCAGCATCATCGTTCGCTAAAGCTAATGTCGAAACACTCGCTGTTACTCCCCACATAGCAGTTAAAATACTCTGCCTAATTTTTGTAACCTTAAACATGGTGACTCCATTTAAATAAATCTATTCTTATATTGGCAACTTCTATGCCATTTAATTTATTTAAATAATTTCAAATACTTAATAAAAATTTAAAAATAAAAATGATTCAATACTGCTGATAGATAGACAGTCTGAAAGGTATTATTGTTGTTATTTCAACATTCACGATTTAACGTGTTTTATATCCCGTATTAATAATAAAGCCATACAGATGTATGGCTTTTTAAGATTGTTGGAAATGATTGATTGGTTTTAAAATTTATAACTAAATTGACCTTGTACAGTCAGAGGACGCATTGGTTGTAAAAACTCGCTATTCGCTCCTGCCAAACCATTCACAAAATTTCGTTCATTGGTTAGGTTAAGAATGTTAAGACCCACCGTCCACTGTGGCTGGCGATAATAAAGACCTAAGTCCAGATTATAGTTATTCGGTACTTTCACGGTTTGACTTAAGTTTGTGTACCAGTAGCTTGTCCACCATCCCGAAAGGTTAACTCCAAAACCAGACTGATGCTGGTAATCTACATAAGCACTTGCAGAGTACTTGGGAATTCCTGCTGCATCATAACGTCCGGCTTTACGTTGGTTTAAAGCGTTATTGTCTCCCCAAACCGTAGCATTGTCCGCATGAAAGCCAAATGGTGAAAAACCAGCAGGTATAATAGAGCTGTATTCAGCATCCAAATAAGTGAAATTTCCCCCAATTGCTATATTTTTTTGGAGTTGCCATCTTAATGATGACTCAATTCCTTTTATTTCAAAGCGAGCCATATTGCCGTTGGTATCAGGCGATAAATCTCGTTTTTGTTCAAATCCACTTAGGGTTAAAAATAACTGGTCAGTAATAGGTTCATATTTAAATCCTACTTCTTTTAGCTCACTTTGACTGTCAAAAGCTAAAGGATTGAGTTGATTTCCTGCACCCCAAATCAAGAAAGGCCCAAATACTCCCGTATTTAATGCAGTGCTTTTGTCATAGGTAAAATAGAGTGTACTTTTCGCAGTAGGCTTAATAAACGTACTCAGTTGATAGCTCAATAGACTATATTTATCACTCGATGAACGGACATCTGCTGGGGTTAAAACGAGTGGATTTTCAAGTTTTGCTCTTACTGAACTATGGTTAATACCTAAATTGATACCGAATACATCGTTAAAGGTAAAGTTCTGTTGAGTGAATACACTCAACGTATCCCAAAAACCAGAACCCGTATAGACAGCGCCTCCTCCATTCGGTGGAAAGCCACCTTTTTCTGCATATAAACCGTTTCCAATTGGGTACATGCGCGGTAAATTTAAATAACCAAAATATTGGGAATACTGTGGTACTCCGGCTTGTCCAATCCAACCTCCTGTTGAACCGCTATTGTTAATTAACCCCAGTAAATCACCAGGATTCTTCTGCGATGGATCATTGGTTAAATCATAAGGATTAATATTAAAACTATTATTTGCAGCTAAAGAGGTAAACTTCTCATGACGATATGTTCCTCCGGT
This sequence comes from Acinetobacter oleivorans DR1, assembly GCF_000196795.1. Lineage (NCBI taxonomy): Bacteria > Pseudomonadati > Pseudomonadota > Gammaproteobacteria > Moraxellales > Moraxellaceae > Acinetobacter > Acinetobacter oleivorans. The sequence continues at coordinate 2,069,353 of NC_014259.1, forward strand.
ACTGCTTTTATTATTAATTTTTACGCCACCTATTTCAAAATCATAGTCGCCTAAAAATTCTAATCGGTTATCAATTAACTCATGATCTAAATCTGTAAAGAAGCTCCCAACAGAGTCGCCTAAATCTTTGTTATTTTGATAGAGCGTACTGTTTGCAATAGACCAATGGTCATTTAAATCTTTAATTACTTTTAATTGGGTACTAAATCGCTTGGCACTATTTTTATCTTCACTACGTCCTGAAACATTATCATCTAGCTTGACCAATTCATTACCGGGGATTGATGGATCATAGACCCAACCTTTAATGGTTCCTGCTTGATCCGCAGTTGAGTTCGGTAACGGCGTGGTCTGAACTCCACCAACAGCAACATATTGGTTTTTATCGTTCTTCTGACGAGTTTGCCAACCAATGACTTTAGAATTTGCCGCACCCGATTCAAATACAGGAGACCAAAAAGTCGAACCGTTTTGAATAATAGGCGTAGCTCTACCTTTGTAATAAAGGCCATTATCAACCGATTGTTGCGATGCTCTATTCCAGCCATGCGTCACATTAAAATCGTAATAGTCATCGTAACTGATATTCCAATCTACCCTTAAACGATCATTTGGGCGCCAAGCAAGTGCTCCATAAAATGCATTAAAGTTATTTTTCACATTGTCATAATAGTCATCTGTTTTTTGAGCTGTTGCACTCACGCGAAATGCTAATTCTTTTGAAATCGGCGCTGTATGATCAATACTGACAGAGAAATTAGGCTCTGCGCCTTTACCTGAGTAAATGGAACCTACAGTCCCAGAGATATTGGTTTCGGCTTTATTAAAATTAGGCTTTTTGGTCAGGTAGTTAATATATCCGCCAGAACCTGAAGTAGGCGCAAAAATTACACCTGTTGGCCCTGCCACAATATCGGCTGCTTCATAAGCATTGAGATTGGTTGGATGGCGAGTACTGTAAATGCGTTGGCTATCTTGAAAAACTTCCGAGTTCTGTCCACGAATTTGTGGAGCAAAGTTAGCATTTTGTCCCCCGCCTCGCGTAATACTCGGTGCATATTTGACGAGATCATCCGCACTGCGAATAACATCTTCTCTAAATTGTTGTTCTGATACTTGGGATACTACACGTGGGGTATCCAATACAGAGCTATCCGTTCCATAAATTGAGGTAACTTTGCGTTTAGGAACTACGGTAGTTTTCTTGGTTGCTCCAGTAACGACTACATCGGACAAAGTAATTACATCACTTTCAGAATCACCTGCTTGTTGTGGCGTTTCTTCGGCAAAAACATATAACGGTAAAGTTGCCCCTAATACGCTAAGCGCAATAACTAAAGGTTTTAATTGAAAAGGCTGTCTCATATCACACTCAGGAAAGTAAATTTACAATGCGTTACGCAAAGCCTATGCCAACCATTGAATCGCCAAATAATTTGCCCTAACCATTTGATTCAGTTGTTTTTAATTTCTCATTGTTTACTTATCAGTTCTATTCATGTTTATTTTTTCAACAAAGCTGTTGAAATAGAGACACTCACCAAAAACAATAATTATATAAGCATTTGATAAATATATTAAAATTATATAAAAATATTGGCATTTATTCTGCAATACCTTAGAGGATGAAGATCTAATCAGGTATTTATAATGACAAATCAAACATTTCAGTTATCACGTCGAAAATTTTTAACACAAAGTCTCACGGCGCTAGGTGGCGTCTCTTTGTTGGGCAGTTTATCAGGTTGTGGCCCCTCTCCAGATAATAGTAACGAATCAAAAACTACCTCTTCAGCAACGCCTAAGCATGGAGGAGTTATACGCTTGGGGCTGATTGGAGGACAACAATCAGGCAGTCTAGATCCTCATCTTTCGGCATCAGGAAGTGGTATTACACGAGGTTTCGCTATTTATAATAAGTTATGGGAATGGGATGAAAATATGCTGCCCCGACTTGCTTTAGCGGAGTTTGCCGAACCTAATCATAATGCAAGTGAATGGACCATCCGTTTACGTAAAGGCTTAGAATTTCATCACGGTAAAACCATTACTGCTGATGATGTGATATTTTCAGTTAAACGTCTAACAGATCCTAAACTCGCTTCACCATTTCGTAATCTGGTGCAGTGGATTGACCGAGATCGTATTCAAAAACTAGATGAATACACCGTTCGTATTCCTTTTATTAGTACGATTCCCGGTTTTGTTGCACTGCCCGAAACCTGGGTAAACTTTGGAGGAATTGTGCCGACTGACTTTGACCCTATTCATAATCCAGTCGGAGCTGGTCCATATAAAGTTAAAGAGTTTATTCCGGGGCAGCGTTCTGTTTTTACCCGTTTTAATAACTACTTTAAAGCAGACAAACCTTATGCAGATAGTTTTGAAGTGATTGATTTTAAAGATCAGGTCTCTCGATTAAATGCTTTATTGGCTGGACAAATTGATGTAGCAAATGCGATTTCGCCCGAATATATTAAAATTTTGGAGCAAGCAAAACACATTCAAACCATACGTTCTGCGACCAATACGCATAATAGTTTTGACTTTAATACTCAACAAGTGCCGTTTAATGATCCTAGAGTGCGTCAGGCATTTCGTTTGATTGCAAACCGAGAGGAGTTGGTACAACGAGGTTTAAATGGGCAAGGTCGAATCGCCAACGATCTTTATTCGCCGCAAGACCCTGCCTTTCTCAATTTGCCGCAGCGCCAACAAAATATTGCCGAGGCAAAAAATCTATTAGCCCAAGCAGGTTTTAAAGATGGTTTGAGTGTAGAACTTGTTACCCCAGTGAGTAGTGCTCAACCTGCATTAATTTTTGCCGAGCAAGCAAAACAAGCGAATGTAAATATTCGAGTTAAACAAGTCGATTTTGCAACGTTTAATGGTCCTGACCGTAGTAAGTGGCAACTATCGAGTAATGCGACCAATGTCGGCACGCCCTACTTATCGACGGCTGTTGTTAACGATGCCCCAATTTCCACGACTAATCGTGTGAATTTTAAAGACCCTGAATATAGTGAGTTATTTTTTAAAGCACTGGCAGAGCCTGATTTAGCCAAACGCAAAATCCATTTAGCGCAAGCACAAAAAATTCAACATGAACGTGGTGGAATGCTCATTTGGGGATTTAGCCATACGATTGACGCAGCAGCTAAAAATATTGGTGGTTTAGCTCCTGAACATACGATTTTTCCGACATGGCGCTTTGAAAAACTCTGGAAAGCTTAATATTCATCTGTACTCAAAATATAAAAAAAGCTGCCGAAGCAGCTTTTTTTTATGGAGGCCTAATTATTTAGGCACTGTAATCACAGAAAGTTTATCTACCCCTACACGTTCAATACTTGCCAATAATTTTGCGACTGTTCCATACGGTACAGTCTCATCAGCATTTAAGTTTAATGCTAATTTAGGGTTACTGCTTTTGCGTGACTTTATTTTTTGTTCAAAGTTCGCAAGTGTCACCTTATCTTTATCAAGGAATATTTCACCTTGTGGATTTACACTAATCACCACAGCTTTGTTTTGGTCTGTAGATTGAGTTGGGGCCGCTTTTGGTAAGTTCACTTTCACCGTATTTGTTAACAAAGGAGCTGTCACAATGAATACGATGAGTAAGACCAACATGACATCAACTAACGGCGTAATATTAATTTCACTGACGACATCGTCTTCTTGAGAGGTAGAAATTGCCATTATGCAAACACTCCTTTCTCTTTCACTTCTTTAGCAGAAGTATCTTTAAGCGCCGTATTACCAGTTGTACCCTTTTTTGCAGTTGGTAGTTGGAATCCTGCTTTTTGATTCAGGCTCACGAAATCCGTTGCAAAATCATCAAGATCTGCGCCAATTGTTTTTACTTTACGCACAAAGTAGTTATAGGCAAGCACCGCTGGTACAGCAACTGCAATACCAATACCCGTTGCAACCAGCGCTTCTCCAATTGGTCCAGCCACGACATCCATACTTGCATTACCTGAATGAGCAATCGCTTGTAATGCATGGATAATCCCAAATACTGTACCGAACAGACCAATGAATGGGGCGTTATTTCCAATAGAAGCCAGTAAAGCCGAACCTTTTTCTAATTGACGGCGCTCAGTTAGAACTTGCTTACTTAAATGGCGCTCTAATAAGTCCTGACGGCTCCAACTGTTTTGTAAGTCTTGATGCGTCTTTTCATCTGCTTCAATTAAAGTCTGAAAACCTGTGTTAGCTACTCGAGCTGCTGGGCCTTCACCAAGTTCAGACTTAGTTACTGCATCTGATAAGTTTTTTGCCTTCCAAAACTCTTCTACAAAAAGCTTACTTTGTTTTGTTGCTCGCTGCGTCTGGACCACTTTAACCACAATCAACACCCAAGTCACAATTGAGAAAGCAACTAATAACCAGATGGTGCCGTCATGGATCAATGAATTAATATCTGACATGAAAATATCCTCTTAATTTAAATTTTATTTCGGTAATTGATAATGAATTGGAACATCGACCCAGCCTTCTACAGGGGTTTTCCCTTTTAGCGCAGGTGAAAATTTCCATTGCTTTACTGTTCTTACGGCAGCACTGTCTAGAAGTTTTTTGCCACTACTTTGCTTGACACTGACTGTATCCGGGCTGCCATTTGCTAATACTTTGACCCGTAAAATGACTGAGCCTTCCCAACCACGTTCTAAAGCTTGTTCAGGGTATTCAGGTGCAGGGTTGCTGAGATATCCGGCATAACCTTTGGCTTCAGTCACAGGTAAATTGTCATCTGACGCTTTTACAGGCTCAGCAACTTTTTTAACCGGTTCTGTGACTACTTCTTTTGTGACCACAGGTTCTGCAACTTTTTGTGGAGTTGGTTCAGCCACCGCTTTTGCAACTGGCTTAGGTTGCTCCACACTTTTTTGGACAGGTTTGGGTTGTTCAACTTGTTTAGGAATTGGCTTGGGTTTTTCCACCACAGGTGGAACTTTTGGTTTTTCAGTAATGGGTGGAATTTTGGGTTCAATCACTTTAGGTGGTTCAACCGGTTTTACGATTTCAATCACCACAGGTTCTGGTTTATGAATATCTAAAGCTGGTGTCGGCAATTGTTTTGCAACATACCAAATTCCAAGATGTGCTGAAGCAACCGCAATAATTGCGATTAAGACTTTATTCAACTTCACTGGAGCAGGTTGAATAACGTCTTGATCATGCTGTGCAAACGGATCTGCAATTTCAGTTGTGGCTGCAACTGTCGCAAATTGCTCAAAGAGCAAAGCCCGCTTATGGGGATTAAGGATTTGATCATGCATAAAAATTTAAACTAAAAATAAAAGATTAAGTCGTAAATTGCACAAGCCATGCCAAAACTTTAAGTTATTATTTTTTATTAATTTAATTTGTATTTTTCAAATGATTGATACAAAAGATGTTGGTTTTCAGACAGTGTTATGCTGTTCAAACAACAAGATCCCTTTGATATCGCAAAGGGATCTAAGTTTATTATTTTAATTTATATCCTACTAAGGGTAAGACTTCTTCAGCCACGCGATATGATTCTTCTAAATGCGGGTTACTTGCTAAAATAAAATGTCCCACCCCAATATCAATATATTCTTGCAAACGTTCTGCGACTTGCTCATAGCTCCCGACTAAAATACAGTTTGGGCCACCTCGTACATTTGACATTCCCGCCCACACATTCGGACTCACAAATAGGTCTTCAAAACGGTTGCCTTGTGCTAAGGCTTGCTGGCGCTTTGCTCCTACAGATTCAGTGTCTTTTCGTTCAAAAGCATTGCTATCGACAGTAATGGTTTCATACATTTGTTTAAGCTCTTGGAAGGCTTGTTCTTGGGTTGGTCGCGCTAAAATATCAATACGCATGCCAAATTTAACTTTTCTTTCTGGCGAATTCTGCTCAAAGAAATTTTGAGCCTGTTCGATCACTTTCTTCTGTTGTTCAACAGGTTCGCCCCAGGTTAAATGAATATCTGCATGACGTCCTGCCACTTGTAAAGCCGCATCGCTTGCACCTGCTAACCATAAGCGTGGAACTTCATATTGATTCATTGGGTATTTCAGGCCACCTTGTTCAACATGGAAAAACTTTCCATCGTAATTGAAAGGTGCATGGTGCGAATAACCTTTCACAAATTCTAAAAATTCATTGGTCCGTGCATAGCGTTGATCATGTTCAATAAAGTCTCCATACGCACGTTGTTGTGCACCACCTCCACCTGAAATCACATTCCACTCTACTCGCCCCTGACTTAAACGCTGCAAACTTGCAGCCATTTGGCTTGCATAAGCAGGATGAATAAACCAAGGCTGAATTGCGATGAGCAAACGAAGTCTTTTTGTCTCTCTTGCCAATGCAGACGCTAACACCCATGGTTCTTCAGTATGCGGAAAAGCAGGAATGAGTGCGCCATGAAAACCAACAATATCGGCTGCTTTCGCGACTTGCTCGACATAGTCATAGTAAGCAAATAACTGATCTTCATGTTGCGGTGCAACACGTTGTGGAGATTGAACTGCTGGAGTTAATTGATTCCATTCACCGCGTGTGTGTAATTGATGTGCTCGACGACCATCCCCATGAACAGGGATTCTCCATAAAAACTCAACTGACATAATGAATCTCGATAATTTAAAGATTTGACGATATTTAATTCGTTAAAAGTCTTATGAGCAGGAATCATGCCGTTATTTTTTTAAATTAATTTTTAGCTATGCTACTGTTTTATATAAATATTAAAAAATCGAGTTTAAAGGCTGTGTTGATATTTCAACACTTAAACGCTAAAGAGTGTCCCAATCACAACACAACGGCGGCATTTAACCTCAATAATAATTCCAAAAAAATATAATTTGTTGATTTATTTAATATAATTTTGTTGGCGTGGTTTTTGCTCAATACCCCTATATTTTTTAATTCTTA